>NZ_JBBMQL010000002.1:0-617594 GCF_038900015.1 Sulfitobacter sp. AS92
CATCCGAACGATGCGCTGCCGTTTTTATGTCTGGAGGGGGGTTGGCGCAAGGCGCTGCTAAGTATCGCTCGCCTCTTGTTCGATATGCCCGCGTTTGGCCAAACTGCGCGCGACGAGAAGACACAGCACCGCCCAAGCGCCGCCGCCCAGCCATCCGGCTGCCACATCAGTGGGCCAGTGTACCCCCATATAGACCCGGCTCATGCCCACCAGCAATGTGAGCATCACAGCGACAGCGAGCGTATAGGCTTTGAGCGCCCATCGCTTTTGCGCCCGCGCCACCATGGCCCCAAGCGTCAAATACGCCACCGCCGCCATCATCGAATGCCCCGAAGGAAAACTTGCCGTATGCACAAGCGACCCATGCGGCACGAGGTCGGGGCGTGGCCGGTCGAAAAATTCCTTGGCGATGCTGCTCAGCACGATTCCGCCGCCCACGGTCGCGAGGATATAAAGCGCAGTGGACCACCGCCGCTGCAGCATGAAAAATACCGCGACCACCACCGTCGTCATCACCAAGACCGCCACGCCGCCCAAGGCTGTCAGGTCGCGTCCGATCTCCTCCACCCACCAAGGGCCGATGGGGTCAGAAAGGTCGCCGGGGGTGCGGAGGAATAGTAGTATCTCGCGATCAAGATTGCTCGTGCTGCCAGCCACGACTTCTTCGGTCAATTCGGCCAAAGTCCAAACCGCGATGATAGATAGGCTCATTAAGGCGAGCGTGGTCACCTCCACATGGCGGCGGCACCACTGGGCGAAGGCGGATATGCGGTCGAGGTTCATATGGTTCAACCTCAGTTTAGGGGGAAGGTTCCAGTAGGAAAAGCAAAGCGCCCCGCCTATTTGCTGGCGAGGCCGCTCCGATCATTCGTCGGTTTCGACGATCATCAATTCACGCTCAGACGCGCCGCGCGCATGGCTCAACGCCGCTTGGTAAGCGTCGGAGTGGTAGCATTTTTCTGCGGTTTCGACATCAGGGAAACGGGCCACAACATTGCGCGGCCGTTCTTTGCCCTCAAGCTGAACAAAACGCCCGCCACGTGCGATGAACTTGCCACCATGGGCAGCAATTGCTTGCGTGGCACCGGCGGCGTATTTCTTATACGCCTCTTCGTCGGTGACGGTGACATGTGCAATCCAAAGTGCGCCCATGGGTCTTATCCTTTCAAAATGTTTTCAGCTGCGGCAATCGCCGCATCCGCATTCTCAACCGAGGCACCGCCGCCCTGAGCCATGTCAGGCCGACCACCGCCGCCCTTGCCGCCCAGTTCCGCGACCGCCGCCTTGACCATGTCGACCGCCGAAAGACGATCTGTCAAATCCTTGGTGACGCCGCCCGCAACTGCCGCTTTGCCACCGGTGTCGGCGATCAACAGCACCGCGCCCGAGCCGAGCTTGGCTTTGTGCTCATCCACCAACCCCGGCAGGTCTTTGCCCGTCACACCGCTCAGAACTTGGCCAACGAATTTAACGCCATTTACCTCGCGGGCCTCTGGCGCTGCTGCGCCGCCACCCGACATCGCCAATTCACGACGCAATTGCGCCACCTCATTGGACAGGCTGCGGCGTTCATCAAGCAAAGCACGCACACGATCAGGAACGTCCGCGGTTGATGTTTTAAGTTCCGCCGCGACACGGCTCAGCGCCGCCTCTTGGTCTCGGAGCCAAGCCAGCGCTTCGGTCCCGGTAAGTGCTTCGATCCGGCGCACGCCAGAACTGCTGGCGCTGTCGCCCAAGAGCACAAAGGCACCGATGTCGCCCGTCTGGCGCACATGCGTGCCGCCACAAAGCTCCAAGGAATAGGTCGATTTGTTACTTCCCTTGCCAGAGCCTTCAAGCTGCCCCATCGACACAACCCGCACTTCGTCGCCGTATTTCTCACCGAAAAGCGCCTGCGCGCCCATGGCCCGCGCGTCGTCCGGGGTCATGATCCGTGTCTCAACAGGCGTGTTCTGGCGAACATAGTCGTTCACCTCACGCTCAACTTGGGTCAACTCCTCGGGCGTCAGCCCTTTTGCGTGCGAGAAATCGAACCGCAAACGGTCATGTGCGTTTAGCGAGCCGCGCTGCGAAACATGATCGCCAAGCGCGTTACGCAGCGCCTCATGCAGCAGGTGCGTCGCCGAGTGGTTAGCCCGGATTGCACTGCGCCGGGCGCGATCGACTTCCAACACGGCAGACTGACCCGGCTTAACTTCGCCTTCGATCACATGCCCGAAATGTACGAAAACACCCGCCGACTTGCGCGTATCGGTCACGTTAACGATGCCGGTCTGCGTGCGGATCACGCCCGTATCGCCAACCTGCCCCCCGCTTTCGGCATAGAAAGGTGTCTGGTTCAATGCGACCTGAACATCGCTCCCTGCAGATGCGGCTTCGACCTTATCGCTGCCCTGCACCAATGCAACGATCTGTCCCTCGGCGCTTTCGGTATCATACCCCAAGAATTCAGTGACGCCGCTTTTATCAGCCACGTCGAACCAGACGGTCGCATCCGCCGCTTCGCCCGACCCAGCCCAAGCCGCGCGGGCTTTGGCCTTTTGCGCCTCCATCGCGGTGTTGAAGCCATCAGTATCCACAGCGCGGCCCTTTTCGCGCAACGCATCCTGCGTAAGGTCCAGCGGAAAGCCAAAGGTGTCGTATAGCTTAAACGCGGCTTCGCCCGGCAAGGTCGCCCCCTCAGGCAGGCCGTGCAGCTCATCGTCCAACAGTTTCAGACCCCGATCTAGCGTCTGTCGGAAACGGGTTTCTTCCAGTAACAATGTCTCGCGGATCAGCGACTGCGCCTGACCCAGCTCGGGATAGGCCGCGCCCATCTGCTGTACCAAAGACGGTACCAATTGATGCATTAATGGGTCTTTAACGCCCAGCAAATGCGCATGCCGCATGGCGCGGCGCATGATACGGCGCAACACATAGCCACGACCCTCGTTCGAGGGCATGACCCCATCGGCGATCAAGAAAGACGTCGACCGTAGGTGGTCCGCAATGACCCGGTGGTGGGTTTTACCCGGCCCATCGGGGTCGGTGGAAGACGCATGGGCGCTGGCTTCGATCAAGCTGCGCATCAGGTCTGTGGCGTAGTTGTCGTTGGTGCCTTGCAAAAGTGCCGCAACCCGCTCGATGCCCATGCCGGTGTCAATCGATTGGTTCGGCAGTGGCTGGCGCGTGCCATCCTCAAACTGCTCGTATTGCATGAAGACGAGGTTCCAGATCTCCACAAACCTGTCGCCATCTTCCTCTGGCGATCCTGGAGGGCCGCCCCAAATGTGGTCGCCGTGATCGTAGAAGATTTCGGTACACGGCCCGCAGGGACCGGTTGGGCCAGCGGACCAGAAGTTATCATCAGTGGCGATGCGGATAATTCGTTCGTCTGGCAGGCCAGTATGGGCTTTCCAGATTTTTACCGCTTCTTCATCTGTGTGGTAGACAGTGACCAGCAAGCGGTTCGGATCAATGCCGAACTCTTTGGTCAACAAGTCCCAGGCAAAGGGGATCGCTTCTGATTTGAAGTAGTCACCAAAGCTGAAGTTGCCCAGCATTTCGAAGAATGTGTGATGGCGTGCCGTATAGCCCACATTGTCGAGATCGTTGTGTTTGCCGCCTGCGCGCACACATTTCTGCGCCGATGTGGCGCGGCTGTAATTGCGCGTCTCGACCCCGGTGAAGAGGTTCTTGAACTGCACCATACCGGCAGCGGTAAACATCAGCGTCGGGTCGTTGCGCGGCACCAGCGGGCTGGAGGGCACAACCTGATGCCCCTGCGCATCGAAGTAATTCAAAAAGGTTGAGCGAATTTCATTCAGCGTCTTCATGGGCGAGGCCTTCCGGGGCAGATTGGGTCGATTCCAAATACCCCTCAGCCCCGGCGCTGTCTACCGTTGCTGCCAACGAAAAAGGGGGCGCAGCCCACGGCCACGCCCCCTTTGTAAGCTCGGAACCCAAAGTAAGTTCAGGCTTCGAGGATATCAGCGTCATCCTTGGCTGGGCCGGCAGAATCCAACCCATGTGCGGCGCGGATTTTGTCTTCGATCTCCGCGGCCATGGCAGTATTCTCTTTTAAGAAGTTCTTGGCATTTTCACGCCCCTGCCCGATCCGCTCGTCGCCATAGCTGAACCACGAGCCCGATTTATCGACCACGCCAGCTTTCACCCCAAGATCAAGTAGCTCACCCATCTTGGAAATGCCTTCGCCATACATGATGTCGAACTCGACCTGTTTGAACGGCGGGGCGACTTTGTTTTTGACGACCTTTACCTTGGTCGCGTTGCCCACGACTTCGTCACGGTCCTTCAGCGCACCAATGCGGCGGATGTCGAGCCGGACAGAAGAATAGAACTTCAGCGCATTGCCGCCGGTCGTTGTCTCGGGCGAGCCGAACATGACGCCGATCTTCATCCGAATCTGGTTGATGAAGATAACCATACAGTTGGATCGGCTGATCGACCCTGTAAGCTTACGCATGGCTTGGCTCATCAGACGCGCCTGCACGCCGACACTGCTGTCGCCCATCTCACCCTCAAGCTCAGATTTGGGCGTCAAAGCCGCAACCGAGTCGACGATGACCATGTTTACCGCGCCGGACCGCACAAGCGTGTCCGTAATCTCAAGCGCTTGCTCGCCCGTATCGGGTTGCGAGATCAGCAGCTCGTCAATGTCTACGCCAAGTTTTTTGGCATATTGCGGGTCAAGCGCATGTTCCGCATCAACAAAGGCACAGACGCCACCGGTTTTTTGCTGTTCTGCAACGCAGTGCAGTGTCAGCGTGGTCTTACCGGAAGACTCTGGGCCATAAATTTCGATAATACGCCCCATTGGCAAGCCGCCAATGCCAAGCGCGATATCAAGGCCAAGCGAGCCAGTGGAGCTCGCTCTAATATCCTGGACTGCCCCTTCGGCGCCCAGCTTCATGATCGACCCTTTGCCGAACTGACGTTCGATCTGGGCCAGCGCGCTGTCGAGCGCCTTTTGCTTTTCTGCGGTTTTCTTGCTGTCCATTGTCAAAAGATCTGCCGTTGCCATTAGGTTCATCCCTTAGTGTCACAGTGGCGTCCCGGCGGCAATCGCCTGCACGCCGCGCTGCGCATGTTCTTCTAATGTTCTCTATGAGGGTAAACGAAGAACATTTCAATCATTTTGTTTGTGCTTTAAGTTTTCTCTGGAATGGTAAAGAAATGGTTTACCCTACAAAAATTGATCCGTGCGCAGCAGGGGATAAGACACGCGTGATAATTTTCTTCAAAGAACGGCTGGCCTTTCTATCGGTGCCCAAGACTGGAACCACCGCGTATGAAAAGGCTCTTGCCCCGCGCGCGGACATGATAATATCGCAGCCCCCGATGCTGAAACATGCGCCCGTTTATCGGTATAACCGTTTCATTCGGCCCATGTTCCTCAAGGTCTGCGATGCAGAGCTAGAGCTCATGGCCGTGATGCGTGAGCCAATTTCATGGTTGGGTAGCTGGTACCGCTATCGCCAGCGCCCCTTTATGGAAGGTAAGCCCAACAATACATTCGGGATTACATTCGATGAATTTGTGATGGCTTATATGAAAGGAGATAGGCCGGGATTTGCCGATGTGGGGAGCCAATTGAAGTTCATGGAAACCCAACCCAATGGCACCGGTATCACCCACCACTTTCGCTATGAAGATCAGCAACGGCTACGCATTTTCTTGGAGGACCGGTTGGAATTAAGTCTATCCCTCGGTCAAGAGAATGTCTCCCCGAAGATGACGCTTGAGCTCTCGCCAAATGTGGAAAAGCGGTTTCGTCGGAAATTTGCGACAGAATTCGAGCTTTACGAGTCGATCCCTTAATCGACGTTAATCACCCTTTGGTTTGATAACAGAGTTAGTGCAGCTGGTTATGTACCGTATTGGTCAGATCGGTCAGCGAGAATGGCTTTGGCAGGAAGACTGAGTTCGGAATCTTTGATTGCTCTTCGCCGAAATTATCCTCCGCATAGCCTGAGACGAAGACGACGCGCACATCTGGACGCTGTTTGAGAGCTTGGCGCACCCAGCTTGGGCCATCCATCCCCGGCATCACAACATCTGTTACGAATACATCGATATCAAGATCCTTATCCTCAAGTGTCTTCAGCGCGGCTTCGGCGGATTCTGCTTCCAGCACAGTATAGCCGCGCAGGCGCAGTGCGCGGCTGGCGAATGCGCGCACCGGGGCCTCATCTTCAACCAGCAAGATCACCCCGTCCGACCGTGGTGGCGGCCCCTTATCGGGTGGGGATACTACTGCACGCGACACGGTCGTGGGTTGCCCTTCAAGTACAGGGAAGTAGAGGGTGAACGACGTCCCCCTGCCCACCTCGCTATCAACAAATATAAAACCGCCGGTTTGTTTGACGATGCCGTAAGCTGTTGAAAGGCCGAGGCCTGTGCCCTCGCCTGTCCGCTTTGTCGTAAAAAACGGCTCAAATATCTTTTGCAGCTTATCCCGCGGGATCCCGGTGCCATCGTCGTTCACCTGCACCGTCACAAATCGCCCGGCTGGGACGCTGACGCGGTCCCGTTCTAGCGGATGGTCAAGAGTGGTCACTTCCGTCACGATACGGATCTCGCCCCCGGCGGGCATCGCGTCGCGCGCGTTTACGACGAGGTTCATCAAAACCTGCTCCAACTGACGCTTGTCTGCGCGAATGGGGGCAAGCACTGGGTCGTGACTAAGGGTGAGGGTCACCTTTTCCCCGACCAAGCGATTTAGCAGATGAGTTAGATCAGCCAGCGTATCGCGCATGTCGAGCGTTTCTGGCCGCAGGGTCTGTTTTCGGGAAAATGCCAGCAATTGGCCCACCAGTGCTGCAGCGCGGTTGGCATTCTGGTTGATCTGGACGAGATCGCTGAAATCCGGATCGCCTTGATCATGGCGCAGCAAAAGCAGGTCGCAATGGCCAGAAATCGCAGTAAGAAGATTATTGAAATCATGCGCCACGCCGCCGGCCAATTGCCCAATCGCCTGCATCTTCTGGCTTTGTACGAACTGGGCCTCTAGCGACTTTAACTCAGTCGCGTCTTGCAGAACCGCAATTAATGCCGCCTCCCCGGACTCGGAAATCCGGTTAAGCGAAACCTGCACGAAAATTTCGCGATCCGTGCGGGTCAGCCTTAGAAACTCTGACTTTTGCACCAGCCGCCCCGCCAGACTGTCGTCTAACCAATCTGAAATTGAGCGCCCTAAACCTTCCATAAGCTGCGAAAGGTGAGCTTCGCGTCGCAACGACACGCCCAGCAATTTCGCGGCCATGCGGTTGAATGCTAGTACGGTCCCGTCCGGGCCAAGTTTGATCAGGGGCACGGGCAGGTCTTGAAAAGTTTCCCATCCGAGTTCGCTGGGCGAGATGATTTCATCCGGGGGCGGCAGGAGGTAGAGCGCGCGGCGGTTGGCACCGGCATCGATTTCCGCCACCAACACCTGTCTACTACCTTCAGATGTTAATAATTCGGTCACCGCACCGGGCGTTAACGGAAGGGAATTGAACAATCTGTCCAGAGACTTCACCCGGTGCCCGACGAGGGTCCGTGCGGCATCATTCATGAACAGTATGGCTCCGCTGCGACCAACCATTACCATCGGTAGAGCCACACCTTCTTGAGAGCTGCGAGGGCCGTCCCGGGCAGGGACCGGGTCAATGCGCCATAAAAATCTTTCGTTGGTAAGTTGGTGTACGGATATTCTGACTGGCCCCTTGCGGGTGATCACCTCTTCGCGCGCATTACCGCTGGCCGTTGCCCGCGACTGCAAGCGATAGAGAAGTCCGACAGGATTAGAAAAATGTGCCTGCAGAGCCCGTGCAAGGGTCTCTGCATTCAGTTCACCAAACTGCACCTCCGCCGCCTGATTGCGGTACAAAATTTGCCTGTCTGTTGTTACAATAAAACTAGGGGTGCCGTCCTTTGCTATGAAATCTGCCACCCCGTTGCTGGTTGCCTGATCCCGCGCCTGAGCGCGCAGGTGCAGGCCCAAGTAACCCAATGATATTATAACAAGTGTTACGGCGGAGGCGGCAAGGCCGATTGTCATTACCGCATCGGTGCTCTGGAGCGCGAGACCGCCGGTAGCCAAAGCCATAATGCCCGGCAACCATAGCCGCCCGAGGCCTGTCTGGCCGCCAATCGCTGAATGCCGGACGTCCTGCTCCACACAAATCCCCTCACAACCGAATCACACGACTATTACGTGCGATAGAGGTTAAGCGGGCTTTAACTCAGATCGCTTTGCACGCATTGGTTGATTATGAGGAAGTTTAGTCGCGCGTCAACTGTGCTGAAAAGAAGCCGTCGCCATCAGGGGTTACATCATAACGGTCCATCCGCGCGATTTTCCACGCCGGATGTCGGGTCAAAAAGGCTTCAACCCGCGCCTCATTCTCTTCGCGGAACAACGAACATGTTGCATAAGCCAACACACCCTGCGGCGCCGTAAGTGCCGCTGCAGTCTCGAGAATCTGATCCTGAATGCCGGTCAGCTCTGCTAGGCGATCGGGGGTCAACGTCCACTTCCCTTCCGCAGCACGTCGCCATGCACCCGAGCCCGAACAGGGCGCGTCACATAGAACAAGATCGTAGGGACCGCCTGCCTTGGCCTGTTCGGTATCGGCCAGAGTAATCGAAACGCCTGCTCGCTCAGCGCGGGGGGTAAGATCGCTCATCCTGCGCGGGTCAATGTCATGAGCGGTGATTTCGCGAGACGGGTCCATTGCCAAAGCCAACGCTTTGCCCCCGCCGCCAGCGCAGTAGTCAAGCACCCGACCACCCAAAGGCAAAGCGGCGACGACCGCCTGGCTCGCAGCATCCTGCAATTCGACATAACCATCACTAAAGGCGCGCGAATTTCGGATGCGGCGGGTGCCTTCGGTAACTGTCAGAGCGGCATCAGCGAGGGGATTCGCGCAGGTTTGAACGCCATCCTCCGCGAGCAATGCCTGTGCGGCAGGAACTTCAATCCGCGCCGTGTTCACGCGCAAACAGATCGGACCGCGTGCCTGTAATGACACGGCGACTGCGTCCGCCTTATCGCCAAGCGCCGCGTCGAAAAGGGGCAAAAGCCAGTCAGGAAGATTGTTCTTTGTAGCGCGGTCTTCGGGCGCGTTCGGGACCTGTCGTTCTTCGTCGCTTAGCGGAGTCGGTGCATGGCCTTCGCCCGTGAACAAAGTGTCAAGATCAGCGCCCTGCCCGTGCAGCACACCAATCATCAGCGCCCGACCAGTGTCACCACATCCAAAATGCGCCGCCGTACGCCTCTGACGTAGTACGTCAAAGACATGGTCGCGCACGGCGGCTCGGTCTTTGGAGCCTGCAAATCGGCTCTGCCGTGCCCACCGTGTTAACGCCTGTTCGGCGGCCAGCCCCCCGGCGATCGCGTCAAGAACTTGTATTGCAGCCGATACACGCGCGCCCGGGGTCATGCCGTCTTCCTTGTATTAAGAACGACCCTTAGGCCGTTGCTTTTGTTGATTAACCGATGCGATAGTTCGGAGATTCCCGGGTGATCTGCACGTCATGCACATGGCTCTCTTTCAGCCCCGCACCCGTGATTTTCACAAAGCTACAGTCGCGGCGCATCTCATCAACGGTGGCACAACCGGTATAGCCCATGGCCGCACGCAGACCGCCCACGAGTTGGTGGAGCACATTGCCCGCGCTGCCCTTATACGGCACCTGGCCTTCGATACCTTCTGGCACCAACTTGTCCGAAGCCGCGTCTTTCTGGAAGTAGCGATCCGCCGAGCCGCGTGCCATGGCGCCCATGCTCCCCATACCACGGTAGCTTTTGAAGCTACGGCCTTGATACAGAATGACTTCACCCGGGCTTTCGTCGGTCCCAGCGATCATGCTGCCGACCATGGCGCAGGAGGCACCAGCGGCAATGGCCTTGGCGAAATCGCCGGAGAACTTGATGCCGCCATCTGCGATGATCGGCACGTTACCCGCCGCCGCCACACAATCCATGATAGCTGTCAGCTGGGGCACACCGACGCCAGCGACCATCCGCGTGGTACAGATGGAGCCGGGGCCGATGCCGACCTTGACCGCATCGGCGCCCGCGTCGATCAACGCGCGGGTTGCGGCACCGGTGGCCACGTTGCCCGCGACAACCTGTACATCACCGAAATGTTTCTTTGCCCGCGTCACCGCAAGGGCCACACCTTCGGAGTGACCATGCGCCGTGTCGATCACAATCATATCGACGCCGGCGTCAACCAGCGCTTCAGAGCGCTCAAAGCCCGCATCGCCCACCGTGGTGGCGGCGGCAACGCGCAAACGGCCAAGATCGTCTTTGCAAGCGGTTGGGTTCAGCACGGCCTGTTCGGTATCGCGCAGGGTCAACAGCCCGGTCAGCTTGCCTTTGGCATCGGTCACCAGCAGCTTTTCGATCCGGCGCGCCTTCATCAGGCTGATCGCCTCGTCGCGGTCGGCAGGCTCTTGCAGGATGGCAAGCTGGTCAGAGGTCATCATCACCGAAACAGGCGTACGGTCGTCTGAGGCAAACCGCATATCACGGTTCGTGACGATGCCCAGCACACGGCCACTTTCATCCACCACCGGAAAGCCAGTCACGCGGTAGCGTTCCTGCAGTTCCTTAGCATCCGCGAGGGTCTGGTCGGGGCGCAGGGTGATCGGGTTGTAAACGATGCCGGATTCAAAGCGCTTGACCCGACGCACTTCGCGGGCCTGCTCTTCAACCGTAAGGTTGCGGTGCACAACACCCATGCCCCCGGCTTGCGCCAATGCAATTGCCATGCGGCTTTCGGTCACCGTATCCATCGCCGAGCTGAGCAGCGGGATGTTGAGCGCGATGCTCTGCGTGACGCGGGTTCTTGTATCTGCGGTAGACGGCAACACAGAGGACGCCGCGGGAACCAGCAGTACGTCATCAAAGGTCAGGGCCTCACGAATCTCCATTTAACACCTCGGTCTGGATGGGTTCATTTGGCGGTTTCCTATTTCACGGATGACCCGGATTGGAAAGACCTATTCCCCGGCGTAAGCCGCAAGGCAAGAATGACGCGCGCGCTGCACGAATTGCCGCCCCGCATCTTTCCCCTGCCGCGCGGAACGCTATGGTGGCGCAAAGCAGTAAAGGACGGCCCCGATGAGCAGCGATCCCCTCGTAATTTTCACCCCCTCTGGCAAGAGAGGGCGCTTCCCCAAAGGCACGCCAGTGCTGACCGCCGCACGGCAGTTGGGGGTTGATCTGGATTCAGTCTGTGGCGGGCGCGGCATCTGCTCTAAATGCCAGGTCTCGCCGGGGTATGGCCAGTTTTCGAAACATGGCGTCACTGTCGCAGCTGATGCTTTAAGCGAATGGAACGCGGTTGAAGAACGGTACGACGAAAAGCGCGGGCTGAAGGAAGGCCGCCGTCTGGGTTGTCAGGCCACGGTGCAGGGCGACGTGGTGATAGACGTGCCGCCAGAAAGCCAAGTCCACAAACAGGTCGTGCGCAAACGCGCCGAAGCGCGAGATATTGTGCTGAACCCTTCGGTGAAGCTGTTTTACGTTGAGGTGACAGAGCCCGACATGCATGAACCCTCGGGCGATCTGGAGCGCCTGCGCACCGCGCTCGCCGAGCAATGGGAGTTAAAGAAGGTTACTGCTGATTTGCACATCCTACAGATGATGCAGCCTGTTCTGCGCAAAGGCGCCTGGAAAGTCACAGTCGCTGTGCATCTAGGCGATCAGGAGAACCCGCCGCGGATCATGAACATCTGGCCGGGGTATTACGACGGCACCGTCTATGGGCTGGCGGTCGATCTCGGCTCCACCACCATCGCGGCGCATCTGTGCGATCTGCAAACGGGCAAGGTCGTGGCCTCCTCTGGTGTGATGAACCCGCAAATTCGTTTTGGCGAAGACCTGATGAGCAGGGTCAGCTATTCAATGATGAACCCCGAGGGCGCGCAAGAAATGACCCGCGCGGTGCGCGACGGGATGAACGCGCTCTTTGCTCAAATCGCCGAAGAAGGGGCTGTTGAGCAAAGCCTGATCGTCGATGCGGTCTTTGTCTGCAACCCGGTGATGCACCACTTGCTGCTTGGCATTGATCCCTTTGAGCTTGGCCAAGCGCCGTTCGCGCTTGCGACCTCTGGCGCGCTGCGACTGCGGGCTGAAGACCTAGATTTGAAAATCCACCCCTCTGCGCGGGTCTACCTGCTGCCCTGTATCGCAGGCCACGTGGGGGCTGATGCCGCCGCCGTTGCCCTTTCCGAAGCGCCCGAGAAGTCCGACGATCTGATGCTGGTGGTTGATGTGGGCACCAATGCGGAAATCCTACTTGGGAACAAGGAAAAGGTGCTGGCATGCTCCTCGCCCACCGGCCCCGCCTTTGAAGGTGCGCAGATCAGCAGCGGCCAACGCGCGGCCCCCGGCGCGATTGAGCGTGTCGAGATTGACCCCGAAACCAAAGTGGCGCGGTTCAAAGTGATCGGGTCCGATATCTGGTCTGATGACGAGGGTTTTGAAGAGGCCGTCGCAAGCACCGGCGTTACCGGCATCTGTGGCTCGGGGATCATCGAAATGGTCGCAGAGATGCGCATCCACGGCATTGTCGACGCCCCAGGCCTGATCGGCAGCGCAGAGCAGACCGGCTCTCCGTCCGTCTTTGCCGATGGGCGCACCAACAGCTATCTGGTTTATGACGGCACCGACAAAGGCGGCCCCAAGATCACCGTCACCAACCGCGACATCCGTGAGATTCAGATGGCCAAGGCTGCGCTTTATTCCGGGGCGCGTTTGCTGATGGACAAATTCGGCGTCGACAAGGTGGACCGCGTTGTGCTCGCGGGGGCTTTTGGCGCGCATATCAGCCCCAAACACGCGATGGTGCTCGGCATGATACCAGATGCGCCACTCGACAAAGTGACCAGTGCTGGCAACGCCGCAGGCACCGGGGCGCGGATCGCGCTGCTGAACACCGACGCACGCGCCGAGATTGAGGCCACCGTGCGCGCGATCCACAAGATCGAAACCGCCGTAGAGCCGCGTTTTCAGGAGCATTTCGTTAACGCCTCTGCCATTCCCAACGCGGTGGAACCCTTCCCCATCCTCAACAGCCTCGTGGCCCTGCCAAACGTTACATTCAACACCGGCGGCGGTGGCGCAGGGGGTGCAGAGGGCGCGCGTGGCGGACGCCGTCGCAGAAGAAAGACGACGTGATGAGTGATCATAACAACAGCGATCAGATCGAATTCTGGACCAGTAAAGCCGGACACAAATGGGTCGCACGGCAGGCAGAGTTGGACACGCTTATGAAACCCGTGCTCGACGGCGTGCTGGCGCGGGCGGAACTGAACTCAGGACTACGCGTGCTGGATATCGGCTGCGGCGCAGGTGCAGCTTGTCTAGCGGCAGCCGAGGCAGTGGGCACCGCAGGCGTGGTGCTGGGTGTTGATGTCTCTGAACCTCTTCTCACCCTTGCGCGGAAACGCAGCGCCGCCCTGCCCCAAATCGCCTTTCACCATGGCGACGCGACGACACTTCAACTTGATCCGCCCTATGACCGCCTGATCTCGCGCTTTGGGGTGATGTTCTTTGCCGACCCTGTCTTAAGCTTTGGACGCATGGCCGCGCAGCTTACTTCCGGCGCACGGATCAGCTTTGCCGCTTGGGGGCAGATCCCTGAAAATCCCTTCTTCACCCTGCCCGCCCGTGCCGCCCGCGCGACCCTCGGCGCTATGCCCAAAAGCGATCCCGATGCACCCGGCCCCTTCGCGTTTCGCGATCCTGAGCGTATCCAAGCGATCCTCACGCAGGCAGGCTTTGCCGAAGTGAGATGCGAGGTAGCCAAGATTGACCTCACGCCCGCAGGGTCGGTCGAAGATCTGGCTCAACAAATGTGCGACATCGGCCCCGCTGGCGGGGCAATCACCCATTTCGAACCAAGTGCAAAACAGGTGAACGAGCTGCGTCAAACAATCGCCGACGCCCTGCGCCCCTTTGCGGAAAACGGCCCTTTCCGCTTGCCTGCCGAGATCAATTTCGCCACCGCCATCAAACCCTGACTTGACCTTCCCCGGCGCGCCGATTATCTGACCTTCAGCGCGCGGGTATGGTGAAAAGGTATCACGGCAGCTTCCCAAGCTTTAGTTACGAGTTCGATTCTCGTTACCCGCTCCATTGAATGTTCCCGAAAAACTTCATAAAAATAAGGCACCTAGCCTTATTTCTGCAGCCTAGTTCCAGCCATCTAAACCACATTGATCTAGGAAGAATCGAGAACGTCTGGGGCGGTTTCGGAACGCGAGTCCCAGAATTTCACCCAGACATCAATGAGGTCCATGACCTTTCGACATCTTCGGTGTAAACAAACGCGGAGCACCGCTAAACACCTAAATTCAATGGATAATCTCTTCCCATTGAGCTTAGGGGAACCACCGCAACTCACTAATGAGTTGCGCGTTTTGGGAAACGGTGTTCTTCAAACTCAGCTATCGAACCCAAAGCTGCATAGACTGGACACAGCAGCCGGACGCAGAGGGCTATAGGATGAACGGCCCGACAGCTAAGAGCAAAGAAACTACTGTGATGGAGGAATGTTAAGGATCATAACTCCATTCGTTCCATCAACCGCGTCCGCAACCTCACGAAGTTGCTCGCCGGTTGCAGCACGCGTGTCCGTTGGGAGGCATTGCAAGTGACGTAGTTGAACGCGTATCTTACTTCCTCGATCTGCGGATCGGTCTCGAGAAAACCCACCGGACAAATTGCTTCCAGTTGTAGTTTGTCCTGATACCCCTGTAACCACAAGACTCCCGGTTCTAGCAACGTTCATAGTATCACTAGCTTGCGCAGCCACAGAGATATCGAACGAGACATCGACAGTGCAGGGTACTAGGCCACGTGGACTATTCGCCGAAGCTGATTCAAACGCAGTGAATCCTCGGCCAAGCTCCGCCATTGCGGCTTCAAAGGTTATCGCTTTGGGCTTGGCAACCGTTAAAAACGGCTCCCCGCATCCAACCAAGATTACGAAGGACCCGACAGAAATATAATGCCTAATACCCATACTTAATCTCATTTACGTAAGCAGGAACCCAAACCGAATTTATTCTGGCAATAAAAACTTTGCGCTAAGCAAGGTCCCACACTTAACCGGACAGTGCTGATCAGAACGTTTCAAGCCATAGTTTACCATCAAATTAATTGCATCGTTTGGCGCAATAGTAGGATCCAGGGCGTAGATGTGAGCTGCCAGTCCTGATACGTGAGGCGCGGCCATCGATGTGCCATTATAGAACGCGTAGTCGTTAGCGACCATACTTAGGATACCATCTGGCAAGCCGTTCCCATCTAAATCTGCATCTATATCTCCGCCAGGTGCCATGATAGAAATTAGGGGGCCATAGTTAGAATACCTGCTAGCGAGTGATCCAGACATATCGCTAGCGGCGACCGCCATCACTCCAGGACACGATGCTGGAATAAAATCTTGGACATTTCTCGCTGAGTTGCCCGCCGCGACGATGATGAGGGTGCCGCTTTCTGCAACTCTTAAAAAATTCCGACCGAATGAGGGGCGGCACCGACCGACGCCTCCTAGGCTCATATTGATGATATCGGCCTTTTTTTGAACTCTTGGCAATCCTAGATCCATAAGAGTTTGGCTATCAAGTAAATCTGCTGACCACAGCACAGCGGTCATTATGTCTCGAAAATCACCTCCACATTTTCCCAAGACACGCACTGGCATGATGCTAACCTTTGGAGTAATTCCAACTGCACCTTTACCATTGTGCCCAAGAGCACCGATTATGCCAGCTACATGAGAACCGTGCCATGAATCCTTTGCAAGGGGGCCGCACGCGTCGCCTGGGTCTTCTGCATCACTATCCCAGCCATCACCATCGTTTGCAGCTGTCAAATCCGACACAAAGTCATAGCCAGGCACGACATTCGCGGCATCTTCATGGTGATACAGGAACCCTGTGTCCAATACAGCGACTACGACTTCATCGCTTCCAGAACTCCATTCCCATAGCGATGAGAGGTCAGTACCACCGGGAAATTTTCCGCCCCCTAAGATCTCGTCATTTGGCGAATAGTGCCATTGCTGAGCGTATAAAGGATCAGTGATTTCTTGACTATCAACACGATAATTCGGAAACCAGTCCTCAATTGTTTCGTCATTCTCAAGGATACCGGCTACTGTCTCTGCCCGCTTTTGCCGTAGAAAATCACCATCAACGTCGAACTCTGATGCAGATATTGGCAAAGAGGAGATCTGTAGTTCAAAAGTATTTGGAGCCAATTGCGTAGCAGTGACACCAAGAGAGGCTGCGGCGGCTAATGCTTGACCATCCACAAATGGGTCATCGGTAGGCTCAGCATACTCAACAATGATAGATTCAAACTCTCCAAGTTCAAGAAAGTCAATCGGCGTATAGCTCTCGATCTTAGAAAGCGCCATTTGATTCCGGCTATTAGCGGCATCTAGAATCGGCGCGTCGTGCTTGGGAAGCCGAAGTCCATCTGCGCTTTGAGCAACTATGGGAAAAGGTATCGAGGCTAACAACAAAGAGATCGAAACCGTGCGTAAACCTACCATCTGAATTTCTCCTCTCGAGAGAAGGCTCACATTCCGTATGCAACCCGTCAGGACGATGTTTCACCAGTCTATCACAAAAAGGTGTAGTCGACCATACTATGTATTTTATTCCTCTGTCGGTCGTGGCTCTACCACTGTTACAAGAACCGCGTTTGAGGTGCCCCTTTGCAAGGGCTGCTCAGTGCTGTCTGGCGGGGCAAGCCAAAGCACAAGGTAATGGTCCATTCTGTTCAAGGCTCCCAGTTCATCGGCAAGGAGTGGCAATCTTTTCTCGATAAGCACAATCTGGATGCAAGAATCAGCCGCTCGAGAATTGTCATGACAACGCGGTCGCAGAAAGCTTCTTCCATCTATTGAAACGGGAGCGGATCAGGCGGCGGACATATGTCACACGCGACGTTGCAAGGCGGGACGTGTTCGATTCAATCGAGATATTTTACAACCCAACACGCAAGCACACAAACAACGGCATGCTGTCGCCGGTTAACTATCAAACAGAACAGAAAAAAAGAACGAGGCAGGCATCTAGGAAACTAAGGGTATCTCAGTTTCCTACAAATGCTGTTTAACTAATGGAGAGTAGCGCAACCCGTCACGCACAGTTGTCTACGCGCGGCGATTATTCTGATACACCCTAAGCTCATGGCAAAGATGAGCCCCAGTTGGCATATCCGCCATATCAAGTGTTACCGTGACATTAAGCCTACTTCCTCCATCTATTTCGCGGGTGATGCCTTCCCAGATTACCTTGTCCGACTTTGCTACATAGTCACCTGGAGCAACGTGGCAGGAAAACACAGCACGGCCCTGATTTTCAAACAAGCCGGGTATAACAATCGCGTTAGTCTTTGGTTTCTGGACAGCAAGAGGCCTATTTATGTATTCTCCTGCACCACCAATCATATGCTGGAAGAGAAGTTTGGGCTCACTCAAAGCTCTTAGTTCATAGCCTAAGTGCCGGACAATTTCTTCTTCATCTCTCAAAAATGATCGTATTTCGCCGCTTCCGTGGATTGAGAAGCGACGCTCTCCACCGTCTGGGAGCGCTTTATCTTTTCTAAATACAATCGCTCCAGATGAAACATCTTGCTCTGTCAGCTCTGTACCTCCGCCGAAATAGGTTGTGTAGAAGCTGCCGTCGGCATTGAATGCTAAATTGAAGAGACGAATGGGACTAACGAGGGCCGGAAGTGGGATCGGAACATCTTCAAGTTTTGTAAAGAAGCTAACGGATTTTCCGTTCCACTCAACGAGCTTAGTCATTCTTAACTCCTACTTGAGTTTTGCAGCAGTACGCTTGCTCTGCGGCACTTGGTGAACACTGTGTGTGTCTACGCTCCGCGCAATATTATTGAGGTGTCCCTAGTTTCTTAGAACTTCGCCTCATTCATTTTCTTCTGTTTCATTTCATAGTCAACCGGTGACAGCATGCCGTTGTTCGTGTGTTCCTACCCGAAGTACTTAATAGGTCACAGCACAGCGGATTACCGCTTCGTTTCTAGCAAGGTCAATGGCGGGACTTGGAAATACCTGCTTCATTTTGGGCCGAATTTTCCTAACCAGTTGCCATCGACAAGCGCTATCGAACTACCTTGAATTTTGCTAACAATGATATCGAAATCGCCTCCGACCTTTGCGGCGACCTTCTGTCGGACCACGCGCTGGAGTTTTTTTCCGTGGCAAATTTCGAATGGAAAAGGATCAGTGCTAACAGCCGGCCGGAATGATTTGCCCGCAGGCCCTTTTCCAGTGGAGGGTAGACCCGACTCTAGCCATTCCTTTTTTTGCCGCAGCCGTGGCGTATCATAGAGCTTTTGCTGCAGCACAGCGCGTGCCTTGTCGAGAGAAGTTACGAATTCATCGCGATTTTCTGCGATCGATGATTCGATGCAAGCCAAGATTTCATCCTTTGTTAACTCTGGCAGCGTTAAGGCTATGTGCTCTGGTGTTGCGAAGAGATGCTCAATATCATTGAGTTTCGTAAATATTTCGCTGATTCCATCTACGTTATTGGCATTGCACCAAGAATTAAATTGCAACTCTTCAAACCTTAGTTCATGTTCATTTCGGTAGTCCCGATCTCTATGGATAAGAACTGAGAGATCAGGCCGAAGGTCCCGAAGTAGGATGCCAAGCCTCCTCGCACCAGAGAGATTCTCACAACCACTGTAGGACAGCACTGCTACATCCGACCCGGCGCCATTCGCTTCGGCATAGATTCTCACAAGATCCGTGTTGAAGTCTTCGGTTAATAGAATAATCTTTTTCTGAGGATCAAATGCTTCAGCGCCTATCCCTAGCGCTCCGAGCCTCATCAGAAGGGGCACCGCTGGCAAATTCTTGTCATCTAGCGCTACTTCTGACCCGTCCTCCATCCAGCATACATTTACACTATCCCTCCTGTTCATCTCCTGGATAATTTGGGGTGAATGACTGGCAAGAACGATTCGTGTTTTGGTCCGGTGCGTCAGACCTATAAGAGCTTCGAGTAACTTTGATTGGCTGTCTGCGTGCAGATGCGAGTCTGGCTCGTCAAGCAAGAGTAAAGCAGGCTTAAAGAAGCATGAATATGCCAAAATTTGAATGACTTGAAGCATTCCGGTTGATGCCAGATCAAGGGGAATTACTTTTCCGTTGATGGATACCCGTATATCAAGGAATTGTTCAATATCCTCATCATGGTCGACTATTATTCTAGCGCCATCATAAATATGGGCTAGCAGTAAGCAAAAAGACTTCCATTTGCTTTCTGGAAGCTCATCGATTTCGCTGTCATTAAAATCAGCTTCTTCCCACTCCTCATCATTTTCCTCGGTCCAGCCTTCTTCATCATGAAACAGATGGTACAAAAGACTACGGAGGTAGGTGTTAGCATCCCCCTGCATTGCTCCTGCAGCTAGAGCCCCCCTAGTTCGCAATTCCTCTTTGATCGAAATGCCAGAAAGTCCGGGTGTGAATATCGACGCTGAGGAGCCATCACTAGCTATTAGCCCCGCAAATTTTTTTTTACCCCTTATGCGCAGGCTGATGTTCGCATTCTTCCCCCTCTTCACTTCCAGTACGAAACTGCCGTATTCCGGCTCCTCCCCTTCTTCGATCACACAATCAAAACCGATCTCGAACCCCTTGCGCTCCGTGGCTGCACCGCCATGCCGTAAATCAAGGATTTTTTGTGTAGGATGAAAAGCTACATCATCATCCCCAACAGAACCGACAAATATTGGCTCCCCCTTCCGATTATTTCCGCGATATGCGGCTTGGAGAAGTGAAACGCAGAGCTGTGCCGCTTTTAGCACGCTACTTTTCCCGCTGGTATTGCCGCCGACTAGGGCGGTCACAGGCAGGACATCAAGTTCTAGTTTTTGTATCCTTTTAAAGTTGGTGATTGATATTTTTGAGACTTCGACCCGGGACAATTGCGCATTCCTGCTAAATGTAACATCGCCTCAACCGAGACGGTCAAATCCCTTCCACTTAAAGGCGGCTCAGGTCAAGTGCTAAGGTCGCGCCATTCGATTCCAACCGACCGTCGGAGCTGCGGTGGATAAACAGTCGACAAGGACCAATATTGCTATATCTGCTTTATCGTGCTGTACGACGCCACTGAGCTAGGCGAACCCTATCCCTGTAGACCAGAAAGTTTTCTCCGATGATGAAATGGCTTTTTTTAGGCTTATACTTGTTAGTTGGTTTAGGAGTTGCGATGGGCAAGCCGCTCACGATGGAACCGAGAGCTCTGCAATTTTCCATCAGAGTGTTGATTTGGCCCGCTACGCTAGCCCAGGAAGTCTCACGAGATTTGATGCGGTAGACGGGAAAATAGTGCAATTAGCAGCCGTCCCCCCCTGAACCGTCGATAACAAAATAACCCAAGCTGGGCGCTCACATCGTCATCAGTGGCTTCTTTGGGAACTTGGTGACATACGGCCATCCAGTACCGCAACGACAGGTCGCGCGTTTCTCAAACTCGTAATCTGTGATACCATCCGGCAAATCAGGCGGCCTAAGTGTGACGCCCTGACCGCAAGCCCAGCATTTCACCTCGATATGCGTAGTACCGGTTTGAAACAGTCGATCATCCAATCTTTGCGGCTCACTTCCGATAGGTTTCCCACAACGGGCATATAGCACTCCCTGAAACGCAAAAAAGCCCGCGCTACCGATCAAGGCAGCGCGGGCAAGTTGGGGTAGCATTACAGACAGGACGAGTTTGAAATGCTGAATATTAGCCTTTCTTTAGTTTAGTGAAATGCAGCTGGACCCCGCTGTCGGGATGCTTTCAAAGGCAGCCATACAAGTCGCACTGCCGTGATTGGTAAACGATCCACTCCGCGACCGGCCGGTCCTGCGCGATCGCATCAATTGTCGCGGGTTGCGCCTTTGGCGGCCGGCGACTGACGTCCCTGAACAACGCCCCGCTGCTCACATTGCTCGGCGGTAGACAGGACCCTGCAGAGAGCACGATCCAGATCGGGATCAGACAGGTTTTCAATTTCATCTTGGGTTCCTTTCGAGTCCTCGATGTGCTGAAGGCGCTCGGCGTTCTGGTTTGCGCGAAGTTCTCGCTCGCGATCATTGGCGGCGTCTGTCCGCAGCCAGATCACCACACCGATCAGGATCGCCACCCCTACCCCACACGCGACCAGTTGCGCCTGCAGGTGACTTAAACCAAACACAGCGTGACCTCTTCAGTGCGGCGACGCACCAGTCCCCGCACCACCTTGCCGCCCGCCTTGTTCCACCAGCTGATCGCCTGACAGCCGCCCTCGATGTCGCCTGCGTTGAGACGGCGGGTCGCAGTGCTCTTGCCCGCGCCAGTCCAGCCCACATTGAACGCGAGGCTCGTGTAGGCAGCCTTACGGGTCGGCGGCAGCCAATAGGTCTTTGCTTTTTCGTTGACATAGGCCAGCCACTCGTCGCGATACTCTGCGATTTCTGCTATCAGCAGCGCCTTGCACTGAGCGTCTGTCTTGTGCTGCCCGGGCCCGGCTGTGCGAGTGTGGCCGTAGCAGATCGTCCAAACACCCACGATATCTCGATAGGCTGTGTGGCGCTTGCCTTCCCATTTGGAGATCAGCTGGAATGCAATCTCATCGAAAGGGTCTTTGGCCACCACTGGCGTTGGAAGCATCGGCGCTAGAGGCTTAGAAGCCATTGCTGGAATGATCTGTGCTTGGATGCTCGCCTGGGCCGGCGGCTCCGGAAGCACCGCTTCCTCATACAGCGCGCCACCGATGGACTTCACCAGCATGAGCGCCCCGAACAAGAAGGCGGTCCAGAAAATCAGCCGGCGCCCCATTCTGGTTTCAGGCACCTGACGCACAAAACGACCGAGGATTCCGAAGGCGAAGAAGACCAACGCGGCCGTGCCAAGCGGATAGGGATCAGCCTCAATCCCGAACAGTCCAAACAAGGCGTTCGGCAAGAGCAGCACCAGCAGGCCCAGCACCATGCTGACAAAGGAATACGAGCGCAGAACAACTCGCCAGTTTTCAATGAGGTATCGGTTCATGGGCATTCTCCAATGCTGGAAACCCCGCTGGCGGGGCTTGGGTGACGCAATGTGATGGGCTGGTTAGGTCGCGATCCTGAAGAAGGCGGGCGGCTGAGTATATTTGAACAGCAAGCCGCCTGGACAGGTGTAGTTCAGATCAACGCGCAGCTGGTATTCGCCCTCTGGCATGAAAGGCAAAGTCGGATATCGGTAGTCGAGATATGGATCGTCGGCGGAGCCACCTGACCATTCCGCATCTGGCAGGTCGTACACCACTCCATCTTGGCTGATCGCGGTGCGTTCGGAGACCACTGGGCAATCGCCACGGGCCTTCTCGCGCCAGATGCGCACAGGCAGAGCCTCACCAGCGCGGATTGGGCTCTTGAGCGTTTCTACCTTGCCGAAACCGCTAATTGGCTGCGTTCGGTCTGTGCGTTCATATCGAAAAGCCGTGAATGCCAAGACAACGGACAGTGCCACACAAACCACTGCGAGAAATCCAAACACCCGGATCATTTGAAAATCACCGATCGATAGGTCCAGAGAACGCCAAACAGTGTCACAACGATACCCCCCAATGTCGTTATACCGACGATGAGCAACTGCCTATCCTTGGCCGCCTCCGCTTCCTTCATCTGCGCGATCTCTTCGTGCAGTGCGCGGTTGTCAGCGCGCCACTCTGCTGCAAGGACTGTGTTTGCCTCACGAAGCTCCGCGACCGACTTTTCGAGCTGCTGGATCTTATAACCCGACAGGGTTGATTGCTGCGGGTCACCGGTCATTCGGCACCTCTCTGACTGGATGGGTTGGAAGCGTCTCTCAGAGCTTTGGCGTATATGCTGTGGTTTCCGTCAGTCGAACGTCCGAACCAAGCATCGAAAGGCCGCCCCTGCCCGTTTATCGGGGTAGCCCACAGCACTCTGCTAGATCGCCAGGACTGTACGTATGGGGCCGCGACAGCCCAATAGCATAGGCGCAAAGCTCACTGCAGAACCAGCCGCGATCACTGTTGATATCGACCGGCAACGCACTCAGCGCAGCCCGGAAGACATCATAGGGGAACCCGATCTCGTCTAGTGCCCTACCCCAAGCCTCGCTCATATCGACGCCGACCCGCGCGAACTCCCAATGTCCACGGTGAAACTCAATGCGCCGCTCACGCACGCAATTGCCGTCGCGCTTCGATGCCGACACCGCCCGAGCGGAGCCGCCCGGCTGCGGCTGGATGGCGACGAGCTCGCAATGCGAAAAACGGCTGCGCGTGATCAAACGCACAGCCGCATCCTGCCATCGCCCCGGCGCCTTGTAGAAGGCGAGCGTAGTGTGCATCAGCCGGTAGGCCAAGCGGCTTCGATTGCATCCCGCCCGGTTTGATCGAGGACACCCTCGGCAAGCAGAGTATCGAGCCCCTGCTGCACCAGCGGATCAGTCAGAACGAAGTTGCCCGAGTGCCGCTCCATAAGCCGCTGCACGAAGTTGACCTCGTCGCTGGCATGAGTGCCGTCGATGATACTAGTCGCCACCGCTGCGGTAAGCCCGCCCGCCACTTTGACCAGCGCCACATAGCGGACGTAATCTAGGGGCACCGGCACCTCCTGCGGCTCGGGCTCCGGCTTTGGTTCAGCGGTAAGTTCGGGGTCAGGAGGTAAAGCCCAAGCCCCGTCCCTAAATTCTGCGCGATATTCCATCCCGTGGACTACCTGCTCAAATTCTTGAGCAATTGCGGGGGGGAGGTGATCTGGATCGTAATCGATGATCTCAGCAACGGTGCGGATACCGTCCGTTTCTATAATTCTAGCCCACATGATAAATCTCCTTAAACCAGATACCAAACGATGACAGCTCCAGCGCCACCGTTTGGCGCGTTGGCTACTGTGTAGGCCGCGCCACAGCCCCCACCGCCGCCTCCATAGCCGCCAACGCCGCCCGGCGAGTTGTAGGCCCCACCGCCGCCACCACCGCCAAAGCCGCCGTTGCCGCCGGGGGTTCCGGCTGTCGTACCGCCACCACCGCCGCCACCGCCGCCAAAGCCGCCACCGCCGCCAAAGCCGCCGGAAGAATCGCCGCCGCCGCCGCCGCCACCACCGCTGGACCCCGATCCCGCAGGCGACACGCCTGTTCCATCTGAACCGCCGCCGCCGCCGCCTCCCGAAATTTCACGGAGGAACGTCCAAAGCGATCCCTCCAAGCCGGACTCAGCTCGAGTCGTACCGTATGCTCCTTTGGCAGAACCATTTAATCCAGCGCCTCCCGCTCCTGTAGCACCGCCCGCGCCAAAGACGCCGCCGCCGCCGCCTCCGTTATCGCCAGACGGGTCTCCCCCACGATTGAGAATTCCGCCCCCGCCGCCACCTTCGCGCGTTAGGGTATCACCACCACGACCGCCAAGGCCGCCGCCCCCGGCGCCCGCATACTCGGTCAGTTGTGTGCCCCCGCGTCCGCCCGACCCGAAGATAGAACCCGCACCACCGCCGCCGTTCCCACCACGCGGCCCGGAACCGCCTGCGAGCGCGCCGCCCGATCCGCCATTAGCGGCGTACCCACCTTTGACGGAAGCATGAACAGAAGCAGTGCCTCCCGGCGGGGGAGTGCCGGTAGTTAGAGTGCCGCCTGATCCGCCCGTGCATGTGAAAAGTGTCGTACCGTTCAAAGAGACAACAGTAGTGCCACCGGCACCGCCGACACCAGTACCACCAACACCAGCAGCACCATAGGTGATGTTAAGAACGTCGCCGGGGTCGACATCTACCAGACCGCCCGCCCCGCCAGCACCGCCGCCGCCGTTAGCCCATGTTCCGCTACCACCGGGTCGACCTCCCGCGCCGCCGCCGCCGACGGCATAAACCTCCAATTGCGTCACGCCTTGCGGCACGGTGAAGTCACCGGAAGCCAGAATTTCTCGACGGATATAGGGGAGCCGGAGGGACCCGCCGCCCGCTGCCGTCGCGCCGCCTTGATTGCCGATAATACCCATTAGGTGATCTCCATGATGCTTAGGTACACGTCAGCCGATGCCGCAGTGTCCGATGTAAGGTGGAGGCTGTCGCCAGCTTCCAGGACCAGCTTGCCGATTTCGTCAGGCGCCCATGCTTGCCCTGCCGCGAGGGACAAACCGAACGGACCGATCTTCGCGTATGCCGCGCCATCGTGATGCTCCAATGTGATCGCGATAGCCGCTTCAACGATTACGTTTGCCACCGACATGCCGATGACGACTGCCGTGGTGTCGGCCGGTACGGTATAGGCTCCGATCTGGGCGCGAGCGGTCCCCACGCCAATCTGCCGAACCCGTTTGAAAATAGATGCCATTTCAGCCTCCTAGTGCGATTGCGAGTGCCACCGCATCATCCGGGGTGGCTTTTTCAGAAAGGGAGGCTTCCACGGACGCGATCCGCGCCTCAAAATCGTTGCCGAGAAGATTGTCGACCTCCTCCTGCGCAGCCGCGAACTGCGCCCGCACCGCTTCCAGCTCCGGCGTGATGCTTTCGCCGATCACGGTCAGCGTCCGCGCGTTGAGCGCATCGATTGCTGCGCCTGCATCCCCGACCACATCTCGGTAAGGCTGCAACGCCGACCACATGCCCCCAAGTATTTCGTTTAGGTTGGCAAGAGATAGATCGTAGTCGAGCGTGGCGCGATAACCGTTACTCGGGCTCGGTAACTCGGACATCCGCGCCTCCATCAATCATGGCCTGCAGCACAGCCCCTTTGATCTTGTGCACATGCCGAGGCATCAGCGGCACATCCGTGCCGGGAATGGGAAACGGCCTGCCTAGACGCACTCGGTACACCGCATCCGCTTGGTAATTTTCCGCCATAGCTGGCCTCCTTAGAATGCAAACATTGCGACGGTTTCAGCGAAGCACTGGTCGATCACCGACGAACTGCTCACCTCCAGCCGATACCGCGCAGACGAAGTAGAGGGCACGGTGAACGAGGCGCGCAGCTTCACGCGTTCCGACTCCGGATAATCGTCGTCAATCTCAGTGACCGTATCGGCGTCGTAGACCGTGCCGCCGACCATCACGCGCGGCGTCACGGTGTGGATCGCCGGGTCAAAATCATCCATAACCGTCTCAGTGATGATCGAGGTGGTCCCCAGCCCGAAGGTTTGATCCTCGCTGATAGCGACCAGTTCCGGCCCCCGGCGATAGGCCCGGTGCCGCGCGGTGTTGTCGATCTGGATCGACGGCATCAGATCAGTGGTGCCTTCGAACACCGCCCGGATGCGGCAGGTATCCGGCACGTCACGCAGCGGCGAGTTGTCGTCGGTCGAGAACGGATGCCAGACGTCCGGCAAGCCGGTTCGCTTCGGAGCATACTCCCACGGCAAGCGAGTGCCGCCCGGCTCCCAGCCGGCATAGGTGAAATGGAACTCGGTCATACCCCCCGTCAGAGTGAGCGGTGCAAACTCCACGACCAAACGCGTGGTCGAGAACTTGGCAACGTTCAGACGGAAAGCGAAATCCTCGGTCGGCGAACCTTGCGCCCAAGCGCCATCGGTAGACCAGAACAGCGAACCCTGCGCGTATTTGTTGCCGGTCACGGTGCGCAGCGCATGGTTGCCGGTTGTGACCGTGAACCAGCCGTACCGCTTGCCGGCTTCCAGCAGCGTGGGGCGGAACTCACATTTTACCCAGCCGGTCTGGATATCAGCAGCGAGGATCGTCCCCTTGCAGATCGTCGTGTCGAAATCCGGCGTGCCGCTGGAATTCACTTGGCAAAGGAACACATGGACATCGCCCGATCCAGCCCGGGCGAAATCGAGCTCAAGCGATGTCAGGATGCGCTCTTGGGAGTTGAGCCATGTCTGCCCATAGACGGAGCCGTTCACGCCGTAGCTCTGTGTGGTGTAGTAGGTGTAGGTTTCAGACCAAGACCGCTGGATTACTTGCCGGGCCCGGAACTCAGAGTGGCCAATCGCATGCTCGGTGTCGTTCCAAGGATTGTCCGTTTTGCCGAGATTTTGGAAGGTTTCGCCGCTCGCGGTCTTGAAGTTCTCCAAATAGGCGGAAGCACCGAGGTTCGCATATTCCTTGGTGTTTTCGCACAGCTTCACGGTTGGCCCATATTCAACACTTGAGCGCGAGATGGTGCCGGTGTTCGCCGTGGTGACCGTATGCGTCTGCTGCGAGATATCCCGAGTGCCGCCCGAGCCAGTCACATCGAGCAAACGCTCTTCGGTCCACGCCGGCAGCAGAACGCCGTCCTTAATCTTGATATCGGGGGAGGCGTCGTCCAGAAGCTCCATCCGATTGTCTGACGCCGCGATTTTCGGGAACTTTACGCCCTCACGCACATCAGCAAGCCATTCGGCCTGACTTTCATCCCATTCCTCGGTCGTCAGCCCCGGATCAAAGAAGCGCGCCACGTAATTGGTCGGGATGCCGAGCAGTTGCTCCACGCGAGCCAAGCCACCCTGCAGCTGCGTGATAATCTCCGGACGGATGATCTTGGGGATCGCCCCCTTTAGGGCAGACAAGTCAGTCTCAATCCCAGTCACACGCTGGAACAGCGCATCAACGCGGACTTCCAGGGCCATCAGGCGTCCATCCACATCGTAAAGCGATTTTACCTTGTCCGAGACGGCCGGCTCAATCGCTTGAGCGCCAGCACCAGACAGCAGGATATAGACAACCGCACAGGAACTCTCTGGCACGGTTGGCTTGGCAGCAGACCCCGGCGCCGCCTGTGTACCTTGCTGCACTACGAACTCGACCAGCCGGACCTCTTCACCAACGACCGACTGCGTGGCCGGCTGAGGATTTTCCGGATCGATACCTGTCCGGACCTTAGCTGAGCGGTTGCGCGTCGTCTGGTTGGACGGCTGCGCAAGGATCGCAATCCACTTTTCGTTGCCGACCGGGGGCAGGTAATCGAGGATGCCGACATCGACCGCCGCTTCAAGCGAGTAGATCGCGTCACCCTTCCACAATTCGCCCGGCGCGATGGTGATCGACTGACCACCCCCGGCGATAGTCACGGTGAACCGCGACCAATGCGACGGGAAGGCAATCGCCCCAGCCGTTACCGCGTCCGCATGGTCGCGCGCGGCGCGGCCGACATCCGACAGCACCTGGCTGCTGACATATTCCTTGTCAGCGATAAGGACGTTCCGGGTCATGCTGATAGCTCCAATCTGTTTAGGTACTGGCCGGTGATCACGGCTGCAGAGGTTGAGGGCGCATCGCCCGACGTTATCGGGCGGCGGGTGTCGAAATGGGCGCGATATTCCGTAGTTGGAGACTTGGCGGCGATCAGCGCTGCGAGTACCCGCTCAATAGGCTGATCATCAGGCGGGGAAACCGCGCCATCACCGGTCGAGGTGTAGCCAACCTTGAACGCCGCGACTGGTTCGACCAAATCGACGTCGATCAGATAATGCGCCGAATGATGCGGTTGGTTCACAAGCCGCGTCCCAACAGCAGTCTCTCCGACAATGAACGGCGCCGGGTAGGTCAAGCGATGGACGACGCTCGCGTCAACAAGCGCCAGAAAGGCATCAACGGCCGACCGGGTGCCGACGAGCCTTGCGTACCCCTGCAGCCAATTCTCGGCAACGTGGCGCTTGCGAGCCTCGGACCAATCGTCGAACCAGAGCACGACCCCTTCTGCGTGGGCAAGGAACGGCAAGAAGGCGGCCGGAGCGGTGGCCGCATCCAACGATTCCTGGATCGGTACCGGCAGGCCTTCAGAGAGACCATGCGCCAACGCCTGCTCGAAGGTCGTCGCGTTCGGCGGAAGGATGCCTTTGGCGCTCACGATGCGACCTCGACAGTTATGGTGATCTCGGTGCAGACCGGCACGGTGTAGGCATCGGCCTCAATGTCGACCATTGGGCTGCTGGTGATGGCTTTGACCACATTCGGCCCATGAGCTGCGCCCGCGATGAAATCGCGCGGCACGGTGCCTTTGATGATCGTGCGCTCATCGGTCAGTTCGCGGATGCGCGCTTCGACATCGGCGACAACCACAGCGGGGGAAGGTCCGCGACGGATAATGATTTTCTGTTCGACCTGGTACTCCAGCCGGATCGCTGGCTTTACAGCAGCCGACGACGCTTCAGGCACAACGCTATCGGCGAGAACTCCCGCCCGTAGGTCGGACAGCTCAGCCTCGGTCAAATCGCGGCCGTCAGGCCCGCAAACGACTATGTCGACGTCGCCGCGGCGTCCGTGCTCGCGCCAGCCTGCAACGAATGCCCCGCCTACCGGTATGACAGGCACTGCGGCATGGGCCTCGAATAGATACCGGTCACGGGTCCCGGCCGCAGCCCGATCGAATGACAGCAGATAACGGTTCAGGAGATTGGCATCCGATTCCAGTACCGCCGGATCAGCCCCCGTGGCCTCAATCACGGTCAGCCGAAAGACAGCATTGCGCGCGACCAAGGCATCGAGGTCCGCGCCCTTCGCGAAAGCAGGCAAAAGCGCTTTGACCGCATCGTTGACCCGTTGGCGATCAAGTAGTCGGATATAAGCGGCCGCCTGGTACACGATCGTTACTGGGTCGGTCTCAAGTGCTCCAACGTTGTAAGCAGGAAGATTGGCGTTCAACGCGCGCTCGGCATCCCAGAAGGCCTGAAACCGATCTTTGAAGTCTGTGAAGAGCGCCTCATAGGACAAGTCTTCAATCGCCAGCGGCGCGGCTAGCGTGGAAAGGTTAATCATAGCTGGTGTCCTTAGACCTTTGCGTGGCCATCAAGCCGGGTTCGGTACCCAGTCTTGCTTACGGTGTGGGTTGCGGTCTCGAGAATGAAGGACTGACCGTCGATCTCGCGCAGCACGCCGACGAACTGGACGGGTGCGCCCGCGCGAAACGCGGTGCTGCCGACAACTTCGAGGCTGAACTTTGCCTGCCGCCGCCGCATATCCTTGGCCTTTGCTTTGGCGGCGCTCGTGGCCTCTGCCTCATCAGCGAACGGCTCACCTATCCGCCAGATCGCCGTGCCAGCGTCATCGCTCGCGACCGTTACTTCCTTGCGTGCCCCGGCCGCCCTATCGGTATAGTGCGCTGCTACCTGGGCATATTGGCTGCGATCACTAAACTCAAACCGGCAGGTGTTGGGCACGATGTTTGCAGACGTGATCGTGCTGCCCGTGAGCTCAGAACCTGAAGGTGACCGCCCTGCCCCGCGCGCTGCGAATATCAGCCGTCCATCCTTGATTGAAAACAACGCATCGTGACGCTTTGCCAACCGCTCAAGAAACGCAACTGAGCTTTCGTTCACCTGCCCTACCCAGTCATAGACGTGGGCACCGACAGCGGGATCGACAGAAGCTGACAAACCGAAGTCATTGGCGATGTCGGCCACGATCTGGGAGAGTTGGGAACTATCCCAGTGACGCTCTCTCGTTTCTTTTTCTTTACCCTTGAACCCGGCGGCCTTGCCCGTCACCTCGATCATATGCGGGAAACATGGGGCAGAGACGGTCTCGGCCGTGTAGCTGCCGAAATAGTCACCGTTAATCCACGCCTCGATCTTCGCACCCTTCGACGGCAAGGGAAAAGCCTGATCCGGATTGGCTATGACGAGATTGATCGTATCCGAGGACACGCCCTCCTTATCCACGATCTCAACCGATTGCAGCCGCGACCGGAAATCCACCTCGCGGCCATCGACGACAATCCTTACTTCGGGTGTCATGCGCTTAGTCCCACAATGTCACGGTCTGACGCACGTCCTGCGCTGGCGTCACATCCGGCAGGCGCACCAATGTTCCAGCGGGCAGCCCCGCGCCCAAAGCAGCCAGGCCGGGGTTCACGCCGAGTACAGCTTCGACATAAGTGCTCTCATCACCGTAGTGCGCTCTGCAGATATCATCGACCAACTGACCTTGAGTGGCGCGTACAGTCTTCATGCGAACAACTTCTGCACAAATTGCGCCGCCGCACCGGTGTAATCCGGCTGTCCCGCGTAGGATCGGATTTTGAGACTGTAGGCATTGCGCGCAGGTCTGCCGTCCGCGTCGATAAAGCCGTGATCTTCTGAAACACCATCCACCACATGCGGACCAAATACATTGCCTGGCGCACGGCCAATCGCGACCAAGGGCAGTATGACCCCCATGCTTGCTGCCCGACTGAGGCCGTCGAGCGACGCTTGCCCCCCAAACTCGCTGAACAGCACGCCACGGATGGTCTCCGATCGGCCACTGCCACCCATCCACTGCAGCTGATCTTCGCCGCCCGCGACCTCGATCGACGCCCATGGCGTATCGAGGCTGCGCCCCCGATCGGCGAGGGAAAACCCCATCGCCTCGAACATGAAGGGACCGAGGGCCATTAAGACTGCCATGTCAGAACTCATCCGCGAAGTGAGAGCCAAAAGCGTTCTGGACCTGACGCCCAAAAGCCTGTGCAAGATCGTCCAAACTGGCATTTGTGCCGCCTTGCACGATGATATTGCCGAAGGTCACACTTGCAGGACCACGAGAACCGCCACCGCGCGAGGAACCGCGCAGCGCCCTGGTCATTGCGAGCTGCGCCTGCGGCACGTTAAGAATACCCCCGGAAGCGGAGGGCACCATGACTTCGGACCGCACGCCTTCATTTACCAGATAGGGAAGTCCGGCGACCACTGGACCGCCGCGGGCCTTCGGACCGCTTTGGGCGTTCTTCTTGATTGCATGCGAATTATTCAGCAGGCCATTGGCGCCCGGGGTCGGGTTAGCGTTGCGCATAGTAGGTTTGGAATAGGTCTCGCCGTTGGTGAGATCGATGCTGCCGATGGCGCCCATGATCATCGAAGGAATCGTTTCCACCCACTTGATCATCGATTTAACCTTGGCTTCCATGCCCTCCCAAAGGCTTTGGATTGCCTCTACACCCGCCTTATACATGGCACCCGGCAAAGCATCGATCGCATCGAGAATGCGGTTCGTTATGTCTCGGGCGTTTCCTGCGACCCGCGCCTTTTCTTCTTCAGTCAAGACGCTCTGGTCGAAGATGCCGCCGGAAAAGAATGTTTTGACAGCATCGACGACTTTTCCGACACCGTCGGCTAACCAACTGAAGGCTTCGGCAACACCCGAAGTTAATGGCTCGAGCCATTCCAGAACCGGCTTAAACCTATCGAGGCTCTCTCGTAGACGCCCACCAATCGCGCCTGCAACACCAGACACGGTAGCTTTGACTTGATCCCAATTCTTATAGATCGAGAAACCAGCTGCACCGACCGCCGCGACAGCAAGTGCAATGGCGCCCCAGACCGGCGCGGAGATCGCAGCCACTGCGCCCACGAAGGCCGAGAAGCCTGCCGCAACGGCTGAAAGGCCAGTCAGGCGGGCGATCCCCGCCACCGATGCCCTGATCTTATCCAAACGCGTAATCTTAACGCCATTCATCGCAGCAAGAGCCTCTTGCAGGCGGCGCGACTCGCGTGCGGCCTTCCCGATGGCTGATGCACCACGCGCAGCCCCGTAGAGCGCCGTCAGCCCGTGCGACAAGGCCCAAAGCGCGCCGCCTTTACCTGTAAGGCCAGCCAGTTTCAGGCCAAGAAATGCAAGCCGCATCCCAGCAAGCGCGGAAGCCATTTTCACGATGTTGCGGACCAGGTCTGGGTTTTCACGCGACCATTTGATCAGGGCTTCGATGAACGGCTTGATCTGTTCCATCGTATCCGAGAGCGCGGGTAAAAGCGCCTCGCCTATCGTGACCGATAGCTCGGCCATGATGTTCTGGAAACGTTGTAGGTCCGAAGAAAAGGTCTTGGAGCGTGCGGCGTATTCTTTAAGAGCGCTGCCTGCATATTGCGATTCATCAGCCACATAGCCCAGGGCCTCACGCAGCAAGTCGGTATTTGTGATAAGGCCGGTCAAGGCCCGCGCCTCATCGCCGAACAGGTCAGACATCGTCGATTGACGCACTTCAGCTGGCAGCTTTCCGATCGCGTCGATGACTTCGAGCGTGGTGCCAACTGCATCCTGCTGAATCCGCTTGGCGACATCCGAACCACTTAGGCCGAGCCGATCGAACGCGGCAACTTGACGTGCTGTCGCACTTTCCCCTCGCGTCAGAGCTTTCGCCATGTTCCGGAAGGACGTGGCTGAGACTTCAGCGCCGTGCCCAGAAGCCTGCATTGCGGCACCAAACGCAGCGGCTTCTTCTGCGACAAAGCCCGCAGCAGTGAGATCACCTGCGATACGCGTCATGAAATTCGTCATCTCAGGCGCGGTCGCGGCCATGTTGTTCGTCAGATGGTTGATCGCATCAGATAGCCCCATGGTTTGATCAAGAGACAGCGCAAGCGCGTTGCGCATGGAGTTCACGAACCCGCCCGCAGATTCCGCACTGATGTCAAATGCCGTACCGATCTTTGCCGTCATCTCGGTAAACTTGATCAGCTGATCGCCTTTGAGACCAGACGAGCCCCCTGCAGCAGCGATCTCGGCCAGTTGCTGAACTGTCATCGGGATTTCACGGCTCAGGGCGAACAGTTCGTCGCGAAAGTTCTGAAACCCGTCAGGCGTTGGAAAATCTACGACCTTTCGGACATCAGCCATCGCCTCTTCAAAGCGCATGGCGGCTTTCACGGGCTGTGCAATTGCGTAGGCCGCAGCTGCAGCGGCGGCAGCGCTGGCCGCGAAGGCACCACGTGTTTGGGCGATGGCGCGGTTGTTCCGCTCGATTGCGCCATCCACGCTTTTCATGGCGCGCTGCACACTTTTGGCCGGACCGGTAACTTGGTCAACCAAGCGCATGATGAGCTGAGAGGTAAGTGTGGCCATGCGTCAGCGCTCCTTTCCAGGTTGTTCGGCTTCAAGGATTGGATTGATTTCTGCGTGGGTCAGAAGGAAGTCGTCGTCAGTCCAGTCACTCACATGGTTGATAGACTGGTTTAGATACCGCCCGATCTCACACATCATGCGTCGGAAGGTTCTTCCGTCTCTGCCTCCGCTTGGGCCGCCGCCGTCTCGGCGTCCTTCACGGCCTTCGCTACCGACTTTCCCATGACGGCGATCGTCTCCTTCGATGCCGCCTCATAGTCTTCGGCATCCAGTTCCTCGATCACGGGGAGCGGCACGCCGGCCATTGAGGCGAGCATCGCCATGTGCTTTCGCATTTCGCCCTTCACGAGGTCCATAGCGACTAGGTCTTTTGCTTTGCGCCGGCGGAAGGTGAGCGATGTGTAGGTCTGCTCTTGGTACGTAACGGGCTCAGTAAGAGTGACCGTCACAGTCTTTGGAGTGTCTGACATAGGAAGATGCCTCAATTATCAAAGTATTGGCGGCTGCGATGGACTTCAGGGCAACCATGCTGGCGTTATCGAACAACACATTGGGTAGCGGGACGGCTCGAAGCCGCCCCGATCAATCAAGCTAGACCGAGTGCGCGCGCCATACCTGGGTTCTGGACCTTGCCGCCGATCCGAACTTCGGTGTCCGTGATGTGCCAGACCTCGCGGTCCTGACCGTCTGTCTCACAGATCAACGTTTGCTCATGAACGGTGAACTCAGTCGAAAGAGAGGCCTTCGACGCAGGTGCATGATCGCCGGGGCTGACCGCCGTTGCCTCGGCGACCATCAGGCATCGGTAGCTATGCTCTGTGCCGTCTTCGCTCTCGGCGTAGCCGCGGGCGATTAGATTGTGAGGACCGTTGCCCATAAGCTCGAGGATGGCGGGGTCAAAGCTGGAGAGCTCTACCGAGAAGCTCTGCGCTTCATAGCCCATGCGAACCAAACGCGGCTTAACCATACCAGCGTTGCGGAACTCTTCGGTGGAAGCTTCCGGCGCTGGTAAGGTGAGCTGAGCCATCTGGCCGATCTGGTTGACACCTGCCATGTTGACGGTGACGTTCTTCAAGACGAAGGCGGGGGAATTTGCCATGTCGTTTCTCCTTATGCCGCTTCGGCGATGACAAACTGACCAGACACACTGTCAAACAGCGCCTCATAGGCCACGATTGGGTTGCGATACGCCTGAATGCGTAGGTCGTAGATTGGTGCCGGCGGCTCATATTGCAGACCAAACCGCACGATGCCCTGCACGCCATCCTCGGCAGTTTGACTGGCAGCGAGGCCAAAGCGCGAACCAGGTAAGAGCACGTTCTCCCCCTCAAGGCGGCGCAAGAGCCGCTGACCTGCGATTGTCATCAGATCGAGCGTGTCGCGGATCATGGGGCGACCCATGAAGCCATAGAAGCCGTCTTCCAGTGTCTCATTCACATAGTCAGCAACGCGAACCACGTTCAGGAACTGCCAAATGGACCCGGCCTCGTTTGCCGCAGTCGTCTTTGGCCCCCAGACTTTGAAACCATCGCCGCGATTGATCACCGTTGAGACGCCGGCTTCATTCAGCTCTGTCACTTCGGTCGCAAAGTCGACGGGACGGTTGACGCCGATCAGCCCCAGAGCCTGAACATTCGTAGCAGGCCAGGCGACGTTCTGCGTGCGATCGAGGTTTGATTGGATTGCGGCGAACAAGGTCGATGCAGATTTCGCGGTTGGCACCCCGCCAATACTCTTGAGGATCTTGTCGTCGGTGACTGTCGCGCGGCGATTGCTCAAAAGGGCGGCGGCAGTGATTGCATCAGCGTTGGTCGTGCCGGGGCCGTCCGCGAACACATAGCCACGCAGGTCATCGACAACCGTCAAAAGCTCGGCAATCACCCCGTCAGCTGTCCCGACACCGGCATAGGCGATCCCCGCCGTGGGAAAAATCTTGGGTTTCGGAAGCCCCAAAGACGTCGCCTTGCGGAAGGCATGAACGCCAGTCTTAGTGGTCGCGTCACCAATCGCATTTGCAGTCAGTTCGGCTGCGTCAGCGCCGCTGTCCACGAACGTCAGCACGACCGTTCCGCCGATATTGTCCCAGACTGTATCTAGCTCTTGCTTCACGGCGTCCGGCAGCTCAGCCGCGTCGGACGGATTGCGCACAGCAATAGGTGTGTTCACCACGATACCGCTCGGCAGGTCCGCTGGCGTGACAGCCTGGATCATGCCAATGGTCGAGGTACTGGTTGGCTGTGGAATAACTGGTTCGTTTGCGTCCTGGATCACCCGGACGCCGGAAAATGGCTCGGCCATGCGTTCTCCTTTCGCGGGCTGTCCGCGTTTCTTGGTTTCACTGATTGGTTGAGGTCGTTTGTCAGGCAGCCAGCGGCAGCGTGTCGCTGACGGCCGTTCCGTTGTAGATGCCGTAGATCGCGATACTGAGCACGCCGTTGGACTTGCCTTGGATCAATTCGCATCCGGTAAGAGTGAAGCGCGGCTCCCAGCGGGAGATCGCCAAGGCAGTCGCGGCATAGACGGTTAGAATATTTGCCTTGGTCATCGGACGGCCGATGAGCTTGTAGAGATGTGACCCGAACTCGCGCCTCATGACACGTGAGCCGATGGGCGTCGTCAATATGACGGCGATCGATTGGCGCACGTGGTCCCATCCATCGAGAGGTTGACCGGTTTCGCGGCTGACCCCCGCCATCGGATCAGTCCTTCGCCTTCTTCTGGGCAGACTTCACCGCAGTAATCTGTTCACCGCGAATGAACGGGGCGGCCTGCGCCGGGGACAGCTCTACGGTCGCACCCTCGGGTTTGTGCTCTCCAAGAATGAACGACGCCTTCGCCACGTTGTAAGTGTTGGTCTTCATGTGCCTCTCCATTATTCCGGCGCACCGGTTTTGCCCGCGCCAGGTTGCGTATCTTTATGTCTGTGGCCTGCCCCGACATTGGTGCCATTGTGCAGCAGTGTGTCGCCCTCAATGGTGACGGGGCCAGAGATGTGAACAGGGCCGGTTAAGGCAAACCCATCCGCAGTCAATTCGAGCCGATGATCGCCCTTTGTGATGATCAGTTCTCCGTTCGCTGCCTTCGGTCGCCCCCTGTCAGCGGTGAAGCTCGACAGCGCGATCACGCCATCGGTCAGGTCTCCGCTCTCACTTGTCACCTTCACCCGCTGACCGAGGACCGGCTCGCCTTGGATCTTCAGTTCGCCGCTTGAGAGTGCCTCGACTGGCATCCAAGGGCTGATGAACCCTTCCGCAAACTCAACACGGTAGCGCCCCGCCTCAGGATCAGCGGCCGTCACAGTGCCCTCTCTGCTTCGGCCCCGTTCGCGGCGCTTCAGTTCAGCGATCTCGCGACCGAGATAGGCAACTTGTTCGCCCAGACGGCTTGGGAAGGTCATTCGACCAGCCACCTGATTTCGGAAACCGGCGCACCCCCTGGATAGAGCGCCGCCGGTACGAGGGCGCTCGCAACATCGCCGGAAAGGCCGTAGCGGGCGCGCACTTGCTCATAGCTCATCGGCGCGTCGGCCGGACCAAGCAAGGCTGCGACGTTTGCCTCGACATCGGTTCCAGCCACTGCGGCCTCAAACCGCTTCGCGTAATGTGCAGGCGCCAATTCCGCGCCCCAAGCGGGGTCGGCTTTCGCGTCTACCCACATCCGGATTTGCCGTGCTGCCAAGCGCGTGCCGCTATCCGACAACGTCGCCCGCTTGCGTTCAATTTTCGTAATGCCATCGTGCAAATGGGCAAATAGCAATGCCCACTCTCCATCGCCGTGTAAGGTCATCGCGACCTGTCGATCGATGATATCGAGCGCAGCTTCCATGCCGGTATCCGTGGCCGGGACGCCATAACCAGTGAAAGTCGTCTCGCCAGTTTCTTCGTCAAAGGAACCCATCGCCGCCGCAATGCCGCTCTCTATCACAAGCTCCACGATGCCGTTTTCCCACAGCGTTGGATGGCCCATGCCGCCAACCGTCGCGTCGTCGGTGTAGATAAGGATGAACGGCTTGTCAGAATTATCCCGCAAAGCGCCATCGGCGGCGATATCGAGTGCCCGAAAGTCGCTGTTTTTCACGTTGTCACCAACGAGGGTCTGGCCGCGCAGCGCTTCAACAGCAGTATGGCGAAGAGCAAAGCGACACAGGCTCATATTTCATCTAGCTCCACGATCAAACGCGAATGATCACGATCACCCACGGAATCCACTTCGAACCATGGGCGCCCTGCCCGCTCGACGGCTCGGAGACGGTCTCCCTGCCGCAGCACGAGGTCAGGATATTTCTCGCGGGATATGTGCGCCCGCGCTTTCCCTGACGCGATGCGCGCCCCCCAGGATTTGCTCTTCCCACTTACGCCATCGTTTTCCTCGACGCCCACGCGCAGAGGCGAGATCACGTCGCGCGCCGTCCGCGCGGGGTCAATCTTGCCTGCGTTTATCGGAAGGACATGGAGAGTTTCCCCCATCAGATCATCGACTGCACGCACGGCAAGGTCGCGATACTTGTGGAAATTGGCCATGGCTAATCCTCAATAATGGTCGGGAACGCGGGAGGACACGCCCCCGACCTCAGAAACCGCCCGCGGGAGGCACGGGCGGATTGCGGAGCGAGGCTTAAGTCGCGCCCTCTTCTTGCACCGCCGCCCAGATCGCATCACGCTCAGCGGCGGTGACGCGGTCACTGCCCTCGGGCATCTCGGCTTTGATTGCATCGGTCTTAGGCTTTCCGTCAACGGTGAAGCCATCGGGACCAAGCGATTGGATGGCTTCGCGGATTAGCCCACTACGGCCCGGACCTTTCGCCTCCATTGATGCTGCAATGGCGTCGTCGGAGGCGTACTGCCCCGCTTTCCTGAAAGCTCCGTCATAGAAACCCGGTTTGACTACGGTCCCCATGATCAGGCTCGACGACCGGGGATGAGCATGCCGGGCTTCGTGCAGATATGCAGCGGATAGCTGTAGATCTCCGCGCGATCCCACGCTTCACGGCCGGAAGGATCAGCCAGAAGCATCGAGTAATACTCTTGGGCCCGTCGGTTCAGGTAGCGTTTGGATTCCTGGCATGGGCCGAAGCCCACTCGGAAGACGCCGCGTGCGCCGATTGGGAAGAACTTCACCTTGTCCGTGTTGATCGCCAGCTTCGATCCGTCGTCCGTGCCGCGATAGTTGATGAAGGTGATGTTCTCGACTTCAATCGCCGAGTATCCTTCGATCCCCTCCAATGAGACCGCGCGCTCGGTGCCCAGCTTCGTCTCTTTGATCTGCGGGTGGTTAACCAGTGCGTCAAAGAATGCGTCACCACAGAGAGCCCCGATTCGGGTCGACGGCGTCCAAGCACCCTTCGAGGCGTTCTGCATGGCGCGAGCGACATCCCGGCATTTCTTGCGAACGTCAGTTGCCTCCGTCCCAAGAGAGAAGTTCACCTCGGCTGGCGGCGTGATGCCCCACTCTGTGTACCAATTGATGATTGGCGTGGTGCCGTCCGCCTCATAGACGATGCCCTGGATCGCCCCAAGGCGGTGATGTTCCCAGGTCAGCTCCAGATCGTCCATGATCGCTGTCGTGCGATCCGCCAGCTCATCAGCAACTTCAACCGTCTGCTGATCAAAGGGCAGCGCGAGGATACCGGCAAGCTCAGTGGAGTAGATCGTCGACCCTTTGGCGAGACGTGGTGCCTTGAAGAGACGGACGTCTGCACCTTCAGGGACCAGCTCTTCAAGAGGCGCGCCGAGCTCTGACGTCGGAATGAGCGCCAAAGTCCCATTCTTCTGCGCGACGGCAATGGCCGAAGAACGCGAGTAGATTGGATCGAACAGATTGAGTGAGCCGAGCAGCTGCGGCTTGAACTCGGTATTGTCCACGATGTTTTCGTCGTATTCGACTACGCCCCAACCATTCTGGTCAAAGACATCTAGTACAAGTGCCATGGGTCACGCCCTCCTTATCGGCCAATGATGCCGCGAGCCGCGAGTGCGGTCATGGCGGTGGATTTCTCGTTGTCGGTCGTGCCGTTTGCGAAGGTCAGCATTTCGGCATGAACCTCAGCATCGCGGACCGTGTAGGTCCGCCGCACATCTGCGCTCGTGGCATCACAGCCCTCGAACAGAATGCCGACAGCCGTTTCGCTGCCATCAACGCCGGCTGGGTCATAGGGCACCAGCTTGCTCGAAGCGGTGACCATGCCCAGCACAGCCCCCGCCTTTAGCACGCCGGAACCCGACGCGATGATCCCTTGCTCGCGCGACCGCATGCCCGAGGCTTCGGATACAAGGTACTGTCCCGGGCGATTGTGAATGTCTTCATTGAGTGTGGGCATTGTCCCTTACCTCTCGATCAGTGGCGCCCGCGGCGCGACAGGTTGCGTTTAGTGGCAGACTTGAGAACCGACGGATCGGTCTTACCGCTCGGCTTCGGCTGGCCGCCCAAGCCTTGGCCAGCGAGGTTTCGCTGACGCTCATAGGCTTCCGGATCGGTGTCTGGTTTGTCATCGCCAGCGGGCTGCTGTTCGACGGCCTGTGGCGCGGCGGCGAGTGCGGCCTTGACCTTCTCCAGATCATCGTCGGTGTTTTCGGCGAAGTGCTGCGCGAGGCTCTCGCGGCCTTTTGCCTCTGGCAAGCCCATGATGTCGGCGCGCCGCTTGCGGTCTGCGGCAACCGCATCTTTAGCCGCTTGGGCGGCGGCTTTATCGATGTCGGCTTGGGTGAGTGCGGACTTGTCATCCGCCGTCGATGCAGTGGTCATAGGATTCTCCTTATGCTGACCTTTTTGGGCGGCGGATGGTGCCGCCAGCTCATCATGCGCCGCAGTGCGGCGCCGATCCTTCACCGCGGGGGCCCGCGGGAAATCTGTCTCAGTGGCAAGGCGCGCCAGCGTACCCTCGAAAGTGTCGACCCGGTCTGCCATGCCGATCACCACAGCCTCTGTGCCGACGAGGACGCCACCTTGCCCAAACTCGGCCGCGACATCCTCAGCAGTGACGCCACGATGCTTTGCAACCGCATCCAGGAACACTGCTGCGAGAGCATCCGCCCGCTTCTGATAGGAAGCGGCCCCGGCCGGCGCATCGGGATCAGGGTTCTTCATCGGTGACTGCGAAGAGACGAACTCAATGTCGCGAACACCACGGGCGCGATCCTGTTCGCTTGTGTCGGTTATCCCAAGAATGACCCCGATCGATCCGACCTCAGCGCTATCGTCGATCACGACCTGCCGCGCCGCCGTTGCCAACCAATACGCGGCCGATGCGCCCATGCCGCCAACGTAAGCCACCACCGGCTTTTCAGCAGCGTAGATCGCCTTGGCGAGCTCGCCGCACCCGTTGACGGCCCCGCCGGGGCTGTCGATGTTCAGCAGGATCGACCGGATGTCGCGATTGTCGAGCGCGACTTGCAAGTCGCGGCGCAGGATTTCGTAAGACGTGGCCCCGCTGAACTCTGTAAACATGTTCGCTCGGCGAAAGAGTGGCCCCTGCACGTTGAGGATCGCCACTGGTCCGCGTTGCTCAAGAGTGGCAGAGCGGCCGACTGCCTCCGCGCGGTAAGCCTCCAAAGCTTCCGGCGTGACCTCGTGATCCCGGGCCGCAATTGTCAGAAGTTGCTCCAGCGCATCAGGCTGGATCGCCCACGGTGTCCCGAGGGCGGCGTCAAATGCATTCATGTTTGCTTCCTCAGTGGGGCCGAAAACGAACGCCCATGGCGTAGCGTTTGCGTCTCGGGGTCTTGCCTTCCGCAATCGCGCAAAGCTTATCCGCCTCAGCAATCAGCCCGTCGAGACGCGGCAAGTCCGCCTTCGTGAGACGAACCTCATCCTCACCAAACCTGACGGTCGCGGCCTTCTCACCCGTTATCAGGTCCCGGCGGATCGCTTTGAGTTCCGCTGCTTCAACGCAGGGGTCTTTAGTCATTGCTCGGCTCTCTCATTCCGTCGGCTGCGCCACCAAGTGGGCCAGCGCCTTCCCCACCGGACATGCGTCCGTGGGGCGGCGTCACCCCGGCTTCTCGGAAACGCTCTACCTCTCGCGTGATTTGATCGAGGTCTTCTTCCCAATCGCGCCCTTCTTCAGATGCAATCTGCTTCAGCGTGGTCTGTCCGGTTTCGAGCTGCACCTTGCGGGCGATGGCGTCCTTATACGGGTCTGCACTTGGCTTGGCCGGTCCGCGCCATTCGGCGTCGACAACCTTTTCGCGGTTTGCAGCGAAGGCCTGGTAGCCGCCTTTCAGCGGAATACGACCAGTGCCGATGGCCTCATCAAGCCAAGCTTCATAGATGCCCTGCGCCATAACTGACGGAATCCGCTCGCGACGCCGCGCAATTGTTGGCCAAATAGTCGCAACAGCCATGCGCACGCTCGAGTAGCTTGCGCGCGAATGGTCCATGGTCAGGCTTTCGAGCGTGACACCCAAACACCGGGCAACTTCTTGCATCAGGCCCATCTGGAACGGTTGGTATTGGGGCCCTGGCGTCGCGCTACTGTGCAGCTCCAATTCTTCGCCGGGCCCAAGGTGGTTCACCTGACTGGTGTCGCCACCGATCGACAGGCTTTTCGTCTTCAATGCATCAAGTCGATGCCCCCAGACGGACATGAGGTCCGTCGCCAAGTCTTTATTGCCTTGGAACCCGTCCATGTCATTCAGCTGCTGCAAAGCTTCGAACGCCGTTTCCGAAGGCTCGGGGCTTTTAATCGTCGCTGCAAAAGCGGTCTGCAACAGCGCCGTCGTCAGCGTGGCGTCGGCGAATTGATCTGACTGAGCGATGACCTTGAACGCGGGTGCCATGGGCGTGATGCCGCGCGGGCTGTTCGGCGTCGCGCCCCGATCCATCACGTGGATGACCTGCGCCACCGACCCCGCGCGGGCCATCACGTCGATGTCACGCTCCAATCCGCCTTCGGACCGCCGGAACCGATACGACATCGGTCGACCTAATTCATCGTGATAGATCCCCTGATCCCACCCTTCCATCGGGCTCGAATAGCGTGTCAGGCGGTGAGGCGAAACAAGCCGGACCTTTGTGCCCGTCTCCAATCCGTAGCGCCGCCGATCCCCGCGTCCCAGAAAATCGATCGTTGCGAGTGCCTCGCCGCCGGCCAGATAGTAGCGGACCGCACCGTCGAGCATTTCCTGAACACTGGCTTTGCCTTCGAGATCACATTCCCAAGGGTTCCAGGACCAGCGCCGCCATTCCCGTTCGACCATCCGGCACCACGCCGCTTTCTCTGGATCGTCATATCCCAGCGACGCAAGATCGGGCTGGCAGTTGAGCTTGAGCTCAGGGCCGATCATGTCAGCGATAATCTGATCCGTCGCACCAGCGATCCGCCCGCTGTTCTGCATGAAGTCAAAGGCGAGAGCGAAAGCCCGGGACGCGGCCTCGCGAACGTCGACCTTGACGTCGCGCGTGACGGCGCGACGCATGGAGAGGATGCCACTGCGATCGTGCCCCATATAGCGGGCTTGCGGCGCAACCTCCCGCGAGGGCATCGGCACGCCGCGATGATCGAGGAGTTTCATCATCGGTAGGCTTTCCATGAAGATTTGACGCGGGGTGTCATTGGCTCATTCTCTTTCGGCGGTGTCGCCTCAGTTTGTGTTGCCTTCACGACGGGTATTTCAGCATCGAAAAGATCACCCTGGGGGGCTTCAGGCGCGATACCGCGTTCAGCCGCTAGAGAATCCCATTGATCATCTGTCATTGAGGCCCACCCCTTTCGAAGTGCTGCAGCCTCTGCATAGTTCATCGTGTCCAAGGCTTCGTTTCGACGGGTTGGCTCGACCAGCAGCCAGGCGCTGGTCATCACGCCCACTTTATTGCGCCGCACGACCCGGGTCTCTGCAGTCAACATTCTGTAGTATTCGTCGCCAAGGTTTCTGGCAAACTGCGTGAAGCCGCGTTCGGTCGGCAACTCCTTATCCAGGTGCCCGTAAAGTCCCGCCTTCATGGAAGACACATTGAGGTTGAAGGCACGTTTCTGCGCCCTCTTAGCCTTCCCGTCCTTCCGGCGCTCAAAACGCTGCGGCATCATCAGCGGGCCGTTCTGCGTCGAGGCCCCTTTCACAATAATCACGCGGCTCCATGGATGGGTTTTGGCCCAGCTCCACACGTCGTCGGTATAGGCCCCGCCATCGATCGCTAAGATATCGAGCTGAACCGGCAATCCCAGTTCAGTCCGCCACTTCTGTTTCAACAGGGCATTGAGGTGAGCTCTGCCCGTCTCATCACTGATGTGATGCGGGATCACTTTGTAATCGATCACCCAACGGCGTCGGTTGGGACCAAACGCGACCAGCTGCGCTTCCATCCGATCATCTTGGCAATCCACACCAGCTGCAAAGATAAACCCAGTTGCCGGCAATATGCCGAGCTCCAAAACTTCATCCTGTTCTGCGTTCTCTGTCCGATCACGCAGCTGCTCCCAATCAGGGGCATCGGTGGCTTGCTCGTAAGGCAACCCTAGAACGTCATTCCAGAACACTTGCTCAATGGCAGAGCTTACTGTCGGGGTCGTGGCTTTACTCTTGGGCGCGACATCCGCATCCTTTGTTGCCGAGCCACTGCCGGAGGCCGCAAGGCGCGACCAGCCCATCACCTGCGCGTATTCGCTGGCGATGGAAGCCCAGTCTCGCTGCGGCGCATAGGCCCGCCAGAGATGAAAACCGGGATGACTTCCGGCGGCGTTCTGCGGCACCCATTTTCCGAGGCGAACAATGCGTTCTTTATCCTTGTGCCGGATCGCATCACCGCACTTTTCACAAGTGAAGTGGGCCGCGTGAAGAGCCTCCGGATTAAGGTTCTTCAAAAAGTTCTCCCAAGTCAGCGGTTGTTCATGCCCGCATTGCGGACAGGGCACATAGAAAAGCCGCTGATCTGACCGCTCATAGGCCAGCGTGATCCGGCACGTGCCTTTGATCATCGCGGTCGAGACCCGCAGGATTTTTGCGTCCTCGTAACCCGATGCCCGGCTTTCGGCCAGTTTCTCAGGGTCCCCCTTTTCAGACGGCTCAAACTTGGCAACATCATCCATGACGACCAGGCGTCGGCTTGTCCCTGTCAGGTCAGCCGGCGAACCGGCGGATGCGACCTTGATTGAACCGTTGCGATCAAGCGTTTCTTGGTTGAACGTGTTGTCCCGATTTTCGCCGCGACCTGACCCGAATACCCTGATCAGCCCCGGCGCTTGGCGGCGCATGGGCATCCACTTGTTGTTGACCCACTCGCTTGCCGCACTCCCAGTCGGATGAACAATCAGCGAGTCGAGCGGGGTATATTCGTGCCATTCCGCGATCGTCGGCTGGATCACCGAGACCGTTTTCCCCCATTGGGCCGATCCTCTGAGCGTGACTTCCCGACAGGGATGCTCCGGCGACAGCACCTCGTGGATCTCTCGCAAGAATGCGAACCGGGACACGTCGAATGGACCCGGCATCGGCGAGCGTGCATCGAACACGATGTTCTCTTCGCACCAGCGCGTGATGTCCGGCGGTGGTGGTGGCGCAATGGCTTGGGCGATGGCGCGCGCCACCACTGCCTGCGCCGGTGCCAAGAAACCCATTAGAAGTCCACCTCATCCTCTGATGGGGATAGCGCCGCAGCGTCAGCTTCAGCCGTTTTCTGTTCTGAGCGTTGCCCGCGATACTCCCGCCAAACCTGCGTCAGGATCGCGCGCGCTTCTTTAAAGTCGACACCCAGCTCATCAGCGATCCGCCGCGCGCCACCGCGCAGCACAGAACTTTCGATCGAGGCGATTTCCATTTGTATTTGCCGAGCCGTCTCCGAGTGCACCTCACTGGCAAGCACCCAGTTGCCCTCTTCGGATTCGTTCTGACGTCGGGCGCGTCGGGCGCGTTCCTCGAGTTCCTGTGTTCGCGCCAGCTCGTAACGGCTTGGGTCCTTGGCTGACAGTAATGTTGCGCCTTCGCCGTAGCGGGGAGGCTTCCCGGCATCGTCGTCGGATGTATCCTCGATCTCATCCAGGCTGCGCCGGGTCTTCGCTCCGTTGCCCAACATCTGAGCGGGATCGAGGCGCTGGCCCAGCTTTTCTGCGGCCGAGACCAGGTCAAAGCGGCGCGCACGCCCGTCGCCTTTGAAGCAGCCGTCCAAGCGCCCATCTCTTACCAACTGGCTGATCCGGCCTTTCGAAAGGTTCAGCTCATTGGCCAATTCAGTCGTGTTCAGCTGCCTGCTCATAACGCCCTTCCTGGCACCGGACAGCGCCGTCGTCTCTCCTGTCTCAAAAGGCTATGCCTAACCCATCCTATACGACCCTAAACAACCTATCGTTTAGGCTTTGGGCGTTGTTTATAATGACCTAAACCCCGGGCTGCTGCGCCCCCGTATGCAGCCAGATCGCTGGTACGGTCCCTGAATGGGGGGGGCACGGTGGGGCCTCCGCCAGCACGCCCATCGGTCAGCCAACCACCCCATTCGTCAGCCGGCGGAACTCATGCTCGATCCGTCCCGGCAGGTCATCTGCAATTCTGGTGAATGCATCAGCGGAAGCATCCTTGATCATCTCTTTCGGCACGCTGGGACCGTAGAGCTTTTCGATCGGCGTTGAGTTGCTACCGTCCGTACGCTTGAAGACGTGCCCACCTGCGACAGGCTGTCCGCTTCCCGGCGTGCCAGCAAAGATAAACGCGCCTTCGAACCGACCGGAGTTCCCCCAAGGCTTTGCCCGGACGCCATATCCGAACTGCTTGGCGCCGAATACTTTCAGCGACAGTTCTCGACCAGATGCGGTGATCGTGTATTCGAGCTTATCGAAGTTGGCGCGCCGCACCGCGAGGCCGCTACGCACCAGGGCCTGCTTCACGCCCATCTGCTTGGCAAGCGCTCGAACCACTTGGGTCTTGGACTTCGACCCAGTGTGATTGATTGCCTGGCGAAAAGCATCATGCGCTTTCTTCGTGTCACCAACTCGCGCAACACCATCCTGAAAGCGGACGGCGTTCTGATCCATGAACTCCAAACGAAACATGGCTCACCCCTTGAAACGCAAAGCGCCCGGAGAGGGTGATCCTCGCCGGGCGCGGTGGTGGTGTTGGCTCAATGTCTAGAGGGGCTAGAATTATTCAGCAAGAACTTTTTTCCAAGGTGTACGCGCAGGCAGCTCATGCGTCACATTCCACCGCGACATATCATTATGAATTTGCAGGCAAACCCGAAGCTCCAACAGAGCCGACCACCATTGCAAATAGTTCCGACGTGCCACTGCGATCTGATCGGCGGCTGGTCGAAACACGACCGGACAAACCCGAATGTCATGCCGCTTCACCTTCCGACCACTACAGTCCGCCACTTGCCCGAGTGTTTCGGTTACAGCCCGCCGACCATGCGGGTTCACATGCCAGCCGACCGGCTCACATCTCATCACCGCGCCGACATAGGCATCGGGCACCGACCGCGCACGCGCCAACTCGGCTATCTGAACGGCCATGCGTCGGCCACCGCAGCCCTCAGGCAGCACCGCAACAGCAGCGGCGACGATGTCAGCATCATGATCCGGATTGGACCGCCCGCCGCCATCGACCTTGCAGCCGAGCAGACCGCGCTGCGCCATGCGGTAAGCGTTTCCAACAGATCCATAGCCCTGCGCCAATGTGCCCTCGTCTTCAAAGTCGATCGATGCGCATTCATCAGCAAAGGCCCACTCAAGAAGGCGTTGGATGCTGATGTCCTGCCGAACGCGGCCTTGGACATCACGCGACAAGGGGCGCAACTCGCTCATGCGTCACCCCCAGCATCCTTCAACCAGCCACGCAGCATTGCTTCGGTTTCGTGGTACCGCCGCAGCCAGTTCCGCTCTTCGCTGGTTACCAAGACTTGGCGCGCGATCCGATCCTCTACCAACTCGACCCGGCGCGCATAACCAGCTGCCTTTTCGTGAACCCCCGCCCACTCGCGATCCCCGAGCGGTGGCCGCTTGTGTCCCTTCCAGAACACATATTCAGCGATCAACCGCCCCGGCACAGAGGCGGCCTGACGTCCAGCCGCCGAAACAAACCACGATCGCAGCCCCGGTACATCCTCCAGCGGCATACGCTCACGCGCTTCGGCAAACCCTAGAATGCTAATCCGGCTCGGCCAGAAAACTTTGTTCGTGCCCTCGCCCTTGGTGCGCATGCAGGCCGCCATAACCCGCAGCGACTGGTCTGAGAGGTATCCGAGGTCATCGGCCATCTGGTCCAGCTTGCGCCGCTGATCGTCTGGAGAGGTGTGATGCTTGAAGCGCATCCCATCCTTCACCAGCGGATCGATGAAGAGCCTGCGCACCCGGGCCCGATTGGTTTCCTTTGGCGCAGCGGCTTCATGCGCGCCGTCGACAGTCGTGATCTGGTCCATTTGCCCCATTCCCCTTTTCTCAGCTTCGCAAGTTATCCACAGGCAATTCGGCTGCTTTGGCGCGCAACGGTCTTTGTCTGTGTTATGTCTCTGTCTATGTCCCTGTCGTGTAGGACACTTCGGGACAGATTAACTAAGTATCTGGCGCAAAACGATAATCTCGAAAGAGTGTCCTTGAACTGTCCTGCAACTGTCCCAAGAGTGTCCACCGGACACTTTACGACACTCACGATCTCACCCCGCGCCGAATGCCCTGCCGGATATCCAGCATGTGATCGGACCACGCGAGCATTGCCTGCTCGACCCATGACGTATTCCGGTATCCAACATCTTGCTTAACCAACCACTCATCCATCCAGCGCACGGCAGCGTCATTCTTCGCCAGATCAGCCTGCAGGCCAGCAACAGTGGTGCGCAGTCGCTGGACACGCTTGACGGTGTTGGCGGCCTCCATCTTGGCCCGGTTGTCCTCTTTGCGGGATACGGCCTCGATCAAGCTGTCCAGCACTACTGGATGCATGAGCCGCAGCTCATCACCACAGCGACAAACGCGCCACTTGTGCAGTGGCCCATACTCCAATTGGCAGAGGCCTCGGAGATCAGCCTCAGTGACCATCAGCAGCTTCGAGAGGACTTCCATATCGTTTGGAAGCGTGCCCACGGGGGATTGGTCATATGCGATATTGATGAGATCGAAATAGAGCGCTCGGCACTCCGGCCGCGCTTTCAGGCGCATATCGGAGTTCAACCAACGTCGCCGCTCCCACACCATGAAAAAATGGCTGTTCAGTCGATCCTCTCGGCTCAGCGGATACTCATCGATCTCAGAGGTATCCACCAATTCGAAGGCTGCTCGCCCCACTTTCAAATCCATCAGGCTTCCCTCAAATTCGAATTTTCCAGCGCTTTGCGCGCTTGTCGCTCTCGCCGGTTCTGCTCACGCATTACCGCGCCGAGGATGGCTTGCATCGCAGACAGAGATTTCCGCCGCAGCGCGAGCGAGACGTAGTTGCGCTTGAAGCCCAACACCCGATCCGCCTCTACCATGGAGGCGAAGCGCATCCCCGCCAGCGTCACGGATTTGGAGTTACCCCCATTGTAGCGTTGAGGAAGGCCCAATGTGTCGAGCGTACCGCGCATCATGGCGGTATGAACGGCTGAGTGGGTGACGCCGAGGTGCGCCGCCGCCAGCCTTGAATTCTCAAAGCGCTGGCCGCGGATCAGCACTGGCATTGGTTCGACGCCAGGCCTACCCGTTCCAACGCGGTGCAGTGTGCCTTTGCGAGCGGCAACACGGACCGCCTGTGCGCTAACGCCGAATGCCGCAGCTACAGCCTGCGGTGTCGGATAGGTCTTACCTCGCACGTCAAGGTTGGTGTATTTCCGCCGCCCATCCATCACGCGATCTCCGCCACAGCAGCCTGGACGCGTTTGCAAGCCGCCTCGAAATGCTCTGGGCTCTTTTCAATACCCACGGCCCGGCGGCCCAGCTTTGCAGCCGCCACCAGCGTGGTACCGGACCCCATGAATGGGTCGAGTACGAGGTCGTCAGCGTCGCTGGAGTTCGCAATATACTGCGCCATCAACTCGACCGGTTTTTGCGTTGGATGAACGGCACCCTTTGGCCGCGCCATGCGCGTGATGCGCTTGTCACCACCATTGGTGATGTCGCGCGCCGCTCCCTTCCATAGGTAGAGCGTGAACTCGCTATCCTTCATGTAGTATCGCGTCCGCGATGGGCTGATCTTGTCCCAGGTCAGCAGGCTGTGAAACTTGAAGCCCGCCCCAAGAAAGCCGCCATGGGCAGCAAACAGGTTCTTATCCTCGCACATGACGTAGGCGTCACCATTGGGCCCAAGAGCGCGATAGATCGGCCCCCCGATTTCCTGCCACTTCACGACATCCATCAGCAGGCCGGTGTTGTCATAGACCTCAGACGCCATTTTGCCGCCCATCGCGCCAGACGTGTTGCCACCAGATGTCAGCTTGTATGGAGGATCCGTGACCACGAGATCAGCTTGACCACGCAAGGACGGAAGGATGTCCAGCGCATCGCCCAGATACAGCGTGCAGGGTCCAATCTGAACGCGGCACTCGGCGCCCATTTCAGCGAGAGCTACGGTGGTCGGCTCGACCCGTTCATAGCATCGGCTCGGGGTCATCGCTCATCTACCTCAATTTTGCCTTGACCATGAATCCCCTTAATGATGGGGCGATGGATTAGACCACATATCTCAACCAGATTTTTGAAGTCCTCGGAAATGGAGCTCGCAGCACTCAAGCAGCCGCCGATCTCGCTGCGCGGATCAAGAGCCTTCTCCGCGCGCCGAAGAACGCGAGCGACCCTGACCTGACCGGACTTGTCGTTGATCTTCTGAACGAGGTTGCGGACGCGAAGCTCGCGAATGCGGACTTGAAGCTGAAGTTGGTTGCCCTTCAGAATGCCGCTCTTGCTGCACAGCAAACGGAGATGCGCGCGCAAAAGTATACCATCTTCAAAACGTCCGCCGGAAATTTCGTGCGCCGTTACCAGCGCGGCGTAGATGACCCAACGCCAGACCATGACGCCTGTCCAAAATGCCTTGTGCACGGCGAAATTCATCCGCTGCATAAAGAGGGTGGAAAGCGCGTATGCAAAATGTGTAGCGCCAAGTTTTACTACGGCGAACCGCCTGAAGATGGCACAGAGGCATCGAAGGGACAAAGGTGGGCTCACTACAAGTAACGTTGAACTGCCAAGCATCTCAGGCTTCCCAGCAGGTTGTCTCCTCTCTGCGTTGCCATTCATCCTTGGCACTCCCGAAAAAGGGGCGCGCAGCCTTCTTTTGCCACGCGCCCGAGTTCAACAGGGAGGTAGTAACTGCGCCGATCAAAAGATGATCGACTGGTCGGTTGGGGCTTCGCGCGGCACCGCGCCCCATCAGCAGCAGAGGGCCATTTGATAACCCCGCCACGCGAATTGGGTGAGGCGGTGCGCATCCCCAGACGCTGCACACCGCCCCGGAACCGCGGCTCAACGGCAGGCAGATGCCGTGCCGGAGCCTGCGGATAGGAACATCTCGAACCACTCCGAGGCAGACACTGCCCAGCGGGCGAAAGTAATTGCCCGACAGTCTCGGTTCGATATGTTGAAAAAGTGCGCAACGGGAGGTTGGGTTCCCGTCGCGCGCGTCCACCAACACGAGAGGAGATCGCGATGACAGACGGTTCGAATAAACTGACAAAGTTGCTAGGTGACCAAGCGACCAACACATATGCGTTACAAGTGCAGGTAACCGCCCTGCAGCAGGTAGTCGCATCGCTGGTAGGGTTCACCGCCAAGAACTCAGCGGACCCAGAAAGCGCAGTAACTGCGTTTCTCAATCCCATCAAAAAAATCTCCGAAGAGATGCAAGAAACCAGCGAAGGGGAAAAAAAGGTGAAGTCGCAAATTGAGAAACAGTTCCACCAGATGGACAAGCAAGCTCGAGCTGTCGCTGCGACTGGCTAGCCATACCGTCTATCAGGGCCATAACCTCACGGAACTGGCCCTGATACTTCCGAATTAGCTCGATAGCGGAATCCGAAAGTTCACGAATGGCTTCGCATTCTTGAAGATTCAGTTGAGCATTCATGCTGCACCCCCATTCCGTACAACAGTCGGCTTCCCGCCAGCGGCTATGGGGGCCAGCAGTTCCATCAGCTCAACCGCAATGGGTCGCAACCCAGCAGCTTCGCGATGATCGACATGACCATCCGTGAGTGCGTCAGCCAGAAGCGAAGAAAATGCGGTTGCAGCGCACAGCGTGGGCATGTGCTCCGGCTCGTTGTCGTCACCTTTGCGCGCAGACTGGCTAATCATGCTCAGGATGTCAGAAGTGAACCCCGGCCCCAGTGCAGCGAAGAGCGAGAGAAGACCAGCAGCGCTTGGCGTACCGCCCTCCACGTAGCTGCGCAGGGTGCGAGTCTTTATACCCGTAACCTCCTCCAGCGCTTCAAACGAATATGTCTTGCCATGGCCTACGCGGAGGCGAAGAGCCGCATCGATCTTGTCCGAAAGTGCATCAGTGGAAATTTTCATCAGTGTTCCCATAGATTTGATGCGGTGTCCTTTGCAGGCTCGGCGCATGACAAAGGTTTTTGACAGAGTGGAAGGGAGGGGGGCAGCATCAGGCGGCATCCGAAGATGCAGACATATAGTCCCGCAGACGTTCTGCGATCGAAAGCGTGCAGCTACTCCCCGCTTTGAGGCGGTGGTAGAGGCGACTGTTGCCAACTGCTCGACTAGTAACGGTTGCTGGTGCAATACCGTTGTTGGCCGCAAATGTCTCGATCTCGGATATGAGCTTCTCTCTGGTCATATCTATGTATAGGGACAATAATCCCCTCACCGCAAGGGATAATCGTCGCCTAGTTTGGTCCTCAGTAGCGGAATATTGTCCCTACATGGCCCTCACGTTCTCAGAAGCACTTTCGGCTGCGTTAAGCTCCACGAAAACGCCCCTCCGTCAGATCTCTGAGAGGGCGGGCGTTTCTTACGAGCAATTGAAAAAGGTAAAACAGGGAAAATCGCAATCGACCAATGTTGATGACGCGCAGCGTGTGGCTGCGGCCTTAGGCCTCACTCTTGACCAGTTCCTAAACGGTGATTTTGAGAAACGCCCCACAGTCGCCATTGCCGGCGCAGTGGGCGCTGGCGCTATGGTGCCAGTGTTCGACGCCTATGTTAAAGGCGATGGCCCGCAGGTTGAGTGCCCACCGCAGCTATCGCCGCACGGGGTTGTTGCTGTCGAGGTGCAAGGTGACAGTATGGAGCCAATTTACTCTGCTGGCGATCTACTATTCTACACGCGCGAGGCTCCTAACGGGGTGCCAACTGAAGCTATCGGCCACCGCTGCGTTTGCGAAGATGTGGATGGCATGGGGTGGGTCAAACAAGTACGCGACGGATCGGAGCCAGGGCTGTTCAACCTGATCTCGCTGAACCCGGGCGCTGACAACCAGCATGACGTGAAACTGAAATGGGCTGCGCGGGTGCGGATGCATCTGCCGGCGGATATGGCGCGGCGAGTGTGATGGATACGAAGGTAGAACTTGAGATAGCGAAGCTCCAACTCGAGCTTAGCAAAACCCGGCTAGCGATTAGTCGACTTGCTAGCGCTGATATGAAGATACTGAGAATAGCATTCAATCTTAACGGTGATGGAACGAAGGCCGACCAGCTTTTGGATGAAGTGCGAGAGCTTCATGTAGCAATTTTCAATGACATAGGTGGATTGGAAGATGAGTGATTCACCGAGATTAGTTTGGGAACAAGACCTTGATAAGGTGACTTCGTTCTTGAAACGCGAGCACGAACTATCACATGGTGATGGAGGAGGCGATGGTGGTATGATCGAACGCATTGTGAAGCTTGAATCGGCCATGGACCACGTGCAGCGGGACGTGACAGACCTGCGCGGAGACATGAAGGACGTGAGAGACCGGCTGAAGGGCTTGGAGGTCAAAGTAGACCACCTGCCCTCCAAAGGGTTCATCGTGTCGGCTGTTTTGGCCGCGTTAGCAGTTATTGCTGCACTGCTTACTTATCAGGATAAATTACAAGCGCTACTGAACGCCGGGTAGCGCCGCATAATCCGACCTCGCCAGCCCACCAGTACCCGCCCCAGTGGCGGGTTTTTCTTTGCCCGCTGCCGGGCCGGTGGGGGTTGTATAGCATAGTGTAGCTTTCCAAAGCATCCCTTATTGGGGACATTAATCCCCTTTCTCCTTGACAGGGATTTTTGTCCCCAATAACGTCCCTCCACACCAACCCGGTACTGGAGATGACCATGCAAGCCAGCAACACCGAAACCGCCCGCGCGGTTGTCACTAACCCCGATCACTTCCACAGCCGCCCAACGATCATCGCCTGCGCGTGGGAAATCCTCATGGCCGAGCGCGGCAAGCGCGTTGATCTCAACCGCCTTGGCCGACCGGCCCATATCGTCGAGACCAAAGCTCTGAACCAAGTGTTGGCCGACTTCGACTGCCGAGCGGAACGCCTCCGTGAGCGCATTCGCCATCATGTTGCTCAGACCAGCGGCGGGGATGCAGCATGAGGCTTTCGTTCCCCGACCTTGATGCGGCAATAAACACGGCACGGGCCGCGGGCTTCAGCATCGACACACCCCACCGAAACGAACCAATCGCGCTCATGCATGGCAGCTTTCACATTGCGAAGTGGCGGAACCATTTGCGCTGCGATCGCAAGCTTTGCCACGGAGTGATCCACCAAAGCTACCCGGGCGAAGTCACTGTGCTGATACAGCCAACCTGCCCAAAAGAGCCTGCCGCCGCGCTTTGCGTCGCCGGAACCGCGGCTACGCCCCAGAAGGTGGCGTGATGTCAGAACTGCCTAAATTCGCCCGCTTCTGGATGATCTGCCGCAAACCAACTGGCCCCGTTGCACGGACTGAGCCGCGTCAACGCTACAGCACCTTCGACGATGCTGCGAGACCAGCTAGCCAGCTGGCTGAAAGCACCGGCGCGCAGCACCTCATTCTTGAAACCGTGGCGATCATCCGACCGGGCGACGATACCCAGAAAGGATTGTTCTAATGCTGACCAAGGATGAGACCGACCTCGCCCACGCGCGCGGCATTGTTGCTGACTGCTGCCAGCATTCCGACGCCGCCGTAATCGCTGCCTGTGCGACGATCCTGATCCTCGATCGAAACGGCGAGGACGCACACCGCGTGAAAGAGCTGCGCGAAACCCTCGATAAGTCAGCGGCATGAACACGCCTGCGTCACCGAACAATACAGAAACATTGGAGAACGAAGCAATGCAGGACCAGCACCCATTTTCTCTTGAGAAACTCCGCGGGCTCGACGGCAGTGGACCTTGGCTCCATGAACCCACGCGGAGAACACAATCCCGACGCTGGCCTGCGTATCTGATTGTTTTCCTCTGCGCCATGCTGCTCGCCGCCTTACTGGCCAGCATCGCCACTGCTGCAAGCACCGCGATAGCACAAATCCAGATCACGCCTCACTGTGGCGCCTGCTGATCAAGACGAGTCATTTCACACATTCCTACGCGGAGGCCACGTGACTGAACCAGCCATCCTTGCACGGCGCATCGTTACCGCGATCAATCGCGCCCGTATCAACTTGACGACTGAGGCGGCGGCACATCGGGCAATCAGCACGGCAATGACTGATGCCGGGATAGAGCACGTGAATGAAGCGCGCATCACACCGTCTGAGCGGATCGACATACTGAGCGGAAAGGTCGGCGTTGAGGTCAAAGTCGGCCATCGGCGACGAGACATCTGGCGCCAATTGGAGCGCTACGCTGCCCTGCCCGAAATCGCAGCCTTGGTGTTGGCCACTGGGATAGCATTTCCCGATGTCTCTGAAGTTGGCGGCAAGCCCCTGATCATCGCTGATCTTTCGAAAGGATGGCTATGACCAACGGTCGCCTACACAGGGTCGAAACCGGGTGGGTCGTGACAGACCTTCAGCCCCACGTTTCTATTCGGTTCAAGGATGTCTTTAAAGGCATCCCCACCGGAACTGTTCCGCCGTTTCACCTAAAGGATCGGCCCGATATAGCCGCCGACCTCGACTGGTTTATGCAGCGCTTTCCGCTGGAAATGGATCAAGAGACGGAGTGCAGTCTTTCGACAGGCGTGCGCAATTACACGCAGGGACAATCCCAGATGGACGCGTTGCGTGATGTGGCCTACGTCGCCCCAGAGCGGCCCGGCTTTAAAGATGGCGAGGCTGCGATGCCTTACCAGCGCCGAGCCGCTGAAATGCTACGCGCCACAGGCCGGTTGCTGCTTCTGGATGATGTAGGTCTAGGTAAAACGGTATCAGCGCTTGCATCAATCTCCGACGGCTGGGGCCTCCCAGCCGCAGTCGTCGTGCAGCCCCACCTCTCAGCCCAATGGGTGATCGACTACATCCAGCGCTTCACTCATCTACGAGCTATTGAGGTAAAGGATCGCAAGGTTCGTGCTTTGCCACCCGCTGATATCTACGTTTTCCGCTACAGCAACATCAGTGCTTGGGTGGACATGTTTGACCCCTTGGGAATCAAGACCGTTATCTTCGATGAAATCCAAGAGCTGCGCCATGGGACTGCCACGGACAAAGGGCGGGCAGCAGCTGCCATCTGCAACGCGGTAAAAAACCGCATGGGGCTCACTGCTACGCCGATCTACAACTATGGCTCAGAAATCTTCAACTTGGTTGAGTGCATAGCACCCGGTGCGCTTGGGTCTTGGATGGAATTTCAGATCAACTGGTGCACCACGCATGGGGCCCATTGGATCGTTAAGGAACCAGAAGCGCTAGGGGCATACCTTCAAGAGGAGGGTATCGCCCTGCGTCGTACCCATGAGGACGCTGAAGTCGCGTCTACCCTGCCGCGACTTTCAAAGACAGTAATCGAGGTGGACTGGGATGACGGAGCAGTCACATCAGACCGTGACCTCCAACGCCTCCTAGCACACCGCGTCCTATCGGGCAGCTTCCATGATCGGGGTCAAGCCGCTCGTGAGCTGGACATGCTTATGCGACAGGAGACTGGTATCGCCAAGGCCCGCTCTGTTGCCGCCTACGTCCGCACGCTGGCCGAGGCTGGAGAAGCGGTTCTAGTGGGAGCATGGCACCGCGAGGTGTACCGTATTCTGAACGAACGCCTCGCCGACCTTAACCCAGTCATGTTCACCGGAAGCGAAAGTGCGGCGGCAAAGAAACAGTCTAAAGCGGCTTTCGTCAGCGGCGAAACTAATATCATGTTGATGTCGCTGCGGGCGGGGGCTGGATTAGATGGCCTTCAGCTTCGCGCAACGCACGTCGTCTACGCGGAGCTGGATTGGTCACCCCAAGTGCACACCCAGTTCACAGGTCGCCTACACCGGCGCGGCCAGCAGCACCCCGTCACAGCCCACTATCTGCACACGGATGGCGGGTCAGACCCCGCCATCATGTCCACGCTTGGCCTCAAGGCATCTCAAAGTCACGGCATCCTCAATCCGTTTGGCGGGATGGGCGCGGCCACCCCAGTCAATGAAGGCCGGATCAAAGAACTCGCGCGCCTCGTGTTGACGCAAGAAACCAAGCTCGCAGGAAGGGCGACACAATGATCTGGAGTAGAATTGAGATTGAAGAGTGGACGGTGGGATTGACCTTGTCTCACATTTTCACGCTGCACATCGGCCCATGGAAACTGTCGTGCGTACCACGCGGATCGCAACTCTACAGAGACTTCCAGCGCATCCGCGCATCCAAACCCAGCCAATATGGGAGGCACCATGAATAGAGCGATGCGAGGACTGCCGAAGAAAGAACAGGCCGCCCTCTTGGCGTGCGAGAGAAAGCGCCGCCGAAGCGGCGAATGGGGCCCATGGGAAACGCTTACCCTCATGCCAGGACAGGCCGGGAGCGGTTGGGCGGCCTTCATCACCACTGCCCACTGTAACAAGGTGTTTAGCGTCCTCGACCGACCGGCTGAGGGAGGCGTGAGGCATCTCGCCGTCAGCAGCCTTTCAGGCAAGCGCCTAACATGGCCAGAGATGCAGCGCATCAAGGATGAACTGGCTGGGCTCGATGCGACCGCGATCGAGGTCTACCCACCGCGCGATCATGTGATCGATGGGGCCGACATGTTCCACATTTGGGTGCTGCGCGGACGGCTTCCGTTCGGATTGCACCTCGACACCATCCCGCCCGCCGCAACTGAGTTGCGGGCGCAATCCATCTAACCGAGGAGGCCAGCCGTGTCTGATCCAGTGCACATCGACGATCGGTATTCCCACATTCAGAATGATGGTCCGAATTGGCGCATCCAGGACCGCGAGTTTGCTGGAGAAGAATTCGACATCCCCAAGCGCTTTGCTGCCACCCCGGGCATCGCGGTGAAGCTCTTGGAGCACATCACCGAAAAGCAGCAGCAGGCCATCGAGGCCGGATTTCGAAGCGGCCGAAAATTCATGCAGCACGATCTACGAAACCTTCTCGGCCTTAACCGCAACACCGCTGGAGAATGAACATGACCGACCAGACCCCGATGTCGACCACTCGCACCGCGCCACTGGATGAGCTCACGCTGCATGCCTTCAACCCTCGCCAGGTTCACGACCCCGAGGACATCGCTGCGCTCGCGATCTCGTTATCGTTGAACGGCCTGATGCAGAACCTCAACGCGCTGGAGGAGGACGGGAGACTGGGAGTCGTTGCTGGCGGTCGGCGACTGCGCGCCCTCGAGCATTTGCGCTCCCAAGGAAGCGATTTCGCGAACAGCGCCGATATCGATTTTTACGCGATACCGGTGCATGTGACTACTGATCCAGCATTGGCCCGCAGCTGGGCAGGCTCCGAAGGCGCGACGCAGCGCCCATTGCACCCTGCCGATGAAATACGTGCCTATGCCGCCATGGTAGACCACGGCAGCGATGCCGATCAGATCGCGGCCGCCTTTGGTCAGTCTAAAGCGCACGTGCAGCGCCGGCTAAAATTAGCAGGCCTGTCCCCGGCGACACTCGATGCCTTGCGGTCGGGATCAATCACCCTCGATGTCGCCCAGGTACTAACTGTCACCGGCGGCAATGAACGTGAGGCTGAAGCATTAAAGCTGGCCACAGACCACCGCTATTCAGCCGATCGGTTGCGACATCAGTTAATGGAAGGCAACCTGCCCTCCTCCGATCGCCGTGTGCGATATATTGGGCTGGACTTATACCGGGCTGAAGGCGGAACGCTGGATGAGGACCTCTTCAGTGATCAGTCGCGTCTGCACAATGTCGAGCTCGTGGATCGGCTATTCCAAATTAAACTCCAGAAAGCCGCGGAGGATCTTCAGGCGGCCGGAGGTTTTGCCCGCGTCATTCCGATCTTTGATACATGGGTAGGCTACCAGCACACCGAAGGCATGAGCCGGATATACCGGCATTCGGTCGAGCTGCCTGAAGCAGATGCCAAGCGGCATGCTGAGCTTTGCGAAATGGGCGAGACCCAGACCTTCACCGCGGAAGAGAAAGCGGAGTTTGACACCCTCGAACAACGAATGCTGGGCGACTACGACGATGAGGAGCGCGAAGCCGCAACCGTTTTTGCAATGGTAGATCGCAATGGCGAGTTGGAGGTCAGCTCAGCGTATCTACCCGCCAGCCGGGGCAATGGCTCAAGTGCGGGCTCAAATGACAATGAGGCAGAAAGGGTAGCTCCGAAACCACCTATTACCCAAAGCGGGATCGAGGACCTTCGGCGTATCGAACGGTTGGCATTGCAGGCGCGGATGATTTCTCAGCCGGAACTTGCGCTCGATCTTCTGGCATTTCAACTCTGGACCGAGATGCCAAGTTTTGCAGGGCCATTCAACATCCGCGCTGAAGAGCAGCTGAGCCTGCCTGAAGTGGCCAACAGCCTCACCGTCGATAAGCGGGTCACAGGCGAAGACGATGAACAGGCCTCAGCGTCCCACGAGAATTTCGACGAGGAGTTCGATGCCTTTATGGCTAAGGGCAAAAAGCACCGTAATCAGGTGCTGACCACCCTACTCGCCCGGACCATGAACGCACCATTTGCAAGCCCCGCCAACCGCGCACTGCTACGCAGGTTGGACATTACCCCGCGCAGCATTTGGACTCCAACGGCGGAAAGCCTTTTCAATGCCTGCCGATCAGAGGCCCTCGACAGCATTTGGCGTGAGCTCGTGGTGACCGATGAGCGGGAAGATCAGATGGACCGGTTCGCCAAGCTGAAGGTGGGCGAAAAACGCAAAGAACTGGAGAAGCTATTCAACGACGCCAGCACGCAGGAGGCCTTGGGTTTGAGCCGCGCCGAGGTTGCGGCGATCGACAGTTGGCTTCCAGACATCATGAAGAAGGGGCTGTAATGCACCTGATTGATCATGCATTCCATCTTGCCACACCCATGTTAACTGGAGTGCTGAAATCCGCAGCCCTCGCCGGCCTGTTGTGGAGGGCCGTCGCATGACGCAGGTTACCATCGGCAGCCCCAAACTGAAGTCGAACTACGAAGGCGTTCCGAAGAACCGTGTGCGCTTCAGAAATCCTAACACAAATGAATATCTTCATCTGTCCGGTTCCGGTCGGACCCAGGGCACTGATTATGCCTGGGTTGGTACCCGCGCTCAGGCGCGAGCCTTGCGCGATCGAGCGCTATCCGAGGACAAGCACTGGCCGTTCACCGCAGTGAAAGCGAACGGAGGTAATCAATGAGTTTCGCGCGCCCTTCGGCCACTAATTTCAAAATCGCTCTCGAAGGAGCACGATGATGGAAAACCTGTTGAACTTTGCATTGGTTGCGTTCTCAGCCAGCGGCCTCTTCGCCGGTTCCGGAGCGCTTTTTGCCTGCGGCCTGCGCATGTGGATCAACGCGAAGGACCGATACCGTCTGATTATGGACGCCTATGCCGCAGGCTTCGAAGATGGCGCCCAGCTTTTCCCAAGAGTCGCTGAAAGGAAGGGCCGCCAATGACTGAACCCCGCTTCGGCAAAGTAAAATACGCCACGATCCGTCGTGACTTTGACGAGCTGCGCTCAGCCATTCGCAAGCACAACAGCTTTGCGACAGAAGCGGCATGGGAAAAATGCGAGCGTTGGATGGAGGCGATTTCGCCCGCCGCGTTGCAGGCCTTTGATGAGCGCGAGGACGAGGACGCGCTAAACTCCAAACCGCAGGACGCTAGACCCGGCCAGAAAAGGTTTGGTCATGACTGAAGAAAAAGACCGGGCCATTCGTGCCGTCCCTACAGATGAGGAAATCTAAAATGCCTCAGCCACTACTCAAGCCGATAGAAGCCGCAAGCTATTTAGGGGTCTGCACAAAGACCTTGCAAGAATGCCGCCGTCACGGGCTAAAGTACGTGAAGGTCGCCAAGGGGGCGATCCGCTATCGCGCAGACGATTTGGAAGAGTACATCGAGGCCAAAACAGAATGCCATTCAGAACCAAAAAGACCCGCATCTATCAGTACGACATCGTCGTCAGGGGTGATCGCCTTCGAGGCTCTTGTGGGACGGAAGTCTATGAGGAAGCCAAAGCGATAGAGGCAGCCATCCGGGCTGACGCCAGGCGAAATGCTGCCCGGGGTACCGACTACACGCTGTCTGAAGCGCTAGGCACCTACATCAATGACAAGATCGTCGGCCTGCCCTCTGAAAGCACCACAAAAAGCCAAGCTCGCATCATTCTCTCGCACATGGACGGCAAGAAGCGCATCTCCAAGCTGACCGATGCCGACATCATCCAGTACGCCGCAAAGCATCGCGCCACTTGCGCCAATAGCACCGTGAACCGCCACCTGCAGATGCTGGGCCGCGCGATCCGGTACATGGGCAAGATCTACAAATGCGATGTTCCGCAGATCGATTTCAAAGTGGCCGAGACGAAAGAACCGCGGGAACGCGTGCGCGAGCTGACGACAGATGAACAGACCAGACTGTTCGCCGCCCTGCCCCAGGAGTTTCACCCGATGGTCGCTTTCGCGCTGATGACCGGCGCTCGTATCAGCACAATCACTGGCTTGCTATGGCGGGACGTAGACATGACTCACCGTGAGATCACGTTTCGCCTGAAGGGCGATGAGCTGATGATCTTCCCGATCAACGGCGAGCTAGCCGCATTGCTCTCTGCCCTCCCCAAATCAAACGTGATGGAGAGCCGTCGCTACGTGTTCACCCGTGTCGACGGCCACTCGGCCGAGCGGATCCAGATCGTCGCTAGCGGTGGTGTATTCGGGACCGTCTGGCGCAAGGCGCTGCTGGATGCCGAGATCGATAACTTCAGATTTCACGACCTACGGCACACCTTCGCGACCAGGATGCTGCGGAAAACGCAGAACATTAGCTTAGTCTCCAAGCTGCTGGGGCACACCAACATCGAAACGACCAGCCGCTATGCGCATGTTTTGACAAGTGATCTGCGGGATGCACTGGATGGGTTTTCGGTCATGCCATCAACTTGCTCCCTAGGGCCGCAATTAGGGAGGAATTTGCCCTAGTTCCCGTAGCTACAAGTCTATCCCGATGCGACGGACAATTTGATCAGTATACCCCATTGGAAAAAATTTCACGCAAGACAACCTAGCGCCTCCAATGGCTCAAATCGCTAGCCGCCCGACCAAAAACTTAAGAGTTCGCAACACCAAGCAAGTTGAAAGCCAAATGATCCAAAAGGGTTGCCAATGATGCTAAATGCACAGTATCCCTTCAGTAACAAGCAAAAACCCGCCCCTCACAAAAAGACGATGACATTGAGATGATAGAAGCAGTGCGCCGGATGGCATTAAATAGCTATAAAGTCTGCGGTGACATAGATGTTCGTACATACCATGGTTTTAAGCCGCCGATCCAGCAGAACAAGCGTCAGAAAGTCAAGATTGCTGTCATAGACGATCAGTCATTTGAGGCCGGTGCAAACCTTCGGAATTATGGCTACGACATCAAAGAAGTGGGCGACGTTAAGAAGCTGGACGAAATTGAGAGCTTTCCGATTATCTTATGTGACCTCATGAACGTAGGAATGTTCTTTGATACCGACGCTCAAGGTGCATCCTTAATAAAGGAAATACGTCGCAATTACCCGTCAAAGTATATAGCAGCCTATTCTGGCTCGAGCGCAACTTCCACCCAAGCGCAAAAAGCTAAGCAGCATGCAGATACCTTTATTAAGAAAGACTCCGAAATTGAGAGTTGGGTGGAAAAACTAGATAGCTTAATATCACATGCAACTGACCCAAAAACCGTCTGGTTGAGAACAAGAGCAGCTTTGATTGCCGAAGACGTCGACACCAGATCAATTTTGGTGCTTGAAGACGCCTATGTAAACTCAATTACCGCACAATCACCGAACTTAAATTTGCTTCGTCATGTAATCAATGAAGAACACTTCCCTGCTTCCGCAAAAACGATCATCCTCAACCTCGCTTCATCTGCAATATTCGCAGCGCTGTCCTAAATGATTGACCATGCTATTTTTCCGTGCATCCAGGGCTCTCCTGACCACTATGTTTTTTCTGACGGACAACTGTTTAAGCTTCCGACCGATCTAGGCGGGCTTGCGAAGATCAAAGCTTATGCAAAGCAGACAAGGCCAGGCTGGCATCCAATCGACTTTGGTTACTGGATGTTTGTTCACAAGAGTGAAGAAATCGGGCTGATACGCTTCCTCGCTATTTTACCGACGGGTTCGAACGCAAGGCGGACCGGCAGCTCCGCGCAGCCATTTTCCAAACCGGACTTTGAGAAGTATATTGAAAGCCTTGTGGAAGATGAGCAGAAGAATAGAGATCGTATACGAGACGAAATATCTCTTTTGATCCATGATCTAAGGAGGTTTTCCAATTCAATTTATCAGAATGCAGTAGCAACAAAAAAGGCCATTTTTGATGGCGACAGCGGCGAGGCTGCTACGAAAATAGACAACACTTTGGCTGCGCAGGCCATGCTAAGTATGCGGACCGACATTCTAGATCTTGCCGAAAGTAAGGACGTATTGCTGGAAGAAGACCGAGTCCCTATTTATCGCAAGTTTGACAAAGTTGTAAAAAGTTTCCAACCCGGTTGCAAATCTAGGAATATAGATCTTGCTATTACTGGATCGTCACACAGCCTAACCATTGGGCCTGACTGCGCGGAGATCATTGCATACATTGTTGTAGACAACGCACTCAAATATTCACCTTCAAACCATCAAATTTCGGTCTCTTTGCATGAGAGCGATGACACTATTCTAGCCACGATAACTTCGCTCGGCCCAATTATCGATAGAGATGAACTTGAAGCAATTTTTGAGAAGGGTTTCCGTAGCGTAGCGGCAAAGCGGCTTGAAAGTAATGGTACTGGCTTTGGTCTATTTCTGGCAAAATCACTTACTCGACGATTTAAGGGTTCGATTACTTGCGAGCAATTTGGGGAAGTTGTCACTACAAACCGGGGTGATTTCCGAGATACAAGATTCACTGTAACGTTTCCTATTTGGGAGAAACGCACAGAGCCAATTTATAACCATCAAGACCGAAAAGGACCGCCCACACCGCTTCAACCTATCTCAACCAGAAAGAAAAAAACACGTCCCCGCCACATCGCGAAGGCAGAAGACACTTCGCCCCTCCCGCGGAAAAAGAAGAGAAGATCCAGCAAGCGAAACAAGCGACCTCCGTCGGAACCGATATAAGTCATAATTGCAAGCGCAGCCCCAGAAAATCTCCCAGAATTGCTATTGAATCCCCTTTTTTCTTTAGGTTTGCAGGTTTCTTCCCAAGCTTTAGTTACGAGTTCGATTCTCGTTACCCGCTCCACGCCGATTTACAGCCCCAGCAATGGCGATGGGTCGGACCTCGCGAGGTCCGATGGCTTCCCTTAGGTCATCCGTATAAAAAGTCTACTGATGTCCGAATTTTGCCATGATTCCCTAGAAAGGTAGCGCTCAACAGGGAAGTAACTTACGCGCAGCTGGCCCAACGATGTTAGATGCGCCCGAGGCAAAGGATAAAAGCGTGGCAAACACGTTTCGGGACTACGCGACATCGAAGGCGTATATCATCGTCAATTTCATCGTGCTGTGCTGCGTCGCCGGAATCAGCTATTCGATTGTTAAACTCGATTACGAGCAACATATCGCAAGCATCCGTCAGGATGCGCGGCAAGCGCTGCATGAAGTCAGCAATCAGGTACAACATCAGTTCCAAGAAACCATATTAGTTACCAAGAACATCGAGAATATCTTGCTGTCCGGCGAGGCATTCAAAGACAAAAAAATCGAATTGTTGGTGAAAGAGTTACGCGGGCGTAATCCCGGCATTCAGGCTTTTGCCCTCGCCCCGGATTTGAAGATCACGCAAAGCTACCCCAAAGCCCCGAATGGCGAAATTATTGGGCTAGAATACAAGAATATTCCAGCCCAGTTGTCGGGTGTCGCCAATGCCTATCGACGCCAAAGCCCGACCATCGAAGGCCCGCTTGATCTGGTTCAAGGGGGTAAGGGCTACATCATGCACTATCCGGTGTTTGAACGCCCTATCGGCCTTGGCGCGCCGCACTTTTGGGGGGTGATGTCGATCGTGTTTCAGCCTGACCGGCTGTTTGAACCGCATCAAAACCCGCATCAGGCTGCTGACTACATCTACAGCCTCCAAGCCTTTCCGACCGGCATATTGCCCCCTGAGATTAAGCCCGAAGCAACAGACCCCGGCTCGCCGGTCCGCACGCGGTTTGAACTTTTGGGCAAGACATGGGAAGCCACCGCAAGCCCGGTCAACGGCCTGCCCCCCTATGCCCCGCAAAGTCCTTACCTCGTCGCCTTCGCGCTGGTTGCCACCATCGCGCTGATGGCAGGCCTTTGGGCGTTCCGCCGGGTGACGCTGAAAAAGCAGGAAGCGCACGCGCTTTTGGCTGAGGGCATCGGCTCGATCCAAGAAGGATTTATCGCCTTTGATGAAAAGGAGCGGCTGGTCACTGTGAACAGCAAATTCCTTGAGTACCATCCCGAGATTGCCGATCTTCTTGTCCCCGGCAAGACCATCGAAGAGCTATTGCGCCATTGGGTCGCGCGCCATCAGCACCCTGAAAACATCGAAGAACGCGAGAAATGGATCGCCAAGCGCCTCGCGCGGTTCCGCAACCCGACGGGCACCTTTAACCTAGAGGTTTCCGACAACTTCTGGCTTAAGGTGACTGAATCGCGCACACCGCACGGCTATACCGTTGGCATTTGGACCGATGTGACCACCGAAAAACGCGCGCTGGACGCGGCCAAAGCGGCAGATCGAGAAAAGACTGAGTTCCTCAACAACGTCAGCCACGAGCTACGCACACCGCTTACGGTAATTTCAGGCCGGGCGTCCTTTCTCCAGCATTCAGAAAAACTACCGCAGGCGCGGCGCATGCAGACCGCCCTGACCAACAGCCCGAATGCAACGCCAGACATTCGTTCAAGCGTTAATGAATTTCAGGATTTCGTCTCTGATCAGGCGGGCGGCATTGCGGGATCGTCAAAGCATATGCTGCGTCTCGTCGAAGACTTGCTCGATTGGACCAAGGTTGCGCGTGGCAAGATGGAATTGGACCTGCAAGAGATTGAGGCCAGCGACATCGCCCGATCCGTCGCCGATGATCTGCGTCCCGATGCCGAGGCAAAGGGGCTGACCCTCACCTACGACGACAACGGCACCGCCACAGCCAACGCCGACCCGGTTCGCCTGCGGCAGATCCTCTACAACCTGATTTCAAATGCGATCAAGTTCACCCGCAGCGGCAATATTCACCTTAAAATGCATCAAACCGCCGAAGAGATCACCTTTTCCGTGACCGATACAGGCTGCGGTATTTCCACAGAAAACATCAAACGGGTTTTCTTACGTTTCCAACAGGTTGACGGCTCCATGTCGCGAGAGAATGGCGGCCTGGGTTTAGGACTGGCGATTGCCGAACAACTGGCGACGCTGCACGGTGGCGGGCTTTCGCTTGAGAGCGAAGTCGATGTCGGCAGCACTTTCCGGCTCACCCTGCCGCGGCCTCTGGCGAACAGCGAGCTGCGCCGCTCGGCATAATCGACAGCCTAGAAAAAACGCCCCGGTCCGAAGACCGGGGCCGCTCTGCCTCAGCTTTCGCCTTGCAGTAGCACATCGCCAAATTGATCCCTGAGATCGCGCTTAAGGACTTTGCCCGTTGCATTGCGTGGCAGCGCCTCTGCAAAGATCACCCGGTCGGGCACCTGCCATTTTGCGACCTGATCCTCGAATACTTCGAGAATGTCGGCCTCGGACGGATCCGCCCCTTCGGCTTTGACCGCGATCAAAACCGGGCGCTCGTCCCATTTGGGATGGGTCGCGCCGATGACGGCGGCATCGGCCAAATCGGGATGGGCAATTGCGATATTTTCCAGCTCAACAGAGCTGATCCACTCGCCACCAGACTTGATGATGTCCTTCGCCCGGTCGCAGATGGTGACGTATCCGTCCTTGTCCATCGTCGCGATATCACCGGTATCGAACCAACCATCGCGCAGGGTGCTATCGCGGTCAGATCGGTAATAGGCGTCCAAAATCCAGTGCCCGCGTGTGACCAGCGCGCCTTGCGTTTTCCCGTCCTGCGGCAACGGGTTGCCCTTATCGTCCCAGATCTCAAGCTCTACGCCAAAGACCGGGCGGCCTTGGTTCTCACGCAGTTTGTGCTGCTGCGCCTCGGGCAGATCGCCATGTTTTGCCAGCGGTTTGTTCACCGTGCCGACAGGCGACATCTCGGTCATGCCCCATGCGTGGATCGTTTCAACACCATAATCTTCGCGGAAGGTTTTGATCATCGATGGCGGACAGGCCGAGCCACCCACGACGGTGCGTTCCAGGCTCGTCAGTTCGCTGCCCGACTTCTTGGCCGCCGCCAATAGCCCTTGCCAGATCGTCGGCACACCAAGCGCGAGGGACACTTTGTACTTGTCAATCAGCCCCACCAGCGAAGCGCCATCAAGGTTCGGCCCCGGCAGCACCATCCGCGCGCCGGTCATGGCGCTGGCATAGGGCGACCCCCAAGCATTGACATGGAACATCGGCACCACGGCCATCACGATATCCCGCGCGGAAATGGCGATACTGTCGGCCATGTTGATGCCGAAGGAGTGCAGCACGGTCGAGCGGTGGGAATAGAGCACACCCTTGGGGTTGCCCGTTGTGCCCGAGGTGTAGCACAGGCTCGACGCCGTATTCTCATCCAGATCTGGCCAGGCGAAACCCGCGTCACCTGACGCGACCAATTCATCATAAAACAACAGCCCCGGCAGCGCCTTAGCGGCTTCTGCGTCGGGGCCAGACATCAGCACGAGGTGCTTAAGGTGCTCCATCTTATCGCGGATCGCTGCGACCAGCGGCACAAAGGTCTTGTCGATGAACAACACCTCATCAGCAGCATGATTGAGGATATAGACCAGTTGATCGGGAAAGAGCCTTGGGTTGATCGTATGGCAGATGAACCCCGCGCCAGAAGTGCCGAAGTAGATTTCCAAATGCCGCCGATTGTTCCACGCGATTGTCCCGCAGCGCGCTTGAGGCGACAGCCCCAGACCCGTCAGTGCCGACCCCAAGCGCCGGGCGTTCTTGGCCACTTCTCCCCAGCTGGTTTCCTCAACCCCGCCGGTGGTAGAAACCGAGATGATCTCGCCTTCAGGATGATAGCGTTCGGCATGGGCAATCAGGCTCGAGATCAGCAGCGGCTGCGTCATCATCTGGCCAAGCATAATGGGATCCTCCAATCATTTCTCTTCAGACTGTCCAATGGGCGCAGCAGTTGCAAGCCTTCCCCACGGACAAGTGAGGATCGGCGCTGATGGACATGAAAACAGGCTGCGCGGGCGGCCTTTGCCTGCGCAGCCTATTGACCCAGTTTTAGTGAAAACCCTAGTCGCGGTGCTGATGAATATAGCCGATCAGACTGGCAGTAGAGCCATCCTTACCTTCGGCAGAGACCTCCCCCTCGATCAGCGGCTGCAGCGACTTGGCCAGTTCCTTGCCCAGCTCCACGCCCCATTGATCAAAAGAGTTAATGCCAAGGATGATACCTTCGACGAAAACGCGATGCTCATACAGTGCGATGATCTGGCCCAGAGTAAAGGGATCCAGCGTTTCATAGACCAGCGTGGTTGAGGGGCGATTGCCGGGAAAAACCCGGTGGCGCGCTTGGCGTTCAAGCTCATCGCCCGATAGCCCGGCATCGCGCATGATCGCCCGTGCCTCGTCCAAAGACCGCCCGCGCATCAACGCTTCGGACTGGGCAAGACAGTTAGCGATCAGCAAGTCGTGGTGATGCCGCAGGTCGGGCTCATGCCCCTTGGCTGCCACCAAAAACTCGCAAGGGATCACGCGGGTGCCTTGGTGGATCAACTGATAGAATGCATGCTGGCCGTTGGTGCCCGCGGCCCCCCAAACCACTGGCCCGGTGTGGCGCGGACTGTCAGAGCCGTCCATCTGCACACTCTTGCCGTTCGATTCCATCTCAAGCTGTTGCAGGTAGTCGGGCAGCATCTCAAGCCGTTGATCATAGGGCAACACGGCGCGGGTGGCATGGCCGCAGATCTGGTTGTGCCAAATTCCCACCAGCGCCAGAAGGATCGGCATGTTCTCAGCCGGATCGGCGGCACAAAAGTGGCGGTCCATCTCCTGCGCGCCGCGCAGGAAACTGTCGAAGGCCTTGGGGCCAATGGCGATCATCAGCGAAAGGCCAATCGGGCCCCAAACGGAATAGCGTCCGCCGACCCAATCCTCAAACCCAAAGACCTGCGCAGAGTCGATCCCAAACTCTGCGGTTTTATCCTCGGCGGTGCTGAGTGCTGCAAATTGCGTGGCCGGATCGCCGCCATGATCTTGCATCCACGCCCGCGCAGTGCGCGCATTGGTCATGGTTTCAATGGTGGTGAACGTCTTAGAGGCGACGATCACCAAAGTCGTCTTGGCATCCAAGCCGCGCAACGTATCCGCAATATGCGCGCCATCGACATTCGAGACGAAATGGCAACGCGGCCCATCGTGATAAGGTGTCAGAGCGCGCGCAGCCATCGCAGGGCCAAGGTCGGACCCGCCAATGCCAATATTGACCACATCGGTAATCGCGCTGTCCCTGATCTGATCCGCAAAGCTGCGCATCCGCGCCAGCGTGTCGCGGACCTGAGGCATGACATCCGCGCCTTCGACCTCAATCGGCCCGCCATCAAGATTGCGTAGGGCCGTATGCAGCACAGCGCGGCCTTCGGTCTCATTGATCGGCGCACCCGCAAACATCGCATCGCGGCGGCGGGGCACCTCTGCGGCGTCCACCAGACGCAGCAAAGCTGCACGGGTATCGGCGTCGATATTCGTTTTGGCATAGTCAAACAGCATGAACTGTGTGCGCAACGAGAAGTCTTCGGCGCGGTCGGGGGCGTCAAACAGCGCTGTAATCTTGCGATCTGCGGTCCCGCGTTGCTGTTCTTGAAGGTCTTGCCAAATGTTCATCATGCTGCCCAGTAAACTTCAGTTTCATCAAGCACCGCTGATATGGGTGCCTCCTCCGGTGAAAGCGTCTCCGCGCGCTCCAAAGCAGCGCGTTTCTCTTCGCCGAAGATAACGAGGTGTTTGTTCAATGCCCCATCCAACGCATGTGCCGGAAGGGTGACACGCGCAGTCGGCTGACCCTGAGGATAGACCGGACACAGAAGCGGCGCATCTGCGGCCAGCGCGTCATGCAGGCTTGGGTCGCCGGGAAAGAGCGAAGCGGTGTGCATGTCATCTCCCATCCCCAGCAGCATAACAGAGATCGGCATATGGGCGGCCAAACTGGGCGCCACAGCCTCTGCCCCCTCGCCCGGTGTCAGACCGGCGCGGAAGAACGGGATGAACCGCGCCGCGGCGGCGCGGTCGTTCAGCAGATGCTCCCGCACCAGCCGCGCGTTGGACAGCGGATCATTCTCATCAACCCAGCGTTCGTCGGTCAGCAACACGTCTACCCGGTCCCAATCAAGATCGGTCGCGCTGAGCATCTCAAAGATCGGCCCGGGGGTGGAGCCGCCGGGCACGGCAAAAGACACCCGGTCATTGCCCGAAAGCGCCGATTTCAATTTGCCCGCCAGCTTGTTGGCGACATTCATGACCAGCATTTCGCGGTCTGCATATTCGATGAAGTTCATGGGGATACCTTTCGCCATTCACGGCCATCGCGCCGCATCATTTCGCCTGCATCCGTCGGCCCGGTAGAGCCGCTATCATAGGGCTTTGGCACATCATTGCGCGCCTCCCAGCCTTGGATGATCGGATCGGTCCAAGCCCATGCGGCTTCAACCTCGTCGTCGCGCATGAACAATGTCTGGTTGCCCCGGATCACGTCCATGATCAGCCGCTCATAGGCATCGACCTGATCGCCACCATCAGGGCCAAGCGCTTCGGCAAATGTCATATCAAGCGGCACATCAACAAGACGCATGCCCCCCGGCCCCGGTTCCTTGATCGTCACGCCAAGGGTTATGCCCTCATTCGGTTGCAGCCGGATCGACAGTACATTGCGGTGACGGCCCGCGTCTTCGGCAAAGATCGAATGCGGCGTGTCTTTAAACACCACGGTGATCTCGCTTGACCGGGCGACCATGCGTTTGCCGGTGCGCAGATAGAAGGGCGTGCCATGCCAGCGCCAATTGCTGATATGCGCCTTCAGTGCCACAAAGCTTTCGGTGCGCGAACGCGGGTTCTCTACGGCATCGCGATAGCTGGGCGCCTTCTCCTCATTCCCCGCCTCGGCCTCATACTGACCACGGACAAGGTGATGCGGCAGCACGGGGTCAAGCGCGCGGATCACTTTGAGTTTCTCATCGCGCACCGCATCCGGGTCAAAGCGCGCTGGCGGCTCCATCGCGATCAGGCACAAAAGCTGCATCAGGTGATTTTGCACCATGTCCCGCATGGCACCGGATTTGTCGTAATATTCGCCACGCCCCCCGACACCCACCGTTTCGGCCACGGTGATCTGGATGTGATCGACGTATTGCCGGTTCCATAGCGGCTCAAACAGCATATTGCCAAAGCGCACCGCCATAAGGTTTTGCACCGTCTCTTTGCCAAGGTAGTGGTCGATGCGGTAAATCTGCTGTTCTTTGAAATAAGTCGCCAGCGTTGCGTTCAGCGCCCGCGCACTTTCCAGATCACGGCCAAAGGGCTTTTCTACGACAATGCGGCTGTCTTCGCCCGCCATGCCCCACTGCTGCAAACGCTCTGCCAAATCACCAAACAGGCTGGGCGCAACGGAGAAGTAGTAAACCTCAATCCGATCCTTCCCGGCCATTATCTCCTGCAGCTCGGCCCAGCCGGTCTCTCCCCGTGCATCAATCGCAATGTAATCAAGCTTGGCCAGAAATGCGTCAAGGTTGTCGCAAGCATCTTTGCCGCCAAACTCACTGATCGCTTCAGACACCATTTCGCGGTAGCCTGCGACGTCCATCTCTGTGCGCGCGGCGCCGATGATCCGGGCCTCTTCTGGCATCTGACCCGCGCAATAACGCCGGTAGAGGCCGGGCAAAATTTTGCGCCGAGCCAAGTCGCCCGTCCCACCAAAAATGACCAAATCAAAGGGGTCGACAGGAATAACGCGCGAAACCATCAATTAATCCTTGTCTGTGAGAGCTAGCAAAGTTAGCGCAAACATACTCATTTTCACCCAGTTCACAAGACTGTGCACCCCGCGCCTTGGACTTTTAGGCAGGGCCGCAATAGCTTACGACAACTGGACAGGAACAAACGGGATCACGCAAGGACCAATCATGAAAGATATCGCGCACGCAAACGAGGGCAAGTTCCAGAACCCGGCGGTGACCGCCAAGGGGGAACCGCGCGCCACCGTGGCTCTGCGCGGGGCAGAGACGCTTTGGTTCAACACCGGCACGCTGTGCAATATTGAATGTGTGAACTGCTACATCGCCTCCAGCCCGAAAAATGACGCGCTGGTCTATATCTCCGCTGATGAGGTGCGCGATTACCTTGACCAGATTGTTGAGCGTGACTGGCCGGTGCGTGAAATCGCGTTTACGGGCGGTGAGCCGTTCATGAACCCGCATATGGTTGAGATCACTGAAGCCTCTTTGATGCGCGGCTATGAGGTGTTGATCCTGACAAACGCTATGCGCCCGATCATGCGCAAATCCGTGCAAGACGGGTTGTTGCGCCTGCGCGATGCGTACCCCGGCAAGATGACTTTCCGCATCTCTGTCGACCACTACCGCCGTGATCTGCACGATGCGGAACGTGGTGAAGGGGCGTTTGATAAGACGCTGATTGGCATGGAATGGCTGCGCGACAACGGGTTTCGGATGGCCGTCGCGGGCCGCTCTATCTTCGCCGACAGCGATGCCGACAGCCGCGCGGGCTATGCCGCATTTTACGCCGAGCATGGCTTTGACATCGACGCGCATGACCCCGGTATGACGGTGCTCTTTCCAGAGATGGACGAAGCCGTCGAGGTGCCGGAGATTACCACCGCCTGCTGGGGCATTTTGGATATTTCGCCCGACGCGGTGATGTGTGCCTCATCACGTATGGTGGTCAAACGCAAAGGCGCTGCGAGGCCTGCTGTACTGGCCTGTACCTTGCTGCCCTATGACCCAGAGTTCGAACTTGGCACGACCTTGGCCGAAGCCGAGCGTGACGTGGCCCTGAACCATCCCCATTGTGCAAAGTTCTGCGTGCTGGGCGGGGCGAGCTGTTCTGCCTGACGCCCCTGCCCACTAGGTTAATGTAGCGTGAACTCACCAACTTGATTTTGCCACTCGCCTGGGCTGATCATCTTTCGGTGGGTAAAGCGCACCGAATGCAATGGGCCGTCTAACTCGGCTTGCCAGAACTCTACGAATTTAAATAGCCGCGGATGGTCTGGCGCGATGTCATACTCCTGCCAGATGTAGCTGTTGAGCACATGGGCGTAGTCGGGCATATGATAAAAGAACTCTGCCGTGGTCAGCCCATAGCCTTTCAGCATCATTTCGGTTTCACTGCGGGGCATATTGCGCCTCCTTTGCTGCCTCTGTATGCCAACTGTGCGCGGTGAGAATTACTTTTCAATGAAAACAGCATGTTGGCACTCAGCATGGAGTGCTGCCAGTGCGTTTTGGCCACAGCCATTGCACCTGATATGCCCCGTCTGCTATAGAAAACCCCAAGATATAGAACCATAAAAATGGTGGGCAAGACACGTGAACGATACGCCGGAAACTCCTGATAACGCAGACGAAAAGCCTATTTTCCACGGGCCGTCGGTGACAATCGAACACGAGATGCGCACGTCCTATTTGGACTATGCGATGTCGGTGATCGTCAGCCGGGCAATCCCCGATCTGCGCGACGGGCTAAAACCGGTGCACCGCCGCATCCTTTTTGCCATGCATGAGACGGGCAACACCCACGAAAAGTCCTATCGCAAATCTGCCCGCCCAGTGGGCGATGTTATGGGCCAGTATCACCCGCATGGTGACTCTGCGATCTATGACGCTTTGGTGCGTATGGCTCAGGATTTCTCCATGTCGCTGCCGCTGCTCGACGGTCAAGGCAACTTTGGCTCGATGGACGGCGATAACCCGGCGGCGATGCGCTATACCGAAGTGCGTATGGACAAGCCAGCCGCTTTTTTGCTGGCAGACATCGACAAAGACACCGTCGACTATCAAGATAACTATGACGGCAAGCAGAAAGAGCCGACGGTTCTGCCGGCGCGCTTCCCCAACATGCTGGTCAATGGCGCGGGCGGTATTGCCGTCGGCATGGCAACCAACATTCCGCCACATAACTTAGGCGAAGTCATCGATGCCTGCCTTGCGCTGATCGACGACCCTGACCTGACTTCTGAGCAGCTCATCGATTACGTCCCCGGCCCCGATTTCCCGACGGGCGGGATCATGCTCGGCCGTTCCGGCGCGCGCAAAGCCTATCTCGAGGGGCGCGGCAGTGTCGTGATCCGCGCCAAAACGCGGGTCGAAGAGATCCGCAAAGACCGCTGGGCCATTGTGATCGACGAGATCCCCTATCAGGTTAACAAAGCCTCGATGATCGAAAAGATCGCCGAGCAGGTCCGCGACAAAAAGATCGAAGGCATCTCCCACGTCCAGGACGAAAGCGACCGTAACGGCGTGCGCGTGGTGGTCGAGCTAAAACGCGACGCAACTGCCGAAGTCGTGATGAACCAACTTTACCGCTTTACGCCGATGCAAACCTATTTCGGTTGCAACATGCTGGCGCTCAACGGTGGCCGCCCTGAACAGCTCACCTTGCGCAAATTCCTCAGCTACTTCATCGACTTCCGCGAAGATGTTGTCGCCCGCCGCACCGCTTACCTGCTGCGCAAAGCCCGCGAGCGGAGCCATATCCTCTGTGGTCTGGCTGTGGCCGTCACCAACATCGACGAAGTTGTCGCCACCATCCGCTCCTCCGCCGATGCGGCTGAGGCGCGCGAAAAGCTGATGACGCGCCGTTGGCCTGCCGAAGACATCCTACCCTATATCGCGCTGATCGACGATCCGACCCACACAGCGAACGACGATGGCACCTATAACCTGTCCGAGGCACAGGCCCGCGCGATTCTGGAACTGCGTTTGCAGCGTTTGACCCAGATCGGCGTTAAGGAAGTCACTGATGAGCTGGAAGAGCTGGCGAGCAAGATCAAGGAATACCTTGAAATTCTCGGTTCTCGCGAACGTATCCTTGGCATCATCTCGGACGAGCTGCGCGAAGTGCGTGAACTTTTTGCCGTGCCGCGTCGTACCGAGATTGTCGACTGGTCCGGTGACATGGATGACGAAGACCTGATCGCCCGCGAAGATATGGTCGTGACCGTGACTTCTGGCGGCTACATCAAACGCACGCCCCTGGTCGACTTCCGCGCGCAGCGCCGTGGCGGCAAGGGTGTTTCGGGCATGCAGACGAAAGAAGAGGATGTCGTTACCAACCTTTTCGTCGCTAATACCCATACGCAGTTGTTGTTCTTCACCACCGACGGCATGGTCTATAAACTGAAGACATGGCGCCTGCCTCAAGGCGCACGGACTGCCAAGGGCAAGGCCATCGTTAACATCCTGCCCATCCCCACCGGCGTCTCTGTTGCTGCGATCATGCCAGTTGACCGGGATGAGAAGGACTGGGACGATCTGCAAGTGGTTTTCGCCACCTCCGCCGGCACTGTACGCCGCAACAAGCTGTCGGATTTCACCAACGTGAAGTCCAATGGCAAGATCGCCATGAAGTTCGAAGGTGAGCATGAAGGCACCACATTGATCAACGCCCGCATCGCGTCAAACGATGACGACGTGATGCTGGTTACCGACGCGGGCCGGGCCATCCGCTTCCCCGCCACCGACGTGCGGATTTTCAACTCGCGCAACTCGGTCGGCGTACGCGGTATCCGGTTGGGCGAAGGGGACAATCTAGTTTCGATGTCCGTGATCCGCCATTTCGAAGCAACCTCGGAAGAGCGTGTCGCTTACCTCAAACAGCGCCGCTTGATGGCCGGGTTGACGGATGACGACAGCACAGATGACGAGGAAGAACAGGTCCAAGCCGGACAGTTGAGCACCGAACGCTATGCAGAGATGTCGGCCGCCGAAGACCTGATCTTGACGATCACCGCCAAGGGCGCGGGTAAAGTTTCCTCTGCTCACGATTATCCTGTGCGCGGTCGAGGCGGCATGGGGGTCACAGCCTGGACGAAAGCCATGGCGCACGGTCCAATTGTTGCCTGTTTCCCAGTTGAGATGTCGGATCAGGTCATGCTGGCCACGTCAAAAGGCCAATCAATCCGCGTGCCAGTTGAAGGTATCTCTTTCCGATCACGTAGCGCCGGCGGGGTGAAGGTCTTTAGCACCGGCAAGAATGAAGAAGTCGTCAGCGTGGCTTGGATTGCCGATCAAGGGAACGAAGAGGATGACGCTGTCGAGGACGACGGCGCAGCCGAGTAATATGCTGACATCCCGCCCCGAAGTGAAAGCTTCGGGGCGATTTTCTTTCCAAGTCTACGTTTTTTCAATGTCTACGATCGAACAAGAAAAATCCCCCGCGCCAGAGGCACGGGGGATTTTCTGATCTTAACCTTATGTTAAGAAATTAGTTGGTAGTAGTAGTTGTCGAAGAGGACGAGGAGCCCGCTGCGATTGCAACCAGAACCAATGCTGCACCAGCTGCTGCTGCGCCGCCACCAAGGCCAGCACCGGCTGCAAAGAGGCCAGCACCATCTGCGCGTACGCAAACACGTGCAGTGTTGCCGTCAACTGTAACCGGGTTTGGCTTACAGTTGTAGATAACGCCGTTGGCGCCCTGAATCTGAAGCGAATACTCGGCATCGTCAGACGCGCCCAGCACAGCTGCTTGAGTCGTTGTTTGGGCGAAAGCAGCACCCGTGAGAGCGATAGTCGCCGCGACCGTTGCAAGAATTTTCATTGATTAGGTACTCCTATGATATCGTAAAAATCGAAACTCACCGCACCATCGCATATTATCTTTCCTAGCGCAAAGCCGAAATGTTAAAGCATAGTTAAGAATTGCAATGATGCCCGTTGTTTAAGCAACGCCGGCGAAGGCCAGTTGTTCCCTATTTATGAGCTTAAATTTTATGCGCTTAAATTCCATATAAATCGGTAAACTTATCTTCGAGATAGTTTAGCAAGGGTGCCTCATTCGGCGCTTTTCCGCAAGCCCGCGTAATTACCTCGCGGGGCTCATAAAGCCCTCCATGCTGTTGTACGTTTTCGCGGAGCCAGTTGGTTGCCGTGCTCGTGTCTCCTCGCGCGAGTGCATCGTCCAGATTCGGCACCGCGATACGCAGAGCTTCATTGAGGCATCCCGCGTAGACATTACCAAGACTATAGGTCGGAAAATACCCCAGCAGGCCGACTGACCAATGGACGTCCTGCAGCACACCGTTTGAAGGACGATCAACCGGGTACCCGAAATCGGCCTCAAACCGGTCATTCCACGCGGCTTCTAATCCATCGACTTGTAGATCGCCCGACATCAACGCCCGCTCAAGATCAAAGCGGAGCAACACGTGCAGGTTATATTGTAATTCATCGGCTTCGGTACGGATGAACCCGTCTGACACACGGTTAACGATTCTATAAAACGTCTCGGCATTCGCGACGCCAAAGTCTCCGTAAGCAGCGGTCATCTCTTTATAGAGCCAACCGGTGAAGGCGCGGCTGCGGCCAATCTGATTCTCATAGATGCGGCTTTGGCTTTCATGCACACCCATCGATACACCCCGGCCCAAGGGTGTCAGCAGATAGGCGCTATCGATCCCCTGTTCGTAGGCGGCATGGCCAACTTCGTGAACTGTCGAATAAAAGCAGTTAAACGGATCAAGTGCGTTGGTCCGCGTCGTAATCCGAACGTCCAACCCCGAACCGGAGGAAAACGGATGCACGGCCTTGTCTATCCGTCCCGTGGTAAGATCATAGCCAAAGCGCCGCGCCAGTTTGGCGGCGAGGGTCATCTGCGCGGCTTCGTCAAAGTGCCCCTCTAGCACCGGCGGCGCTTCGGCCTCACGCACGGCCGCGCGCAATTCAACCAATTTAGGGCGCAACGCGTCAAACATAGCGCTGAGATCAGTTGCCGTGGTGCCGGGCTCGTAATCCTCCAGCATTGCGTCATAGATGCCGATGCCCCGGCCTTCGGCCAGCGCGGCCCCCTCTTCACGTTTGAGAGAGATCACTTCTTTCAGGGTCGGGGCAAAGGCCGCGAAATCATCGGCGGCGCGGGCTTCGGCCCATGCGCCTTGAGCGGCTGAGGTGACACGCGCAATCCGTGCGGCCAGATCAGCAGGTACGCGAACGGTACGGTCGAAGTCCCGTTTGATATGACGCAGGTTGGCCTGCCCCACTTCATCCAAAGCGGACGGATCAATAGTGCCGAGCCAATCGGCAATGCGCGGATCGATGCGGCGGGCGTGCAGCACGCCTTCCATCGCCGCCATCTCCTCGCCCCGTTGCGGCGCAGCGCCCCGCGGCATGACCGTTTCTTGATCCCAGCCCAAGCGCCCCGCGACCTGCGCCAGCGCTTCGGTTTCGCGCTGGAAAGCCATCAAATTGTCATATGCAGTCATGTCTCAGCCTCTCAGCGATGTGGCGACGGGATAGGCGGCGAGGAAGCGCGCGCGCAGGATGAGCACCCAAAGCAGCACAGCCAGTGCTTGATGTGCCAGTGCCAGATGCACAGGGGCTGCATAGAGAACCGTCGTGATGCCCAGCACGACTTGCAACGCCAGCGTCGCCATCACCGCATTAAAGGCAAAGCGCGTGCGTGCATGGGCCGAACGGCGGCCGCGCAGCCAAACGACCACGCCAAAAGCGAAAAGCAGATAGCCCGCCATCCGGTGCATGAATTGCACAAGGCCGGGGTTCTCAAAGAAATTGCGCCAAGTCGGCGTGATGTCAAAAGCCTCCGGCGGGAAGAACTGGCCTTGCATCAGCGGCCAATCGACGAAGTAGCGACCGGCGTCGATGCCAGCAACAAGGGCGCCCAGCAGGATTTGGAGCGCTGCAAAATGCAAGAGCCCCGTGGCCAGACCGAACTGCTTGCTCTCCTTAGCGCGACGCGACTGGATCAAGTCGCGTTCGCTGCGGCCCAGCAGCAGCACATACCATGTGATGAAGCCAAGGATGACAAAGGCGAGGCCGAGATGGGTCGCCAATCGGTAAGAGGCCACATCCGTCACCCCCTGCCCGCTGGTGACGCCAGAAGCGACCATCCACCAACCAATCGCCCCCTGCGCGCCACCGAGCGCACCGATAAAGAGCAGGCGTTTGGTCCAACCCACCGGGATTTGTCGCCGGGCGAGGAAATAGAGGAATCCCAAGGCCCAGACGAGGCCGATGACCCGGCCAAGCTGCCGATGGCCCCATTCCCACCAATAGATGCTTTTGAAATCAGAGAGTTCCATCCAAGCGTTCTGGACCTGAAACTCGTCGATCTGCTTGTATTTGTCGAATTCCGACTGCCAGTTGGCCTCGTTCATTGGCGGCAAAGCCCCGGTCACGGGACGCCATTCAGTGATGCTAAGCCCGCTGTCAGTAAGGCGCGTAAGGCCGCCCACAGCAATCATAATAAAGACCAGCGCAAAAAGGATCATCAGCCAGATCCGGATCGGGCCACGGGCGCCGCCACGGCCTTTGTCGATGCCGCCGGTCTGCACCGGAGCACGGCTAGGTTGGTCGGTCCCGACCTCTTCGAAAAGTTTGCGTTTTTCCGCCATGGCGCGCCTCATTTTCCGTTTGGATGCAGTGGTATGCGATGGGCGGGGAAAGGTCTAGCGGGGTGGAGGCATAGCTGTTGAGGGCCATCGCCTGACCGAGGGGTGGCGACTTTAGGGTCGCGTCATGCCAATTTATGGTTCAGCCGTGACGCGATCTATGTAAGACGTTGTACCCATTTGCAAAATCTCCTCTCCGTGGGGCGGGCAAGCGATGACCCGGCGCCTGCGGCTTGTTTCCGGGCCAGGGGAAAACTTCAGCCCTTCTCTTTCCAACGGACCATTTGCCGCAGGACGCCATGCAGCATCTGCACATCCGCCCGCGTCAGCGGCATCCGCGACCACATATTGCGCAGGTTCAGCTTCATCGACGCCGTCTTATGCTCTGGATAGAAGAACCCCGCCTCTTCCAACCGATCCTCATAATGCCGCGCCAGATGGTCGACTTCGGCCCCTTTGGCCCAGTCCGTGCCCGCCATTTCGGTCACCTCATGGGTCACCTCACCCTGCGCGCGCATCCATTCGTAGGACATCAAGAGCACACATTGCGCGAGGTTCAGCGAGGCGAATTTCGGGTTCACCGGGACCGAGACGATGGCGTTGGCTTGCGCGATATCCTCATTCTCCAGCCCTGCCCGCTCCGGCCCAAAAAGCACCGCAACCCGTTGCCCTGCCGCGATCTTTTCCGCTGCCAGTTTCATGGCAGCTTCGGGGCTATAGACCGGCTTGGTCAAATCCCGCCCGCGCGCTGTGGTGGCAAAAGTGAAATCACAGTCGCCCAATGCGCTTGGCAGATCGGCAGAGTGCTGCGCCTCATCCAACAGCCGCCCCGCGCCCGAGGCCATCGCCACAGCAGACTGGCTTGGCCAGCCATCGCGCGGTGCCACGACCCGCATATGATCAAGGCCAAAATTCCACATCGCACGCGCAGCCGCGCCGATGTTCTCGCCCATTTGCGGACGTACGAGCACGATTGCCGGGATCGGCGCGGGAAGGACGGGAGATGATGGTGTCTGGGTCATGCGCGCCTCATAGCCCCTGCGCCGCACCACCGCAAGAAAGCCCGCGCCACACACGCATATCCGTTTTCTTTTGCAACGCCTTGCGCTACTCAGACCTTCAGACCCGAGCAAGGACAAGACCATGGACGCGCCAGAACAGCCGCAGATTTACCTTATCACCCCGCCCGAAGTTGAACTCAGCCGTTTTCCGGCGCAACTGGCCGCTGTGCTGGATGCGCATCCCGTGGCCTGCGTGCGGATGGCGCTTTCAACGCGAGACGAAGACCGCCTGTCGCGCGCGGGTGACGCCCTGCGCGAAGTGACCCATGCCCGCGATGTAGCACTAGTGATCTCGGATCATCTGCTGATGGTCGAACGCCTTGGTCTTGACGGGGTTCACCTCAGCGACGCCGCCCGCACTGTGCGCCATGCGCGCAAAGAATTGGGTGAGGACGCGATTGTCGGCAGCTATTGCGGCACCTCGCGGCACGAAGGCATGGCAGCAGGTGAAGCGGGCGCGGATTACGTCAGCTTTGGCCCAGTACAGTCCAGCGCGCTTGGCGATGGCAGCTTTGCCGAGGCCGAATTGTTTCAGTGGTGGTCCGAAGTGATCGAAGTGCCCATCGTTGCCGAAGGCGCGCTCGACATTGACATGATCCGCGCGCTTGCCCCGCGCACCGATTTCTTCGGCATCGGCGCCGAGATTTGGGATAAGGACGATCCGGTAGCAGAACTCGCCACCCTGATCGCCGCAATGCAGGGCTAAGCGGCCCTTAGGGCAGCCCGGTTAAGGGCTGCCCGCTCGCTTACAGAAACACCCGCTCAACGAACCAATAGGCCCCCACCGCCGCGATCATGCAGGAGGCGGGCACCGCAATGGCGCGGCGATACCAGTCGCGTTTCATCGCCCAGCCGACGAGCACAAAGGCGATGGCGATCACCGCAAGCTGGCCCAGTTCCACACCGATGTTAAAGCCGATGAGCGCGGGCACGAACTGCCCCGCGGGCAGGCCGAAATCCCCCAGCACCGAGGCAAAGCCAAGCCCGTGCAGCAGACCGAACCCAAAAATCACTAGCGGGCGCCAGCGGTTCAGACCTGAGTGAAAGATATTCTCAACCGCAACGTAGGTGATCGACGCCGCAATCAGCGGCTCGACGATCGCGCCGGGGACATTCACCCAGCCCATCGCCCCGAGCGCCAGCGTCACCGTATGCGCCAAGGTAAAGGCCGAGACCTGCCAGATCAGCGGTCTCAGGTGTGACGAGAGGAAGAATAGCCCTAAAACAAAGAGGATGTGATCCAGTCCTTTGGGCAGGATGTGGTCAAAGCCGACTGGAATATAGCTGACAAAAGCCTGCAACCCGCTTTGCGCATCGCCCCCGGAAAGAACGATCTCGGGGCTGGCTTCGCCGCCGGCCAAATAACCAGTATAAGGCTCTTCAACCCCCTGTTGGCGCAAGACCAACGCGCCTGCCCCCTCGGGCCATGTGATCTGCACGCGCGCGGCCCCATCAGGCACCTCTGCTTCCAGCCGCCAGATGCTATCGCGCGGCAGCTCTGCGTCGATCCCATTGGGTACGTCGACCGATACGCTCTCCAGCGCCACGGCCTCTCCGTCCACGCTCAGCAACGGAAGGCTGTTCCAGTCGGGCAAAAGCTCGGGCGCGCGGGCGGCGATACGCTCGGCTGGCAGGCTGCGCAGCGCGTCATAATCGCCTGCATTCTCGGCATTGTCGGTGTCTTCAATACTGTCGAGATCAATCCCCGCGAGCAGCGCTTCAAAGTTGATCTGAAGCTCCAATACCGCGCGGCCTTCGGTGACCGTCAGGTCCGCAATCGTGGGTTTGACCTCATGGGCCTGCACCGCAACGCCCATTGAAAAAAGGATCGCGCTTGACAAAAGCCATAGCAACGCCAGCTTGGATCTTAACCAAAAGAAAGTACTTCGCATGAAAATGTCCCAGTTGTCCGCTATTATTTTCAGTGTCTTACCGGTAGCACCGGCATTTGCCCATGAATACTGGCTGTCGCCTCTGAACTATCAAGTGGAAAGCGGCGAAAAGATCGCAGCGCATTTCCGCAATGGCGAAGAGTTTGTCGGCGCGACCTTTCCCTACCTACCCAATCGCCTCACGCGTTTTGAAGTCGTGATGGAGGGACAGGCCTATAACCTCTCCCCGCGTGCCGGAGATAACCCGGCCTTGCAGATCCCCGCGCCGGGCAAGGATGCGCTGGTCGTCGTGGTCGCCGAAACGACGCCCTCCAAAGTGACTTATGAGGAATGGGAGAAGTTCCTTTCCTTTGCAGAACACAAGGATTTCCCGGAAGCAGAGGCCGATCACACCGCCAATGGCTGGTCGCAGGAAAAAATCATTGAGACCTATACGCGCCACGTCAAAACATTGATCGCTACTGGCACAGGCACCGGGCAAGACGCAGCGACCGGCATGGCCACCGAATTTGTCGCCCTGACCAACCCCTATGACGCGAATTTTGACAACCAGATGAAGGTCCGGCTGCTTTATCAGGACGAACCGCGCGCCGATGCGCAGGTCGAAGTCTTTGACCGCGCGCCCGATGACAGTGTTACCATTTCACTGCACAGCACCGATGCGGCTGGCGAAGCGGTGATTCCAGTAACAGCCGGCCATGAATACCTTTTAGACGCAGTGGTGCTGCGTCCGGCGGCCGAAGCGAAGATTGGCGCAGGCTACACTCCCGATCAACCGGTATGGGAGACGCTCTGGGCGGCCTTGACGTTCAAAGTGCCGCAATAAGGCCGCTTGCGCGCGGGGAGGCTTGGCGGCTAGAAGCGCCGCATGACCAGAACACCTGACATCCTGTGCATCGGCTCCGTCCTGTGGGACGTGATTGGCCGCTCTGAAAACGCCATGCGCCAAGGCTCTGACATGCCGGGGCGCATCACCCGCCTGCCGGGCGGTGTGGCGTTGAACATCGGCATGGCGCTGGCGCGCTTTGGGCTGACCCCGGCGCTGCTGTCCGCCGTAGGGCGCGATGCGGAAGGCGACGAGTTGATCGCCGCTTGCACGCTGCGTGGGCTGAATACCGATTATGTCTACCGCTCTGATGATCTGCCGACCGACCGCTATATGGCCGTCGAAGGGTCTAACGGATTGATCGCGGCGATTGCCGATGCCCATTCGCTGGAGGCCGCAGGCGACAAGATTTTGCGCCCGTTGGAGGATGGCAGTCTGCCCGCGCCCTACAAAGGGGCCGTGGCGCTCGATGGGAACCTGACCGTCGAATTGCTCGCCCGCATGGCGCAAAGCCCGCTGTTGGCTGAGGCTGACCTGCGCGTCGCCCCCGCCTCACCCGGGAAGGCACTTCGCCTTAGCCCATTTTTGCAAGCCGGACGTGGCACGCTTTACGTCAACCTCGAAGAAGCCGGGCTGCTCTGTCAGGCGAGTTTTGACGATTCCCCCGCCGCCGCCCGCGCCCTGCTGGCCCGGGGCGCGCGCCGTGCCGTGGTGACAGATGGCGGCAACCCGGCCACCGTCGGCGAAGGCGATGATATCATCACGCTCACCCCGCCATCGGTCCATGTGGCCCGCGTGACGGGCGCAGGCGATACATTCATGGCGGCCCATGTGGCTGCCGAACTTGGCGGTGCCGTTGCGCAATCCGCCCTCAAGGCCGCGCTCGACGCCGCCGCCCTCTATGTTTCCGGAGAGACCAAGATATGACCACCGCGCCCAGCACCCTGCCCCTGACCTTTAGCGCCGAAGTGGCCAAGGCCCGCGCAAGCGGCGCACCTATCGTGGCGCTGGAAAGCACCATCATCACCCATGGCATGCCCTATCCGCAAAACCTCGAAGTGGCGCGGCAGGTCGAGCAGGATATACGTGACGCAGGCGCTGTCCCAGCAACCATCGCCGTGATCCGTGGCGCATTGCACATTGGTCTAGACGATGACCAGTTGAGCGATCTGGCGCAGGCCAAAGACGTTGCGAAACTGTCGCGTGCGGATATGGCCGTCTGCATCGCTTCGGGCGGCACAGGGGCGACCACCGTCGCCGCCACCATGATCGCCGCCAATCTTGCGGGCATCGAAGTCTTTGCCACAGGCGGCATTGGCGGCGTTCACAAAGGCGCGGAAGACAGCTTTGACATCTCCGCCGACCTGATGGAACTGTCGCAAACCCCCGTTACCGTGATCGCCGCGGGCGCCAAAGCCATTCTCGACGTGCCAAAAACGCTGGAAGTGCTCGAAACCCAAGGCGTGCCAGTCATCACCGTGGGCCAAGACAGCTTCCCCGCTTTCTGGAGCGCAGGCTCCGCGCTGCAATCGCCGCTGCGTCTGGATAACGCCGCCGCGATCGCCAAAGCCCACCGCACCCGCGCCGCCATGGGCCTGCCCGGCGGTCAGCTCGTTGCCAATCCGATCCCAGCGGACGAAGAGATCCCAGCCGCCGAACTCGCGCCGATCATCGCACAAGCGCAGTCCGAGGCCGATGCGCAGGGTGTCAGCGGCAAAGGTGTGACCCCCTTTCTGCTCCAGCGCATCTTTGAGTTGACCGAGGGCCGCTCGCTTACTGCCAATATCGCATTGGTGCGCAACAACGCCCGACTGGGGGCCAAGATTGCGGCAAACCTCGTCAACCTGCCGCGTTAAAGGGAAAAACACCGTCGAGCCATTGCCGGGCCGGGGCATACGCCTTAGCTATGTTGCGAATAACTCTTCGGAAAACGGCGCAGATGAACACACCTTTCGATCCCGACCCAACGCAGGTCCGGCGCAGCCTTGTCGCGAGGCTGCGGGCGTCCTTCTTGACCGGGTTGGTCGTGATCGCGCCCGTTGGGCTGACCATTTGGCTGATCTGGAGCGTCGTGGGCTGGATCGACGGCTTCGTGCTGCCACTGGTTCCTAAAGCCTATCACCCTGATCGCCTGATCCAAGACTTCCTTGGCCTCGACCCGTCGATGCAAATTAACATCCGCGGACTCGGTGTGGTGATCTTCTTGATCTTCACAATCATGGTCGGCTGGGCCGCCAAGGGGCTGATCGGCCGCTCGATGATCCGCTTTGCCGAAAGTCTGGTGGAGCGTACGCCCGTGGTGCGAACCATCTACTCCGGTATCAAACAAATTTCCGAGACGATCTTTGCCCAGTCCGAACGTAGTTTTGAGACAGCCTGTCTGATCGAATACCCTCGGCGCGGCATCTGGGCGCTTGGTTTCATCTCGACCGAGGCCAAGGGCGAAGTTTTGGCCCGCACCAATGCGAATGGCGAGATGCTTTCAGTTTTCCTGCCGACCACGCCCAACCCGACCTCGGGGTTCTTGCTGTTCGTCCCCCGTGCCGATGTGATCGAGCTCGATATGAGCGTAGAGGACGCGGCGAAGCTGGTGATCTCCGCCGGGCTGGTCTATCCGCCGCGCCCCGGTGCTGACTTGCCCGAGGCGTTGGCGTTGTCTGACCCCGAAAGCTCAGCTGAACATCGCAGGTAGATCGACGCTGCTGCGCTGGTTCAGGTCGTCAAAGTGATCTGTCAGGAACCTTTCCGCAGCCGCTACACCAGCCTCACGCAGTGCTTTGATGATCGCCGGGTTCGGCAGCATCTTGGTCGCCACCGAAAGCTGCGCCATCAGCGCGTCGTCGGCGATCATATGCATGTGAACCCGCTTCATCCGACCTTCGGGCAAAGTGCCATCCGCAATCAGACGCTGCACGAAATCAATCGCGCGCATCTCGCGTAACAGGCTGGAGTTAAAGCTGATTTCGTTGATCCGGTTCTGGATCTGTTGCGGTGTTGTTGGCAAGTCTTCGCGTTCTAACGGATTGATATTCACCACAACGACGTCTTCGGGCAAGTCATCGCGAAACAGCGGGAACAGCGCCGGATTGCCGGTATAGCCGCCGTCCCAAAACGCCTCGCGCCGGCCGGTCTGAGCATCGTCGATTTCAACGGCCTTAAAGACGGTCGGTAGACAGGCCGAGGCCAAAAGCGCATCGGGCCCAATCTCATCGCCTTCAAACACCCTGATCTTGCCATTGCGAACCCGCGTGGCACAAACAAAGAAGAACGGCGGTGTGTTCGCCCCCACCTTACCATAGTCAAAGCGCGCCACGACATCCTCAAGCGGATTTCGGTAGAATGGCCCATAGGCATAGGGCGAAATCATCCGTGTCAGAGAATCCGAAAACGCCACCGGCAGCGAGTATTCCATCGCTTGACTGAGCTTATCCAAACCAAACGGCGCCAGCCAATGCGAGAGCCGCAGATCAGAGATGCCCGAGACCTGCGTCCACAGCCAATCAAGGTTCTCCCTTGCGCCTTCGCGCCCGCCTGAGATCATGCCAGATTTCAGCGCAGCACCATTCAGCGCCCCGGCAGAGGTGCCAGAGATGCCGCAGATTTCCAGATCATCCTGCTGCAACAGCCGGTCCAACACCCCCCAAGTGAAAGCGCCATGCGCGCCGCCCCCTTGGAGGGCTAGGTTAATGCGTTTTTTGACCACCACAGCGCTTACAACGCCGTCCAGCCGCCATCGACGCTGATCGTCGTGCCGGTGATCTGGGCCGCCGCATCAGAGCACAGGAAAGTGGCTGTGCCGCCCATCTGCTCAACGGTTGCAAACTCGCGCGACGGCTGGCGTGTGAGCATGACCTGCTCAATAACCTCTTCGCGCGACATGTCGTATTCCTTCATCGTGTCGGGAATCTGTTTTTCGACAATCGGGGTCAGTACATAGCCGGGGCAGATCGCGTTGCAGGTAATCGGCTCCTTCGCCGTTTCCAGCGCCGTGGTCTTGCTAAGACCGACAATCCCATGTTTCGCGGCGATATAGGCGGATTTATAGGGCGAAGCCGTCAGACCGTGCGCCGAGGCGATGTTGATGACCCGGCCCCAGCCCGCTTTGCGCATCATCGGCAGCGCTACTGCGGTGGTGTGAAAGGCCGATGAGAGATTAATCGCAATGATCGCGTCCCATTTCTCGGCCGGGAAATCGGGGATTGGGGCCACATGCTGGATGCCTGCGTTGTTCACCAGAATATCGCAAGTCCCGGCTTCGGCGATCAAACGCCGACACTCATCCCCCTTGGACATATCGGCCTTGATGTACCGGGCCGTTACGTTGCATTCCTCCGCCATCTGCTGCGCCAGCGCGTGATCCGCTTCGTCGTCGGTAAATGAGTTCAACACGATATCGGCCCCGGCCCGCGCCAGTTCCCAGGCGATGCCCAGTCCGATTCCAGAATTCGATCCGGTGATGACGGCTGTTTTGCCGGACAGGTCGATGGTGAAAGCCATGGCGCGTCTCCTTGTTCATGCTGCGACTGCATCATGTACTGCGATCGGGCCAAAGGGAAAGGGTTTGCACGCGAAAGCGGCAAGCGAATAAACTGGAGAGGCTCCGGCCAAAAAAAAACGCCCGCACGAGGCGGGCGTAAGTTATTGAGGCAGGTTTCATACAGGCAAGAAACCTATCGAGCAGTGATCTCTGTATACGCCTTCTATGGTCACAATCCAAGCTAAAAGTTTGATAAGGCGGGAATCCGCGGGTATGGATTAACTCCAACAAAATAAGGGCAGAACGTGATTGTTTCAAAATTGAGCAGGGATTTTTTCTCGACAGCACGGGGCGTTGCGGCCCTTTCTTCACTGATTCTGCTCACGGGCACCGCTCTGGCGGCCCCTCAACATGGAATCAGTATGTACGGGGAACCTGATCTGCCCTCGGATTTCAGCGCCCTGCCCTATGTGAACGCCGACGCGCCCAAAGGCGGTGCGATCGTTTTGGGCAATACGGGGGGATTCGACAGCCTCAACCCCTTCGTGCGCAAAGGCACAGCACCTTGGCAGTTGCCGCATTTCACCCATGAGACCTTGATGGGGCGCTCATGGGATGAGCCATTTGCCCTCTACGGCCTGCTGGCCGAAACCATCGAGGTGCCCGACGACCGCTCATGGGTTGAGTTCACCCTGCGCGAAGAAGCGCGGTTCTCCGATGGCAGCCCGGTGACTGTTGAAGATGTCATTTTTTCTTTCGAGCTTTTGGGAAGTGAAGGTCACCCGCGCTACCACGGACTCCGCCAACAGATTGATACCATTGAGAAAACCGGCCCGCGCAGCCTGCGCATGACCTTTAACAGCGATAATCGTGAGCTTGCCCTGCTGGCCGGGATGCGCCCTATTCTCAGCAAAGCGCAATGGGAAGGTCAGGACTTCGCCAACGCCCCCTTGGCCGAGTTCCCGCTGGGCACCGGCCCCTATGTCATCAGCGACTATCAGGCAGGCCGCCACGTCACCCTAACACGCAACCCCGACTACTGGGGCGCTGATGTGCCATTCCGCCAAGGCACGCATAACTACGACGAAGTCAAAATCGACTTCTACGGCGATGCCAATGTGTTGTTCGAAGCGTTCAAGGCGGGCCAAATCTCAGCCGTGCGCGAATTCAATGCCGAGACCTGGGCCACGCAATACAACTTCCCCGCCATCGCGCGTGGCGAGGTGGTGAAATCCACCTTCCCACACAGCAAACCCTCGGGCATGACCGGCTTTGTCATGAACGCCCGCCGCGCGCCTTTTGACGATTGGCGGGTGCGCGACGCACTGATCTCGGCTTTTAACTTTGAGTATATAAACGAGACGCTCACAGGCGGCGCCCTGCCCCGGATTACTTCATATTTCTCGAACTCCGAGCTTGCCATGCGCCCCGGCCCCGCGACGGGCCGCGTCTTTGATCTGCTGGCCGACTACACCGACACACTGCCGCCGGGCACCGTGGATGGCTATACACTGCCCGTGGCCGACGGTTCGGTCCGCAACCGCTCGGGCATTCGTGCGGCGATGCAACAACTTGACGCGGCAGGCTATAAGGCCGAAGGCGGCATGATGCATCGCGCCGATGGCACGCCGCTGACCTTCACCATTCTTCTGTCCAAGGGCAGCCGTGAAAACCTAGCGATTGCAGAGCTTTACACGCAGTCGCTAAAGCGGCTTGGGATCACGGCGCAGATCGAAACGGTCGATGACGCGCAATTCGTAGCGCGGCAAAATGAATACGACTTCGACATGACCTTCTTCCGCCGCTCCCTTTCGCTCAGTCCCGGCACAGAGCAGCGCTTTTATTGGGGGTCAGAGGCCGCAGATCAACCCGGCACGCGCAACCTCATGGGGGTTCGTTCTCCCGCAGTAGATGCGATGATTGATCAGATGTTGCAGGCCCGCGAAAGCGCTGACTTTGTCGCTGCCACACGTGCGCTGGACCGTATCCTGACAGCGGGGCGCTATGTCATTCCCTTTTGGCAATTCGATGAGGGGCTGATCGCCCATGATGCGCGGATGGCCTATCCGGACGAAATTCCGCTCTACGGCGACGGGCCGAACTTCATGCCCGAAGTCTGGTGGTGGAAACCGGCAGAGACCTCAGACCAGTGAGGTCACCCAAAGGATCGTCGCATCCTCGTCGCTAAGCGACACCACATTATGCCCCATGGTAGCGTCGTAATAGGCGCTATCACCGCGGCGCATGTCGACGGGTTCGTAAAACTCGGTAAACAGGCGCACCATGCCGGTCAGCACATAGAGAAATTCTTCGCCGTCATGGCGCACCCAGCCGTCGAATTCTTCCATCCGGCGTGCGCGGATGCGGGCGCGGTAAGGCAGCATCTGCTTTTTGCGCAGCGCATCGGCCAGCAAGACATGTTCATAGGTGCCTGTGGCCTTGGCCGCGCCCTCTTCGGCGCGGGTGACGGCCATGCGGCCGGTAATCTTCTCACCGGCAGGTGGCGTGAACAGCTGCGGCACCGTGATCTCCAACCCCACCGCAAGCTTCTTCAGCGCGTCATAGGTCGGCGACATCAGCCCGTTTTCGATCTTGCTGAGCGTGGAGCGTGCCAGCCCGGCCTGCCGCGCAGCTTGTTCCAACGTCCAGTTTCGCGCTTTACGTAATTCGCGCACCCGTGCGCCAAGGTCGACCGGCGGCGCGGTCTCGCTCGCGCCGCTTTCGCGTGCGATTTGGATCATGGAACGGGGCGGCGTGTCTGTCATGGACCTGCTATAAACGCGCCCCCTAACGCTTGCAACGCCCGCCCGCCTTGCGATACGCGCCACAGCCCGCTATGCCCGACACGCAGCAATAGATGGGATGTATCATGGCCGAAGCGATCAAACTCGATATCATGTCAGACCCGATCTGTCCGTGGTGTTATATCGGCAAGGCGCATCTGGACCGCGCATTGCAGGATCATCCCAATCATCCTTTCGCCATCGAATGGCACCCGTTCCAGCTGAACCCCGACATGCCGCGCGAAGGCATGGATCGCCGTGCGTATCTCGAAGGCAAGTTTGGCGGCAAAGAAGGCGCAGTGAAAGCCTATGCGCCTGTGGTGGAACATGCTGAAAAAGCCGGGCTGAACATCAACTTCGAGGCAATGCAACGCACGCCGAACACGCTGGATGCCCATCGCTTGATCCATTGGGCTGGCATTGAAGGCCGCCAGACCGCTGCCGTTTCTGCGCTGTTCAAAGCCTATTTTGTAGATGCCCGCGACATCGGCGATGCCGAGGTGTTGGCCGACATCGCCGATGGTATCGAGATGGACGCCGCCGTTGTCACCCGTTTGCTGAAATCCGATGTTGATACGCAAGACATCCGCGACCGCGATGCGCACAGCCGGCAGATGGGCGTGAACTCGGTCCCGACTTTCATCATCGCCAATGCCCATGCCGTGCCCGGCGCGCAGCCGCCTGAGCTATGGGCGCAGGTCATTGCTGATCTGACCAAGCAGCAGGGCTAAACCGGGCGGCAATCATTGCCAAGTTAAGCGTTCTCGATTATCGAGAGCGCAACCACTAGTTATTCCCCAAAGCCCCCCGCGTTGACCTGTCCGCGAGGATCAACCGCCGGAGCGCCGTGTGACCACTGAAAACCCAAAATTCGCCATGGGTCGGATCGAATTCATCGGTCTGATCGCGATGATGTTCGCCACGATCGCCTTTTCCATCGACGCGATGCTGCCTGCCTTGCCAGAGATCGCTGCAGAACTTTCCCCAGAGCTCGCGCATCGGGCGCCGTTGATCCTGACGGCCTTCGTGCTGGGCATGGGTCTTGGCACCTTCTTTAGCGGGCCATTGTCCGACGCCTTTGGCCGCCGCAATGTGGTCTTCGGCGGTGCGGCGCTTTATTCGCTATCGGCCTTTTTGGCTTGGATGAGCAATTCGCTCGAAGTCATGCTGGTGGCGCGGGTCTTTCAAGGGCTCGGTGCCTCTGGCCCCCGCGTGGTGGCCGTGGCGATCATCCGCGACCTCTTTGAAGGGCGGGAGATGGCGCGAATTATGTCGATCGTGATGATGGTCTTTGCGCTGGTGCCAGCGCTCGCGCCGATGCTGGGCGCCGGGATCATCCTTACCGCCGGTTGGCGCACTATTTTCATCGCCTTTATGGTTTTCTCTATCATATCTGTGGTTTGGATGGGTCTGCGCCTGCCTGAAACCCTGCCGCGCGAAAACCGCCGTCCATTGCGGGCGCGACTTATCACTGCCGCTGTGCGCGAGTTGTTGACCCACCCTTCGGTGCGCCTGTCGATCATTGTGCAGTCTTTGGCCCTAGCGATGCTGTTTTCGATGCTGATGCTGGTCCAGCCGATCTATGACAGCGTCTATGGCCGGGGCGATAGCTTCCCACTGTGGTTTGGCGGCATTGCCGTGGTGGCGGCCAGCGCCAGCCTGATCAATGCGCTGCTGGTCGTGCGCTATGGCATGCGCCGGCTGGTGACCATCGCACTTGGCGTGCAGATCATCCTGTCGGGGGTGATGTATTTCGCAAACCTCGGCGCCCTGCCCGACCCTTACGGCTTTGCCGCCTTTGTGTTTTTCCAGACCTGCTTGTTTTTCCAGGCGGGCCTGACGCTGGGCAACCTCAACGCCATCGCAATGGAACCGATGGGCCATATTGCGGGCATGGCCGCGTCGGTCGTAGGGGCGATTTCTACCGTTTTGGCCGCCCTCATTGCCTCACCGGTTGGGCTGATGTTTGACGGCACCACCAAACCGCTGGCTTTGGCCATGCTTTGCATGGCGGTCGTGGCCTATGGTTTGATGCTTTACATGGGCCGGGTCGAAAACCGGCTTCCGGCGGCGGCGGAATAACCGCCGCCCCTTAGGGGTTTAGCCCTTGGCTTTGGCCTTCTTCGCAAGCTTTTCCTTGGCGATCACATGTTCGGCAAGATCACGCGCGATGGCAAAGGCGCCTTTGATCTTGTCCGCATCCGACTTCCAATCGCGGCGTACGACGATCTTGTTGTCTTTCACTTTGGCCAGCCCGCGCTGATCCTGAATGAACTGCACCAGCCCCTCCGGCGACGCGAATTTGTCATTGTGGAACTGGATCGTCGCGCCTTTGGGCCCGCCATCAAGTTTAGCGATCCCGGCGCGTTTGCACATCGCCTTGATCCGCACCACCAGCATCAGCGTGTTAACCTCTTTCGGCAGTTTCCCGAACCGGTCGATCAACTCCGCGGCAAAGCCTTCAAGCTCCACCTTGGTCGACAGCTCGCTGAGACGGCGGTAGAGACCCAAGCGCACATCCAGATCAGGCACATAATCCTCGGGGATCAGCACCGGCACGCCAAGGTTGATCTGCGGTGCCCATTGCTCATCGGCCTCGCTGAGGCCCTCCATCTCACCCGCCCGGATCTTGGCAATCGCCTCTTCCAGCATCGACTGGTACAGCTCAAACCCCACGTCGCGCATCTGGCCCGACTGCTCTTCGCCCAAGAGGTTGCCCGCCCCGCGAATATCAAGGTCCTGGGACGCCAGCGTAAAGCCCGCACCGAGCGTGTCGAGGCTGCCCAGCACCCGCAAACGTTTCTGGGCCGTATCCGTCAGCTTGGCGCGCGGCTTGGTCGTGAGGTACGCATAAGCGCGGGTTTTCGAGCGGCCAACGCGGCCCCGGATTTGATAAAGCTGCGCCAGACCGAACATATCGGCACGGTGCACGACCATCGTGTTGGCAGTCGGGATATCGAGCCCTGATTCGACAATCGTCGTCGCCAATAGAACGTCGAATTTGCCATCGTAGAAGGCGTTCATCCGATCATCCAACTCGCCCGGTGCCATCTGCCCGTGGGCGACCACATAGGAAAGCTCTGGCAACTGCGTCTGCAAGAAATCCTCGATCTCGCGCAGGTCGCTGAGACGGGGCACGACGTAGAAACTCTGCCCGCCCCGGTAATGCTCACGCAAAAGCGCCTCGCGGATCGTCACCGCGTCGAACTCGCTCACATAGGTGCGGATCGACAGACGGTCGACGGGCGGCGTGCCGATAACCGACAAATCGCGCACGCCGGTCAGCGACAACTGCAAGGTGCGCGGAATCGGAGTGGCGGTCAGGGTCAGCACATGGATGTCGGTCCGCAGGGACTTAAGCCGTTCCTTGTGGCTCACCCCGAAATGCTGTTCTTCGTCGATCACCAACAGACCAAGATCCTTGAACCGAATGCCCTTTGCCAGCAGCGCATGGGTGCCAATAACGATATCCACCGTGCCTTTGGCCATACCCTCGCGCGTCGCCGTCGCCTCCTTGGCCGAGACGAAACGGCTCAGTTGGCGCACCTCAATCGGAAAACCGCGGAAGCGTTCGGCAAAGCTTTTGTAGTGCTGCCGCGCCAGCAGCGTTGTCGGCGCAATCACCGCCACCTGCACGCCCGACATCGCCGCGACAAATGCCGCGCGCATAGCGACTTCGGTTTTGCCAAAGCCCACATCGCCGCAGATCAGACGGTCCATCGGGTTACCGCTGGTCAGGTCATCCACCACGTCGCCAATGGCGCGCAACTGGTCGTCGGTTTCGGTATAAGGGAAGCGGGCCGAGAATGCGTCCCACATGCCCGGAGGCGGGTCGAGCACCGGCGCTTTGCGCAGCGCGCGTTCGGCGGCAATGCGGATAAGCTTGTCGGCCATCTCGCGGATGCGCTCTTTGAGTTTAGCCTTTTTCGACTGCCACGCGCCACCGCCGAGCTTGTCCAAAAGCCCTTCATCATGGCCGTAACGCGACAGCAGTTCAATGTTCTCTACAGGCAGATAAAGCTTTGACTGTTCGGCATATTCCAGAACGAGGCATTCATGGGCAGCGCCTGCAGCGGTCACCACCTCCATGCCATGATAGCGCCCAATACCGTGGTCCACATGAACCACCAGATCGCCGGGGCTGAGGCTTTGCGCCTCGGTTAAGAAATTCTCGGCCCGGCGCTTGCGTTTCGGCGCGCGGATCAGCCGATCACCCAGCACATCCTGCTCAGAGATCACCGTCATACTCGGCGCTTCAAAGCCGTGCTCCAGCGCCCAGACAGCCAAATGAAGCCCGCGTTTGCCGATCCGCGTGGCATCTGTCACCGGGATTGCTTCGGCCAGACCTTCGTCTTCGATCAGCCCCGTCAGACGTTCCCGCGCGCCGTCAGAATAGCTGGCGATCAGGACCGGACCAACTTCAAGCTTTGCTTTAATATGAGACGCCAAAGCGCCGAAAAGGCTGATAGATTCCTGCTGACGCTCGGGGGCAAAGTTGCGCCCGATCCGTGCCCCTGCGTCTAAGACGCCCGGTCCTGTCGGCTGCGGCAATGGGTTGAATTGGATCACCCGACGCCCAACCAGCGCTGCTTCCCAAGCGTCATCGGTCAGATAGAGCCCTTCGGGCGGCGCAGGTTTATAGACGCTGTCCATCTTAGACCGCGTCTTCATCGCCAGTTGCCGCGTCTCATACTGGTCGGCAATCGTATCCCACCGCGTGAGGCGCATGGGCGTCAATTGATCGTCTAGCGTGATCGTGGCCTTGGGCAGGTAATCAAACAGCGTCTCTAAATTGTCGTGGAAGAACGCCAGCCAATGCTCCGCACCCTGATGTTTGCGCCCGGCGCTGATCGCTTCATACAGCGGATCATCGGTACCTGCCGCGCCAAATTCGATGCGGTAGTTCTGCCGGAAGCGGGTGATTGCCGCGTCGTCCAAAATCACTTCGCTGACCGGGGCCAGTTCGACCAGATCAAGCTTTTCCGTTGTCCGCTGCGTCGCCGGATCAAAGCGCCGCGCCCCGTCGAGCACATCGCCGAAAAGATCGAGCCGTACCGGGCCTAGGTCGCCCGGTGGGTAGATGTCGATGATGCCACCCCGCACGGCATAGTCGCCGGGTTCCATCACCGTGGGGCTTTGCACAAAACCCATCCGCACTAGAAAATGACGCAGGGCTTTTTCATCAATACGGCTACCAACCCGCGCCGCAAAAGCCGCATCGCGCAATGTGTCCCGCGCGGGGATACGCTGGCTCGCAGCATTCAGCGTCGTCAGCAGGACAAACTGATCCGGCATCCCATGCACCAGCGCCGCCAAAGTCGCCATGCGCTGCGCAGAGATATCAGCATTGGGCGATACGCGGTCATAGGGCAGGCAATCCCAACTTGGGAAGGTGAAGACCGGCATATCAGGCGCGTAAAACCGCAGGGCGGCCTGCATCGCGGCCATCCGCTTGTCATCGCGCGCCACATGGGCCACCGGCTGGCCGCCCTTGGCGATTTCATCAAGGATGGCGCGGGCATCAAAGCCTTCGGGAACGCCGGAGAGGGTGATATTGCGCGGATCGTTCATCGGGTCTCAATTGGGCCTGCGGCGTGGCCTGTCAACCCGCGAGCGGGCCAAGGTTTAGATTTTGATACATTCCCCAAAGCGCGGTCACAAAGATCGCGACCATGCCGATGATCTGAGTATAGAGCCGATGCCGCATCAGACGCCGCTGCAACACATCACCGCTGGACCCCTCAATACGGATCAGCCGCGCGGTCGATAGGCTCAGCAGCCCCACCAGCGACATGGGAAAGCCGAGCAGCAGCAAGGCCTGCGCAAATTCGATGTCATAGACAAAGCCCAAAAGCACCAAAGTGGTCAGCGCAAAGAACCCCAGCCCCAACAGCCAAAGCCCTGAAACTTGAGAGATATAGAGCAGCCGGTTCACATTGATCCGCACAATGTCTTCGAGATCGGCCTGCGCCTCCCCCCCGTGACGGCGGGCGCGCAACACCATGTCAAAGGGCACGCCCAGCACCCAATGGCTTGCCGTGGACCACATCACCGCCAGCGCGATCCAGAACCAAAGGTTCGAGAAAGAGCGCATGTCGATCATTTCGAAAAGGGTCTGGTACCAGTCCAAGGCGTGCTCGTCCGAAAATTAAGTTCGCATCTCTTAGCTGTCCGGTGCGGCAATTCATAGGGTTGAGGCGTTCAAAAATACATGGCAAGCCCGTGCCAAGCCATTCTGAGGTAAAATTGATGCAACCCGTCCAAGCCCCCTTCCCCGCCACGCGCCTGCGCCGCACCCGTGCCAATGCAGGCATTCGCGCGCTGGTGCGCGAGAATGACCTGCAACTGGGCGATCTGATCTGGCCGGTGTTCGTGCGCGAAGGTGAAGGCGTGGAAGAGCCGATCCCCTCCATGCCCGGTGTGATGCGCCGTTCTGTGGACAAGCTGGTCGAGGCGGTGCGCGAGGCGGCTGGGCTGGGCATCGGCGCGGTCTGCGTCTTTCCCTATACCGGCCCCGAAGACCGGACCGAAGACTGCGCCCGAGCGTGGGATCCGCAGAATGCCACCAACCGCGCAATCGCCGCAATCAAGCAAGCGCTGCCTGACATGGTGGTGATGACCGATGTGGCGCTGGACACCTATAATATCAACGGCCATGACGGTTTTGTCGAAGACGGCATCATCGTGAATGACCGCACGGTTGAGGCGCTGGTCAAAATGGCGCTGGCCCAAGCCGAAGCGGGGGCGGATATCATCGGCCCGTCGGACATGATGGATGGCCGCATCGGCGCGATCCGTGACGCCCTTGAAAAGGCTGGGCACCACGATGTCATGATCCTGAGCTATGCCGCCAAATACGCCAGTGCCTTCTACGGCCCGTTCCGCGATGCCGTGGGCGCATCCTCGGCACTCACGGGCGACAAGAAGACCTATCAGATGGACCCCGCCAACAGCGATGAAGCGCTGCGCCTAGTGGCGCGCGATCTGTCTGAGGGCGCGGATATGGTCATGGTAAAACCCGGCATGCCCTATTTAGATATCTGCCGCCGCGTGAAAGACGCCTTTGGCGCGCCGACCTTCGCCTATCAGGTATCAGGCGAATATAGCATGATCCGCGCTGCGGCAGATCAAGGCTGGGTCGATGGCGAACGGGTGATGATGGAGAGTCTTTTGGCCTTTAAACGTGCGGGCTGTGATGGGGTGTTGACCTACTTTGCCCCCGATGTTGCCCGGCTTTTGGCCAGAAACGCGTGACCTAGGGGCGTAAATCTGCGCAAAGGGTCCAATCAACATGACAAAGCGCATGATTATGCGTAATCTCACGCTCAAGCTGGGAAAACCGGCAGGCAGGCAAACGATCTCAAATATATAGGCAGAAAATATGAGCAATCGAACATATAATCGGCGCATCGTGACCTTGGGCGCCCTCTCGGCGCTTGGCGTGACGGCCGCATGCGGCAATGGCGTGGGCGGGCGTGGCAGCGCTATGATCGACGCGCGCGTCGACGCGACATTGGCCGAGATGTACCGCGGCTATCCTAACACGCGACAACTGGCCGAAAAGGCCAACGGCATGTTGGTCATGCCGCTGGTCACCGAAGCGGGTCTTGGCTTTGGCGGCGCATACGGGCGCGGCGCGCTGCGCGTGAACAATGTAACGGTGGATTACTATTCGGTAACCAAAGCCTCAGGCGGGTTGCAGATCGGTGCACAGCAATACGCGCATGTTCTGTTTTTCATGACCGAACCCGCGTTGCGCGATTTCCGCACCTCGCCCGGTTGGGCGGCTGGGGCCGGTCTGGAATATGTGATTTCCGACAAAGGTGACAGCGTGAGCGCCGATACCACCACCGTGATGGCCCCCGTTCTGGCAGCGGTCTTCGGCCGCGCAGGCCTGCGCATCGGTGCGACGCTGGAAGGCACGAAATACACGCGAATCATCCCCTAAATCGGGGCCGACCTATGGTTTTTGAAGGGCAGCGCCAGTCTTAGCCGGCGCTGCCCTTTTTCTTTTGCCGTGAGGCTTAGCCCATCGCGCGCAGGCGTTTGATCAGGCTCGACGTATCCCAACGCCCACCGCCCTGCTTTTGCACATCTTTGTAGAACTGATCGACCAGCGCCGTGACCGGCAGGCTCGCCCCCGTCTCATCCGCTGTGTCCAAACAAATGCCAAGATCCTTGCGCATCCAATCCACGGCAAACCCATGCTCAAACTCATCGTCCAGCATCGTCTCGTAGCGGTTCGCCATCTGCCAAGACCCCGCAGCGCCCTGACTGATCACCTCAACCACCGCGCGGCCATCAAGACCAGCCTTCTCGGCAAAATGCAGCGCTTCGGAAAGCCCCTGCACCAGACCGGCAATGGCGATCTGGTTGCACATCTTGGTCATTTGGCCCGCGCCGCTGTCGCCAATGCGGCGGCATATCTTGGAATAGACCTCCATGATCGGCAGCGCGCGGTCGAACGCACCTTTGTCGCCGCCACACATCACCGACAATTGGCCGTTTTCCGCTCCTGCCTGACCGCCTGAGATTGGCGCGTCGACAAAGCTGACCTGCGCGTCATTGGCAGCAGCATAAAGCTCGCGTGTGACCGCCGCCGAAACAGTGGTGTGATCAACAAAGATCGCCCCCGCCGTCATGGCACCAAAAGCGCCATCATCCCCCAGACAGACTGAGCGTAAATCATCGTCATTGCCCACGCAGGCCATGACAAAATCCGCATCCTTTGCCGCCTCGCGCGGGGTCTTGGCCATAGCACCGCCATAGGTTTTTACCCAGTCCTGCGCTTTACTTTCAGTACGGTTATAGACGGTCACATCGTGGCCGGCCTTTTGCAGGTGCCCCGCCATTGGGGCGCCCATGACGCCCAGTCCCAGAAACGCGAGCTTTGCCATGTGCTTTTCCTTATCATTCAGTTGCGTTATTGCCTGTGACTACACCTACCACCCTGCGCGCCCCGGTCAATCTGCGCGCCAGTCGAGGACTTTCCGATGGCATTGATGTTTCGCTGGCTTGTCCGATTGGCGGTGTTTCTCATCACACTGAGCGTCGTGGTGCTGCTGCTGGTCTATTGGTTCGCCGCACGCTCCCTGCCCGACTATGACGATACGGTTCAGGTGCGGGGCGTCAGAGCGCCTGTTGAGGTCGTGCGCGACAACGCCAATGTGCCGCATGTCTTTGGCGAGACGGACGAAGACGTCTTCTTTGGGCTTGGTTTTGCCCATGCACAGGACCGGTTGTGGCAACTCATCACTCTGCGTCGCACCGCGCAGGGACGGCTGTCAGAGGTCTTCGGCACCTCGACGATCACCACCGACAAACTGATGCGGCGCTATGACATCTACCGTCTCGCGACACGCTCAGCCGAGCAATTAGACCCCGAAACCGATGCCGCGCTGGAAGCCTATGCGGCGGGGATCAACGCCCGCCTCGACCAGATCAATACCGAAGCGCTTGGCCGTGGCGCGCCTGAGATGTGGCTCTTTAATGCCCCGATGGCCCCATGGCGCCCGGCGGATTCGTTGGCCATTGCAAAGCTTATGGGGCTGCAAATGTCTGGCCATCTTGAGGCTGAAGTACTGCGCGCCCGGGTGTCTTTGGCATTGACCGACGAAGACAGAGTGAAAGACATTCTGCCCGATGTGCCGGGCTCTGGCGTCGCAGCTCTGCCCGAATATGCATCCCTGTTCCCCGATGCCCGTCACTTTGCCTCTGCAACGCCCAATCCGGGCCATCCGCTTTCCCCCTTCAAACCGCAGGCTTTTGCCGGGGCGTCGAACGCCTGGGCGGCGGCGCCCTCGCGTTCAGCGGCGGGCGGCACACTTCTGGCCAATGATCCACATCTGGGCTTCAGTGCCCCGGCGATCTGGTATTTGGCCCGGCTGGAGCTTGAAACCGGCGGTGTCATCGGCGGCACCATCCCCGGCATGCCGGTGGTCCTGACAGGGCGCAGCGCCGCTCTGGGCTGGGGGCTGACCACCGCCTATGTCGACGACCAAGACGTCTATATCGAAGAGCTGAACCCCGACAACAGCGAGGAATATCGCACCCCGGATGGGTTCAAGAAATTCCGCAAACGCTCCTCAATCATCAACATCAAAGACGCCGACCCCGTTACGGTCACACTGCGCTGGACGGACAATGGCCCGGTGCTTCCCGGCAGCCACTACAACCTTGGCGAAATTACACCGGCGGGCCATGTGGCCTCTCTCGCCTCGACGCTGCTGCGCGACGACGACAACTCGCTCGCTGCCGCAATGAAGGTGATGCGAGCGAAATCAGTGCAGCAGGCCATCAATGCCGCGACCGACTATATCGCCCCCGCACAAAACCTCACACTGGTGGACCGTGACACGATCGCCATGAAAACCATCGGCGCCCTGCCGCGCCGCGATGCGCAGCATCAAAGCCAAGGACGCATGCCCAGCCCCGGCTGGATCGCCGAAAACCGCTGGGACGGCATGATGCCCTATACCGCCAACCCCGAGTTCATCGCCCCGGCGGGCGGCATCTTGGGCAACACCAACAACAAGACCGTCGACCGCCCCTTCCCCAACCACGTCTCCTTCGTCTGGGGCGACACGCAGCGAGTGCAACGCTGGCAACGCTTGATGCAGAACCGCGAGGTCCACACCCGCGACAGTTTCATCGAGGCACAGCTTGATACCGTCAGCCCCACCGCACGTGCTCTCTTGCCCCTAATCGGCGCCGAGCTGTGGTTCACCGGAGAGGCCGCCCCCGACGGCACGCCGGAGCGTCAACGCCAGCGCGCGCTCGACCTGCTGGCGGGCTGGTCAGGAGAGATGAACGAACATCTGCCCGAACCGCTGATCTATGCCGCATGGGTCCGCGCCTTGCAGGACCGTCTGATCCGCGATGAATTGGGCCCCTTGGCCGAGGACTTCACCCACGTTCAGCCGCTCTTTGTCGAACGTGCCTTCCGCGATGTGCAAGGCGCTTCAAAATGGTGCGACGTGCGCCAATCGGCCCCGGTTGAGACCTGCCATGATATGGCGCGACTGGCGCTCGATGACGCGCTTTTGTGGATCAATGAGACATGGGGCACGCAGCTTGAATCCCTCCGCTGGGGCGACGCGCATCAGGCGACACATGATCACCCGGTGTTGGGCGACGTGCCGCTGTTGCGCTATTTTGTGAACATCAGGCAATCGACCTCGGGCGGAGACAACACCCTGCAACGCGGGCTGACCCGCGGCACCGGGAAAGACCCGTTCTATAACGTCCATGGCGCAGGCTACCGCGGGGTTTACGACTTTGCCGATCCCGACAGTTCGGTTTTCGTGACCTCCACCGGGCAATCGGGGCATTTCCTGTCGCGCCATTATGACGACATGGCGCAACTCTGGCGGCGCGGTGAATATATCCCGATGTCGCTGGATGCCGAATTGGCCCGTGCTGCTGCCGTCGGTGTGACCCGTTTGGAGCCTGCACAATGACCGCCCGTGTGATCCTGCTAAACAAACCCTACGGCGTGCTGTCGCAATTCACCGACAAAGGCACTGAGGGTAGCAGCCGCCCGACCCTGTCGACCTATATCGACGAGAAGGGTTTTTACCCCGCAGGACGGCTGGATCGCGACAGCGAAGGATTACTGGTGCTGACCGACCACGGCCCGCTACAGGCCCGCATCGCGCATCCCAAGTACAAACGACCCAAGACCTATCTGGTACAGGTCGAAGGCACGCCGGACGCCGCGGCGCTAGAGGCGCTGCGCAAGGGTGTAGACTTGAAAGACGGCCTTACCATACCCGCCGAGGTGGATCAAATCGACGCGCCCGATACCCTCTGGCCGCGCGACCCGCCGGTGCGTTTTCGCAAGACGGTGCCGGACGCTTGGCTGCGCATCACCATCCGCGAGGGGCGCAACCGCCAAGTGCGGCGCATGACGGCGCATGTGGACCTGCCCACGCTTAGGCTGATCCGCGCCAGCGTAGGCGATTGGGAATTGGCCGGGCTGCAACCCGGCGCTTGGCGCTGGTCGACCGAAAACGGCCGTTAGGTCAGCGCCCGGGTGATCGCAACGCCAGCTGTTGCCGCCGTGCCAGTCAACAGCGACCCCCATGTAAAGTCTCGCGCCACCATGGCCCAAGTCCAATCTTTGAGCGTCGCCAAATTGGTGAACTCATAGGTGCCATAGCCCATCGCGCCGATCAGCAGCGCGTTGCCAAAGACCCAAAGTAGCGAATGGTCTTGCGCCATTGCAGGCCACGATACGAACCAGATCACGACGGCGACAAAGAAAGCATAGAAGATCAGCGCGGGGGCGACACGAAACTCGTCCAAAAGCCAATCGCCGATGTCACGCTCAAACACCGGTTTGATGAGGTAGGTCAAGCCGAGGTAATCGAGCCCGAGAAAGACAACCACGGTGGAAGCATAAAGAATGACGAGGGTCATGGCCGCGCTCCATAAAAGATCGCATCACCATATACGGCGCAGCGGACAAATTTCGATGCCAGTCGGGCAAAAAACTGCCCCGCCGTGCGCCACCGCTCTCAAACCTGCTGGAACTCAGCCTCTTGCCGCGCGGACCAACGGACGGTGATTTCAAACCCGTCTTCGGTCTGACGTTCACCTTCAACCACATCCTGCGCAAACAGCCATGCGCGTTTCTTGCCGTCGGAAAAGCCAAGGTCCAGCACTGCCTCGCGCACCGCACCTTGGAGCGCTTCGGCAATGGTCTCTTGCATCGCCTCTAGCCCCTCGCCCGTGATGGCCGAGATTGCCAGCACATCGTCGTTGCGGGCGGCGCGGGCGCGCATGGCATCGGCGCGGTCTTCGGGCAGCAGGTCGAGCTTGTTCCAAACCTCAAAGCTGCGGGTTTCTTTCGGCACGCCTAGGGATGCAAGGATATCGCGCACGTTCTGGGCCTGCTCTTCGGTCTCGGCGTGGGACACATCGCGCACGTGGCAGATGATATCGGCGGCCAGCACCTCTTCGAGCGTGGCGCGGAAGGAGGCGACAAGCTCGGTCGGCAGGTCAGAGATGAAGCCCACAGTATCGCTCAAAATGATCTCAGGCCCGTCCGGCAGCACAAGGCTGCGCATCGTCGGGTCTAGCGTGGCAAAAAGCATGTCTTTCGCCATGACCTCCGCCCCAGTCAAGCGGTTGAAAAGCGTGGATTTCCCGGCGTTGGTATAGCCCACAAGTGCGACGATCGGGAACGGCACTTTGGCCCGCGCGGCGCGGTGCAAAGCGCGGGTTTTCACGACCTTTTCCAACTGGCGGCGCAAGCGCACCAATTGGTCGTCAATGGCGCGGCGGTCAGCCTCGATCTGGGTCTCCCCCGGACCGCCGACAAAGCCCAAACCGCCCCGCTGACGCTCAAGGTGGGTCCAAGCCCGCACCAGACGTGTGCGCTGATAGTTCAATGCTGCCATTTCGACCTGCAACACACCTTCACGGGTGGCGGCTCGGTCGCTAAAAATTTCGAGAATCAGCCCGGTGCGGTCAAGCAGTTTGACGCCCCAAGCCTTCTCAAGGTTGCGCTGCTGGACAGGCGTGACGGGGCCGTCGACCAACACAAGCTCGACCTCGGCCGCCTTCATGCGCTGCTCAAGCTCTTCGATCTTGCCTTTGCCAAACAACATCCCGGCATGAACGGTGCGCAGGGGCACGACTTCGGATCCCACCACCTCAAGCTCTGGAAGAGCTTCGGCCAATGCCACAGCTTCGGCCAGCGCGGGCTCTGGCGCGCGCCGGTCGTTATCGGTTTTGATATCAGGATGCAGCACCCAAGCGCGTGTTACGCGGGGTCCGTCGCTGTTATCGATCTGAAAAGTTGGACGGCTCAAGAAGCGTCTTCGCCCTCATAAAGGCTGATCGGCTGGCTTGGCATAATGGTCGAAATCGCGTGTTTGTAGACCAGTTGCGATTGGCCATCACGGCGCAGCAGAACGCAAAAATTATCAAACCAGGTAATGACGCCTTGCAGCTTAACCCCATTGATCAGAAAAATGGTTACCGGGACCTTGGTCTTGCGGACGTGGTTTAGGAACGCATCCTGAAGGTTCTGTCTGTCTGACGCCATCGTAGTCTCGCCTTTTGTTCTTGCTGGCGTCCGCGTACCGGACCCCCCCGTTGCGTCAAGTATGGAGTGCGAAAGCGCGAGTTTCCAGCCCCAATATCAGAGGACTAGGTCGGTTCTGGGGCTAAACGTGTCAGGCGCGCCACAAATTTGGGGTCATCAGCGCAATAATCGCCAAAGTTTCGAGCCGCCCCAGTACCATTGCGCCGCTCAGAATGATTTTCGCGGCCAACCCCAGCTCAATCAGGCGAATGGGCGTGTCGGCGGCATGTTCGATCAGCGGCCCGGTGGTGGACAGGGTCGCGACAGACATAACCACGGCCGCATCAAAGGACGTACCGGTCAAGGTCAGCAGCAAGGTGACGCCAGCCAGCGACATGGCGAAAAGCATGAAGAAAATCCACGCGATGAACGCGCCGTTACTTTGCAGCCGCCGCCCCGCCGCACCGGCCCCGCTGACGGAGTTGGGATAGACCAGACGGTCCATCTCGCGCACGCCATTTTGATAGAGCGCAAAGACCCGCAGCAGTTTCACACCGCCCGCCGTGGTGGCCACCCCGCCGCCGATCAGGGCAAGCCCCATGAGCACCAGCCCCGGCGTGCGCAGGCCCGACCAGCTTTGCGCATCGGACCAATGCTCTGATACAAATCCGGTGGTCGTGAGGAAGGATAGCACAGTAAACAGTCCACCCCAAAGTGCTTGAAGCGCGCGGGCACCATCGACCTCAACCTCAACCTCAAACGCACCGATCCAGTGACGGGCGAAAAGCAGCAAAGGCACACCAATGACGACAAGAAGGCCAATGCGGAACTCAGGATCGGTCATCAGCCCGCCTTGGGTCGCCGTGACCGTATCCTTAGAAAAGGTAAGCCGCGACAGGGCAAAAAGCATAAACAGCATCATCACCGCCTCGCCTGAGACCCCAATCTGCGCATTATCGACCCCGCCGATAGGCGAAATGCCCGAAGTCGCCATCACCGACATCGCGTGACAAAGGGCCACCAAGGCCGTCTCTCCACCGATCACCAGCAAGAGCCAAAGCAGCAGTGTCAGCCCGGTGTAGATCGGTAGCAAAGCCTGTGTTGTCCGCAGCAGGCGTTGGCGCGGGGTGATCTTGCCCATCCGGGCGCCCATACGGTCATCGGGCCGACCGGGTTCGGCCTGTGCGGTCACCTCAAACCCGCCCAAGTGCAACGGTGCCAGAATCGCCGACGCCGTAACCCACATAAGCAAGCCGCCCATCCAGCCGACCTGCGCACGCCACAGATGCAGAGTGTCGCTCAGGCGTGCGGGGTTTTCGAACATCGTAGCGCCCGTGGTGGTCAGGGCGCTGACCATCTCGAAATAGACATTCACAAAGCGCGTGGTCGGCAGCGCCTCAAGGAAAGGCACTGCGAAAAAAACTGGCAAAAACACAAAGGCCGAGAGCAGCGACAAGAGCGGCCCAAGTGCGCCGTCCAAGGGCTTGCGCCCGGCATGGGCGATGGCGATGAGCGTAAAGGCCACAAGTCCCAACAGACCAGCATAGAGAAAAGCGCGGCTCGCCAGATGGTCATTCACCACCAGCCCGTGAATTGAGGGCAGGATCATCGAGACAGCAGAGACGCCGAACAATTGCAGGAACAGCGGAAGCTGCACGATCTCGCGGCGGATGCCAGTCGGGCGGTTGCCGGTGGGACGGATGCTGGTCGGTTGCGTCACACGGCGCTCCTGCGCTTAGAAAAAGTCGATCGAAACCTGCAAAAGCTGCTCCACCCGTGGTACGTCTTCGGCCAAAGCAAAGAGTGCTACCACATCGCCTTCGTCGATCCTTGTGCTGCCCAAGGGGCGGATCACCTTACCCTCTTTGCGCAGCATGCCGATCAACACGCCTTCGGGGAAGTCGATATCTGAAACTTTTTTGCCCGCGAGGGGGGAGGTCGACAGGACTTCGGCCTCAATCACCTCGGCCTCGGCATCGCCGATGGAATAGACCGCCCGCACCCGCCCATGACGGATATGGCGCAGGATCGAGCTGACCGTCGTGGCACGCGGGTTGATATAGGCGTCGATCCCAAGGTGGGTCATCAGCGGCACCAGCGTTGGGTCATTGATCAGCGCGATCACATAGGGGCAGCCTTCGGCCTTTGCGCGCACGCAAGACAGCATGTTGGTCTTATCGTCGTCCGTCACCGCAAGCATCGCGTCGGCGCGGCTGATCCCTGCTTCGGCAAGCAAGGCGGCATCAAGGCCATCCCCGTGCAGCACGATGGTCCGCTCTAACGCCTCGGCGGCGCGTTCGGCGGATTTGCGGTTTTTCTCGATCATCTTGGTGCGCACGCGCAGCGGCCCGGCCTCAAGGTGTTGGGCCACGGTCAACCCGACATTGCCGCCACCCACAAGAACAACACGCTCTTGCTTGGTGGTCTGTTTGCCGAAAATCTCCATCGTGCGAGCGATGTCGTCGTGATGCGAAAAGACATAGCAGTCATCGCCAACGAACAGCTGGTCTTTCGCCTCGGGCGCGAAAAGCGTGCCATCGCGGCGCACCCCCACGACCACGGCGCGCAGGGTAGAGAAGAGATCGGTCAACTGACGCAGCGGCGTGTTCACCACCGGGCAATCGCTGTCGATGGTAATGCCCAAAAGCTGCGCCTGCCCGTCCATGAAGATTTCGGTGTCAAAAGCCGCAGGTGCGCTGAGACGCTGGAGCGCTGCGGTGGCGACTTCTTTCTCTGGCGAGATCACCACATCGATCGGCATGTGATCGCGGCGGTAGAGGTCGGAATAAATGGCATCCAGATAGGACTGGCTGCGCAACCGCGCGATCTTGCGGTTGATGCCAAAGACCGAATGCGCCACCTGACAGGTCACCATATTGACCTCATCGGAATGGGTCGCGGCGATGATCATCTCGGCGTCCCGCGCGCCCGCACGGTCCAGCACATCGGGGTAGCTGGCAAAACCGGCGATGCCCTGCACATCCAGCGTGTCGGTGGCGCGGCGGATCAATTCTGCATTGCTGTCGACCACGGTCACATCGTTGCGCTCTCCGCTCAGGTGGCGGGCAATCTGCCAACCCACCTGCCCTGCACCGCAAATGATGATTTTCATGAAGGCTTCCTTACCCTGAGCAAAGATCGTGTGAGGGTTATCTTAGGTCGGTTAGAGGGCATGACAGATGGGTTGGCAAGGGTCAAATCAATTGTCATTCCCCTGCGACAGCGGCATGATGGCGCTATGAAACCGATATCGCTTCGCCCCTCTCGCGCCGCCTTTGCCCTGACGCTCATCGCCTTGGGAGCCGCTGCCTGCGCGCCGCTGAATACCTATTACAAACCGGGCGCGAGTGTCGCGCAGGTCAATCGCGCGACCACCGCTTGCGAGGTGCAGGCGCTGCGCGATGTGCCGATCTCTACCCAAGTGCGCCGCGAACCACCGCGCTATGTGCCCGAGCGGCGCCATTGTAATGCCGAAAATAAGTGCAGGGTTACGGGCGGCTTTTATGTCCCCGGTGAGCTGGTCACCTTTGATCCCAACGAGAACCTGCGCAACCGGGTTGAGGGGCAATGTATGGCCGATCAAGGCTTTGCCCCTGTGTCGATCCCCGCTTGCCCGAACAACATCGCCCGCGCCGCACCACCGCGCGCAACCACGACGCTGCCGGCCCTGAACTCCAATTCCTGCGTGATCCGCAACAAGAACGGGTCTTTCCAGATCGTCACGCGGGGCTAACTGGGGTCGCGAGGGGTGCCGCCCCTCGCGCCTGAGCCTTGCGGCTTAGCCCGCCGCTTCGACCTCTTCGTCCACATGTGCGATGCGCACACCTGCCTTGGCCGAGGTCACAACACCAAGCGATTTCAGCTTGCGGTGCAGGGCGCTCCGCTCCATCCCCACGAAATTCGCAGTGCGGCTGATGTTGCCGCCAAAACGGTTGATCTGGGTCAGCAGATATTCGCGTTCAAACGCCTCACGCGCTTCGCGCAGCGGCAGTGTTGCCAGTGCGCCCGAAAGCACCACACGCCCATCATCGCCGCCGTTCTCATCGTCGCCCGGCAATTCGCGCGCCTCAATCGGGCCAGTGCCATCGCCAAGGATCAACACACGCTCCACAAGGTTCTTGAGTTGCCGCACGTTGCCGGGCCAGACCATCGTCTGCATCAAGGCCACGGCATCTTCGGTCAGCGCCCGCTGCGGCAGACCTTGGGAGGCGTTGAACTCGGCGATGAAATGCTCGGCTAACAGCGGGATATCCTCGCGGCGTTCCTCAAGCGACGGCACGGCAATCGGCACCACGTTCAGACGGTGATACAGCTCTTGGCGGAAAGTATCGGCCTTGATCGCCTGATCAAGATCGCGATTTGTCGATGAGATCACCCGCAGATCGACGCGCACCTTGTCGGTCCCGCCAACGCGGTTGAACTGTTGATCCACCAGCACCCGCAGGATTTTCGATTGGGTGCCAAGGGGCATGTCTGCGACCTCGTCAAAGTAGATCACCCCGCCGTGCGCCTGTTCCAGCAGCCCCGGCTCGATCCCCCGGTCGGGGGTCTCGCGGCCAAAAAGCACCTCTTCCATCCGGTCCGGGGCCACCCCGGCACAATTGACGGTGATAAAGGGCGCAGAGGCCCGGGCGGAATGGGCGTGGATATAACGCGCGGCCACTTCCTTGCCCGATCCGGCGGGGCCGGTCAGCATCACGCGGCCATTGGATTTGGTCACCTTATCAAGCTGGCTTAACAAAGCGCGGTAGGGCGCGGAGGTGCCCAGCATCTCAGCCGACGCCACATCGCGCCGCTTAAGGTTTTGGTTTTCACGGCGCAGACGTGAGGTTTCCATCGCGCGGCGGATCACCACCAACAGCTGGTCAATGTTGAAGGGCTTTTCAATGAAGTCGTAAGCACCCTGTTTGATCGCCGCCACAGCAATCTCGATATTGCCATGGCCCGAGATGATGACCACCGGCACATCCGGGTTGTCGCGCTTGACGGTCTTGAGAATGTCGATCCCGTCCATCCGGCTGTCTTTGAGCCAAATGTCGAGAATGATCAGCGCCGGCGCTTCGGTGTTGATCTCGGCCATCGTCTCGTCTGAATTGCTCGCCAGTCGCGTGGCAAAGCCTTCGTCCTTAAGGATATCCGAGATCAACTCACGGATGTCGCGTTCGTCGTCTACAATTAGGATGTCACTCATCTGCCCTGTCCCCTTGATCTGTCATTGTGTCGATGGCCAGAGGCAGCGCGATGACTGCCATGGCCCCGTGATGGTCTTGCCCGTCAAACGCGGGCGCGGTTTCGAGTGTCAGGCTGCCGCCATGCTCCTCGATGATCTTTTTCACGATTGGCAGGCCCAGCCCGGTGCCTTCGCTGCGCGTGGTAACATAAGGCTCAAACAGCCGCGCGCGGTCTTCGGGCAGGCCGATGCCATTGTCGGCGATGGTCAGCCGCAAAAGCCGGGTGTCAGGCGCAAGCACGACGCGGATTTGCGGAACGTGCCCCTCTGGCGGGCCTTCTTTCTTAAGCGTTTCGATGGCTTCACCGGCGTTCTTGATCAGATTGGTCAGCGCCTGCGAAATCATCGTGCCGTCGATATTGGCCATGACCGGCTGTGTCGGCAGGTCAAGATTGATTGTCACGTCTTCCTGCCTATTTTGCTGTAAGAGCACTGCATCGCGCAGCAGTTGCCGAATGTCCTGACGGCTGGTCTCTGGCTCGGGCATCCGCGCGAATTTCGAGAATTCATCAACAATGCGCCGCAGGTCACCCGTCTGACGGATAATCACGCCAGTCATTTGCTCAAGCGCGTCGTCATCGCCCTCTGCCATTTTAGGGCCGAACTTGCGCCGAATACGCTCGGCGCTCAACTGGATGGGCGTCAGCGGGTTCTTGATCTCATGGGCGATCCGACGCGCCACGTCGCCCCAAGCGGCCATTCGCTGCGCACTGACCAAATCGGTCACATCATCGAAGGCCACCACATAGCCTTCCAGATCGCCATCCTTGGCACGCCGTGTCGCCATGCGGACCAACAGGTTTTCCAACGCCCCTTGCCGAGAGACTTTTACCTCGGCCTGCGCCACCTCATCTGTTGCGGTCTTCACGGTTTCAAACAGTGGTCCGAATTCGGGCACAGCAAGGGTCAACGGCAGGCTTTGCTGATCCTCAGACCAATCAAGCAACCGCATGGCGGAGCGGTTCACAAAGGTCACGCGCCCCTCGGGATCCAGCCCCACAACGCCGGAGGTGACGGAACTCAGCACGGAATCAAACAACCGGCGGCGGCGCTCAATCTGGTCGGTGTTTTCCAGCAGCGTCTCGCGCTGGCCCTTAAGTTGGCGTGTCATTTGGTTAAAGTAGCGGCCCAGCATGGCGATCTCGTCATCGCCATCCTCTTCGCGGACCTGCACGTTCAGATCCCCTGCCCCGACCTGCTGTGCGGCACCGGTAAGCCGACCAACAGGTCCGGAAAGCCGCTCGGCGAACCACAGGCCAAGCCAAACCGCGGCCAAGATCAGGATGACCGCAAAGCCAAGGTAAACCAGCGCGAATTCAAACAGCAGCCGTCCGCGTTCGGACTCAAGCTGTTGGTAGAGGCGCACCGTTTCCTTGGTCTCGTCCAGCAGCGACAAAATATCGCCATCCACCGCGCGGGACACATAGAGGAAACGGTCGACATAGGCGTCCATGGGCACCAAGGCCCGGAATTCATTGTTGGGCCAATCTTCGATGACAAGCAAACCTTGCTCGCTTGCTGCTTCGATCTGCTCTTCCGTGATTGGGTCAAAATCGAATAGGTAAGATCGATCTCCCCGCGCCCGGATCTGTGCAGTGCTGTCGACCAAGAACGCTTCGCGCAGGCCGCGTTGAATTTGCCGCTGGCCTTCGCCTAAAAGCTCACTATCGCTTAAGTTGATGCCCTGCGACCGCGCGCTGTCGATGCTGCGGGCAAGGGTCTGCGCGTCTGAGATTAGGTCCTCGCGCTGCTCGGCCTCATAGGCTTCTGCGGCCGCCAAGGAAGATCCAACCACGCTACTGACCCGGTCAGAAAACCACCCTTCAAGCCCGACATTCACCGTCAACCCTGCAAAGATTGCCACCGTCACGGTCGGGATCAGCGCCATCAAGGCAAAGACACCCGTCAGCCGCAGGTGAAGCCGTGAGCCCGCCGATTTGGCCCGGCGCGCCGAGATCAACCGCCCGACTTGAATAAGGACCAGCGCCGCAACCAGCAGCACATAGACGAGATCGGTAAGAAGAATGAGCCGCAGGTTGAGCGTATCCGCCCCCTGCCCCAAAGGCCCGAGTGCCAGATAGGTGGCCAGCGCCAAAACCGGCCCCAGCACAACAAGCCCAAAGGTGGACCAGTTGCGCAGCCGCTTAACGCGCCTGAGCCGCCCCAAACGCTCGAGCTTGAACCTACGTGCCCGGGTTGCCACCCCCATACCTCACCGATGTTGTGATGCATCGCTGCATCAACCGCCATATTTTGTGGTCCTGAACGGGGTAGTACCCCGATGGCCACTGTTATGTGGCTCTTTTACATCATCTTGCGGCCCCGTGTCACCTCAATATCGAGGTCGGTGATCTTCTTACGCAAAGTATTTCGGTTGATTCCCAACAAGGCGGCACATTTTGCTTGGTTACCCGCGGTTGCGGCCAGTGCGATTTCGATCATCGGCAGCTCAACCTCGCGCAAAATCCGCGCATAAAGTCCCGGAGGCGGCAACATCGAGCCGTGCAGATCAAAGTAGCGTTGCAGGTGACGCTCTACCGAGGCCCCGAGCCGTTCTGTGTCGGCCTCTGTTTGCATCGGGGCCGGGCCGGTCTGCGCGCCAAGCAGCAGCTCCGTCTCGCTGGCTGTAATCTCGGCCGCCTGACTGGCCAGTGCCAGTTGACGCATCGCATGTTCCAACTGGCGCACATTACCGGGCCATGGGAATTTCAGAAGTATCTGTGCGGCTTTGTCCGAAAGTTTGCGCGGCGACGCCGGGCCGGGATTGGCGCGGGCCAAAAAGTGGTCGGCCAAAAGCGGAATATCATCCACCCGGTCACGCAGCGCGGGCACTTCTAATGTAGCACCTGACAGACGGTAATAGAGGTCGCGGCGCAGTTTGCCGTCCTGCATGGCCGCATCAAGATCGTTTTGACTGGTCGCCATGAAGCGCGGCGCGTCCTCACCCGGGGCGTCCATCATGCGGACCAAACGGGCCTGAATTTCTTGCGGAAAATCAGCGATCTCGTCGATCATCAGCGTGCCACCGCGCACCCGCGCGAGCACCCGCGATGGGCCTTCGATATCAGATAGATCCGCATCCGTTACCGTCACAAACGGCAGGCTACGCCGGTCGGAGAAGTCATGAATGGCGCGTGCAATCAATGACTTACCGGAACCGCTTTCGCCCCAAATAAGCACAGGCAGGTCAGTGTTTATGACCCGCGCCACGGTCCGGTAAAGAGCCTGCATCACCGGGGTGCGTCCGATCATCGGCAGATCGTCGCGTTCGGCGTCGATGTCGGCGCTGTCATCAGCGCTTGGCTTCCGGCTCAGCGTCGCGCGCTGCTCAAGTGCGCGGGCCGTGCGTTTCATCAGGTCCGGCAAATCGAACGGCTTGGGCAGATAATCAAAGGCTTCGGCCTCTGCCGCCTTGATCGCCGTCATGATCGTGTTTTGTGCCGAAATGACAATTACTGGCAAACCGGGACGATCCTGCGCAATTTTCGGCAGCATTTCCAAACCGTTGCCATCGGGCATGATCACGTCAGAGATCACCGCGTCGCCCTTGCCTTCGCTCACCCAACGCATTAGCGTGGTCAGGCTCGAGGTGGCGTGCACCTTACAGCCTGCGCGGGTGAGCGCTTGGGTCAGAACGGTTCGGATTGTGCGGTCGTCATCGGCGACGAGGATGGTACCATCCATGTCAATTCTCCTTGATGGCCGCGGCACCAGCGCGCGGCAGCGAAATGCGGAATGCGGTTCGACCGGGGGCAGAACTGACAGAAATCCACCCCCCGTGGTCGGAAATAATCTTGCTTACTAAGGCGAGGCCCAGCCCGGTACCGTTCTCGCGGCCCGAGACAAAAGGATCAAAAACATCCGCGCGGATATGGTCAGGTAAGCCCGGGCCATCGTCGATCACCTCGATCTGCAAGGGCAGCGGTTGGCCGTCCCCATCGGCGCGGCGCAATTGGAAGCCATGTTCATAAAAACTGCGCAATCGGATCGTGCCACCCGCGTCGCCTGCGGCCTCAGACGCATTACGGATGAGATTCAAAAGCACCTGCAAAAGCTGGTCTTTGTCGCCAAGAGCGGGCGGCAATGAAGGGTCGTAATCCTCGCAAATCTTCATCTTCGCGCCGAAGCCCAAAAGCGCCGAGCGCCGTGCCCGGTCGAGCACGTCATGCAGGTTCACCGGCTTGCGCTCGGGCGGCATGAGATTGCCGAACTGCTCGACCTGCTCCAACAGCTTCACGATGCGGCGGCTTTCAGCGACGATTAGATCGGTCAACTCCAGATCATCCTGCGGCAGGTTCATCGACAAAAGCTGAGCCGCGCCGGTGATCCCGGCCAGTGGGTTCTTGATCTCATGAGCCAGCATCTCGGCCATGCCGATGGCGGATTTCGCGGCGGACTTCACGCTGTGATCCTGCGTGATGCGCCCGGCCAACTCTCGCGGTGTGATCATCAAGATCATCTGCTTGGCCCCGCCCACCAGCGGCGCGATTTGCAAGGCACATTGAAGCGGCGCACGCTGCATCGCCCCCACATCCACATCATTAACAAACAGCGGTGTTCCCTGCAGTCGCGCGCGGGCAAAAGCGGCCTCAAGCGGGTGATCCACTGCAATCAGACGCCAAATGGACTGACCGATCGTCGCACGCGCCGACGCATTCAGGAACCCTTCGGCAGAGGGGTTCAGATCATCAACCCGGTCGTCAGCACTGATGATGAAGGCAGGCACCGGCAGCGAGGTCCAGATTTGGCGCTCCGAAGTCTCGGTTCTCATGCTGCGACCGGGGTTTGCAGGGCTGGGGGATCATACTGCATCGCTTCGGCGATCAAATCGAAGGTGGCGTTCACCTCGCGCGCCGTCAGCAAGGCGCGGCGCAGGTCGGCGGGCGTGCCGCAATGGTCCATATACCAGCCCAAATGTTTTCGCGCGACCTTGGCACCCAGTTCGACCCCATAAAAACGCAGCATCTCGTCGTAATGCTCGGCCACCATCTGAGCCATCGCGGGCCCTTTGGGGATCACCGGCGCGGGGCGCCCGTGCAGGTCATGGGCAATTTGCGCCAGCAGCCAAGGTCGCCCTTGCGCGCCGCGCCCGACCATCACACCGTCGGCGCCCGACAGCCGCAGCGCCGTCCGCGCCTCGTCGCTGCCGATGATGTCACCATTGGCGATAACAGGAACATTAACCGTCTCTTTCACCGCTCGGATCGCCGACCAATCGGCGCGACCTTTGTAGAACTGACAGCGGGTGCGGCCATGGATGGTGATCATCTGCACGCCAGCGTCTTCGGCCCGTTTGGCGATTGGCGCCGCATTGAGCATATTGTCGTCCCAGCCGAGCCGGGTTTTGAGTGTCACCGGCACGTTGACCGCGCCGACAACCGCCTCAATCAGCCGCAGCGCGTGGTCTGGCGTCTTCATCAGCGCCGAGCCAGAGGCCCCTTGCGTCACCTTCTTGGCCGGGCAGCCCATGTTGATGTCGATGATCCGCGCGCCCATGGCCTCTACCATGCGGGCAGCCTCGGCCATCGGTTCAGCCTCGCGGCCAGCAAGCTGGACTGAGGTGCCGATGACATCCAGCCCCAGCTCCGCCTTCTCGCGGGTACCGGGGCGGCGGCTGAGCAATTCTTGGCTGGCGACCATCTCGGACACGACCAGTCCTGCCCCGAATCGCGCCACGAGGCTGCGATAGGGCAGATCGGTGATCCCGGCCATCGGGGCAAGGAATACCGGAGGATCGAATGTCAGGGGGTCGGCGGTCACATGCTTAATCCTTGTGCGGTCTCCTGCTGTGTAGCTCTGCCACGGCATGACCTCAATAAAACTAGCCTGAAAAGCAGCTATGCGCCAAGCGAATGCTTAATTTTTAAGCAACACCCCCAGATTGCACCCTGCCCGCGCTTTGCCTAGACAGGGCCATGTTCAATGACTTACCCGGAATGCCGTCATGAGTATCGCAGCCCTGATTGTCGCCGCCGGGCGTGGCAGCCGCGCAGGCGGTCCGCAGCCCAAGCAGTGGCAGGGGTTGGCAGGCGCACGGGTGATTGACCACACGCTCGCTGCCTTTCGCGCCCTGCCCCAGATCACCGAGATCGTGCTGGTGCTGCACGAAGATGACATGGATCAGGCCGAGGCTTTTACCGCGCAAGGCGTCACCGTCACCACCGGCGGGGCGGAGCGCGCGGCCTCTGTTCAGCGCGGTCTTGATGCGATTGGCCAAGCCGACAAGGTGCTGATCCATGACGCCGCGCGGCCCTGCGTTTCGGCTGAGACTATCCTTGGGGTGGTTGAGGCGCTCGATCACTACCAAGCCGCCGCCCCCGGATTGCCTGTCACCGACGCACTTTGGCAGGGCATAGACGGGCACGTCACGGGCACACAAGACCGCAGCACCTTGTTCGCCGCACAGACCCCGCAGGGATTTGATCTTGCCGCGATCTGCGCCGCCCACGCCAGCTACGGCGGCCAAGCGGCAGATGATGTCGAAGTCGCCCGCGCCGCGGGCCTGACCGTTGCCATCACCCAAGGCAGCGCCGATAACCTGAAAATCACCCGGCCCGAGGATTTCGCCCGTGCCGCCCGCATATTGGAGACCCGCATGGACATTCGCACCGGCAACGGATTTGACGTTCACGCCTTTGGCCCCGGAGATCACGTGACCCTCTGCGGCCTCGACATTCCGCATACCCACGGGCTGGTCGGCCATTCCGACGCCGATGTGGCGCTGCATACCATCACTGACGCGATCTATGGCGCGCTGGCACGCGGCGACATCGGCCAGCATTTCCCGCCGAGCGATCCGCAGTGGAAAGGCGCGCGGAGCGATATCTTCCTGCGCCATGCCGCACAGATGGCCCGCGATATGGGGTTTACGTTGACCCATGTCGATTGCACGTTGATCTGCGAAACGCCCAAGATTGGCCCCCATGTGCAACCGATGCGCGCCTCCATGGCCGAGATGTTGGGGATCGAGCTCGACCGCGTATCCGTCAAAGCGACGACGAGCGAGCGCCTCGGCTTTACGGGCCGTGGCGAAGGCATTGCCTGTATGGCCACAGCAACATTGGTGAAAACATGACCCCTGCTCATCTGATCGCGACGCTTCTGGGCGTTGGCCACATCCGCCCCGCGCCGGGCACTTGGGGCTCGCTTGTCGCCCTGCCCTATGCATGGCTCTTGCATGTGATGGGGGGCTTTCCGCTGCTTGCGGTCGGGATCCTCGTGGCGATCCCCTTGGGCTGGTGGGCGACCGCGCGCTATACGGCAGGCGGGCCGGATCATGATCCCGGTGAGGTGGTCATAGACGAATTGGTCGGCCAGTGGATCGCGCTTTTGCCGCTGTCCTATGCTGCTTGGTCCATGCAAATTCCGATCCTTGCCATGTGGCCCGGTTGGATCGCCGCCTTTGCCCTGTTCCGACTTTTCGACATCACCAAGCCACTGATCATTGGCTGGGCAGACCGTCAGGGCGGCCCATTCGGCGTGATGCTGGACGATATCTTTGCCGGCATCTTCGCCGCGCTTGGCGTCATGGCACTCGCGGCGCTTTACCACGGGGTGTTGTGAATGAGCGTCGCGGCGCAACTGCTAGAAAAGGCACGCGAAACCGGCGTAATGGTCGCCTGTGCGGAGAGTTGCACGGGCGGGATGGTGGCTGCCGCATTAACCGACTTGCCGGGGTCTTCGGCGCTGCTTGACCGGGGCTTTGTCACCTATACCAACGCTGCGAAAGTGGCGATGCTCGGGGTGTCAGAGGTCACGCTTGCACAATGGGGCGCGGTGTCTGAGCAGGTCGCTGAGGAGATGGCCACTGGCGCATTGGCGCATTCTGAAGCGCAGATCGCCGTGTCGATTACCGGCATCGCAGGACCGGGCGGGTCAGAGCATAAACCCGAAGGCCGCGTCTGCTTTGGCCTTGCCACAGCGGCGGGCGTTCAAACGGAAACGATTGAGTTCGGCGCACAGGGCCGCGGCACAGTGCGGCTTGCGGCCCGTGACCACGCGCTCGGCCTGTTGCTGCAGGGGTTCGCGGCGCTTTAGCCTTTAGGGCCGTAAAGCTCTTTCGCACGGTTCTCAAAGGCCCGCACGATCCGCTGCATCGCCTCGTTGAAGACCACGCCGATGACCTTTTGCAGGATCATGTTCTTGAACTCAAAATCGACAAAGAAATGCACCTGACAGCCTTCGAGGCTATCCTCAAAATGCCAGTTTGATTTCATGTACTTAAACGGCCCATCCAGGTATTCGGTGTCGATCTTCTTGGCCTCGGGCCAGAGCACAACCCGGCTGGTGAACCGCTCCCGAAACACCTTGAAGGAGATCACGAGATCGGCGTCCATTACACGGTGATCGCCGCGGTCCTCGTCGCTGCGAATGCGCGCAGCAGCGGTCCAAGGCAAAAATTCAGGATAACGGCCTACATCTGCAACCAGATCATACATCTGTTGCGCGCTATAGGGCAGTTGGCGGGTCTCAGAATGGGTGGGCATTGCGTTCCGTTGCGTAGCGAGGTACCCCCTATCTCACTGTTCGATCCCGCAGATTCAAGGGCAAAACCATGGCACAACGGCCTTACGTCATCGATGAAATGATCTCGGCCAAGGCCATCGCCGCCCGGATCGAAACCCTTTGCCGGGAGATACACGAAGAATTTGACGGCACGGACAAGCTGGTCGTCGTCGGCCTGCTGCGTGGCTCATTCGTGTTTATTGCCGATCTGGTGCGTGAGTTAGATCTGCCGATCGAAGTCGATTTTCTTGAGGCCTCCAGCTATGGCGACGGTATGGAGAGCAGCCGGGAAGTGCGCATTTTCAAAGACTTGCGCGGTGCGATCGAAGGGCGTGATGTGCTGGTTGTCGAAGACATCGTCGACACGGGCCACACGCTGCACCATGTCACCAATCTGCTGCGTTCACGCGAACCGGCCCGGTTGAAATCCATCGCCCTGCTCGACAAGCCGACCCGGCGCGAAGTCGACCTCAAGGCAGATTGGACCGGCTTTGAAATTCCCGATGAATTTGTTGTGGGCTATGGCATCGACTTTGCCCAACGCAATCGCAACCTGCCCTTCATCGGCAAAGTTCGCTTTACATGATGGACCCACGGTGGCTGTTGCGCATGTCCCACTGGGCGCGCAATCCACCGTCGACGAAACGGGTGATCGTGGTCTTCGCAATCATCGCGGCGGCCTTGGCCGTCGGCCTGATCGAATGGCTTGGCTACTGGCCTGACTGGGCCACGGCAGAGCGTATCCCCCGCCGGTTCTAAGCCGAACCGCGCCTGTTACCCCGCTGATCACGTTTTTGTTTTTTGTGACCCGCCTCTCCCATGTTACGCTGCGGCAAGAAAAGGGAGATGACTATGTATTTGACCAAAAGCATTACCGCCATCGGCGTCAGCGCCGCATTGATCGCCACCGCCGGCTTCGCAGCCAACCACAGCGACAAAGCCGCAAGTGAAGCGGTGAGCGCGCGTCACGCGCAGATGCAACTGATCGCCTATCACACCGGCATCTTGGGCGGGATGGCCAAGGGCGAGACGGAATATAACGCCGAAATGGCAACCGCCGCCGCCACCAACCTGCATGCCGCCGCAGGTTTTGAGCGGAGCACCCTTTGGCTTGAAGGCACCGAGCAAGGGGCCGTCGAAGGGTCCCGCGCCAAGGCCGAAATCTGGAGCGATTCTGAGGGGTTCAGCGACGCCTTCATGGCGCTGGAGACCGCCAGCGCGGATATGATCGAGGCCGCAGGCACCGATCTTGACGCTCTGAAAGCGGGCATGGGCGCTGTGGGCAAGGCCTGTGGCGCATGCCATGACGATTACCGCGGCCCCAAGAACTGATCCTTGCGACGTATAATTCCCGTACTGCTGGGCTGTGCCGTTCTCGGCGCGGCCCTTGGCTGGGTCGTTACCCGGCCCGATCCCCTTGAGCCGTCCTATGGCGCGGGGCTGACGCCTGATCCCGAGGCTGGCGCGCTCGTCTTTGCCGCCGGGGGCTGCGTGTCGTGCCATGCCGCCCCAGAGAGTGAGGGGGATGAGATGCTGGTTTTGGCCGGTGGCCTGCCCTTCCCCAGCGATTTCGGCACCTTCCACGCGCCCAATATTTCGCCCGATTCAGACCATGGCATCGGCGATTGGACCTTGCCAGAGTTCGCCCGCGCTGTGACGCGCGGCGTCTCGCCCGAAGGCCAGCACTACTACCCCGCCTTTCCCTATACGGCCTACCAACATCTCGCCCCGCAGGATGTGTTGAACCTCTTTGCCTATATTCAAACCCTGCCCGCCGCAGATGTTCCGAGCCTGCCGCATGAGGTGGGTTTTCCCTTCAACATCCGCCGGGGCCTCGGCGCGTGGAAGGTTATGTTCTTTAACGAAGATTTCGTGCTGGCCGATAAGTCAGACCCGCAGGTCGAACGTGGACGCTACCTTGTCGAAGGGCTGGCCCATTGCGGCGAATGCCACACGCCGCGCAATGGCTTGGGCGGGTTGGAGCAGGACGCTTGGCTAACCGGCGCGCCGAACCCTTCGGGCAAAGGGCGCATCCCAGGTATCACGCCTGCGCATCTGGATTGGTCGCAGGCCGATTTGGTGGAATACTTCACTTCCGGCTTCACGCCGGAATACGACAGCGCGGGCGGTGAAATGGCCGAGGTGGTTAGCAACCTTGCACAACTGCCCGAGAGCGACCGCGAAGCGATTGCCGCCTATCTTAAAGCCCTGCCCGGCGGGTAACGCCGGGCGCAGATATTGGTGCTTTACCCCAGCCCGAGCTTACGGTTCCGCGCCTCGCGCAGACGCGCGAAATCGTCACCCGCGTGGTAGCTCGACCGGGTCAGCGGTGTGGCTGAAACCATCAAGAATCCCTTGCCGTAAGCCGCCTTTTCAAAGGACGCAAACTCCTCAGGCGTGACAAAACGGTCCAACGCGTGGTGTTTTGGCGTCGGCTGCAGGTATTGTCCGATGGTCAAGAAGTCGATGTCGGCGGCGCGCATGTCTTCCATCACCTGAATGACCGATTGCCGATCTTCGCCCAAGCCCACCATGATACCCGATTTGGTGAACATTGACGGGTCCAGTTCCTTCACCCGCTGCAGCAGGCGGAGGGAGTGGAAATAACGCGCGCCGGGGCGCACCTCTGGATAGAGGCCCGGTACGGTTTCAAGGTTGTGGTTGAACACATCCGGCCGCGCTTCGACAACCTTTTCAAGGGCTTCGGGGCCGCAACGGATGAAATCCGGCGTGAGAATTTCGATTGTCGTGTCGGGGCTGCGGTGACGCACAGCGCGGATGGTCTGGGCAAAATGCTCGGCCCCGCCATCGTCGATGTCGTCGCGGTCGACCGAAGTAATAACGACGTGGTTCAGCCCCAGTTTGGCAACCGCATCGGCCACGCGGCCCGGCTCAAACACATCCAGATCCTCTGGCGGTTTACCCGTGGCGATGTTGCAGAAGGTACAGGCGCGGGTGCAGACCTCGCCCATGATCATCATGGTGGCGTGCCCTTGAGACCAGCATTCGCCTACATTGGGGCAGCCCGCCTCTTCGCAGACCGTGGTCAACTTGTTGTCACGCATGATGCGCGCGGTCTCGGCATAGCCCTTGCCGCCGGGCGCCTTGACCCTGATCCAGCTCGGTTTTTTCGGCTGGGCGTTGTCGGGCTTGCGCGCCTTTTCGGGGTGGCGCTGTTCGGGAATCTTCAGATCGCGCATCGGGGGCCTCTGATCATTGTGTCGCCGTTTGTTTATCATAGTCCTTGACCCGATGACCACCTACAGCATGCGCCCTCAGAACAAGGCAGCCATGCACCAGCGGCATCGGCCCATCGCCTTGATTTAGCGCGTTGTTTTCTAACCAGAAAGATACAATGCAGTTGCAGCATTGCGAATGTTGATCACGCTTCTTATATCGGCTACCAAGCCACAAAGATTCCAATTCGAGAAAGAGAGACGCGATGAAAAACGGTATTCAAGTTCCCAACGTCACCTTCAAAACGCGCGTGCGCGATGAAAGCATCGAAGGCAACAACCCCTTCCGCTGGGAAGACAAAACCAGCGAAGATTTCTTCAAAGGCAAGCGCGTTGTCCTGTTCTCGCTTCCCGGTGCTTTCACGCCGACATGCAGCACCTACCAACTGCCCGGCTTCGAAAATAACTTCGCCGCATTCCAAGAGCATGGCATCGACGGCATCTACTGCCTGTCGGTCAATGACAGCTTTGTCATGAACAAGTGGAAAGAGATGCAGGGCGTCCAGAACATCGACGTGATCCCAGATGGCTCGGGCGAATTTACCCGCCGCATGGGCATGTTGGTCGCCAAAGACAACCTTGGCTTCGGCGCACGCAGCTGGCGCTATGCCGCGATCGTCAACGACGGTCAGATCGAAGCTTGGTTCGAAGAGCCCGGCATCAGCGACAACCACGGCGATGATCCTTACGGCGTATCCAGCCCCGAAACCGTGCTGGAATACCTTGAAAACCAGAAGAAAACCGAAGCGGCCTAAGCCCCTTCCATGTGATCGGATCGGGCCGCTTGGCCCGGTCCCTTTGACCCGCTTGCGCCTAGTAATTTGCGCGCAGCCGTCCGGTCAGCCCTTCCCCCACCTCTTTCAGCGTTTCGGCCAGTTGCGCCGCCCAACCGCCCCCCGGCGTGCCCGCCCGACGCACGAGCCCAATTTGCCGCGCAGGCTCCGGTGCGCCGAAACGGTGCAGGCGCAGCCCCGGTGCAGCGTCAAGCTCGGTTCGGGCGGCGATTTCAGGCATCAGGGTCATGCCAAACCCCGCCTCCACAAGCCGCGACAGGGTGGCGAGCGACGATGCCCCCGTGTGGATGCCCGCCTGCGTGCGGTCGCGCTGGCAGACTTCTAGCGCTTGATCGGTTAAGCAGTGGCCATCCTCCAACAACATCAAAGGTGTACGCGCCAGATCGGTCGGATGGTTGACCATGGCCCCGGCCATACGCTCCGCCGATCCTGCGAGAAGAAAGCGGTCCTCGAACAGCGCTACCTCGGCCAAACCGGTTTCCCCAGTCGGCACCGCCATGACCGCCGCATCAAGCGCACCTGCGCGCAGATCGGTCAGAAGTTGATCGGTCTGCGCCTCGCGCACTTCGACCCGCAACGAGATGTCCTGCGCCCGGAGCGCTGCCAGCACCCCCGGCAGCAGATAAGGCGCAACGGTGGGGATAAGCCCAAGGTTCAGTGTGCCCGCCAGCCCCACCTGTTCACGGGCCGTCGCCTCCAGCAGTTTCGCGCGGCGCAGGATGTCATCAGCGCGGCTCAAAACCTCGCGGCCCAGAGGCGTCAGTACCGAAGCGCGGCTCTGCCGTTCAACCAGCCGCCCGCCAAGCGACTGTTCCAAACTGCGGATCTGCACTGAAAGGGCTGGTTGCGAGATGTTGCACGCCTCCGCCGCGCGGCCGAAGTTGCCCAATGTCGCCAGTGCACGGAAATATTCCAATTGTTTGAGCGTGAAGTTCATAATTATTTCCTATCGCAAATTTACAAAACTGCAATTGGAAATTATAGGAAACCTCCGCCATTCTCTCCCCAGACAATAACCGAGGGGAACCCAAGATGAGCAAGCGTCTCACCACCACCGCCGGCGCGCCGATGCCGACCAATGAAACCAGCAAAACCGCCGGCAGCCGCGGCCCGGTGCTGTTGGATGACTACCAACTGATCGAAAAACTGGCCCATCAGAACCGCGAGCGGATCCCCGAGCGGGCCGTTCACGCCAAGGGCTGGGGCGCCGAAGGCACCTTTACCGTGACCCATGACATCAGCGAATACAGCTGTGCGGCGATCTTCTCCGAAGTAGGCAAGACCTGCGAAATCCTCTCGCGCTGGTCCACCGTGGCAGGCGAATTGGGTGCCGCCGACAGTGAGCGTGACGTGCGCGGATTCTCTGTGAAATTCTACACCGAAGAAGGCAACTGGGACGTGGTTGGCAACAACACCCCGATCTTCTTTGTCCGCGATGCTTATAAATTCCCGGACTTCATCCGCACTCAGAAACGCCATCCGCGCACCAACTTGCGCTCGCCCGAGGCGATGTTCGATTTCTGGGCCGCACAGCCTGAGTCGGTGCATCAGGTCACCATCCTGATGTCGGACCGCGGCATTCCGGTGAACCCGATGCACATGCACGGCTACGGCAGCCACACCTATTCGATGTGGAACGCCAAGGGCGAGCGGCACTGGGTGAAGTTCCACTTCCGCTGCCAGCAGGAAATCCGCAATCGTTCGAACGAGGACGCGGAGAAGCTGATCGGGTCGACACGTGAGAACTTCCAAGAGGATCTGTTCAACGGCATCGAAGGCGGCGAATTCCCGAAATGGGAGCTGAACATCCAAGTCATGCCCGAGGCAGAGGCCGAAACCTGCGGCTTCAATCCCTTTGACCTGACCAAAGTCTGGCCGCATGCGGATTACCCGCTGATCCCGGTAGGTATGTTGGAGTTCAACCGCAACCCCGATAACTATTTCCAGAGCATCGAAAACGCCGCCTATTCGCCGTCGAACAAAATCCCCGGCATCGGCTTCTCGCCCGATAAGATGTTGCAAGCGCGGGTCTTTTCCTATGCCGATGCACACCGCTACCGTCTTGGCACGCATTACGAGGCTCTGCCCGTCAACGCCCCAAAGGCCGCGCCGATGCATCACTACCACAAGGACGGCTCCATGCGGTTCTTCCCGCAGCAAACCGGCCACCCGGATGCCTATTACGAGCCAAACCAATACGAGGAATCGGCCCGTCCCGATCCATCGGTGCAGGAACCACCGCTGCACATCTCGGGCGATGCAGATCGTTATGTCCAAGAGGAAACGGACGCCGATTACGTCCAGCCGCGCAAGCTTTACCTTGAGGTCTTCGACCAAGGGCAGCGTAACCGTCTGCACGCGAATATGGCCGGTGCCATGGCCCCCTGCTCGCAGCCTGTAAAGGAACGCTGGTACGCTGTGCTTGAGAAAGTGCACCCCGATTACGCCGCCGGTGTACGGGCCGCCTGTGAGAAAGACGCAGTGGCGATCTCGGTGACAGATGAGACACCAACGAAGGTCGCTGAGTAAAGCGATTGGGGCGGCAGGGCTATGACCTTGCCGCCCCTTTTTATCCGATCATTGGGCCACCCGGCCCTACGGTCTCATCGTAATGCCGTTTCAGTCGCATCAACGCGATGCGCAGAACGATCTTGCCTGACCGTGCCGACCACCCCAGCCGTTTTTCTGTGGTTTCAAGCCCTTCCAAATAGCAGCAGCAGCGCAAGACGACATCCGACAGCCCCGGGCCAAGGTCGGCCATCGCATCGGCCACCCGCTTGCGCGCCTCTGCTGCAGCCATCACACCTGACCCATCGCGGCGTCCCGTCGGCTTGGCCCCGGGGGTCAGGAAATGGTCCCAATTCTGGGTAACTTCCCCCCCAATCTGCGCCAGTTCAAAATCTTCGCGCAGCCGTTCGCCCGCATGCACCAGTCCCTCTTCCAAGAAGGGCGCGCCGGCTTTATCGCGCCGCCGGGCCAGCGCGGAAAGTGGGCTTTCTGACAGGCAATAGCGGCTACGGCGGGGGGCCGCGTGGGCATCCGCGCCCTCTTCTGTCCCGTGATCGCCGGGCATGCCCAAAAACGCGGTTTGGTCCTCGGCAAAGCCCTCGGCCCCGGCGCCTTGCGCGTCAATCATCCGCCGCAGTGCAGCGCGCCCCGCGCCGGTAATATGATAGCGCGTCACCCGCCCTGCGCTGCCCGGCGTGATCCAGTCTTTCAGCGCCATCGCCTGTGCCACGGCACTGTCCACCACGGCGGTCCGGGCCCCGGGGCCGGTATCCGTTTCGCGCACGACGACGGCCTTTTCCATACCTTCGGCCACGGCCAAGACCGCGCCGGTTTCATGCAAGCGACGAAGAGCACGCAGCGCTTCGGCAGCAAAAGTGTCTTCATCAAGAAGGGGGGCGGCGGGCTTGTTCATTATCGCTGTCTTTCCTGCTGGGGGGCCAGCAGTACAATCCAAGCCACGCGCACCGCGCCGAGCTTGCGCAGGGCTGCATCCACCAGCGGATCGTCGCGCCGGGTCTCGATACGGCGAATTTGTCGCATGATCGTTGAGGCATGACAGCCAGCTTGGCGTGCCAAAGCCCGGATCGGTGCGCCGGTCTCCGTATGTGCGAGGTAATGCAGGGCCCCATGCGGCACCCATCCCGGCATGACTGTCTGTTGGGTTTGGTGATGCGCCTTCAATTGACTGCCACTTCCATTTTGGCGGGTCCCCAAGCTGGAGAGTTATCCCCAGAGATATTCACAACCTATGGATGTTTTGGTTACCCGTTCGTTAAAATCATCGCGTTTGGCAATGATTGTTTCCAAAAGGTAAACGATGCCGGAATGCGCCGTGCGCCGGGAAAGCACACGACGCAACACCCGCAAAAGTAGTGACACACTTTCCGAGATGGGGTGATTCACCACCCGCTTACCGGAGAGTTGTGATGCAAGATCTACTGACAATGCTGCAAAAGCTTCACCGCCCGCGCCTTTTGATGCGGGCTGCGCGCATCGGGTCTGAGGACTATAGACGTGGCACCCATCTGCCCCGCATCTTGGGCTTTGGGGTGCTGCCACGTCACGGTGCTGCGCTGATCACGCTCGTTGAAATTGAGGCGGAGCTAAACACCCAGTGCAAAGCGGCAGATGCAAGCTATAGCCTGATCCGCCATGTTGATGTGTTGATCGCCATGATTGGCGAAGCGCGTTATCTTAAGGCTGCGCAAACCCCGAGCGTCTGAAAGCCAATGCGGGGGGACCGCCCCCCGCCTGAACGCCTTAAGTAAAGCTGTCGGGCTCCGCCGCTTTGCGCTCCGCGACAAAGGCATCTAGCGCCTCGCGAATGCCGAGGTCCAACGCCGGTTGCTGATAATCCGCCAGCATCTTTTCCACCCGTGCAGTGGCAAGCGCCTGCGTATCGCGCGCGCCTTCGTCCGACCATGTCTCGAAGGGTTTGTAGTCCAACAGGTCCGACTTCCAGAACGCCTCACGAAAGTTGTTCTGTGTATGGGCGCAGCCAAGGTAATGCCCCCCCGGCCCGACTTCGCGGATCGCGTCCATCGCCTGCGCATTCTCGTCAATCTCTATGCCCCGGGCAAGGTGATGCAGCGTGCCCAGTTGGTCAGCATCCATCACAAATTTCTCAAAGGAGGACACAAGCCCCCCTTCCAGCCAACCACAGGCATGCAGCATAAAGTTCACGCCCGACAAAAGCCCCATGTTCAGACTGTTCGAGGTCTCATAGGCCGCCTGCGCGTCGGGCAGTTTCGAGCCGTTGAACGACCCGGCACTGCGGTACGGCAGGTTCATGCGCCGCGCCAATTGCCCAGCGCCATAGGTGATATGCGCGGCCTCTGGCGTGCCAAATGTCGGCGCGCCACTGTTCATGTCGATGGAGGTCACAAAGGCCCCCATGATCACGGGTGCACCGGGGCGCACAAGCTGGCTATAAGCGATCCCTGCCAAAGTCTCGGCCAGCACTTGCGTGAGTGTTCCTGCTACACTCACTGGCGCCATAGCACCCCCCACAATGAAGGGCGAAATGATGCAGGCCTGATTGTTCTCGGCATAGACCTTAAGCGCACCCATCATCACATCGTCAAAGGTCATCGGCGAGTTGATGTTGATGAGCGAGGTCATCACCGTGTTTTCCTGCACGAAGTCCTTACCAAAAAGGATGTCGCACATATCGACACTGTCCTGCGCCCGCGACGGTTCGGTCACCGAGCCCATGAACGGTTTGTCACTGAGCGTCATATGCGCATGCAGCATATCAAGGTGGCGCTTGTTCACCGGGATGTCGGTCGGCTCGCATACCGTCCCCCCCGAGTGATGCAGCCATTTGGACATATAGCCCAGCTTCACGAATTTCTCGAAGTCCGCCATAGTGGCATAACGGCGTCCCCCGGCGGCATCACGGACGAAGGGCGGGCCATATACGGGAGCGAGCACCAGGCTCTTACCGCCGATAACCACATCACGGTCCCGGTTACGCGCCACTTGGGTAATCGTTGAAGGTGCGGTGCCACAAAGCTTGCGGGCCAACCCACGCGGAATGCGCACCCGCTCCCCCTGCACATCTGCCCCGGCGTCACGCCATAGCGCCAGCGCATCAGGATTATCGGGGAAGTTCACGCCGATCTCTTCGAGCACCGTGTCGGCGTTATGCTCAATGATCTGCAGCGCCTCTTCGGTCAGCACTTCGAAGTTCGGGATGTTGCGCTCAATATAGCGCGCTGTCTCGAAGGAAACCGCAGTGCGTGCCGCGCGCCGTGCTGCACCTCCGCCACCGCGTGCCCGTCGTGCTGATTCCGCCATTGCTCTGTCCTTCTCGCAAGTCTTGCTTGTGACTAACCCATTCCCAGCGCCCCCTTCGCGCGGATAACGCCCCTCCGCGGCAAAAAGCGACATCGGGTGCCGTCCCCGCGTCATTGCGGCGCAATAAACGCCTTGGGGCTGCCTCTTCGGCGCCCTTGAGGCTTGCCAGCACGCGCCCACGCGCCTAATCACACCCCCATGACAGATATCACCCATGACCGCCTTCTCATCATCGACTTCGGCAGCCAGGTTACGCAGCTTATCGCGCGCCGCCTGCGGGAGCTGAATGTCTTTTGCGAAATCCACCCGTTCAACGTTGTGGACGATGCTTTCCTTAAGGAATTCGCGCCTAAGGCGGTGATCCTGTCAGGCGGCCCGTCCTCTGTGTTTGCCGAAGGCGCGCCGATGCCGCCACAGGCTGTCTTTGAATTAGGCGTGCCGATCCTTGGCATCTGCTATGGCCAGCAGGTCATGATGCACTGTCTTGGCGGTCATGTAGAGCGTGGCCACGGCACCGCCGAGTTTGGCCGGGCCTTTGTCACCCCCACCGGGCAGCAGCTTGAACTGCTCGAAGGCTGGTTCGCCACCGACCGCGAGCAGGTCTGGATGAGCCACGGCGACCACGTCAGCAAGATCGCTCCGGGGTTTGAGGTCTACGGCACCTCCCCCAATGCGCCTTTTGCCATTACCGGCGACGTATCGCGCAACTTCTACGCGGTGCAGTTCCACCCAGAAGTTCACCACACCCCCAACGGCCCGCGCCTCTATGAGAACTTCGTGCGTCTTGCAGGCTTCAAGGGCGATTGGACGATGCGCGCCTACCGTGACGAGGCGATTGCCGCCATTCGTGAGCAGGTCGGCGACCAGAAGGTGATCTGTGGTCTTTCCGGTGGCGTCGACTCCTCCGTGGCCGCTGTACTGATCCACGAAGCCATCGGTGACCAACTGACCTGCGTCTTCGTTGACCACGGTCTGCTGCGCAAGGGTGAGGCCGAAGAGGTCGTCACCATGTTCCGTGACCATTACAACATGCCGCTGATCCATGCGGATGAGCAGGAACTGTTCCTTGGTGAACTCGACGGTGTCTCGGACCCCGAGACCAAGCGCAAGATCATCGGCAAGCTGTTCATCGACGTGTTCCAGAAACACGCGAAAGACGTGGGCGATGCGACCTTCTTAGCCCAAGGCACGCTCTACCCGGACGTGATCGAAAGCGTCAGCTTCTCCGGTGGCCCTTCGGTTACGATCAAAAGCCACCACAACGTCGGTGGCCTGCCCGAGAAGATGGGCCTCAAACTGGTCGAGCCGCTGCGCGAGTTGTTCAAGGACGAGGTGCGCGAGTTGGGTCGTGAGTTGGGCCTTCCGCCGTCGTTCATTGGTCGGCACCCCTTCCCCGGTCCGGGCCTGGCAATCCGCTGCCCCGGTGAGATCACCCGCGAGAAGCTGGCGATCCTGCGCGAAGCCGATGCCGTCTATATCGACCAGATCCGCCGCCACGGCCTCTATGACGAAATCTGGCAAGCCTTCGTAGCGATCCTGCCCGTGCGCACCGTGGGCGTGATGGGCGATGGCCGCACCTATGACTTCGCCTGCGCTCTGCGTGCGGTGACCTCTGTGGACGGCATGACAGCGGACTACTACCCCTTCACCCATGACTTCCTTGGTGAAACCGCCACGCGGATCATCAACGAAGTGCCGGGCATTAACCGCGTCACCTATGACATCACTTCGAAACCTCCGGGCACCATCGAGTGGGAATAAACATGAGGGTGGCCCTGACCGGCCACCTTCGCTGCGCCACCCCGGCCCAAGCGGACCGGGTGCGCGCGGGGCTTGACGCGCATCTGCGCCTCACCCGCGCCGAGCCGGGATGCTTGCGGTTCGACGTGACCCCCACCGATGATCCACTTGTCTGGCAAGTATCAGAGCTTTTCACCGACCGCGCCGCTTTTCAGGCCCATCAGGCCCGCGCTGCGACATCAGACTGGGCCACACTTACCGCCGGGATCACACGTGACTATCAGATCACGAGCCCTGCATGACCCCGACCTTCCGCGCCGCCCTTTGGATGACCGGTTCCATCGGCTCCTTCTCAACCATGGCGGTGGCGGGGCGTGAGCTTTCGGCGCGGTTCGATACGTTTGAGGTGATGCTCTACCGCAGTGTGATCGGCGTGATCATCGTCGTTACACTTGCCGGGGCCACCGGGGCATGGCGGCAGATCAACACCCGCGACTTTGGCACACAACTGCTGCGCAACCTCGCGCATTTCACCGGGCAAAACCTTTGGTTTCTTGCAGTTTCCCTGATCCCGCTCGCGCAGGTTTTCGCGCTAGAGTTCACCTCACCGCTTTGGGTCATCGTTCTGTCGATCTTCCTGCTCGGCGAACGGTTGACCGCCACGCGGGCGCTGGCGGCCGTTTTGGGGTTCATCGGCATATTGATCGTCGCACGCCCTGATATCGGCAACCTTAACACCGGCATTCTGGCCGCGGCGGGCTGTGCGGTCTTCTTTGCCCTAACCAATGTGCTGACCAAACGGCTGACGCGCACCCAAGGGATCACCACGATCCTGTTCTACCTCACCACGCTGCAACTTATTTTCGGCCTGATCTCTGCTGGCTACGACGGCGATATCGCTTTGCCTACAGCAGACACGGCACCCTTTGTGCTGCTTGTAGGTGCCTGCGGTCTGCTGGCCCATTACTGCCTGACCAACGCGCTTAGCCTTGCACCGGCAACCGTGGTGGTCCCGATTGACTTTGTCCGTCTCCCGGCCATCGCCGTGGTCGGTATGCTGCTCTATGGAGAGGTATTGGATGTCTGGGTGTTCATCGGTGCCGGTATTATCTTTGCGGGCAACTATCTGAACCTTATGTTCGAGACCCGCAAACCACACATTTGGTAATTTTGTCTCAGATTTCAGCCTGACCTTAGGTCAGGAATTGACGCAATTGGCAGCAATCCGCTTAGATCATCTCAACCTGCGCCGGGGAGGTTCGGTGCAGTACCTTGGGAGAGAAACATGAAATCACACTTCTTGGCAATTCCGGCGCTTCTGGCGTCGACCGCCGCCATTCATGCGGGCGGTATTGACCGCTCTGGTCAGTCCATCAACGCTCTGTTTGAAAGCGGGCGTTATGCGGAGTTCAGCTTTGGGCATATCTCGCCTGATACGAGCGGCACTTCGGTTGCTGCGCTCGGCAGTGCCAACTCAGGCAACGCGACCGAAGACTACATGCAGTTCGGTGCTGCCTATAAGGCCGACATCAACGACAAACTGTCCTATGCGATCATCTATGACCAGCCCTTTGGCGCGGACATCGATTATCCCACCGGCACCGGCTACTACGCCGCAGGCGCGCAGGCCGATCTTGACGCGCACGCTCTGACCGGCCTGCTGCGCTACCGGATGAACGACAACTTCAGCGTTCACGGCGGTCTGCGCGTGCAAACCATCGAAGCCACAGCGGCTGTCCCCTTCGTCGGCGGCTATACGGTTGATGGTGAGCGCGACACAGGCGTCGGTTATGTCGCTGGTGTCGCCTATGAACGCCCCGACATCGCCATGCGCGTGGCGCTCACTTATAACTCCAGCATCGACCATGACGTTGACACCACTGAGTTCGGCGCAGTCATGAGCACGACCGAAATCGAAACACCGCAGTCGGTGAACCTCGACTTCCAGACCGGCATCGCGGCTGACACGCTTCTGTTCGGTGGCATCCGCTGGGTTGATTGGTCGTCCTTCGATATTTCTCCGGCTGCCTATGCTGGCGCCACAGGCGGTGCATCTCTCGTGAGCTATGAGAACGATGTTTTCACCTACTCGCTGGGCGTGGGCCGTCGACTGAATGACAACTGGTCGGTCTCTGCCTCCGTCGGCTATGAGAAGTCTGAAGGCGGCTTTGCCTCGAACCTCGGCCCGACCGATGGCAACAAGAGCCTCGCACTGGCCGCCGTCTATACCCGCGACAATATGAAAATCACCACCGGCGTGCGCTACGTCAACATCGGTGACGCAGAGACGGCCATTCCGGGCTTTGCCCCCGCAGCAGAGTTTGAAGACAACGATGCCGTGGCCTTTGGTGTCAAAGTAGGTTTCACCTTCTAATCACCCCGGACATCCGCAGAAATTACGCCGCTCGATCCTGTCGGGCGGCGTTTTTCATGCTTGCGCATCTTTCGGGTCGTCCGAGCCGCGCCAAACGCCTAAACCCGCCCCATGATCACTCAAAAAACCATACCCCCGCGCGCCTGGATCGAAATGGGCTTTCTTGCCCTCCTCTGGGGGGCGTCTTTTGTCGCCGTGCGGGTTGCACTGGATGAGATTGGACCGCTCACCTCGGTCGCGCATCGGGTGTTCTGGGCGATGCTGGTGCTTTGGGCCGCAGTCGCCATCATGCGCCTGCCGTTGCCACGCGACCCGCGCATCTGGGCCGCTTTCCTTCTCATAGGACTTTTGAACAACGTAATCCCCTTCTCGCTCATGGCCTGGGGGCAGTTGCATATTCCCTCCGGACTGACCTCGATCCTCAACGCCGCCACGGCAATCTTTGGCGTACTGGCCGCCGCCATTTTTCTGGCGGATGAACGCATCACCCCACGCAAAGCGATTGGCGTCTGCCTCGGCTTTGCCGGGGTCAGCACCGCCATCGGGCTGGAAAACCTCACGAATTTCGACCTCGGCAGCCTTGCGCAGCTCGCCGTGCTGGGCGGGGCGATGTCCTATGCCATGGCGGGTGTCTGTGCGCGGAAATTCCTGCCGGGCCAGCCGCCGCAACTGGCTGCCGCCGGGATGCTAACCGGGGCCACGCTGATCATGCTGCCGCTGGCATGGGCCGTCGAAGGGCCGCTCACGCTGGACCTTGCCCCGGCGACGCTCATGGCCATTGCCTATTACGCGCTGGCTGCCACGGCGCTGGCCTATCTGCTCTATTATCGCGTGCTGGCCATGGCGGGCAGCAGCAACCTTATGCTGGTGACGCTGTTGGTTGCGCCCATGGCGATACTGCTGGGCGCATGGCTGCGCGATGAAACCCTACGCCCTGCCGCCTACACCGGCTTTGCCCTCTTGGCACTTGGACTTTTGGTGCTTGATGGCCGCATCTGGCGTCTTGTCAGACACTGGGGTAATCAGGGGAAACGAAGCACTTAACCTTGGTGATACATGCTCTACCCCACGGCTGACGACTGGCGCGCGGCGCCGCGCCGCAAAGTTCTGATCTTTGGCATGTCGGGTTTGGGCAAGACCCATCTGTCCAGCCTGCTGCGGACCAGCGGCGATTGGTTTCACTACTCCATCGATTACCGTATCGGCACTCGCTATCTGGGCGAACTGATCGCTGATAACGCCAAAGCCGAGGCGATGAAGGTGCCGTTCCTGCGTGATCTGCTGCTCAGCGATAGCATCTACATCGGCTCAAACATCACCTTCGACAATCTATCGCCCGTGGCCACGTGGCTCGGCAAACCCGGCGATCCGGCGCGCGGTGGGCTGCCCATGGCGGACTATGCAACGCGCCAAGAGGCGTTCCGCCGGGCCGAGATCAATGCGCTGCAAGACACCGCCTATTTCGCCAACCGCGCCGAAGCGCTCTACGGCTATCCGCACTTCATCTGTGACACCGGTGGCTCGATCTGCGAATGGGTCGATCCCGAAGACCCGAACGACCCGCTCTTGCAGCAATTGGCAGACGAATGCCTGCTGGTCTGGATCAAGGGCGATGAGGCCCATACCGAAGAACTGATCCGCCGTTTCGACAAAGCCCCCAAGCCGATGGCCTACCAGCCTGAATTCCTCGCGCGTGCGTGGGCCGACTATCTTGCGGAAAAGAATATCCGCGAAGACGCCGTGAACCCCGATGATTTCATCCGCTGGACCTATGCCGCCGCGCTGTCGCACCGCCAGCCGCGCTATGCTGCCATGTCGAAATGGGGCGTCACGATCACCCCTGCCGACATCGACACACTAAAAGCTCCCGAAGACTTTACCGATCTTATCGTCCGCCACCTACCCTCGGGCGGTTGAACCCACCACGCCCAAGATTACCTGACTGCTCTGGCTACCCCTGAAAGACCTGTCTCATGCCCATCAAGATCCCCTCCCGCCTGCCCGCCTTTGACGTTCTGCGCAACGAAGGGGTCATGGTGCTGGACGAGGAACTGGCGTCCCGACAGGACATTCGCCCGCTGCGCATCGCCCTGCTGAACCTGATGCCCAAGAAAATCCAGACAGAGAACCAGTTTGCCCGTCTGATCGGCGCGACGCCTCTTCAGATTGAACTCAGCCTCATCCGCATGTCAGACCACCAAGCCCGCAACACGGCAGCGGAACATATGGAAAGCTTTTACCGCCCCTTCGAGGAGATGAAAGCCGAGAAATTCGATGGGCTGATCATCACTGGCGCCCCGATTGAGCATCTTGAGTTTAACGAGGTGACCTATTGGGACGAGTTGGGCGAGGTGATGGAATGGACCCAGACCAACATCCACTCCACCTTTGGCGTCTGCTGGGGCGGCATGGCGATGATCAACCATTTCCACGGGGTTAAGAAACACATCCTGCCCGAGAAAGCCTTCGGCTGTTTCCGCCACCGCAACCTCGCGCCCGCCTCGCCCTATCTGCGCGGGTTTTCCGATGATTGCACCGTGCCCGTCTCGCGCTGGACCGAGATGCGCCAAGACGAAGTGAACACGCACGCGGGCCTTACCACGCTACTGGGCAGTGATGAAGTCGGCCCCTGCCTGATCGAAGACCCCGCGCACCGCGCGCTCTATGTCTTTAACCATTTCGAATACGACCGCGACACGCTGAAACAAGAGTATGACCGCGACGTTGAGAACGGCGTGCCGATCAACGTGCCTTGCAACTACTACCCCGAAGATGATCCTTCGCGCACCCCGGTGAACCGCTGGCGCAGCCACGCGCATCTGCTTTATGGCAATTGGATCAACGAGATATACCAAACCACCCCTTTCGACATGAATGAGATTGGCCATTAAACTGATGTTCGCGATCCTATTGGCGCTGGCACTGCTGGTGGCGCTCATTCAATGGCGCGCTGCGCGGCATGAGGCGCGTGCCGAAGCCAGCCATCCGCCTGTGGGTGACATCATTGATGTCGACGGACTGCCAGTCCATGCCAAAGTGATCGGCAGTGGGCCGGACCTTGTGCTGATCCATGGCGCGAGCGGCAATCTGCGCGATTTCACATTCGATTTTGCCGCCCGGCTCAGCGACCGCTACCGCGTCATCATGTTCGACCGCCCCGGCATGGGCTACACCGCCCGCCTGCCCGGCGCCCGCGGCGCGTGGAACCCGCGGGGTGAGTCGCCACAAGAGCAGGCCGCTTTGCTGCAAAAGGCTGCCGATAAACTGGGCGTCGAATCTCCCATCGTATTGGGCCATTCCTTTGGCGGCGCCGTGGCGCTGGCATGGGGGGTGCAGCGCCCAAAGGACACCGCCGCGCTGGTGCTGGTCTCAGCGGTATCAGAGCCTTGGCCGGGTGGACTAGGCTGGATCTATAACCTGAGCGCATCCCGCCTTGGCGGCGCACTCTTTATTCCCACCGTCACGGCCTTTGTCCCCGACAGTGTGGTGCAAAGCAGCATTGAATCCATCTTTGCCCCGCAGCCTGCGCCCGAAGGCTATGCCGATCACATTGGCACCGGGCTGACCCTGCGGCGCAGCGCCAGCCGCGCCAATGCCCAGCAAGTTCACCAACTGCGCCCACATGTGGTTGAAATGTCGGAACTTTACGACCGTCTGACCATGCCGGTCGAGATCATCCATGGCGACGCAGATACCATCGTCCCAATGCATATCCACGCCGAAGAACTGATCAACGACATCCCCAACGGTGCCCTGACCCGGCTGTCCGGCATGGGCCATATGCCCCAACACACCGCCCCGCAGGCGGTGGTGGATGCCATTGACCGCGCCGCCGCCCGTGCGGGTTTGCGTTAATCACCTTAACATCCCATACTGAAACAAGAACACCCGCAAGGAGCGCCCATGGACCTGCCCTTTGACGGCGCGATCAGCGCCTTTTTCGAGAATGACGCCCCCGAGGACATCCGCCAGTCGATTCAGCGGGCAGACAAGGACGACATCCTCTCGCCCAGCTACCCGCACGACGAGCGCCTGTCGCGCAAGAGCTATGAGCGGGACTATGAACGGCTCCAAATCGAAATGGTCAAACTGCAGTCTTGGGTGCGCGAGACCGGCCAGCGGGTGGTCATGGTCTTTGAAGGGCGCGATGCGGCGGGCAAAGGCGGCACGATCCGCCGCATGCGAGAGAACCTCAATCCGCGCGCAGCGCGCGTCGTGGCCCTGTCAAAACCCACCGAGACGGAACAGGGCGAGTGGTATTTCCAACGGTATATTAAACACTTGCCCACTGCGGGCGAGATGGTCTTCTATGACCGCTCTTGGTACAACCGCGGCGTTGTGGAAAAGGTCTTTGGCTTTTGCACCCCCGAACAGCGCGCGCATTTCTTTGAGCAGGTCACCCCGTTTGAACAGATGCTCGCCGAAGACGGCATCCACCTGATTAAATTCTGGCTGAACGTCGGACGTGCCGAGCAGTTGCGCCGCATGCTTTCGCGCGAATCCGATCCGTTGAAGCAGTGGAAACTCAGCCCCATTGACGTGAAAGGCCTCTCGAAATGGGAGGAGTACTCGACCGCCATCAGCGAGACCCTGTCGCGCAGCCATACACCCGAAACCCCTTGGACCGTAATCCGCTCTGACGACAAGCGCCGCGCGCGGCTGGCCGCAATGCGCTATCTGCTGAACCGCTTCGACTATCCCCAGAAAGACGCCAAGGCGATCGGCAAAATCGACGACGACATCTGCGGTGGGCCGGGCATCTGGGATGCCTAAACGCGGCTACCATCACGGCAACCTGCGCCAAGCCTTGATTGATGCAGCACTTGAGTTGATCGAGCAGCGCGGCCCCACGGGCTTCACCCTGTCCGAGGCCGCCAAACGCGCGGGCGTCACCCCTGCCGCCGTTTACCGCCACTTCGAAGGCCGCGAAGACCTGATCGCCGAGGCCGCGCATCAAGGCTATGATATCTTTGCCGAATTGATGGAGTTCGCCTATGAATCCGGCCAGCCTTCGGCCCTGAAAGCCTTCGAGGCCACGGGCCGCGCGTATCTGGCATTCGCGCGCAAATACCCCGGCCATTACATCGCGATGTTCGAATCCGGCATCTCGGTCAACCGTACGCCGGAACTGGCCCATGCCGCCAACCGCGCCAACGGCGTGCTGGAACGCGCGGCATCCGACCTCAGCCAGCATATCCCGGCAGACAAGCGCCCCCCAGCCTCCATGTTCTCGGCCCATATCTGGGCGATGAGCCACGGCGTGGTCGAACTTTTCGCCCGCAACTCGCCCGGTCGGGCGTCGCCCTTCCCAGCAGACGATCTGTTGGAAACCGGGATCGGGATTTACCTGCGCGGGCTGGGGTTGGTCAGGCCCGACGAGTGACGGGGCAGCGGCACTTAAGCCGCCACCTTCATGTCTTGCAACACATCCGCTGCAATCTCAAACGAACGCAACCGCGCCGCGTGATTGTGGATCTGCCCGGTCAGAATCAACTCATCCGGGCGGTGCTGTGCAATCAACGCCTCAAGCTGCCGCTTAACCGTATCGGGGCTGCCCACCGCCGAAATCCGCAGCGCTTGATCCACCCCCTGCCGCATCCCTGCGCCAATCTCGGCGTCGATGTCACGCACCGGGCGTGGCAGCTTGCCGGGGCGGCCTGTGCGCAGACGGGCGAAAGCCTGCTGCATGGTGGTGCGCAGATAGGCACCCTCTTCATCCGTGTCGGCGGCGAATACGTTCACCGCCAGCATGAAGCGCGGCACGGGGCAGGCTTCGGACGGCTTGAAATCCCGGCGGTAGATCGCGGTGGCCTCTTCCAGCGCGTCCGGCGCGAAATGCGAAGCATAAGCGTAAGGAAGCCCAAAATGCGCCGCCAGTTGTGCGCCGTATAGCGAAGAGCCGAGGATCCAGATCGGTACATGCGTCCCCTCGCCCGGATGCGCACGGACCGGCGAGCGCGGTTCGGCGTCGCCCAGATAGGACATCAATTCGGCCACATCATCAGGAAAATGATCGCCGCCGCCCATGCCACGCCGCATGGCCCTCATCACAGCTTGATCGCCGCCCGGCGCGCGGCCAAGGCCCAAATCAATCCGGTCGCCATGGATTGCGGCCAACGTGCCAAACTGCTCTGCAATCGCCAAGGGCGCGTGATTGGGCAGCATGACGCCACCCGCCCCCACGCGGATATGCTGCGTGTGATCCGCCACATGCCCCAGCAGAACCGAGGTCGCCGCGGAGGCGATGCCGGGCATGTTATGATGCTCTGCCATCCAGAACCGGTGGTAGCCCTTGGCTTCGGCCAGTTGCGCCAGCGCGACAGAATTGCGGATCGCCGTTGGTGTGTCTGACCCTTCAGGCACCGGGGCAAGGTCGAGAACTGAATACTGCATGTCTATCTCCTGTGTTGCGCTTGATATAGGCAGGCACCTCCCCGCCTGGAACCGCGAGGGCTGAGAAAAACCAAACACTTGGGCGAAATATCCGCCGATCACGATGTTATGTTCTAACGCATGCCAGATATGCGCGAACGGCGCTTGCAGCTCTCCCATCACGGGCATATCCGAAGGGCCTTCACAACCAGACCTCGCCAGTCGCAGACAAGCCACGGTCCAAAACTAGGCAAAAGCTATGAACATCAAACACCTTATCGGGTTCGGCCTCACCGCCGGGCTGCTCTCCTCCGCGGCCTATGCTCAGGACAATATTACAACCGGGTTCGACCCCGTCATCGAAGACCGCGGCGCTACCTCAATGGTTGGCTGGACCGCTGGTGTCTCTGCCGCCACGCGTTTCAATACCTCGGACGATTTTGACCACCTCGAGAACGAAGTCGAAGGCTTTGTTGAGCTAACTTACGGCGGCTTCCACACCGGCCTGAGCGCGACATCGCTTTACCAAGACCCCACAGACGACGCCGAATTCGAAGCGAACCTTGGCTATGGCGCAGACTTTGGTCAGGGCATGAGCTGGGATCTGAGCTATTCCTACATCTGGCTGGACGATTCCGAAAACCACAGCGAGGAAATCACCGCGACGCTGGGCTTCCCCATCGGTCGTGACGCCTCTGGTGCATTCGCAGTGATCATCGACCCCGACAATGGCGAAAGCGATCAAGAAGTGGCGTTTGAAGCGCCCCTGTCTGAGCGTTGGACCGCCGTTGGCCTGATCGGCAACAGCGACCGCGACGACAACATCTATGCCGAAGCCGGTGCCGTCTATGACTTTGGTGATGGCGTCAGCTTTGAAGCGCTCTACGAAGACACCAACGATGGTGACGGCGTGCTGGGCTTCACTGTGAGCTACGAAATCGGCGGCTAATCCCGCAAGGGATTACACATGATCCGAATCAGAGGCCGTTGCGGGAAACCGCAGCGGCCTTTTTCATGACCAGCGGTCAAACATGCCCAGCCCCCAACGAAAAAGGGCCACCCCGGAGGGCAGCCCTTTCGCAAACTTGATCGGAAAGCTTAACGCTTGGAGAACTGGAAGCTCCGGCGCGCTTTGGCCTTACCGTATTTCTTCCGCTCAACGACGCGGCTGTCACGGGTCAGGAAGCCTGCCGCTTTCAGCGCACCGCGCAGGGAGGGATCATAAAGCTGCAGCGCCTTGGAGACACCGTGCTTAACCGCGCCCGCTTGGCCGGACAGACCGCCGCCTTTGACCGTTGCGAACACGTCGAACTGGCCTTCGGTGTTGGTGATGCCGAAAGGCTGCGCCAGGATCAGCTGCTGCACGGGGCGCGCGAAGTATTCGTTCTGCGGCTTGCCGTTCACGATAACCTTGCCGGAACCGGGCTTGATCCAAACGCGGGCGACCGCGTCTTTACGTTTGCCGGTGGCATAGGCGCGGCCCAGTTCGTCACGAACCGGCTCACGAGGGGTCATTTCGGTTTCGGTGCCCTGCACGCCGCCGATGTTCTCGGTCACAGCGGCTTCGAGCCCTTCGAGTGTTTTGATTTCGTCAGCCATGCTCATGCACTCCGCGTGTTTTTCTTGTTCATGGACTTTACGTCCAGAACTTCGGGGCTCTGGGCCTCATGGGGGTGATCGCTACCTGCATAGACGCGCAGGTTGGTCATGATCTGGCGGCTCAGGCGGTTGCCGGGCAGCATACGCTTGACGGCTTGTGTCACCACACGCTCAGGATGCGCGCCTTCAAGGATTTGCTCCTTGGTGCGCGACTTGATCCCGCCGGGGTGGTTGGTGTGCCAGTAGAAGTTTTCTTCACGCTTCTTGCCCGTCATCTGCACCTTCTCGGCGTTGATGACGATCACGTTGTCGCCGCAATCCATATGCGGTGTGAAGGACGGCTTGTGCTTGCCGCGCAAGCGCGTGGCGATGATCGAGGCGAGACGGCCCAGCACGACGCCTTCGGCGTCGACGATGATCCATTTCTTGTCGATATCTGCCGGTGTCGCAGAAAAGGTTTTCATGGAAGAATTCCCGTTTGAGGTTGGTCGAACGAGGATTCCCCCGTCCGCTATCTGATGAGGGGGTTATAAACACCTGCTTGACCGGGTCAAGCGCAGCAATCATGGATTATCTTAATAAAAACAGCACCTTATTATTTAGGTATAATAATACCCCATGTTTCTACACGCTGATCTGCTCTGGCGGATTGTCCAAAAGACAGCGCAGCCGCTGCATCGCCGCCTCAAACGAGCGCAGGGAGACATGGGCATTCACCGCAATGCGCACCGCATGGGGCGCGCGGCCATCTCGCAGGGCAAACTCATCAGCAGACCGGATTTGCACGCCCTGCGCCTCTGCGGCGCGACAAAACCCCGCCGCCCGCCAGCCGGGGGGCAGGTGCAGCCACAAAAACGGCACATCGCGCGACCACTGCAATTCATGGCCACCCAGATGGTTCACCGCGACTTCTACATATTCACCCAACCGCTCGCGGATGTCGTTGCAGATCCCCTTCATCCGGGGATCGGTTAGCAGAATGCGCGTGGCCTCAGCCAAGGGGCGGGCAAGTCCGAAGTAGCCGTATTCCGCCACCCGCCGCAAATCCGCTGACCTGCCTTTCGGTGCCAGCGCAAACCCCACACGCAGCGCCGGCGTAAGCTCTTTCGAGATCGACGAGACATGCCAAACATGTTCCGGCCAAAGCGACCGATAGCTCGGCGCGCGGGCCGATCCCATGCGATAGCAATCGTCTTCCAATATCTCCAACCCGTGCCGCTTGGCGACCTCTAGCAATGCGCGCCGCCGTTCTAGACTGGTGTGGCTGCCGGTCGGGTTATGCACCTCAGGCGTGGTACAAAACACCTGCCCACCACTGTCGCGCGCGGCTTTGTCCAGCGCCTCGGGCAAGACGCCATCTTTGTCCATCGCCACGCCGACCACTTCTGCGCGCAACACCTCTGCTGCGCGGCGAAACCCAGCATAGGATAGGTCTTCAACCAGCATCACCGGCTTTGGCCCAGTCAGTATCGCCTGAAGCACCAATACAATCCCGCTCTGCCCGCCATGAGAGAGCACCACGTCTTGTTCGCTCAGCGGCCCGAGGGACAGATGCGAGAGCCAATCAACCGCCGCCTGCCGGACCGGCGCATAGGCATCGCGGGTCGGGTAGTTCATCAACTCTTCGCCCGGCACATCCGCCACCTGCCGCAAGGCACTGCGGATCACCGCCACCTGCCCCATATCCGGCAAACGCGGGCTAAAAAGGCTGACCGCATCGGTATCGGCAATCTCTAGCTCTTTGATCCAACTGTCTTGTTCGCGGTTCCAGACATCTTCGCGAATGGCCGCCTGTGGTGGCGCCACAAAAGTGCCCCGGCCCACCTCAGCCTCAAGCAGCCCTTCATCCGTGAGGATCGTATAGGCTCGGGCCACGGTGCCCGGCGTGATCCCCAACTGCCACGCCAACTCTCGCACAGGTGGCAATTTATCCCCAACGTCTAGGGCACCCGATTTGATCCCCTCGCGAATCGTGAGGGCGACGAGCTTGTATTTCGGCCCCTGCCCTTCGGCGAGTTTCGGCTGCCAAATTGTACCCATTACAATATTCCTGTGGTCAAATTGTATCGCGCTTTGTACCCTTATACTTGTAGACTTTCTACACTTTGTGTCAATACAATTTCAAGGAGTTCCCCCATGACACAGGCTCGCCCTATCAGCGCCGATGCAATGACATTGATGACATACCGCGCCCTGCCGGTCCCTGCGATGATCGCGCTGCGCTTTGCGGCGGTCGTGACCACATGGGCGACCCGCCGACGCACCCGCCTCGCGCTTGCAGCGCTAGAGCCGTGGGAGCTTGATGATGCGGGACTTACACCGGAACAAGCCTCAGCCGAGGCTTCCCGCGTGTTCTGGCAAGCGTGACTTCCCTGTGGCGCCAGCCAGACCTCTTCCTTGGGCCGGGTTTTTCCCGGCCCTTTTTTGTAGATAGCCACCAGGTCCGGAATCAAGCCGCAGGCGCCGGGCCATCGCCTGCCCGTCCCGGCGGGCTGGCGATTAGGTGAGGCTGGGCGGAAGTGTTAGAAGTCGCATAAGCGCTGCACCATAAAGTGGGACGGATCACCGTTGTGATCGCCACCCCACGGGCAGCCGATGGCCCTTAGCCCTACGCCTTCACCGGCGGAATCGCATAGGTCAGGCTCGCCCGCGCCACCGGCTTATCCGACCCTTCGGAATAGATCAGCACATCCGTCACCGACAATTGCCGCCCCAGCTTCAGCAGCTTAGCATGGGCAATCAAAGGCACATCCGCCAGCGGCTTGCGCATGAAATCAATCGAGCAATTCGTCGTCACCGCCAGCGCCTTGGGCCCGATCATTGCCAGCGTCACCAGATAGGCCGCCACATCCGCCAGTGCGAACATCGACGGGCCCGAGACCGTCCCGCCGGGCCGCAGATGGCGGCGGCTGGTCAGCAGACGCATGGTGATCTCGTTCTCGGCGACGTGATCCACGGCGAAATCATCCGCCACCTGATCGAACACCTCACGCATGAACGCCTCCAGCGCCTCTGCATCCATCACCACGGCCATACTTGTTCTCCCTGCTTTCCTCGGCGTAACGTTGGCGTGACCAGCTTGGGAGGGCAAGGTGACAATTCTTGACGTTACGGCACATGGGCCGATCACCCATCTGCGCATGAACGCGCCCGAACGGCTGAACGCCCTGTCAGACGAAATGTTGGCCGTCCTGCACCGCAAACTCGACGAACTGGCCGAAGACCGCCAAACACGGGTGATTATCCTGTCGGGCGCAGGAAAAGCCTTCTGCGCCGGCCACGATCTGCGCCAGATGACCGCCATGCGCCAGGCCGAGGACGGCGGAGCCGCCGCCTTCAAAGACCTCTTTGACCGCTGCGCCGCCCTGATGGCCCGCATCCAAAGCCTGCCGCAACCCGTCATCGCACAAGTCCATGGCATCGCCACCGCTGCAGGTTGCCAACTTGTCGCCACCTGCGACCTCGCCATCGCCAGCGAGGACACCCGTTTTGGCGTCAATGGCGTGAACATCGGCCTCTTTTGCTCTACCCCCATGGTCGCGCTGACCCGCAGCATTTCGCGCAAACAGGCGTTTGAGATGCTCACGACAGGCGAGTTCATCACCGCCCCCCGCGCCGCCGAACTGGGTCTGATCAACCGCGCAGTGCCAGCCGACCGACTGGCCGAAGTGACCAACGCGTTGGCCGAAAAAATCGCCAGCAAACTGGGCACCGCCGTCGCCCATGGCAAGGGTGCCTTCTACCAACAAATGCAGCTGCCCACCGACCAAGCCTATGCTTTCACCGGCGAGGTTATGGTGCGCAACATGCTTGAGGCCGACACCCGCGAAGGGATCGACGCCTTCGTGGAAAAACGCGCCCCCGACTGGCAACAGTGATTGTTTCCAAATCCGCGCAACTTTGTTGCCACGCTAGGGCTAGCAAATTGGGCAAAATCGGGGCACTGTTATATTAGGGTGCAGAAGCCCCGATGATTTTGGGTCGCCGCCGGCGGAAGGTCCCTCCAGGTCAGCCTCTCACTGACCGACCATTCCCGCAGCGGCGACCCCAAAACCATACCCCAGCAAAGCGGTCCATCTCGATATTTCAGCGCGCAACGGCCCGCATCCGCGCTTGCCTGTTGCGTGCGGCGCGGCCCTGCCCTACATCGCCCCCATGACAGATACATTGCACATCATCGGCGGCGGCATGGCCGGATCAGAGGCCGCCTGGCAGGCGGCAAACGCGGGCGTCAACGTGGTCATCCACGAAATGCGCCCCAAGGTCGAAACCTTCGCCCACCAAACCGGGCTTTTGGGTGAGATGGTCTGCTCCAACTCCTTCCGCTCGGATGATGACGAGCAAAACGCCGTGGGCCTGCTGCACTGGGAAATGCGCGCCGCGAATGGCTTGATCATGGCCTGCGCCGATAAAAACCGCCTACCCGCGGGCGGCGCTTTGGCCGTGGACCGCGACCCCTTCGCGCAGACTGTCACCGACACGCTTTTGGCGCATCCCAACATCACCGTGGAATATGGCGAGATCACCGAACTGCCGAAAGACGGCAAATGGATCATCGCCACTGGCCCGCTGACCTCAGGCGCGCTGGCCGAAGCCATCGCCGCCGAAACAGGTGCCGAAGCTCTCGCATTTTTCGATGCCATCGCGCCCATCGTCTATTTCGACAGTATCGACATGTCGCGGGCTTGGATGCAGTCGCGCTATGACAAAGGCGAAACCGAGGAAGAGCGCACCGCCTACCTCAACTGCCCAATGGACAAGCAGCAATACGACGACTTCATCGACGCACTGCTGGAGGCCGACAAAACCGAATTCCGTGAAGGCGAGACGGCGGGTTATTTCGACGGCTGCCTGCCCATCGAAGTCATGGCCGAACGCGGTCGTGAGACCCTGCGCCATGGCCCGATGAAGCCAGTTGGCCTGACCAATCCGCACCAGCCCGAAATCAAAGCCCACGCCGTTGTGCAGCTCCGCCGCGACAACAAGCTCGGCACGCTCTACAATATCGTCGGCTTCCAGACCAAGATGAAGTACGGCGCACAAACGGATGTTTTCAAACGCATTCCAGGCCTTGAAAATGCGCGTTTCGCCCGCCTTGGCGGCATCCACCGAAATTCTTTTATCAACTCGCCGACGCTGATTGACGATCAGATGCGCCTGCGCAGCCGCCCGAACATCCGCTTTGCCGGGCAGATCACTGGCGTCGAAGGCTATGTAGAAAGCGCCGCCATGGGGATGCTGGCAGGCCGTATGGCCGCGGCGGAGATCAAGGGCGGGAGCCTCCCCACCCCGCCAGACAGCACCGCCATGGGCGCGCTGGTCACTCACATCACGGGCGGCGCGGATGCCAAAACGTTCCAGCCGATGAATGTGAACTTCGGCCTCTTTCCGCCAGTTGAAGGGCTGAAATCTGGACGCCGTGGGCGCAAAGATCGCTACAAAGCCTATACCGACCGCGCAAAAGCGGATTGGCAGGATTGGCTTAATCAAAGTTAACACTGGCCGGGTTAACACTGGACCCTTCGTGCCATCCCCCATACTCTAGGGGGATGACACAACATTATTTCGACAAGGCCTATGCGGCACGCGACGCCGAGGTCATCCGCAGCCTCTACGACGAATGGGCAAGCAGCTACGACGACGACATTAAGGCGCAGGGCTATGCCACTCCCGAACGCGCCGCTGCGACCCTGGCTGAATTTCTACATGACAAAGACGCTCCGATTTTCGACATAGGTTGTGGTACCGGGTTGTCTGGTGCAGCGCTGAAACAAGTAGGTTTTACCACGATCGACGGCGGTGATGTATCTGCCGCGATGTTGGCTGTGGCGCACAAAAAAGACATTTACCGCAAGCTTTTAGAGCTCGAAGTTGATGCACCCCTTCCCTTCGCACCCGGCGCCTATGCGGCAATCACTGCGATCGGCGTGATCGGTCCGGGCGCCGCCCCGATTAGTTTATTCGACAGCTTGATGCACAGCTTAGGAAAACGCGGAAAGCTATTGTTTTCCCTTAATGAAAAGGCATTGGCAGACCGTGGCGCTTTGGGCATGATCCACGAATGGACCGACTGCGGCGCGGCAATCCTACTCCATGCAGAGGAAGGAGCCCACCTGCCCGGAATTGACCTGAAGTCCACAGTCTATCTGATTGAAAAGAATTGACTCTTACAACTAGGTTTGCCCCATCTCCAACCGGCCCTTTGCACCTTGGCCACGCCTATTCTGCGCTTTTGGCCTATAATTTGGCTCAAGCGGCGGGAGGCACCTTTCTTCTTCGTATTGAAGATATTGATCAATCTCGTGCCCGTCCTCAATGGGAAGCGCAGATTTATCAAGACCTTGCATGGCTCGGGCTCCAGTGGTCAACGCCAGTAATGCGCCAGTCGGATCGGATGGAGAGCTACCGAACCGCATTCGATGTGCTATGGGCCGACGGCCTGCTCTACGCGTGCACCTGCAACCGCCGCGACATCGCCGCCGCCACAACGGCCCCCCAAGAGGGCGCGGAACCGCCCGTCGGCCCCGACGGCCTCATCTATCCCGGAACCTGTCGTGATGCCGGTCACCCGCGCGAGGCCGGCGCATTGCGGCTAGATATGGCTAAGGCCTTGAGAAAGATTGCAGGTACACCGCTTAGATTTACCGAGAACGGGCACGGCCCGACGGGGGAAACCGGCGAGATCACCATCTCCCCCAACCAGCTCATTCGCTCCGTCGGTGACGTGGTCCTTGCCCGGCGGGACATGGGCACGTCCTACCATCTTTCGGTCGTGATTGATGACGCGGCGCAGGGCATCACGCTGGTCACCCGAGGGGCCGATCTCTTTGAAGCGACCTATATTCACATCGTGTTGCAAGCCCTGCTTGAGTTGCCAAAGCCCAGCTATCACCACCATCATTTGATCCGAGATGAAACTGGTAGAAGGCTCGCCAAACGTGACGACGCCCGTGCCATCGCGCTCTACCGGGAAAACGGCGCGACACCCGAAGATATCCGTTCTATGATAGGGCTTTAGCCACCGAGCTTAAACCATCGGCTTCATCAGTTCGACTTCTTCGCCGCCCTGAATGGAAGTGTAAAAGCAATTGCGCCGCCCTGTGTGACAGGCCGGACCGCTCTGCTGAACCAACACCAGCAGACAATCGCGGTCGCAATCAAGGCGCATCTCAACCAGCTTTTGCACATTACCGCTGGTCTCGCCCTTAACCCAGAAGGCCTGCCGCGAACGGCTCCAATAAGTGACTTTGCCAGTTTCCAATGTACGCGCGATGCTTTCGGCGCTCATCCACGCCAGCATCAACACCTCATGGGTCTGGGCATCCTGCGCGATTACCGGAATCAGACCGGCCTCATTAAATTGAAGGCTTGCAGGATCAAAAGTCATCGGGCACCTCGTGGAAATATTTGCATCTTTGTCTGCGGCGCTTATGTAGGGTTTCAGCACGAAAAGGAACAGCCATGTCGGATGAGACGGACCTCATCAAGCTCTACTCTGCGCGCATTTTAGCGCTTGCAGCAGAGATCCCACATCTGGGCCGCATGGAGGATGCGCAGGCCAGCGTCAAACGCCGCTCGCCCCTCTGCGGCTCTACTGTGACGGTGGATGTGCGCGTCGAGGATGGACATCTGGCTGAGATGAAGCAGGACGTAAAAGCCTGCGCCTTGGGTCAGGCTGCCGCCGCCGTTGTGGGCGCCGCCGCCCCCGGAGCTTCGCTCGCGCAGGTCACTACCGCCCGCGATCAACTGCGCGCTATGCTTAAAGGCGAAGGCCCCGTGCCAGACGCCCCGTTTGACGGGTTCGAAGTGCTGACCCCAGCTGCCGCTTATAAAAACCGCCATGCGTCCATTATGCTTAGCATCGAAGCACTGAATGAAGCGATGCAAAATGCCGAAGCCCCTGTTGAGGCACGCGAGCGCTAAGCCTGCTGGGCTTCTGAAGACACCTCTTTCCCCACAGCTCCCAAAAAAAACGCCGCACATCCTGATGGGGATGGCGGCGTCAGTAGGCGTTACTCATGTGGGACCCGCTTGGTCATAGTCCGACGCGGACAGGCAAATCGGTGCATCAAATTGGGACGGATGCAGCAGACAAAGCGGCATGAGAGCCTCAGGCAGAACTCAGATAAAGGCGGGCAAATGCAAACCGACAACCAGCATCACAATCAAAGCTGCGGCCCCTGCTGCATCTTGCAGCAATGTGGCCTGCGACCTTAAAGCGATCGTTTTCAACGTGGTGTAAGTAATCATCGTTACCTCCTCATCTTTGTTGCCTCTTTGTTCTCATTTTCAGGCCCACCTGTAAAGAACTTTATGAGAACATTCGCGAACAAAAATGGCTACCTGATGCTAACCTACTGAAATCAAACGGATCGCCTCATCTTGACGCATCAGCCATAGCAGCAGGCGAACAGCCTTGCCACGCGGCCCTTCAAGGGTCGGATCGTCCGTCAATAGCTTGCGGGCATCTGACTGCGCGACAGCCATCAGCCCCGCTTGGCGTTCCAAATCCGCCACGCGGAAACGTGGCACGCCCGACTGCGCGGTGCCAATGAGATCGCCAGTGCCGCGCATCTTTAGGTCGGTCTCGGCAATGACGAACCCGTCTTCCGATTCGCGTAACACCTCCAGCCGTTGACGGCCTGTCTCACTCAGCGGCGCTTGATACATCAGCAAACAGGTCGAGGCCCCCTCGCCCCGCCCGACACGCCCCCTGAGCTGGTGCAGCTGCGCAAGACCGAAAATCTCGGCCCTCTCTACCACCATGATCGTCGCATTGGGTACGTCCACCCCCACTTCGATCACCGTCGTCGCGACCAGCACCTTTGTTTCGCCGGTCTGAAAGGCGCGCATCGCCGCGTCTTTGTCAGCAGGTGGCATCTGGCCGTGCACCAACCCAACGACACCCTCGCCAAAGGCGGCGCGTAACCGCTTAAACCGATCCTCCGCTGCGGTTAAATCACTGACTTCGCTTTCTTCGACCAGTGGGCAAACCCAATAACACTGCCGCCCCTCGCTGATAGCGTGACGCATCCGTTCGATGACTTCGTCCATCCGCGAAGTCGAGACCAGCGCGGTGCGAATGGCCTGCCGTCCGGGCGGTTTTTCATCTAAGATTGAGACATCCATATCGCCATATTGCGCCAGCGCCAGACTGCGCGGAATTGGCGTTGCGGTCATGACCAGCACGTCGGCCAACCGGCCCTTGCGGCCCAATTCCAACCGCTGGCGCACACCAAAACGATGTTGCTCGTCGACCACCGCAAGGCGCAGATCAGCAAAACTCACATCTGCTTGAAATACCGCATGGGTGCCGACAAGAATTTGGATATCGCCGCGCTCGAGTGCCGCGAGTTTGGCGCGCCGTTCCGCCCCCTTGTCGCGCCCCGTAAGTATTTCTAGCACCACGCCAGCCTGTTCTGCCAGCGGTTGCAGCCCCATAAGGTGCTGCCGTGCAAGGATTTCTGTCGGGGCCATCAGCACCGCTTGGCCGCCCGCCTCTACCGCGCGCAGCAGCGCCATGAAGGCAACCAGCGTCTTGCCCGCACCGACATCGCCTTGCAAAAGCCGGTTCATCCGGGTCTCTTGTCCCATGTCGGCGGTGATCTCTTCGATCGCGCGGCGCTGCGCCCCGGTGGGGCTATAGGGCAACGATTTCAGCACCCGTTGCTCCAAACGACCGTCGCCATGACTCGCCCGGCCCTTTTTGCGCCGCTCTCTCTGCCGCGCGAGCGCCAAGGTCACTTGATGAGCGAGTAATTCATCATAGGCCAGCCGCTCGCGAGCAGGCGCCGTGGCGGTAAGGTCTTGGGCGGTTTGCGGATCATGCGCGGCCTCAGCGGCGGCCGCAAAATCAGGCCAATTGGCCTGTGCCACCTGCCCCGGATCGGCCCATTCGCCGACCACCGGCAGCCGTGCCAATGCGCCCCGCGTGGCCTTATACATCACTTTTTGCGTCAACCCGGCGGTCAGGGGATAAACCGGCTCGAAATCCGGAATGTCGCCCGCCTGATCTTCTGGCACAGCAAAATCGGGGTGGACCATCTGCGCCATCCCATCAAAAAACTCCACCCGGCCCGAGACGATCCGACGGCTGCCTTCGGGCAATTGCCGCTGCCAGTAGTCCCCGCGCGCGTGGAAATAAACCAGCTGAAAACTGGTCTGCGCGTCTTCAACCGTAATGCGGTAAGCGCCGCCCTTGGTGCGCGCTGGACGGTGCGCGCCAATTGTAACCGCCACCGTGATGGTCGCAGGCAAATGCGCGTCCTGCACGCTGTCGCGCAACCGGCGGTCAATGCCGGAATGCGGCAGGGTAAAGATCAGGTCGCGCGGCGCTTGGATGGCCAATTGGTTCAACAATTGCGAGGTTTTCGGCCCCACCCCTTCGAGCGTTTCCAGCCCCGCAAAAAGCGGGAAAAGCTGTTCCGGTCTGCCGCTCATTGCCCCTCAATCAAGGCAAGCCAGCCGTCCTCGTCCAAGGTTTCAATGCCCAAATCAGCGGCCTTCGTGGCCTTGGACCCCGCGCCCGGCCCGGCCACCAAAATGTCGGTTTTGGCACTGACCGACCCGGAAACCTTGGCCCCCAAACGCTCAGCACGCGCTTTGGCCTCGGCTCGGCTCATCTTTTCCAAGGTGCCGGTGAAAACAACGGTTTTGCCCGCCACTGGACTGCCCTCGGTATCGGGACGCTCTGTCGGGACGACGGTCAAATGCGCCACCAAACGGTCGATTGACGCGCGCTCGGCCTCCTGCGCGAAGGCCGAGACCAGCGATCCCGCCATAACGCTGCCGACACCATCGACCCCGATCAGATCGTCCCATGCGGGGCCTTCCAGCCCCCGTGCCTCGGCCATGGCTGTCTCAAAACTGTCCCAATCACCGTAATGCAGCGCGATAAGGTTTGACGCCGCATCCCCCACATGACGGATGCCAAGAGCAAAGATCAGCCGCGACATAGGAATTTTGCGCTTATCCTCAATGGCTTGGAATAGGTTATCCGCCGACTTTGGTCCCCAACCTTCGCGGTTTTTCAACTGTTGAACGCCGTTGCCGAAACGCTCTTTCAAGGTAAAGATATCCGCAGGTTCCGCGATCCACCCATCGTGGTAGAATTGCTCGACCTGTTTGGCACCCAACCCATCGATGTCAAATGCCCCGCGGGCGACAAAATGTTTCAGCTTTTCCACAGCCTGAGCCGGGCAAATCAGCCCGCCTGTGCAACGCCGCACTGCGTCTCCCGGCTCGCGGATTGCGTCAGAGCCGCATTCAGGACAGACGGAGGGAAAAACAAACGGTGCCGCATCCTTGGGGCGTTTCGACAGGTCCACATCCGCCACCTTGGGGATCACATCGCCCGCGCGGTAAATCTGGACCCAGTCGCCGACGCGGATGTCTTTGCCGCCGCGAATTTCGGCGCCTTTGCTGTCGAGCCCCTTGATGTAATCCTCGTTATGCAGCGTCGCGTTGGAAACGACGACTCCGCCCACAGTGACCGGCTGCAACCGCGCCACAGGGGAAAGCGCCCCGGTGCGGCCAACCTGAATGTCGATGCCTTCCAACCGAGTCCAGGCCAGTTCAGCGGCGAATTTATGGGCAATCGCCCACCGCGGCGTGGTGGAGCGAAAGCCGAGCCGTTCCTGCAGTGCCAGGTCATCAACCTTATAGACCACACCGTCGATATCATAGCCAAGCGTGGCACGCTGCGCTTCGATCTCTTCGTAATGGGCGACCATATCGCTCGGTCCGTCGCAAAGTGCCGTGAGAGGGTTGGTGACAAAGCCCAGTTTCGCCAGACGGTCGATGGCGCCCTTTTGCGTTTCGGCCAAAGGTGCCGACAGCGCGCCCCACGCGTAGGCGAAAAAACGCAGCGGACGCGCACGGGTGATTTCCGCATCCAACTGCCGCAGCGATCCCGCGGCCGCGTTGCGCGGATTGGCAAATGTTTTGCCGCCCCTTTCCGCCTGCCGCTCGTTCAACGCCGCGAAATCGGCGTGGCTCATATAGACTTCGCCGCGTACCTCTAGCAGATCAGGAGCCTCATCTATTTGATGCGGTATGTCTTGAATGGTGCGTGCATTGGCGGTGACATTTTCCCCCACCGCGCCATCGCCGCGGGTGGCCGCCTGAACAAGCAAGCCGTTGTCATAGCGCAACGAAAGGGACAGCCCGTCGATTTTGGGCTCCGCTGTATAGGCCAGCGGTGCATCGGCTCCAACCCCAAGGTATTTTCGTATCCGGGCGTCGAACTCGGTTACTTCCTCTGCATCAAAGGCGTTGGCTAGCGACAGCATCGACACGGCGTGGCGAACTTTACCAAACCCTTCTGCCGCCGGCGCGCCGACTTGTTCTGACGGGCTGTCGGCGCGTTTTAGGTCAGGAAAGCGGTTCTCTATTGCCGCGTTCCGGCGCTTGAGCGCGTCATATTCCGCATCCGAAATCTCGGGTGCATCCTCTGAGTGATAGGCCGTATTCGCCACATTCAGCAATCCTGCCAACCGGGCAAGTTCGGTCTCTGCCTGCGCCCTGTCTAGGGCCGCCACTTCGATCTGGGATGTCACGATCTGCCCCCGATATTGTCACCTGTCGCTTAGATAGGTGGCGATCCGGGGCAGGTCTAGCGGTTTTAGGACATGCAGTCGCCTGTCATGCGCTGGCCGCCAGACCCATCGTTGCAGGTTCAGGGTCGCGCAGCACATAGCCACGACCCCAGACCGTTTCGATATAACTTTCACCGCCTGTTGCCTGGCTCAGCTTTTTGCGCAACTTGCAGATGAAGACATCGATGATCTTCAACTCGGGTTCATCCATGCCGCCATAGAGGTGGTTCAGAAACATTTCCTTGGTCAGGGTCGTACCTTTGCGCAGGCTAAGCAGTTCCAGCATTTGATATTCTTTGCCAGTCAGATGCACAGGGCTATCATTCACACTGACAGTTTTCGCGTCTAGGTTAACAGCCACCTGTCCGGTCTCGATCACCGATTGCGCGTGCCCCTTAGAGCGGCGGATGATCGCATGGATACGGGCCACCAGTTCTTCGCGGTGAAACGGTTTCGTCAAATAGTCGTCAGCACCGAACCCAAACCCCCTGATCTTATTCTCTGTGTCATCTGCGCCAGAAAGGATCAGGATCGGGGTATCAATCCGCGCCAGCCGCAATTGGCGCAGCACGTCATGGCCGTTCATATCTGGCAGATCGAGATCGAGCAGAATTAAATCATAGTCATAAAGCTTTGCCAGATCGATCCCCTCTTCGCCGAGGTCGGTGGCGTAGACGTTGAGATTCGCATGGGTCAGCATCAGCTCGATGCTGCGCGAAGTGGTCGGGTCATCTTCAACTAACAATACACGCATTCGGTTTCTCCGGCTCAACTGGGACGATGGTCCAACCCTGAGCATAAAAGGTTAACTACCCGTTACCGATACTAAGTATGCTATCTTAACAACTTAAAGTTGTCTATATTTATATAAGGCGGTGGCCTTTAACGCCCCCTCTCCATGCTCCGTAACCGCTTGTAGCCACTCCATAAACTCATCCTCACTGATGCCATATCGCTCCAACGCTTCGGACTGGGTGATCAGCCCATAGACCACGCCGCGCACCACCGCGGCCTTACGTGACGCGACCCACCTTCGGGTATCGGCACTGGGCAGGTCGGCGCGGGACATCACACTGCCGTCAGCGAGGGTAACAGACCGTGGCCCATCGACTTTTTTCAGGTACATCACATCATCCGCCATTGTTCTGGCGCCCAATAACCCCCATGTGCCTTAACGCGGAGTGAAGCCTGCCCTTGTGACTAGGTAGGATTTTCCTATATTCGCGCACAAACTCCGGAGATACCCATGGCCCTTGATCAGACCCCGCCGCTCAATTCGCTTGGCTTTGCCAAAGCCCCCGCTGACACGCGGGTGGTTGTGGCGATGTCTGGCGGTGTGGACAGTTCGGTGGTTGCCGCCATGCTGGCTAATGAGGGGTATGACGTCGTCGGCGTGACCCTCCAGCTTTACGATCACGGTGCGGCACTGGCCAAAAAAGGTGCCTGCTGCGCGGGCGTCGACATTCAGGATGCGCGCCGTGTGGCCGAAGAAATGGGCTTCCCGCACTATGTGTTAGACTATGAAAACGTCTTCAAGGACGCGGTGATTGATGAGTTTGCCGACAGCTACCTTGGCGGCGCGACACCTGTGCCCTGCATTCGTTGTAACGAGCGGGTGAAGTTCAAGGATTTGTTGGAAACTGCCAAGGACCTTGAAGCCGATTGCATGGCCACGGGTCACTATATCCAGCGCAAAATGGGCACCAACGGGCCGGAACTGCATGCCGCTGCCGATGGCAACCGCGACCAAAGCTATTTTCTATTCTCCACCACCGAAGAACAACTCGACTACCTGCGCTTCCCACTGGGCCATCTGCCGAGCAAGGATGACACCCGCGCGCTGGCGGCGAAATACGGGCTGGTGGTGGCGGACAAACCCGACAGCCAAGACATCTGTTTCGTCCCCAATGGCGACTATGCCGCGGTGATCCGTAAACTGCGGCCCGAGGCTGCCGATCCGGGCAATATCGTTGATATCGAAGGCAATGTGCTGGCAAAACATGAGGGCGTGATCCACTACACCATCGGCCAGCGCCGGGGCTTGGGCATCGGCGGTCTGGCTGATCCGCTTTATGTGGTGAAGCTTGATGCCGATCGAAAAGAGGTCGTTGTCGGCCCGAAATCCATGCTCGCCACCCGCAAGATCCCGGTGCGTGAGATCAACTGGCTGGGAGATGAGCCCCTGACCTCGCGGTCAGAGTGGAACATCACCGTGCGCGTGCGCTCCACCCGTCCGCCACGCGACGCGATCCTGCGTCCGATCAGCGCGACCGAGGCAGAGGTTGAACTGCTGACCGCCGAGGAAGGCGTGTCACCGGGTCAGGCCTGTGTGTTCTATGATCCTGAAAGCACGCGCATCTTCGGCGGCGGCTGGATCCACCGGGGCTGATCCCGCCTACAGCCGGGCCAGCACCGCGCGCGCGGCCCGCAGGCCCGGTGCCTCGCCGCCCTGCCCCAAACGTTGCATCGTCAGCGCCATTGCGTCCTTCTGTGCGCCGGGCGCGCGCAGCACCTGCAAAACGCCCTCAGCAATCGGTCCAGGGCGGCAGTTGGCGCCGATAAATTCCGGCACCACGCGGGTTTCCGAGACAAGGTTGACCAGTGTCACAGTATCCACCCGCAGCATCCGCCCGATGATCTGGCGGCTGATCCAATTCATGTCATAGGCGATGACCATCGGCGTGTTCACCGCCGCAAGCTCCAGTGACACGGTGCCCGAGGCCGCCAGTGCCACATCCGCCGCGCGAAAGGCGGCGCGTTTGGTGGCGGTGAACTCTTCGGTCGTATGGTCGCGCGGATCGAGCACCAGCGGGTTGCCAGACCAATTGCGCGTCACCTGTTTGACCAAAGCCGCCACCGGACCTGCTGCAGGCACCACGACGCGCAAGGAAGGCTCCGCCTCGACCAGTCGCGCGACGACCTGCTGAAACACCGGCGCCAGCCGCGTGACCTCACCCCGGCGCGAGCCGGGCAAGGCCAGCAGCAACGGCGCGTCGGCGAGGCGATGTTCGGCGCGGAAAGCCGCAGCGGCCGCATCATCGGCGATCGGCTCGGCCACCACCGGGTGGCCGACAAAATCACAGGCCATGCCCGCCGCTTGCATATAGGGCGGCTCGAAGGGGAAAAGCGCCAGCACATGATCGACCGAACGGGCCATCTTCTCGGCCCGACCGGGACGCCATGCCCAGACGGTCGGGGCCACGTAATGCACTGTTCTGATGTTAGATTTCTCTTTCACCTTACGCGCCACGCGCAGCGAAAAATCGGGGCTGTCGATGGTGATGAGCACATCTGGCTTGGTCTCAACCACCGCCTGTGCCGTCTCATTGATCCGGGCCATCAGCGCGCGGTATTTGGGCAGGATTTCGGCCAACCCCATGACGCTGAGCTCGTCCATGTCGAACCGGCTTTTCAGCCCCTGCGCCATCATCATTGGCCCGCCGATGCCGTCGAAGGTCACTTCAGGACAAAGCTCTTTCAGCCCCGCCATCAGCGCGCCGCCCAACCGGTCGCCCGAAGGCTCGCCTGCCAGAATGAACACCTTCATGTCGCGTCTTCCTCTCGGACCCAGAGCACCAGACCAAGTTCATCAGCCAGTGCCACGCAGGCGTCACGCTCGAGCAGCATCACGCCGCCTGCCTTGACCACCACGCCCGCGAGTCCCGCCGCATGGGCGGCGCGCAGCGTGTCGGGGCCGATGGTGGGCAGATCAATCTCGCGGATTTGGCCGGTTTTCGGACCTTTGCAGAGCACCGCTCGCGCGCCGCTCACCATCTCTGGCAAGGTCGTCAGCAAATGATCCGTGCCGCCGATGGTCTCAACCCCAAACACCTGTTCGCGCCCGATGATGCAGGCCTGCCCGATGTCGAGCGTGGCCAAGCCATCCAGCACAGCCGCCCCGCGCGCGGCATCTCGGCGCATCTGCTCGTCTGGCAATTCGCGAGAGAGCACGCCACTGTCGGACAACAGGTCCGGCACCAGTTCATCAGCCCCGACAACACGCAGCCCGTGGTCTTCGAAAATCGTCTTGATCACCTCAAGCGCGCCATTGTCGCCCGCTGCCAGCGCCTGTTTGAACTGTGGCACCAAAGGCGCCGTACGCATATCCAGCTTCGCGGGATCGAGCGTGGGCCGGTCGATTGCGCCGCACAGACAAACCTCGCGGATGCCCACGCCCAAAAGATGCGCCAAAAGACTGCCAAGCGTCTCTAACCGGAACGTCAGGTCTGCCTTCAGCCCATCCGGCGCGCAGCCCTCATAGACGCAGACCAAAGGCGGCTCGGCCTGCGCTGCCGCCACCCGTGCGGGCAAGCCGCCGCGTCCGGCGATCAGCGCAAGGCTCATTTCGGCGTCAGGAAATGGCGGCCCGTGTCAGCCATGACAAAATCGACAATCTGCCGAACATAATCGCTTTGGGTTTCATCGCCCAAGCGCCGCGCCCGGTCCGAGAATGTCCCCTCGCCCTGCGCTAACATCTGGAAGGCTGCCCGCAGCGCCGTGATGTCGCTGCGCGCCACGCCTGCGCGCTTCAACCCAACAAGGTTCAACCCATCCAGATCACCGCGCGGTGCTTGCACAAGGCCGTAGGGGATCACGTCGTTGGTCACCATCGTCACCGCGCCGATAATCGCGCCCTGCCCGATGCGGACCCATTGATGGATGCCCGATAGACCGCCGATGATGACGTCATCCTCAAGCACACAATGACCCGCGACGGCGGCAGAGTTCACCACGATCACCCGGTTGCCCACGATGGCATCATGAGCGATGTGACAGCCCGCCATGAACAGCCCGTCGTCGCCCACACGCGTCACGCCGCCACCGCCTTCGGTGCCGCAGTTCATGGTGACATGCTCGCGGATGCGGTTGCGCGCACCGATCACCAGGCGGCTGGCCTCGCCCTTGAACTTCAAATCCTGCGGGATCTCACCAATGACGGCAAATGAGAAAATCACCGTGCCTGCGCCAACCTCGGTCTGGCCGGTGACGATGACATGGGATTTAAGCTCCACATCCGCCTTCAACACGACCTCAGGGCCGACAACGCAGAACGGGCCGATCTTGGCCGAAGGGTCGATCTGCGCCCCCTCTTCGATCACGGCACTGGGGTGGATATTGCTCATGCTGCGTCCTGTGGCAGGTCCATCATCGCCATGAACTCGGCCTCGGCAGCCATTTCGCCTTCAACGGTGGCAACACCGCTGAATTTCCAGATCTTCGCACCGGGCTTGCCGCGCAGGGTTTTCAGGTCCATCCGCAGCACATCGCCGGGGCCGACCTTGCGGCGGAACTTACATTTGTCGATCGACATGAAATAAATCAGCATGTTGCGGTCTTCCATGCCAAGCGCGGCACCGACCATGACGCCCGCCGTCTGGGCCATCGCCTCAACAATGGTGACGCCCGGCATGATTGGCGTGCCGGGGAAATGGCCCTGAAAATGTGGCTCGTTCATGGTAACGTTTTTGTAGCCGACAGCACTTTCCGTGCCGTTGATCTCTTCGACCTTGTCGACCAGCAAAAAGGGGTAGCGGTGCGGCAAAATGCGTTGGATCAATTGGATATCGGCGCGCAGCAGCTCTTCGGTCATGGACTGTCCTTTGTCTCAGAAGGTTGCTGAATGGCTACCAATTTGGACGGCTGGGGGCAAGCATCCCCGCGGGCCGCAGGGCTCAATCGGCCTCGGGCAGCCCGCTTCCGATTGTCTCATCCAACAGCGAAATGGCCTGATCTGTCACCTCAATCGCCGAGGAGGACACAAAGACCCGCCGCCGCTCAAGAATGACCGCCGCATCTGAATTGCGCATCAACTGCTCCAGCACCGGACCCGCGGCCGAGAGGAAACGGTCCCGTTCTAGTTCTAAAGTCTCACTTAACACGCGGTTTTTCGATGCTTGCTCTGCGCGGGTGCGCTGGACCTTTTCGTCAAAGGCATCGGCCAGCACGCGGAACGCTGACGGTGACATCTGGGCGCGCTTTTCGGTAAGCTCACGCTCCTCAGCTTCGAGCGCAGTCTCAATCTCGCGGTTTTCGTTGGCCAGTTGCTCACTTTGCGTTTCGATCTCACGGGTGACCCGCTCGCCAAAAGCGCTATCCCGAAAGAGACGTTCAGAATCAATGGTCAACACCGGGCTGATAACATCCTGCGTGGTGCTGGCCTCGCCCATCTGAAGTGCCGCTTCTGGGGTCTGCTGCGCATGGCCGGGGGTGACCCCGGCCAGCATCATCACAAAAGGGATGAACGCGCGCTGCATTTGCTTAGAACGTTGTCCGCAAAGTGACCTCAAAGCTTTGTTCTTTGTCAAAGCTCTCTTTCTTCAGCGCGTCAGAGACGTTGAACTGAAGCGGTCCCAGCGGTGTATCCCAGAAGAGGGATAGGCCGATCACATGGCGGAACGACCCACTTTCACCGACGATCGTGCCGCCGCTGGTGTCCACATCACTGAGGTCCCAAAGGTTGCCCACATCATAGAAGACGCCGCCGGTGATGCCATATTCCTCAGGCAGCCCCAGCGGGAATTCCGCCTCAAAACGGGCCACGGCGAAAAAGTTACCGCCGAGTGCATCGTCTACGTCATTGCTCTGGTCACGTGGGCCAATGCCGCCCGGCTCAAAGCCGCGCATGATCGACGGGCCAAGAATGAAACGATCCACGGAGCGGTTGGTGCCGCTGCCCCACGACAACGCACCACCTTCAAGCGTGGCCCGGAGGGTCACATCCTCGTTGAAGATAAGCTTCTCGCCGGTGACCTTCGCCGTGGTCTTGATGAACTCGTTGTCGCCGCCAAGACCGGCAAAGTCCTGCCCGAACTCGAACAAGACACCCTGCGTCGGGTCCAATCCGGTGCGGCGGGTGTCATAGGTATAGGTGTAGCCCACCGAAGACGAGAAAAGCGCGCCGGCGTCAATTTCGTTCGCGATCGTTGCGCTGTTGTCTTCGTCATCACGCTCCAGCATCTCGATGCCCTCAAGCGTGTAGCGCGTCGACAGACGGCCATTCTCGCTCACTGGGAAGGTCAGGCTGGGCTGAAACACCAAACGCTCGGTGTCATAGCTGGTGTAAGAGGAACTCGTCTCAGCATAGTCAAGCTTGAGGCCGAAGGACAAATCACGTCCAAGGAAGCGCGGCTCGACAAAGGTCACACCATAACGGGTGGCGTCCTCAGCGGTAGAGATCGACAGGCTCAGACGTTGACCCCGGCCAAGGAAGTTATCCTCCTGGAAGCTAACGGCCACGCCGAAACCGTCGTTGTTGGAAAAGGAGCCGCCAAAGTTCAGCGAGCCGGTAGGTTTCTCTTCGACATCCACATCGATCACGACCTGTTCAGGGCTAGAACCCTGACGCGCGTTGACCTCTGCCGTTTCAAAGTATTGCAGCGCGCGGATACGCTCTGCCGACTGGCGAATTTCGCGCGGATTGAAGGGGTCGCCCTCTACACTATCGAACTCGCGGCGAATGACCCGGTCAAGCGTGGTGGTGTTGCCTTCGATGTCAATTCGTTCAACGAAGACGCGCTCACCCCGGGTCAGCTTGTAGGTCACGTTCAACGACAGATCGCGGTCGTTGCGGTCGATCACCGGCTCGACGCGCAGGAAATCAACACCATCACGGATGGCTTGGCGCTCAATCCGGGCGACATCGGTTTCGATCAGGGTCGGCGAGTAAATCACACCGGGACGGATCTTGAGCAGGTCACGGTAGGCCGCAGCGTTCAGCCCCGGCACTTCGGATTCAAGCGACACTGCACCAAAACGGAACTGCTGCCCTTCGGTGATGTTATAGGCGACAAAGACGCCATCACGCTCTTCGGTCAGTTCAGCATTGACGGCTTCGGTGCGCATATCGACATAGCCGCGCGAAAGATAGAAATCGCGCAGCATTTGCTTGTCTGCCTCGACCCGACCCTCGACATAGGTGTCGCGCTTGACCAAGCGGCGGAACAGACCCGCCTGTTTGGTGCCCAGAACGCGACGCAGTCGGCTGTCGGAGTAGACGCGGTTCCCGACGAAGCTCAGGCGCTCGATCTCGACGTTGTCCCCTTCGAAGATTTCAAACACCAGATCGACACGATTCTGATCGCGGCGGATGATGCGCGGCTGCACACGGGCCGACAAACGGCCCTCGTTGCTATAGGCCTCAGCGATGGCGGCGGCGTCTTGTTCGGCTTGGCTGGGGTTAAACACCCGACGCTCGGTTGAGCCGATCAACTCTGCCAGCATCTCATCCTTGATGCGGCGGTTGCCTTCAAAGCTCACACGGTTCAGCGTTGGCAGTTCGACCACCGTGATGACCAGCGTGCCGCCCTGCGGCTCAATGGAAACGGATTCAAACAGGCCCGAGTTTTGTAGGTTTTGATAGGCATCATTCAATTGCCCGCCCGACACTGCCTGCCCCCGGCCGATCCCGGCCTGACGCAAAATCGCGCTATCGCCGATCCTCTCGTTGCCGTCGATGACCACAGTGTTGAACTGATACTGCTGCGCCATTGTTTGGCTGCCCGGCACCAGCCATGCAACGGACAGCATGACACATAGTGATGCGCCCCGCAGAGACTTGCCGACATTGCTGCGCTGCGCCCACTCGATGGGCATTCTGCCCTCGTTCCTCAGTCCCATTACACCGACCCGTTTTTTTACGACATTAATTGTCAACCTGACTACGCAGGTTAACGGGGTTTGTCAAAAGCAACGGAGGGAAAAATCTACCATATCATGCGGCAGGAAGTGCGAGCATGACAGCATACGCCAATAACGGGCAGAACGGCCCGCCTTGGCAGAGCATTAAGATCAGAGAGAAGCGACAAAGGCGCCGGCAGAGAGGGCGGCAGCAATGGCCGCCGCGAAAAACGCGCGGTCCCAGTTCAGGTCCAGCAGCAGGCTTAGGCCGCGGTATGATCCTTGAATCACATGCATCTTCGGTTCCTTCTCGTTGAGAAGAGATTTTACCCAAAGATTACGGCACGATTTTTGTTCAATTGTGGCGATTTGAAGGCAATTCGCCCTGCCCCCTTTGGGGCAAGGCGGTTGCATAGCGCGGCACGCTTACGGACAGAACAGATCGTTCCCAAGCGCAAAGAGCATCAAGGTCAGCACCAGCGTGATGCCAATGGTCATCAAGACCCGCAGCGCGCCATCGCTGGGCGGTTTGCCGGTCACGGCCTCATAGGCGTAAAACACCAGATGCCCGCCGTCCAAAGCCGGGATCGGGAATAGGTTCAGCAGCCCGACCGCCGTGCTCAGCACCGCGATGAAATAGATAAACGACTGCGCCCCTTGGCTTGCCATCGCGCCCGAGGTCTGGGCGATGCCCACCGGGCCGCTCAGGTTACAGGTGCTGATATTGCCAACGATCATCTCCCGCAGACCCGAGAGAGAGCCTGTGATGATCCGCCATGTGTTCTCCAGACCCACGCCAAGCGCCTCGCCTACGCCGGGCGTATCGGTGGCAGGCACAAAAGCCATACCACCGACAATGCCGATGCGCAGGTTTTGAACAAAGCTGCCATCGGGCTGCGGCTCATCCGTGGCCTTGGGGACAAGGGTGAACTCCAAAGTCTCTCCGTCGCGCCAAACGGTCAACTGCTGCGCTGCACCTTCAGAGGCTTCCACCACTTCTTTCAATTCGCCAAAAGCCACAATTTCTTGGCCATTGACGGCAGTGATGACATCGCCACCACGCAGGCCAGCCTCGTGGGCCGCCGATTGTGGCGCGACATTGCTGACCAGCGGCGGCAACAGATAAGGGCCGGGTACGGTCATTTCCGCATTATCGCGGGTGATATCATAGCTCAGCACCGGCTGCTGCGGCAGGTTCGTCAGAAAATTGCTATATCCTTCGCCCGCGGCCAATGACGGCACCGGCGTACCTTCGACTGCACGCAGCACATCGCCCGACTGCAGCTCAAAGGCTGCATTCGGCAGATCACGCAGCTCGCCTACCGTCAGCGGGTCACGCGCGGTGCCTGCGGTCATCGCCACGGCGAAGAAGATGATGATCGACAGGGCGAAATTGAATACCGGCCCTGCTGCCACGGTCAGCGCACGGGCATAAAGCGGCGCGCCATGCATCGTGTGGCGCAGTGCCTCTGGGTCTTCGGCCAGTGCCTGCATCGCGGTTTCATCCTTACCGGATGCGGCATTGGAATCGCCCGCAAATTTCACATAGCCGCCAAAGGGCAGCAGCGCGAACTGCCAGCGTGTGCCGCGCTTGTCCATGCGCGAAAACAGCACCGGGCCGAAGCCCAGACTGAAAACATCCGCCTTGATCCCGGTCCAGCGGCCCACGATGTAATGGCCGTATTCGTGGATCGCCACGATCACCGAAAGCGCCACGACAAAGGCCAATATCGTCCAGATCAGCCCGCCGAACTCCGGCAATAATCCCATGATGTCCAACGTGCTACCCTGCCCTTTTTTGAATTGCGGCCTTAGCAGCCTTACGTGCGAGATGGTCGGCTTTGCCCACCAGATCAAGTGTCATATCGTCGCTGCCCCGACCCAAAAACGCGTCAGAGGCGCGCGCGTCCAACACCTCTTCGACGATTTCGGCCATTTGGGTAAAGCGCAACTGCCCGGCGATGAAGCCATCCAGCGCAACCTCCTTGGCCGCATTAAAGACCGCGCCCATCAAGCCACCTGCTGCCATAACCTCCCGCGCCAGGCGCAGCGCGGGCCAGCGGGCGTCGTCAGGCGCGGTAAAATCGAACCGTCCGATCTTGGTCAGATCCAGCCGCTCCACCGGTAAAGGAGCCCGCTGCGGGTGGTGCAGCGCATAGCCGATCGCGTGGCGCATATCGGGCGGGCCGACATGGGCCATCAGCCCACCATCGCAAAATCCCACCAACGCATGAATCATCGACTGCGGATGCACCAGCACTTCGATAGCCTCTGGCGAGACGCCGAAAAACTCCCGCGTTTCAATGACTTCCATCGCTTTGTTAAACATCGAGGCCGAGTCGATGGTGATGCGCTGACCCATGTCCCAGTTGGGATGGTTCGAGGCTTGGTCAAGCGTCGCATTGCGCAAATCTTCAAGCGGCCAATCGCGAAACGCCCCGCCGCTGGCGGTGATGATGACGCGCTCGACAGAAGCCATATTCTCGCCCACCAGCGCTTGGAATACAGCGGAATGCTCGCTGTCGACCGGCAAGATCGTCGCGCCGTGACGCTGGGCCTCGCCCATGATCAGGGCCCCGGCGCTGACTAGCGATTCCTTGTTGGCCAGTGCCAGCGTGCCGCCTTGACGCAGCGCGGCTAGGCCGGGCGCAAGCCCCGCGGCACCGATGATGGCCGACATCGTCCAATCCGCCGGACGCGATGCTGCCTCGGTAATCGCCTCTGCCCCAGCGGCGGCTTCAATCCCGCTGCCGCTAAGCGCGTCGCGTAGATCACCCAACAGGTCTTCGCGGGCGGTCACGGCCACATCAGCGTTCAGCGCTTTCGCGTCCGCTGCCAGCTGTGCTACATTGCCCGCGCCGGTCAGCGCCACCACGTCATAGGCGTCAGGCGCGCGCCGGATCAGATCAATCGTGTTCTGACCGATGGACCCAGTGGCCCCCAGTATCGAAATTTTGCGTGGCATATCGGGTTAATTCAGGCCCGGAGGGAAGCCGATCAGCGGCCCGACGATTAGCAAGAATACAGCAGCGCCCAGCATCCCGTCGAAACGGTCCAGCAGACCGCCATGGCCGGGGATCAGGGCCGAGCTGTCTTTGACGCCCATCTTCCGCTTCATCCCCGATTCCGCCATATCGCCCATTTGCGAGGCCATCGACAGCGCGACCGAGATGCCAACGAGCTGGAACCCAAAGCCGGTGTTGAACGAAAAGATCAGCCCAACAACCGCCGCCCCGACCCAGCCAGCAGCGGTGCCGGACCATGTTTTCTTGGGGCTAACCTTGGGCCAGAATTTCGGCCCGCCGATGGCGCGACCGGCGAAATAGCCCACCACATCGGTGACCACGACCACCAGCACCAGCCACATCAGCCAGCCAAAGCCCATGTCATCGCGCAATTGGATCAGACCAAAGCCCGCTAGCAGGATCAGCGCGGTAAAACTCATGTATAACGTGCGGTTGGCGGTCAGGAGGGCAAAACCCAAAAGCGCGGGCGCCAGCAGAAGCGGCAGGCCAAAGCCCACCGGCAGATAGACAGACGCCAATACCGCCACGCCCGTTACCAGCCCAAGCTGCCAAGATTCAGCCTTTCCCGGCCCGCGCAGCATGCCGACCAATTCCCAGACCATCATGCCGCAGATCAAGGCCACCAGCAGATGAAACACCACACCGCCCAGCCAGATGCCCAGCAGACCAATCAGGATCATGGCACTAGCCGACAGCATCCGCGCCCGCAGGTCGGACCATTGTTCAGGTGATTTCATCGCAAGTCTCCTCAGGTCTTGACCGCACCGAACCGCCTGTCACGCCCGCCATAAGCGGCGCAAAGCCGGGCAAATTCCTCACGCGTAAAGTCCGGCCACAGCGTGTCGATAAACTCATATTCCGCATAGGCCGACTGCCACAGCAGAAAGTTCGAAATCCGCGCCTCGCCGCTGGTGCGGATCACCAGATCGGGGTCGGGCAGCACATGGGTATCGAGGTAGCGCGGCAGGGTCTCTTCGTCCACGCTATCGGGGTCAAGCTTGCCGCTGGCGACATCTTGGGCCAAGCGATGCGTGGCGCGGGCCACCTCATCGCGGCCGCCGTAATTCAGTGCAATCGTCAGATTGATGCGGGTGTTATGCGCGGTATGGGCCTCAAGCTCTCCCATCAGCTTGATGAGCTTGTCATCCAGCCGGTCGCGGTCCCCGATGAACCGAACGCGCGCGCCATATTCGCTGAGGCTGCGCATTTCCTTGGAAATATAGCGCCGAAACAGAGACATAAGCCCCGCCACTTCGACCTGCGTGCGCTTCCAATTCTCGGTCGAGAAGGCAAAGATCGTCAGATATTCCACCCCCACGTCGGGGCAGGCCTCAACGATTTCGCGCACCCGCTTGGCACCGGCGTGGTGGCCAAACAGCCGGGGCCGCCCGCGTTGGGTGGCCCAACGGCCATTGCCGTCCATGATGATCGCCACATGGCGTGGCCCGCCGGGAATTGTCTTGGGCTGAATTTCGGCGGTGCTCATGTCTCGACCTTTTCTTTCAAGTTCTATGTCCCTGCGCAAAAGCGCGGGTCAGACTTGCATGATTTCGGCCTGTTTCGTCTCAAGCTGGTCATCGATAAGGGTGATGAAACGGTTGGTCAGGTCCTGCACTTCGCCTTCCCAAATCTTCTGGTCATCTTCGGACATCGCGCCGTCGTTTTTGGCTTTCTTGATCTGATCCATCCCGTCGCGGCGGATGTTGCGGATCGAAACGCGGGCGTGCTCAGCATACTGGCCAGCAACCTTGGTCAACTGGGTGCGGCGCTCTTCGTTCAGCTCAGGGATCGGCAGCATGATGATGGTGCCGTTCAGCTGCGGGTTGATGCCCAGACCGCTTTCACGGATGGCTTTTTCAACCTTACCGACAAGACCTTTGTCCCAAACGTTGATCGTGACCATGCGCGGCTCTGGCACGTTGACGGTGCCCACCTGGTTCACCGGGGTCATCTGGCCGTAGGCCTCAACCATCACCGGCTCAAGCATAGAGGCCGAGCCGCGGCCTGTGCGCAGCGATGCGAACTCGGTCCGAAGCGACGCAATTGCGCCGTTCATCCGCCGTTCAAGATCATCGGTATCGAGCATAAATTCGTCTGACATGGCGAGGCCTGCTTGTTGTTTCCTTGCGTTACGGCTTTCTAACGGTGGCGCGGCGCTTTCACAACTGCCCATTACTTCGCCACCATGCGCCAACCGCGACCCCAAGAGAGCCGCGGCGGCCTTAAGCGGATCGTCCAGCCGTAGGACGATCACCTGCGGTGCATTTCGCGTTTAGCCGACGCGGGTATAGGTGCCCTGCCCGGCCAGAATGCCCTTGAACCCGCCGGGTTCATCCAATGAAAATACGATAATCGGCAGGTTGTTGTCGCGCGCCAGTGCGATGGCAGAGGCATCCATCACGCCAAGCCGCTTTTGCAGCACGTCGTCATAGCTCACCGTGTCATAGCGTTTTGCATCGTCGAATTTCGCCGGGTCTTTGTCGTAAACCCCATCGACCTTGGTGCCCTTAAAGATGGCCTCGCAAGACATCTCATTGGCGCGCAGGGTCGCGGCGGTGTCGGTGGTGAAATAGGGGTTGCCGGTGCCTGCGGCAAAGATGCAAACGCGCTTCTTCTCAAGGTGGCGCACAGCACGGCGGCGGATGTAAGGCTCGGCCACTTCGTTCATCGTGATGGCCGAAATCACCCGTGTATGGATGCCCAGCCCCTCAAGCGCGGACTGCATCGCCAGAGCGTTCATGACGGTGGCAAGCATGCCCATATAATCCGCCGTGGTCCGCTCCATGCCTTGGGCCGAGCCTTGCAGCCCGCGAAAGATATTGCCGCCGCCGATGACCATGCAGATCTCGACGCCGAGCGAATGTACGGTTTGCACTTCGCGGGCAATGCGTTCAACGGTTGGCGGATGCAGGCCATAGCCGAGGTCACCCATCAGCGCCTCCCCGGAAATCTTCAGCATCACGCGGTTAAAGGAGACTTGGGGGGTGTCTTGGGACATCGGGCACACCTTATTATTTCACCAACCGGGGGAGATTTGAGCCTTGCGGCGGTGAAGGGTTTTCATTTCGCGCCAAAATGTCGCAAATACGCCCAAGGTTCAATGCGAGACGTAAGGAAGACGCAAAGAAATGCCGGATATTCCCAAGGCCCAGATGGACGCGCTGCTGCAAGGGCTGCCGCCCGAGCGCCCGGTGCTCATCGCCGGGCCGACCGCCAGCGGTAAATCCGCCCTTGCGCTGGCCATCGCCGAGGCGCAGGGCGGTGTGATCGTCAACGCCGATGCCAGTCAGGTTTATAAGCCGTTGCGCATCATCAGCGCCCGCCCCTCGCCAGAGGAAGAAGCCCGTGCGCCGCATCTGCTTTATGGTCATTTGTCCGAGGATGCGCCCTATTCCACCGGCCATTGGCTGCGTGAGGTTGCCCCCCTGCTCAGCGGCGATCAACGTGTGATCATCACCGGCGGCACCGGGCTTTATTTCTCGGCTCTGACCCAAGGCTTGGCCGAGATACCGGAGACCCCGCCCGAGGTCCGCGCCCAAGGCGACGACATGGCGCTCGAAGACTTGCTGGCGCAGCTAGACCCTGAAACCGCCGCTGGCATCGACCAGCGCAACCGCGCGCGGGTGCAACGCGCCTGGGAGGTGTGGCAAGCGACTGGCCGCGGCCTGTCGGACTGGCAGCGCGATACCGGCGCGCCGCTTTTGCCGCTCGCGAACTGTCTGCCGATTGTCTTCGACGTGGAGCGCGATTGGCTCAACGCCCGCATCGCGCAGCGCTTTGATCTGATGCTCGAGCAAGGCGCACTGGAGGAGGTTGCCGACTTGCGCCCGCGCTACGACCCCTCCCTCCCCGCCCATCGCGCCATCGGCGTGCCGGAACTGATACGCCATCTGGAGGGGGAGTGGCCGCTTCACCGCGCCCGCGAAGCCGCCGTTGTGGCCACCCGCCGCTTTGCAAAACGTCAACGAACGTGGATGCGGAGCAAAATGGCCGACTGGCATCGGGTGACGCCTGAATAGTTTTTTGCCATTCCAAACACTTGCAATATCACGAACATCGAATAGCCTGACGTGTAAGAATGACCCTTCGGGTTCTAAATTCTTAACGAAAGGCCCGCGTGCAACAATCGCAGATACAGCTTCTCACGCTGGCCCAGCTTTCTGCCGGGCAAGACTGGCGGCTGACCCTCGCCCATGACCGCGACCACCATCTGCTGATCTGGATCACCCGTGGCCAAGGGCGGCTTTTGCTTGATGGACAGCGCCGTGGTCTTGGTCCGCACAACGCGCTTTGGATACCGGCACGGTCGCTCTTTGCGATGGAATTAGGCTATCAATGCGTGGGCCACGCGGTGCTGATCCCCGAAGACAGCACATTACATTTGCCCGATGTCCCGCGCCACTTGCGTATCCGCGAGGTGCAGGCGCAATCAGAACTGTCGGCTTTAATCGAGCAGGCACAGCGCGAGATGCAACAAGACCGCCCGCTGCAGCAAGATGCGGTAGAGGCACAGGCGGCACTGATGTCAGTCTGGCTGCGCCGTCAACTCATTCAAGATGAGCACGTCCTTCCCCGGCCCAAAGCAGGCATCAGGCTCAGCGCGCGGTTCTGCGCCTTGGTCGCTAGGCGCCACCCTAAGGGACGCAGCATGGCGGACCACGCAGCGGAACTGGGCGTCACCCCGACCCATCTGACCCGCGCCGTCAAAGCAGCCACGGGCAAGTCCGCTGCCGAGTTACTGAGCGAGCACAGTTGCCACGCCGCCCGGCGACTGCTGGGTGAGACCGATCAAACCGCCGCCCAGATCGCCGCATCACTGGGGTTTGGATCTGCCGCCTATTTCACCCGCTTTATGCAGCAACACAGCGGTCTGCCGCCCAGCAAACTGCGGTAAGAGCGCTGGTGATGTCGTTTTTAGACCCAAACCATGTCGCAAAAACTCGTCCCAGCTCCGCAGCGGAATGTTGACGCGCGGCCAATTTCTATGCCTCATGGCTGAACCGATCTGCCAAGGCGCGGCCAGAACAACGAATAAGCGCCGCTAAACAGGCCTTGCCCTGCGACCGGAGCGACATAGTTCAACATGGCGGCAAAGATCCGCCCAACACAGAACCGGCGCCGTCATGGCGCCGCACAAATTAAAAAGGCCAAAAAGGCCGCATCGTCGGGCCAAGTCACCGCCCGACCCTGCTACAGGGGACCACATGGGACTATTTATTTTGCGCCGGCTGGGTGTGATGTTGCTGACGGCATTGTGCCTGACGTTCATCGTATTCTGGCTGACCAATCTCTATCCGAACCTCGAAAAACTCGCCAAAACCCAAGGCAACTTCCGCATGTCGGACGAAGCCGTGACCAGCTACCTCGAAAGCCGCGGCTATCTGCAACCCACGGTCGACAAGTTCGGCGAATGGCTTGGCGTGTTGCCCGGCTGGGTAACGGAGGGCGAAAACCCGGATGAAACCTTTGGTCGCTGTTTTGCCGCTGGCACCCCGGTAGAGGACCGCCCCACCCGCTGCGGAATTCTGCAAGGCGATTGGGGTTTCTCCACCGTCTTCAAGGAACCCGTGGGCGCAACCGTCCTGACCCGTCTCGCACTGACGGGCAAACTGATGTTCTGGGTGTTGATGCTGATGGTCCCCTCGGCGCTGATCGTCGGCGTTTTGGCCGGGATGCGCGAAGGCAGCAAGCTGGACCGCTCGCTCTCGACCTTCTCCATCGCCACTACGGCGACGCCGGAATATGTCTCGGGGGTGATCTTCATCGCCGTGTTGGCCTCTTCGCGCTTTGGCCTGTCGCCGCTCTTGGCCGAATGGGGCTGGATCGATAGCAAGACGCTCTTTCTGGGCTCCGCGACCTCAGCCATGAAAGACGCCAACTTCTGGAACTTCTTCCTGCCGGTGCTGACGATCTCGCTCTATGGCATGGGCTATATCGCGCGGATGACGCGGGCTTCGATGACCGAGGTGATGACCGCGCAATACATCCGCACCGCGCGGCTAAAGGGGGTCAAGTTCTCGGAAATCGTGCTAAAACACGCGCTGCGCAATGCGCTGATCGCACCTTTTACGGTGATCATGCTGCAAATTCCGTGGCTGCTGAACGGTGTGGTGATCGTGGAGACCCTGTTCAACTATAAGGGCTTCGGCTGGCTTCTGGTACAGGCTGCGGCCAACAATGATATCGAACTGCTGCTCGCGGTCTCGGTCGTATCGGTCATCGTTGTCCTCGTGACGCAGCTGATCTCCGATATCGGCTACGTCTTCCTCAACCCGCGCATTCGCATTTCTTAAGGGAGCATGGACATGGAACAACTGACATGGACCGGGTCTCTTGCAGGGCTCAACATCGTTTTCTTCGGCCTTTGCGTTATGCTGGCCTTGGCTGTCGCGGCGCAGATCGTCGTTTCCTTCCTGCCTGCCAGTGACGCGCAGGAGATCAACCCCGATGGCACCGTCGCGCGACGTGGCGGGCTGGCGGGCGGGTTGAACCGCGCTGTCATCCTGCTTTTTGCGCTGCTGGTGCTGGTGCTGCTGATCTATATCATCGCCGGTGCCTTCATGGGGCCGCGCGCGGGTATCTTCGGCGGCATGTCACAGCAAATGCTGCCGGTCTGGATCGCGCTGATCCTGACCTTTGCCGTCTCTATCCACTTCAAACGCCGCCTCGGCCTCTACGGCAAACTCTTCGACAGCACCGTTGGCATGATCGGCTTTGCCATCGTGATGTTCTGGGTCTTTACCGGCATCTTCGGTGGCCTGTTTGACCTGCTGGTGACCCATGACAGCCTCAGCCAAACCTCGGGAATGAAGAACAAGCTGCCCGGCACCCCACTGCGCAGCCCCGACGAAGGCGAATACCCGTGGTTCCTTTTGGGCGGTGATAACCTTGCACGCGATGTCTTCTCGCGGTTGATCAAAGGCTCATGGGTTGTGGTGCAAATCGCGCCCTTAGCGACGCTCTTTGCCTTTATGGTGGGGATCACGCTGGGCCTGCCGGCGGGCTACTACGGCGGGCGGCTCGATACGCTCCTTAGCTTTCTGGCAAACCTGATCCTCGCCTTCCCGGTAATCTTGCTGTTCTACCTGTTGGTCACGCCCGAGATCGTGCTGACCGGCATCCCGAACTATATGGCCGTGTTCCTGTTTATCTTCCCGCTGATCTTCCTCGCGGTGCTGCTGAACTCACGCTATTACACGCAGCCGTCCTTCCGCACGCCGCTGTTGATCGTGGTGCTCGGTATTGTCGGCTGGCTGTACCTGTCGCTGGTGTCCACCGACGGCGCGATCGTGGCCACAGACACCTACCGCATCCCCGGCTTGCCGAGCATGATTGACCTCTTCGATATCGATGCCGGCGTGCTGGTGGTCTTTGTCTCGGTCGTCTTCGTGAACTCGCCCACGGTGTTCCGCATCGTGCGCGGCCTCGCGCTGGATATCAAGACGCGCGACTATGTGGCCGCCGCTCAGACCCGTGGCGAAGGCCCGTGGTACATCATGCTGTGGGAAATCCTGCCCAACGCGCGTGGTCCGCTGATCGTCGATTTCTGCCTGCGCATCGGCTATACCACGATCCTTCTGGGCACGCTGGGCTTCTTCGGCCTTGGGCTGGAAAGTGAAAGCCCGGATTGGGGCAGCACGATCAACGCAGGCCGCCGCCTACTGTCGCTTTATCCGCATGCGGCCATTGCACCTGCGCTGGCGCTGCTAAGCCTCGTGCTGGGCTTGAACCTGCTGGCTGACGGCCTGCGCGAAGAATCCTTGCGCGACTAAGAAACATCCTCCGGGGGGCGCGACCCTCCCGGACCCTTTTGATCCCCCGACTGGGAGAGACAAATGCCAAAAACTGATTACGACGGCCCAATTCTTGAGATCAACAACCTGTCGATTTCCTTTTTCACGCGGCTGCGAGAGATCCCCGCAGTGATGGATTTCTCCGTGGTCGTGCAACCGGGCGAAGCCGTGGGACTGGTGGGTGAAAGCGGCTGTGGCAAATCCACCGTCGCGCTGGGCGTGATGCAGGATCTGGGCCGTAATGGCCGCATCGTCGGCGGCTCGATCAAATTCAAAGGCCGCGATCTAAGCACGATGAGCGCCGAGGAACTGCGCGACATCCGTGGCAGTGAAATCGCCATGATCTATCAAGAGCCGATGGCGAGCCTGAATCCCGCCATGCGGATCGGCAAACAGCTGATGGAAGTGCCGATGATCCACGCGGGCATGAGCGAGAAAGAAGCCCATGCGCGTGCCTTGCAGGTGGTCACCGATGTCAAACTCCCCGACCCAGAACGCATACTGAAGGCTTATCCGCACCAGCTTTCCGGTGGGCAGCAGCAGCGCATCGTCATCGCTATGGCGCTGATGTCCGAACCCTCGCTTCTCATCCTTGATGAGCCGACCACCGCGCTCGATGTGACCGTCGAAGCGGCGGTTGTGGATCTGGTGAAGGATCTGGGCAAGAAGTACGGCACCTCGATGCTGTTCATCTCTCACAACCTTGGGCTGGTGCTGGAAACCTGCGACCGCATCTGCGTGATGTACTCTGGCGAAGCGGTGGAGAAAGGCTCCATCCACGATGTCTTCGACGAGATGCAGCACCCCTATACGCAGGCGCTGTTCCGATCCATCCCGCTGCCCGGCGCTGACAAGAACGCGCGCCCGCTCGTCGCCATCCCCGGCAACTTCCCCCTGCCCCATGAACGCCCGCCCGGTTGCAACTTCGGCCCCCGCTGCGATTATTTCCTGCCCGGCCGCTGCGATGCCGCGCCTATCCCGATGGAAAGCGTGCCCGGAAATGACCGGCACGAAACCCGCTGCATCCGCTTCCAAGAGATCGACTGGCAGGCACCGCTGGAACTGGCCGAGGTCAAGGAAAAGGGCGACGTGGGTGAAGTCGTCCTCAAAATGGACAAGCTAAAAAAATACTATCAGGTCGCGGCGAACGCCATGTTTGGCGGCGGCAATACCAAGGTGGTGAAAGCCAACGAATCCTTAAGTTTTGAGGCTCACGAGAGTGAGACGCTTGCCATCGTCGGTGAATCGGGCTGTGGCAAATCTACCTTCGCCAAGGTGTTGATGGGACTAGAGACGGCGACCGAAGGGCACATCTATCTCGACGGCAAAGACATCGGGGGCGTGCCCATCGACAAGCGCACCACCAAGAACGTCGCCGATGTGCAGATGGTGTTCCAAAACCCCTTCGACACGCTCAACCCTTCAATGACCGTCGGGCGGCAGATCATCCGGGCGCTGGAAATCTTCCGCATCGGTAAGAACGAGAAAGAGCGCAAGCAGCGCATGCTGGAACTGCTCGATCTGGTGAAACTGCCGCGTGAATTCGCGACCCGTATGCCGCGCCAACTTTCAGGAGGGCAGAAACAACGCGTCGGCATTGCCCGGGCCTTTGCCGGGGATGCGCGGATCGTCGTGGCGGATGAGCCGGTCTCGGCGCTCGATGTCTCGGTACAGGCGGCGGTGACGGACCTGTTAATGGAAATTCAGCGCGAACAGAAAACGACGCTACTGTTCATCAGCCACGACCTGTCGATCGTGCGCTATCTGTCGGACCGGGTGATGGTGATGTATCTGGGCCATGTGGTTGAACTTGGCACCACCGATCAGGTCTTCTCGCCCCCCTATCATCCCTATACCGAAGCGCTGCTGAGCGCCGTGCCAATTGCCGATACCAAGGTGAAGAAAAAGCATATCGTGCTTGAAGGTGACGTACCTTCCGCGATGAACCCGCCTCCCGGTTGCCCCTTCCAGACCCGTTGCCGTTGGAAATCCCAGGTGCCTGGCGATCTGTGCGAGCGTGAGGTGCCGCCGATGGTCACGATGGCCGATGGGCATCAGATCAAATGTCACCTCTCTGCCCAGCAATTCGCTGAAATGGAGCCGGTGATCGAGGTCGACACCGCGGCGGAGTAAACACAAAAAGACGCGGCTCTAAAGAACCGCGCCTTTTTACTCAGGCCGACATAGGGGGGGAACGGCCTGAGGTGGTGCCAGCGTTTGTACTACCCGGATTTATGGGTCGACAGGCGAGCCCGCTGTGTTCACATTTGCCAGACCTTCGGCCACGACATCGGCAAAGGTCGACACAAGCGCCACGTAAAATTCAGTCTCTGTCGGCTGCACGTTGACATAGCCTTCGGGTGCGATTTCATCACCGCTATAGGCCGAAATCATCACAGGAAAGCTCAGGCCGGCACTTTCGCCAGTTGGGCTTGTGATATCAACGACACCTTCCAACTGGTTGAATTCTTTGCTGTCGGGCAGCATGGTCGAACCATTAAGAGCAATCTTACGGATGTCGATTTTGATTTGTGGGTCCGCACCATCGCTGCTCAGTGGCACGCGCTGTGCGACTTCGGCGCGCAGGTCTTCTTCCAGGTCAGGATAGAAATCCATGCCGTTGCTCTCCGTGGAGGCGGCGACAGAGGATTCAACGTCGATCTTCGAGACCATGATCTTCTCGGCCGCAAAAGCAGAACCGCTCAGGGCGATTGCACTTACGCCAGCGGCAAGGGCGATCTTTTTCATATTCGTGAACATATTGTTCTCCTACGATCTTTTCCGTCTCTGCGGCGGGCCAATCCCGCTGCAAGAGGTTCTGATCAGAGAACACCACAAATGCCCCGGTGGTTCCCGAGGGTGTCGTCTATGGCGTGCCAAGATAGGCGCCATCCGGCTTAATAACCGTCAAACGCGCTTATCTTAAGGCCTAGCTGCCAGAGATCACTTTAACGTAATTTCGCGTTTCTTGATAGGGTGGCACGCCGCCGTATTTCTTCACAGCACCCGGACCGGCGTTGTAGGCGGCCAATGCAAGCTCCCAACTGCCAAAGGCACGGTACTGCATCTTCAGATAGCGCGCCCCACCTTCAAGGTTCTGTGCCGGGTCGGTCGGATCAACACGCAGCGCGCGTGCGGTTTGCGGCATCAACTGCGCCAGCCCCATTGCCCCCTTGTGCGACAAAGCTTTGGGGTTCCACCCGCTTTCCTGCTGAACCAGCCTCAAAAACAGATCAACCGGGATACCATGGCGCGTGGCCGCATCGCTGGCCGCGCCAAGGTAGGCGCCCTTGTAGGATCCGTTATACTTTGGCACGTCCCATTTCGTTGGGGTGACAACCTTGGGCGGTTGCAGACGAACAGAGGCCGAATACTGCTTGGACGCGCGGTTATCGAGGATGTTTTTTTGCGAGGCAAATAACCCCGCGCGGTTCTTGGAAGCGAACATATCAGCTGCGGCTGGCGCCGCGCCCATTGCGATCATCCCAACTGAGGCCAAACCTACCGCGGCCAAACTGGCCACAAGTCCTGTCTTTCGCATCTACCTGCCCCCTGCCGTTGCATCGGACGCAGTATACCTAAAACCGCGCCGTGCGCTAGACCCGCATCACCACCAGCTTGGCGGGGCACAAGGATGCGCGCGCAGATGGGAATGCCGGTGTCATCCGGCAGATAACCACGATATAAACAGCCGAATTGGGCGCGGTCGGATTCGCGCCCTGAGCAATGACACAGCAATGATAAACGAGGGGGCAAGATGGCCGGCTCAGTGAACAAAGTGATCCTAATCGGCAACCTCGGGCGCGACCCCGAGGTGCGGTCGTTCCAAAACGGCGGCAAAGTGTGCAACCTGCGCATCGCGACTTCCGAGACATGGAAAGACCGCAACACCGGTGAGCGCAAGGAAAAGACCGAATGGCATTCGGTGGCGATCTTCCAAGAAGGTCTGGTGCGCATCGCCGAGCAGTACCTCAAGAAGGGCTCCAAGGTTTATATTGAGGGCCAGTTGCAGACCCGCAAATGGCAGGACCAGTCCGGTGCAGACCGCTACAGCACCGAAGTTGTGTTGCAAGGCTTTGGCGGAACGCTGACCATGCTCGACGGTCCCGGCGGCGGCTCGGGCGGCGGTGGCGGTGGTGGCGGCTACGGTGGTGGCGGCGGTGGCAATGACTACGGCGGCGGCTATGACAGTGGCCCCTCCTCGCAAGGCGGCGGTGGCAACGACTACGGCGGCGGCAATGGTGGCGGCGGTGGCGGCGGCAGCCGTGACCTCGACGACGAAATCCCGTTCTAAGCCAACAAGCGCAGAACATTCGGCGGGGCGCTGTTGCGCCCTGCCCACCCTCTGCGGCCGCTGGCGTTATCCTCGCTTAACCTTGCCGCAATAGAACCCTCCCCATCGCGATACCCGCCGGGCAGTTATATGTTTGGCACTAGGATCAGAGGCTCCAGCTGGGGGCCATGTCGAGACGTTCAGACATGCAGGGTGACGCCTGTCTCACACATCCGATTTGGCGGCGCCGCCCTTTTTAAACGCCCCCGAAACCAAACAGATCAGACGATGGGAACCGCCGGGCCACGCCCGCTGCGGATCACAGTCGCGCGGCTAATGCGTCGCGCAGCAGGGTCAGCACGTCGGCATTGTCGACCTCAGCCCCGGCAAACGCCTGCCCGATGCCCCGCGCCAGAACAAAGCGCAACCGGCCATCGACCACCTTCTTGTCCTGCCCCATCAGCCGCAGCAATTCTTCGGCGTCCGGCAAATCACCGGGAATGTCGCGCAGGTCGGTCTTCATCCCCATCTGCGCCAGATGCGCACGCAACCGGCTTGGGTCTTCTTGCGGGCACAGCCCCAAACGCGCCGAGAGTTCAAAGGCCAGCGCACAGCCGATCGACACGCCTTCGCCATGCAGCAGACGATCAGAGTAGCCCGTCGCCGCTTCCAGCGCATGGCCGAACGTATGGCCAAGGTTTAACAGCGCGCGGTCGCCTTGCTCTGTCTCGTCGCGCTGAACAATGTCGGCCTTCATTTGCACTGAATGGCGCACCGCCTCGACCCGCGCAGCCATATCGCCTGCCGCCATTGCCGGGCCTTGCGCTTCGAGCCAATCAAAGAAAGCAGCGTCGCCCAGCAGCCCGTATTTGACCACTTCGCCATAGCCCGCCAGAAAATCGCGCTCGGGCATGGTGCCCAGCACCTCGGTATCTGCCAGCACAAGGCTCGGCTGGCGGAAAGCGCCGATCAGATTCTTGCCCTGTCGCGCATTGATGCCGGTCTTGCCGCCCACAGAGCTGTCGACCTGCGCCAGCAGCGACGTGGGGATCTGCACAAACCGCACCCCGCGGCGCAACACGGCGGCGGAAAAACCCACCAGATCGCCGATCACCCCGCCGCCAAAAGCCACGACGATATCGCCCCTCTCAACCTGCGCGTCCAACAGCCAGTCAACGCAGCGTTGCAGGTTTTCCCAATCCTTGGTGCCTTCGCCCGGCGCCAGTTCCAGCGCCGACATCTCAATGCCTTCGGCTGCCAGCCCGTCGCGCAGGGTCTCTAGATGCAGCGCAGCGACACGGCTTTCGGTGATGACCGCCACACGCTTGCGGCGCAGCAAGGGTGCGACGAGCGTACCGGCCTCTGCCAGCAGCCCCGGCCCGATGACCACATCATACTCGCGCCCCGGCAGGGCGACGGAAACCGTCTCACGCATCCAACTTCTCCAAAACGTCAGGTCGGGTCAGCAGCTTGTCGATCACCCGATTGGCCATCGCATCAATCGACAGACGCGGATCGCAGCGCACCGACAGGTCCGCAAGCCGGTAAAGCGGCACCCGGTCGCGATAAAGCGCGCCGAGCGTGGCCTTGGGGTCTGCCGTGCGCAACAGCGGACGGCTGTCTTTATAGCGCACCCGGTTCCACAACAGATCCAGATCCGCATCCAACCAAAGCGCCACACCGTAAGCCGCGATATTGTCGCGGTTCACCTCGGCCAGAAACGCGCCGCCCCCCGTGGAAAGGATGCAACGTTCCTCGGCCAGCAGCCGGGCGATCACCTCGGTCTCACGCTTGCGAAAGAACGGCTCACCATCACGGGTAAAAATTTCCGGCACACTGAGATTGGCGGCCGCCTCAATCTCAGCATCGCTGTCCAAGAAGGGCGCGCTGAGCTTGGCAGAGACCGCACGCCCCACCGCTGTCTTGCCCGCCCCCATCATGCCAACCAGCGCCACCGTCTTGTTCAGACGGTAACGGGGCGGCGTTTCTTCGCCATCGGTCATGCTGTGCTTAATTCCGCTCATTTTCCTTTGAATGACGTGATCTTGCCCAAAAGGCCATATATAGTTTGGCAAAATAGCAGAATTTCGGGCAGGCATGGTTCATGGGTAAACTTTTTAAGCTTTTGATATTTCTATTAATTGTCGGATTTATCGGGCTGGCGGGCTATGCCTATGTCGGTCCTTTCTTTGGTGTGGATTTTTCGCCTGAGCAAATCGAGACTCGCCAGCCTGTTACACTGACCGCGGATTGAACGGGGTGGCAACCGCCCGAACAAAACGCGGCTGGGCCGTCTGCGCTGCGTTGGTCTGCTCAGTCAGTGCCAGCGCCCTGCTTGCTGAATCCGCCGAAGACCGCGATCTGGGCCGCGATTCGCGCAAAGAACGCGCGGCAGAGCAATTGCCCCCCGCTGCCAATGACCAACCACTTTCGGTGATCGACTGGCTCGGCGCGCAATCCCCGCCCGAAAACCGCCCCAAACGCCCGCCAAACCCCGGCCGGGCAGAGGAGCCACCTATCGCCGAAACCGCCCTCGCGCCTAAGGTGCAGGTCACCCCGCTTGGCGATGGTGCGCCGCGCCGGATCGGGTTGGTGCCCGGATCGGTCACCGGGCTGCGCGGGGACATCTGGCTGGGCAGCGACACCGCCGCGCTGATTGACCGCATCCGCGACCTGCCTGACCTGCATCTACCTGCCGCCCAAGCGCTGCTTTACACCGTGCTTCTGGCCGAAGCGCAGGCCCCGCAGGGCGAGGCGCGCAATGGCGATGAACTGGCGCTGGCGCGTGGGCAAAAGCTGATGGAGCTGGGCGCGCTTGATCCGGCGCTGTCGCTGATTGAACAGGCCGGGGTCACCACCTCGACCGCGCATTTTGACCTCTGGATGCAGCTTTCCCTGCTGACCGGCACCGAACACCGCGTTTGCGAACGCCTTGTGAAAGCGCCGCATCTGACCCGCGACTATGGCACGCGCATCTTTTGCAACGCCCGCGCCGGCAATTGGGAGAACGCGGCCCTGACCTTTGGCTCGGCCCAGGCACTTGGCCTGTTGCCGCAAGAGCAGCTTGAACTCTTTGATCGTTTTCTGAACCCTGATTTCTACGAAGGCGCTGAACCGCTGCGTGTGCCGCGCCAGATGGACCCGATGACCTTCCGTCTATTTGAAACCATTGGGGAGCCGCTGCCCTCCAGCATCCTGCCCCGCGCCTATGCGGTGGCCGATCTTCGCGACATCGCCGGGTGGAAAGCCCAGCTTGAAGCCGCCGAACGGCTCACCCGCGCGGGCGCTTTGCCCGACAACCTTTTGCTGGGCCTTTATACCGACAGGCAGCCCGCCGCATCAGGGGGGATATGGGACCGTGTCGCCGCCTTACAGCGGTTTGAAACCGCCCTGCGCAGCAGCAGCGCCGAAGCGGTTGCCAAGACCTTGCCCCCTGCATGGGAAGCCATGCGCGAAGCCTCGTTGGAGGTTGCGTTCGCCACGCTCTTTGCCGAACCCCTGTCGACCATCCCGCTGGCGGGCCATGCCGCCACATTGGCGCGGGATATAGCGCTGCTTTCTCCGAACTACGAGGCCGCCGCCGCGCGGGTCATCGGCAAGACGCCCGAAGACGAATTACTGCGCGCGGTGGCGCGGGGCGACATCCCCGCGGGACCTGCCCCGGATGCCTCTTTGGCCGCCGCGGTCCATGATGCCTTTACCAACCCCGCTCCGCGTGCCGATCTGATGACGCTGGCGCGGGACAAAGAACTGGGCATGGCGATTTTACGCCTGCTCTCGCTCTTGCATGACGGGGCGAGTGGTGACACATCAGCGCTCCGCGACGCCCTAGCCACCCTGCGCGCCCTTGGGCTGGAAGACACCGCCCGCCGTGCCGCCTTGCAGATTGTTTTGCTTCAGCAATGATGATGTCCCACACCCAGACCTTCCACTGGATCTCTAGCTTTCTAGAGGCCGCTGCCGCCGAACAGGGCGCTGCCACCAACACGCAGCTTGCCTATGGCCGAGACCTCAAGGATTTCGACGCCTTTCTGGCGCGTCAAAACCACGATTTCCTCACGGCGAGCCGGGGCGAAGTTGAGGATTACCTCGTTTACTGCGATGCCCAAGGGCTCGCCAAATCCACCCGCGCGCGACGTCTGTCGGCGATCAAACAGCTCTACCGCTTTGCCTTTGAAGAGGGGCTGCGCGAGGATAACCCGGCGGTACAAATTGCCGGGCCGGGACAGGATAAACGCCTGCCAAAGATCCTGTCCGAAGAAGAGGTTGACCGGCTGCTGGATGCCGCTCGTAACTCAGGCCGGGCACTGGCCGATCAGCTGCGCAACACCTGCTTGATGGAGCTGCTTTACGCCACCGGCATGCGGGTCAGCGAATTGGTCAGCTTGCCGGTCAGCGCCGCGCGCGGCGACCCACGCCTGCTACTGATCTCGGGCAAGGGCGGACGGGAGCGGCTGGTGCCCCTGTCGGAACCCGCACGCGATGCACTGGCGGCGTGGCTGGTGATGCGCGACAAGGCGGATGAAGCGGCCCAAGCCAAAGGCAAACCGCCTGCGCGGCACCTCTTCCCCTCACGCGGGGTGATGGGCCATCTGACGCGGCATCGATTTTATCTGCTGATCAAGGAATTCGCCGTGACCGGCGGTGTGCCGCCAGAAAAGGTCACGCCGCACACGCTGCGTCATGCCTTTGCCACGCATCTACTGGCCAATGGGGCCGACCTACGCGCGATCCAGACCATGCTGGGCCACGCCGATGTCGCCACGACCGAGATCTACACCCATGTTCTGGAAGAGCGCCTGTCAGACCTCGTGCTGGAGCGTCACCCTCTGGCCAAGGACGGCACCCGCAAACCGGGCGGCAGCACGTCCTCCGATGGCCAATAACCGCTCTGCAGCGCGTGCGCATAGGCGCGCGGCAGACCGGCCCTCTTCATGTCTGCCACCGCCCCGGCCACGTCATAGCTGAGCCTTTGAAAGGTCACCTCGCCCCCGTCCAACACTGCGAACCGTGATTGCTGCCCCCCGTCATGGGGTGGCATGCCAATCACGCCCGCATTAATCCAGCGCCCGCGCTTGGTGTCACGGATAAAGGGCAATCCCGAATGTCCGGCAATGATGTGATCAACCGGGCCGACGACCTTCTCAAGCGCCTGCCACTCCTCCTCGAACACCGCCTCCGCACTCTCGGACCAGATGAACCGCGCCACATCGCGCACACCGCCATGGATCACGCCATAGCGTTCCCCCTGATGGCCGAAGGTGGCCACATCTGGCAGCGCCCCCATCCACGCCTTCGCATCCGCGTCCAACTGCTGTGCGGCATGGGCGTACCAAGCGCCCGACAGCATGTCGCAACTGCTGCCCGGTGCAAAACCACAGCCGCAGTCCTCGGCCCCGCTGGCCAACTGCAACTCGCAGTTCCCGGCCACCACGGCACAGCCAAGCGCACGGATCGCCGACACGCACTCGCGAGGCGCGCCGCAATAGGCCACAATGTCGCCTGTGCAGATCATCGCGCTGCCCTCGATGCCACGTGCCTTGGCAAAACGCGCCAGCGCCTCCACCGCCTGTAGGTTCGAGTACGGCCCGCCAAACAGCAGTATCGGGCCATCCAGCGTCCCAAGGTCCGCACTCTTGATTTCCGCCTGCATCACACCACCCTGCCCGTTGCGACCCTTGAATGACGCAGCCCCTGCGCCCATAACATTCGCAACACATAATGGATGGAAATAGACCTCATGGAAACGGGCCCCGCCCTTTTTGACACCGCTTTCTGGATCAGTACCGGAATTATCCTTTTTCTGCTCGTCTTGTCGGGCTTTTTCTCGGGCTCTGAAACGGCGCTGACCGCTGCCTCGCGTGGCAAACTGCGCGCACAGGCCGACAAAGGGTCGCGCGGCGCCACACGGGCGCTCAAGATCACCGAGGATAACGAGCGTCTGATCGGGTCGGTCCTTTTGGGCAATAACTTGGTCAACATCCTCGCCGCGTCTATGGCAACGGCGCTGTTTACCCGCATTTTCGGGGAAAGCGGCGTGGCCTTGGCAACGCTGGTGATGACGCTTTTGGTGTTGGTCTTCTCCGAAGTGCTGCCCAAGACCTATGCCATCACCAATGCTGAGACAGCCGCGGCACTTGTTTCGCGCCCCATCAGCGTCGTGGTGCTGCTGTTCTCGCCGATGGTCACGGCGGTGCGCTATTTCGTGCGCGGTGTGCTGCGGCTTTTTGGGGTGCAGATTGACCCCGACAGTAACATCCTTGCCGTGCGCGAAGAGATCGCCGGCGCGCTACAGCTAGGCCATTCCGAAGGGGTTGTCGAAAAAGAGGATCGCGACCGCATCTTGGGCGCGCTTGATCTGCGCGAACGCGCGGTCGAAGAGGTCATGCTGCACCGTTCGGGCATCGAGATGATCGACGCGGCATCTGATCCAACCGACATCATGGAAAAATGCCTCCAATCGAACCACACGCGTCTGCCCGTATTCCGCGATGATCCCGAAAACATCATCGGTGTGATCCACGCCAAAGACCTGTTGCGCGCCATGTATAAGCTGATCGGTGGCCCCAATGGCGACGCAGGCGCGCTGAAGGGGTTCAACGTGGCCGACGTGGTGATGAAACCCTATTTCGTGCCCGAAACCTCAACGCTGGACGAGCAGATGCGCCAATTCTTGCGCCGCCGCACGCATTTTGCGCTGGTGGTGGATGAATATGGATCATTGCAGGGTCTGATCACGCTCGAAGACATTCTCGAAGAGATCGTGGGTGAGATCACTGATGAATTCGACCCCGATGCGGATCACCCGTTAAAACAATCCGAAGACGGCCATCTGATGGTCGAGGGCGCGATGACGATCCGCGACCTGAACCGCGCCACCGATTGGTCGCTGCCCGATGATGAGGCCAATACTGTCGCCGGGTTGGTGATCCATGAGGCGCAGATGATCCCCACCGTGGGGCAGGTGTTCTCCTTCCACGGCTTCCGTTTTGAGGTCATGGACCGGGACGGCAATCGCATCACACAGTTGAAGATCCGCCCGCTTTAAGCGCCGCTTATTCTGGGGTCTCCACCGCCTCGCGCACTTCTTTGCGCGCGGCGGACCAAATGCGCGCCCGGTCCGGACCAAAGGGCACGTCTTCAAATGCGCGGCGCAGGTGGTTCTCTGCCGCGGCTCGCGCTGAGACGGCCAGACCGGGGTCAGGGTGATGCATCAACCCGCCCAGCACCTCCTGCAAGGCCATCTGCACTTCGACCACCGAACTGCCATCACGGGCCAGCGCACCAAATCCGTCTTCAATCAACGCATCAGAGGAGATCGGCGCGATATGCAGGTTTGGCAAATTAACCTTGCCGCCGGGCTTCGCCTCGTCCGAGTAATAGGACAGAATCCGCCCGATGCGGGTGATCACGTCGATCGCCGTGCCGCCGTCGTTGATCCCCGGCGACAGCGCCTTGGACGCAACCTCTCCCAGCACCCGCAGGCCAAAGCGCGGGTCTTGATCAAAGGTGCGCAGATCGCCCAGTTGCACGGTGTCAAAAACCTTTTGCTCAAGACTGTCCCAATCGTGGTCTTCGTCCTGCGGCGCGCCACAGCGTTTTACTTGTACAAGCGGTTCTCCGACAAAGATGAAGTCACCAATGCGCCGGGTAAGATAAATCTCAACCCCATGATCCCGTGCCTGCTGGTCCAACGCTTCGGGGTAGATATGTTTCAGATAGCCGCTTTCGGGTGCAAAGATTGGGCGCGCGTCATCAGGCGCGGGGCCGGTCAGAGGATGGCCGCCCATGCAGGGCGTTTTTAACCGCTCTTTGAACAGCGATGTGGTGACACTCTCAATTTGGCGGGTGGTGTCGATCAGGCTGCCAAAGCTTTGCAGATGCAGCACCCAGCGGATCAGAAAGATCACGATGATCGCCAGCACCATCACTGTCGTCAGGAACAGTACGAAAGACCGCTCATCGACATAGATGCCCAGCTCGCGCATGATGATCGCGACCAGCGCATAGACGTAGGCGCCGATGAATACCGCGAGCGTATTCTGCGTGGTCCGGTCTTGGATAATCAACCGATGCGCGCGCGGCGTGAACTGCGCAGAGGTGGCGCGGTAGACCGTAACCATGATGGTGATGGAAAAGATCGTCACTGCCAGCATGGCATCTGCGATGATCTGCAGCAATCGGTCCGCTGCTTCACCGGTCAGCCGTGTGGCGACCTCTTTGGGGACCAAAGGTTCAAAAAGCTGCGTCATGCCAAGGGCGACAAAGGCCAATAGCCCCATGATGACGACCCGCACCCATAGCTTGCGGGAATATTCACGGGCCTTGCGGAACAGGGTATGCGGGATCAGGTTTTTGATGTTCATGGCCCAAGGGTAGCACGAAAAAGCGCCGTGCCAACGGCAACTTAGCGGGAATTTTGGGTCTTGGGGCCGGTTCTTTTCTCTTTCGTGATGCACCGGGCCAGAAGGGTCTTATCCCCGCGCGCTTCCCCCGTTAGTCTGACTGTATGACACCAAGCCCCCTGCCCGTGATCCTTCTTGCTGCCGGTGCTTCGACCCGGATGCGAGGGCGTGACAAATTGATGGAAGACATCGGCGGCCAGCCCCTGCTGCGACATCAAGCGCGGCTGGCACAAAGCATCGGCCCCGTCACCGTCGCTCTGCCGCCCGCGCCGCACCCGCGCTACACAGCGATCAGTGGGCTGGACGTTACCGCCCTTCCCGTGCCGGGTGCCGCCGAGGGCATGGGCGCCAGCCTGCGCCGCGCTTTTGCAGCGCTGCCGCGGGGCACGGCGGCGGCGATGGTCATGTTGGCCGATATGCCAGAGTTGGAAGCCAGCGACCTTGCCACTCTTGCCGCCTCGGTTGACTTGAACAGCGACACTTTGATCTGGCGCGCAGCGACGGAGGACGGCACGCCGGGGCATCCGATCATTTTCGCTGCGGCCCTGTTTGATCAGCTGAGGCAGCTTAGCGGCGATGATGGTGGCCGCGCGGTGGTACGTGGCGCGGCAAGCCGGATGCAACTGGTGCCCCTGTCCGGCCAGCGCGCCCGGCTGGACCTCGACACGCCCGAAGACTGGGCCGCTTGGCGAGAGCAGCAGAGATAGCAAGCGCGCACCTTTCAACAGGCGCGGCTGAACCTTGACACGCCCGAGGATCGGGCCGCGCGGCGGGTGCAGCAGAGATAGCAAAACACGCATCGGCCAGTGGGCGGGCCTGAACCTCTGGGCCGCGTAGCGCAATCGCTCAAATCAGCCACGCACAAAAGAAAACGGGGCGGTCACCCGCCCCGTTTCTAAGCTGCATCGCTTCCCGCCCCCGCGGGTTTATTTTACCAGCAAGCTGGCTTCGTGCTTTTTCAGCGAACGGCGAGCGGCGGCATAGCCTTCGATACCGTCCTGTGTCGCAAGCTCGGGGAAGAGCTCGAGAATCTCGTTGCGTTGCTCTTCGCCGATACCGGCCAGTGACATGTCACCAGGCTGGAAGCTTTCGGTCCATGTGCCATCTGACAAGATCACCTCATGGCGGTCGAACATCACGTGGATGTAGGTGGTGCCAGAGACTTCGACCACTTCGATGCCGTCCATGCCAGTCAGGTGTTTCGCCGCGACCAGAACTTCACGCTCTTCAAAGTAGAGCGCCGTTTTCTCGTTGGCGACCAAGACGCGGTGGTTGGGGCTGACCATCATGTCACGTTCAGGCAGATCGTTGCCAAGCGCGCCTTTGCGGATCAGCACCGGCTTGAGATGGGCGGCCATTTCGAACTCGGCCCCGGTCATCTCACGTGCGCCGACCCAGCGGATTGTCTGGATGCCGTTGTCGCGGGTGATGACCCGGTCACCAACCTGAAGCTCCTCGACACGGATCTCGCCTTTTGGCGTGGCGATCTTGGTGCCCGGTGTGAAACAGGGGATAATGACGTTCTCGATCTCGACAAAGTTCAGACGCCCGGCATCGCTGCCATCTTCGTTGAAGTAATCAACAAAACCGTCTTCGCGGTCGTCAGAGGTATAGGTAACCTCTAGGCGGCCGCCCTCAGGCGCAGAGCCGCGCAGGTCAAGCGTGTCATAGTCTACGCCCGCACTGCCACCGTCGACATCATCGCCCGCATTCACATTGACGAAGGTATCCTGATCGGCACCGCCGTCCATGATATCAACACCAGCACCACCGTCGAGCAGATCATCGCCTTGGCCGCCTTGGAGCGTATCGTCGCCCTCGCCGCCCATCAGCGTATCGTTCTCGCCGCCGCCGTCGAGCACATCGTCGCCCGCGCCGCCTTCGAGATAGTCGTCGTCACGGTTGCCGCGCAGGGTGTCGTCGCCGGTGCCGCCATAGAGCATATCGTCGCCCTGACCGCCGGAGATGCTGTCGTCGCCTTGACCGCCAAGCAGTGTGTCGTTGCCGGTGTTGCCTTCGATGATATCATCGTCGATCTGACCGTCGATGTAATCGTTGCCCGATCCACCGCGCAACATGTCAGCGTCATCGGCACCATAGATCACGTCGTCGCCGGACCCACCATCAACCGTATCCATACCGTTGTTCGGGACACGGTCGGGGGTGAAGGGGTTCGACGGGTCCATATCATCGGGGATGTCGAGCACGTCGAGGCCCAGATCGGGGTCGTTGCCCGCATAGATCGTGTCATTGCCAGCGCCGCCGAGGATGCTGTCATTGCCTTCGCCGCCGACGATACGGTCATCGCCGTCGCCGCCATCAACGATGTCATCGTCGATGCCTGCGTTGATCACATCATCGCCGGTGCCGCCATAGATGGTGTCGCGGTCGTCGCCGGTGCTGATTGTGTCGTTGCCAGCGCCGCCATCGACATAGTCGCGGTCGTTTTCGGGATCGGCGTCGGGGTCAAAGCTCAGGCTGTCGCTGTCGCTTTCCGGGTAGCCCAGATCGGGTGCGATATCGCCGTTGCCGGTGGTGATCATATCGTCACCCTCGCCGCCATAGACTTCGTCAGAACCTGCGCCGCCTTCGACGATGTCATCGCCGTCGCCCGCAAGGATGGTGTCGTCGCCGTCGCCTGCGCGGACATAGTCGTCATCGCCTTCCGCACCGGGCAGCAGCGCGTCGTCGTTGTCGATCATGTCGCCATCGGGATCGCCGGTATAGCCGGTGTCGATCAGGTCTGCGCCCGCCGTGCCATCCACATAGCCGTCGCGGGTTGAACCGCCGTCACCCACAGAGACAGTCACAACACCTGTATCAGTCAGACCATCTGGATCGGACACAGTGTAGTTGATCGTCGCATCGCCGGTGAAGCCATCGTCGGCGGTGAAAGTGATGGTGCCATCGTCGTTGATGGTTACGGTGCCATCGTCGCTAGAGGCATCCGCAACGCTCAGCGTGTCGCCGTCAACATCGGTGTCGTTATCCAGAACCGGGATCACAACCGCATCGGTGCCGGTGGTGCTGGCCGTGTCGTTGTTTGCCACGGGTGCATCGTTCACCGGGTTCACAGTGACATTCACGGTGCCAGTGTCGGTGCCGCCATTTCCGTCATCCACAGTGTAGGTGATTGTGGTGTCGCCGTTGAAATCCGCGTCCGGTGTGAAGGTCAGCGTGCCATCGTCGTTGATAACGACCTCTCCGAACGGGCAGCTTGCCATGGTGACGGTCAGCGTGTCGCCATTTGCGTCTGTGTCATTGCCCAGCACGTCAACGGTGCCGGATGTGTCTTCATCGACCTCCAGCATATCGTCTTCTGCCACGGGCGCATCGTTGCCGCCGCCTTCTGGCTTGCCATCATCAAAGATAAGGTTGTCGATCGCGCCGGAGCCTTCGAAACGCACTTCAAAGCGCGATACACCTTGGACGTTGAACTGCACGAATTGCTCGCCGCCGTCGCCGGTGGGCCCGACAAAGTGGTTGTCGATCACATCGCCATTTTCGTCGTAGAAGATGACACGGGTGCCTTCGCCGCTGGTCTCTTCGATGTCCTTGAAGGTAATGCCCTTCATGCGCACCATGTCATCAAAGTCAAAGAACAGGCTGCCGCCGGTCGCATTATCGTCTGGATCGCTCTGGTCGCCATCTTCGGAAACGATCAACAGACCTTCAAGCGTGTCGGACGCCAAGTCTTCGTCGCCGCCTGTGGGGTGCGAGCTGTCAAAGATCATCGCCTGACCGGAACCGCCGCTGGCCGAAACCGTGACCCCCATAGCTGCGTATTCGTCGTCAACAATAGTGCCTGCGCTAAACGCGTTGAAATCAAGTGTTCTAATCATTGTGAAGTCTCCTGAGCGGTGTTGCACGCGGCGCGCAACGCGGCCGTCTTGGAAGTGAATGCAGTTTCAATCTGACGAATAGAGCGCCGAACGGCAGAGCGGCTAATTTGGGCATTTCTTGCCACGCAGAAGGCCAGTGGCAGGGCCTGTTGCTTAGGTATCATTTTGTCTCTCCCTCCGTTCACACGCGCCCCGCTGGCTGAAATCCAGATCAGACGGCACGCAGCTTGCTGCAACGAAGGGGAAAAGTCGGCACAAGGCCCATGACCGAGAAGAAGACCTTCCCAGTGACGATGTGTATACGGTCGCAATTTTCGCGGCGTACCCACATTTCCCGCATACTCGATGCGCTCAATGCGGCCGCCCCCGTGACCTACAGACTTCTTATGCCCCCCAGTTGGGCACCTATAGGAATAGCCAAGCTATACGATTGGACAAAGAGAAAAATGTTTGAAAATTGCCGGAACAATATGGAGTTTCGCCGCAATTCAGGTGGCTTAGCGGGTCCAAAGCCATCCATTGTTTCCCACAGGTTTTCGCACCAAACAGCGGATCGCCATAGTATTAAGGGAAATTAACAAGGCACAACGGCAACTCTATGAAAGCGCTTACTGAAACTGTTTCGCTATAAGAGACAGTCCTGCCGTAAAAACGCCCCAAGCGCGCCGCCTTGTTTTCGTCATTCTTTACGGTTGCTTGTTCTCAAGCTGGAACCAATGCCGTCAAAACCGGCGTAACTGGTGACGATAGCCTACATCGAACGCCTTATTCCCGCCGAATCAGTTTGCGCCGGGGATGGGCCTTGGCCACGCGCATAGAATGTGCTGCGCCTCTGCGAGAAGAATACTTGTTCAAGTGTATAGACCGGGCTTCCTTTAGCCAGCCATGCCAGCTTTCGTATCGCGTCCGATACGAATGAGAGACGCTTTGAGGCTTCGGCAACTTTAGAAAAGTCTGCCCGAGCCTGTTTGGATGTGTTGAGCACAAAACGCCGCCTTCCCCCCTCTCAAAACGACCCTTATTCAGTCGCAAACGACACGGTGCAGACGGGGCGCAAACCCCTGCCATAGTGTGCCTTGCGCCCCGCATCTGTGGCAGGTTGTCGCACCCCCGTTTCACCCTATTGCAATAGACGCTTGGGTGAACGAAATGCGCGGCATGTTGATGAATGCTGTTCATAAGAGGCGCCCGCGCAGATCGGGCAATTTGCTGAACCGCCGGTAACCCCGGTCGGACAGGCCGATCCGCCTGCCCGGACCATAGGGGTTCCAACTGACTTTCCGGATCACAGCTAAGATGAGACCCGCATGAGCGACCCGGCCCGGCCTTTTGGCACTGGCCGTCTTGTTTTGCGGATCCCTCGTTCCTCAAACCTTATTCTTATGGAGCATGCCATGCATTTCCGCCTGCTGAAAAACACCAACCAAATCGCCGGTATGCCGGGAACTGCCTTTGCCGGTGGGGCCATGGGTCAAGTGGCCGCCTCGGAAGGTCTGGCCCTTGTTGCCATGCTGCGCCGTGCGCTGCGCGATACCCTGCGCCGATGGGAGCGTAACCGCACCCTGTCGACCCTGAACGCCATGGACGACCGCCTGCTGCAAGACATCGGTCTGAGCCGCAAGGACATTCCCCAGCATATCCGCGACATGGAAAGTTTTTCCCGCCGTTGATCAGTCCAAATCGCGCCTCTGCTGAAAGCGGTGCGAATGGCCTTATAAATATAGCGCTTCGTTTATAGGTGCTGCATGCCTTTTCACCGCGCCCATCTTGGCGCGGTGCCCCGAACTTGCGCCTTGCGCCCGGCAATCGTGTTGCACTTGGGCGACCGACCTGTTCTTTTATCTCCAGCAAACCCGGCCATTCAAGCTGCCGCGTCCTTTGGCGTGACTGGCTTTTTCATGATGCAACGGGCTCAAAGATCAGCGGTGCGCGCCTGCGTTGCACTGTGGATGCAATAAAGGAGAAATCACTATGAAACGCTATTTGCTTGGCACGGTTTTCGCCGTCGCGACCCCCATGGCTGCCGCCGCACAGGACTGCGGCGAAGTCTCGATCGCGGAAATGAACTGGGCCTCGGCACAGATCGTCACCGCCGTCACCGAATTCCTGCTGGTTCAGGGCTACGGCTGCGACGTGACCACCGTGCCGTCTGACACCACGCCCGCCGTGACTTCGCTGTCGGAAAACAACGAGCCGGACATCGTGCCGGAAATGTGGACCAACTCTGCGGGTGATGCCTACAAGAAGCTGAAAGAGAACGGCAAGATTGTTGAGCTGACAAGCGTGCTTGATCCCGGTGGTGTCGAAGGCTGGTGGATCCCCACCTATTTGGCCGAAGCGCACCCTGAGCTGACAACCCTCGACGGCATTCTGGCAAACCCCGAACTGGTCGGCGGCATGTTCAACAACTGTCCCGATGGCTGGGGCTGCCGTTTGGTAAACGACAACCTCGCGCGCGCCTATGACCTCGAAGGCAACGGCATCGAAGTCTTCAACCACGGCTCGGGCGAGACTTTGTCGACGTCCATGGCTTCGGCCTATGAAAGCGAAGAACCATGGTTCGGCTACTACTGGGCCCCCACCACGCCGCTGGGCAAATTCGACATGACCAGCGTCGACATGGGCGCGTATGACGAAGCCGCGCATACCGCAAACCAGAACGCCGACAATCCCGATCCCAAGCCTTCGGCCTTCCCGACCGCGCCGGTTCTGACCGTGATGACCAAGGATTTCCACGACAACAATCCTGAGATTGCGAAATTCATCGGCAACGTCACTTTCAAGACCGACGAGATGAGCAAGCTGCTGGCTTGGCAGGGTGAAAGCAACGCCTCCAACGAGGAAGCGGCTGTTTACTTCTTGCAGAACAACAAAGACGTCTGGGCCGATTGGCTGAGCGACGACGCGCGCGGCAACCTGTCCAAGCTGCTTGAACAGTAAGACCGTATGACAGAATTTCGGGCGGGGACCTTTTTCAGGTTCCCGCCCGATTGTTTCAGAACCGGCGGCAAGACTTACGTCTTTTCACACCCACTGCGCGCGGGCTTCGACCGCGCTCCGCAGTTTCTTTGCAAGGACATAGGTGTAGATTTGCAGCCTCTCGTGAGGGCAGACAGTTCCATGCGCATCGCATGTTGAACGGCGCTCTCATCAAGTAAACGGCCTGATCCGGGCCGGGAAAGCGACAGATGGCAACTTACGACAACTTCTTTGACACGCTCGGCCTGCGCGGCTGGTGCGGCGACGACCAGGGCGGTGGGCTCAGCTCCATGGCCGACCTTATGGGGCAAGCAGGCGGCGACGCGGACACAACGCTTTGGGATACGCCCTTCCCTTCGCTTGATGCATTGCACGACAGCTGCGACGCGATCCCGCAATCGCGCGATCTGACCCAAGGGTTGGAGCAAGGGTTTCTTGCGATCAAAGACAGTTTGAAGGTCGTGGTCGATCCGATAACCCAACCGCTAAGCTGGGCCTTGGAAGACGCACTGTGGATCATGCAAGCGGTGCCGTGGTTCATCATGATCCCGCTCTTGATGCTGATCACCTATGCCGTGGGCCGTTCGCTCAAGCTGGTGGGTCTGGTGGCGCTGGTCTTTGGCTTTCTGGCATTTATCGACTTTTACGACCACACGATGCAGACGCTGGCGATTATTTTTGTCTGCGCCTTTATCTGTGTGCTTTTGGGCGTGCCCATCGGCATCGCCATGGCGCGCAGTGACCGGGTACAACGCAGCATGATCCCGGTGCTGGACATGCTTCAAACGCTACCGCCCTTCGTCTATCTGATCCCGCTGATCTTCTTGTTCTCGGTGACAGAGCCGAAACTCTACGGCATCGCGATCATCCTTTACGCCATCGTCCCGGTGGTGCGTCTAACTGACTTGGGCATTCGTCTGGTTGATCAAGACGTGATTGAGGCCGCTGACGCCTTTGGCATGACCAACCGCCAAAAGCTGTTCAAGGTGCAGATCCCACTGGCCCTGCCCAACATCATGGCCGGTGTGAACCAGACCATCATGATGAGCCTCGCCATGGTTGTCATCGCCTCGCTGGTCTCGGCCCCGGGTCTGGGTGTGCTTGTCCTGCGCGGTATCCGGAGCCTTGAATTGGGCGTCGGTCTTCTGTCGGGTCTGGGGATCGTCCTACTGGCGATCATCCTTGACCGGGTCACCAAAGCCGCGCTCGCGCGGATCAATGCATCGCAGAAGTGAGACCAGCCATGACAGACGATATCAAAATCTGCGTTCGCAACCTGTATAAAATCTTCGGCGACGACCCGCTGGGCGCGTTGGAGAAAGTGCGCGGCGGCATGAGCAAGACCGACCTTCAGGCCGAAACCGGCCATGTGCTCGGCCTCAATAACATCAATGTGGACATGCCTGCGGGCAAGACCACGGTGATCATGGGGCTGTCGGGGTCGGGCAAATCGACGCTGATCCGGCACCTCAACCGGCTCATTGACCCCACGGCGGGCGAAGTGATCATGAACGGTGAGAACATCCTCGACTATAACGAGCGGCGGCTGCGTGAGATGCGCAAGCACGAGATGTCGATGGTGTTTCAGAAGTTCGCGCTGTTGCCGCATCGGACCGTGCTGGAGAACGCCGGAATTTCTTGGGAGATCGAAGGCAAGACACGCACGAAATACGCCGCCGAGGCCACCAAATGGCTCGACCGCGTCGGGCTTGCGGGCCAAGGCGAGCAGTTCCCCGCCCAGCTTTCGGGCGGGATGCAGCAACGTGTGGGCATTGCGCGGGCGCTGACCTCGAACTCTGACGTGATGCTGATGGACGAGGCGTTTTCTGCGCTCGATCCATTGATCCGGACCGACATGCAGGACCTGCTGATCGAGTTGCAGGCGGAGTTGCACAAGACGGTAATCTTCATCACCCACGATCTGGATGAAGCGCTGAAGCTGGCGGACCATCTGGTGATCCTCAAAGACGGCTTCATCGTTCAACAGGGCGAGCCGCAGCACATCCTGCTGAACCCGAACGACCCCTATATCGAAGCCTTCGTCAGCGACATCAACCGCGCGCGGGTGCTGCGGGTCCGCTCGGTCATGGAGAAGACCGATGTGCCGCCGGCAGAGGTGGCGGGTGAGGTCGATTACGACGATACGCTGGAATCGATCATCGCCGTGTCAGAGGGCGACACGACAAACAACTACCGCGTTATGTGTGAGGGCCGTCAAGTCGGCGTGCTGCATATGCGCGATCTGGTGCGGGCGCTCGTGCCACGCCACCCCGGCGAGGCCGCAGAATAGCCCGGCAGCTGCCGAAAGACTGAAAAATATGGGGGGCAGCATCAGGCAAAAGCGCCGGTGCTGCCCTTTTTCCATAGGCTCCGCAGAAAACCCATCGCAAGAGCGCGCGCAAAAACAGCAGCTTATCAGCCGCTTCCCTTTGCAAAACGGCATGTTGCCGCCGATCAAATGCCTTGCATCCTATTGACACTTTGCCCCACGGTTGGCCTATGGGGCTTGAAATAAACACTGGGGTTCAAGATGCCGCAATCTGCTACGGCGAATATACTGACTGTTCTCGACACCGATTTTAAAGGGATCATCGAGGAGTGGCTGGGAACGCAGGTCAAAGAAGGCGTAAAGCGTTCTGACCTCTTCTCAGACGCCGAAAGCCGGAACCAGAACCGCGAACTGCTCAAGGCCTTTTCTAAAGGTGTGCGCGATGGCGTCACGGGCGAAGATTTCGACTTTGACGACAATCAGTGGGACGATCTTCGCGCCGTTCTGGCCGATGTAAGCCGCGAGCGGGTCAACCGCGGTGTGACCCCGACCGAGATGGCAACGTTCATTTTGGCGCTGAAAACCCCGCTTTTCAAACGGTTGGAATCGCTGCTGGACGTTGATCAAGGCGTGCTAATCCGCGATGTGATGCTGGTGACCCGTCTGGTCGATGCCTTCGCGATCTATACCAACGAAATCTTCATCGTCGAGCGTGAGCAGATCATTGATCGCCAGCGCCAAGAGATGCTGGAACTGTCGACCCCTGTGGTCGAACTTTGGGACCGCGTCCTGACGCTGCCGCTGATCGGCACACTGGATTCCGCCCGCGCCCAAGAGGTGATGGAGAATCTGCTTCAGACCATTCTTGAGCGTCAGGCCGAAGTGGTCATCATGGACATCACCGGCGTTGGCACAGTCGATACGCAGGTGGCACAACACCTCTTGCGCGCCGCCGCAGCCGTGCGTCTGATGGGCGCGGAATGTATCATCAGCGGTATCAGCCCGATGATTGCGCAGACCATGGTACAGCTTGGCATTGATGTCGGCACTGTTTCTACCCGGTCCAGCATCCGCACCGCCCTGTCGGACGCGCTGCTGACCGTAGGCTACGTGATCAAGAAGACTGAGGATCAATAAGGTGGCTGGTGTCACGTCGATCAATCTTGTCGAACATGCGCTCCTCGTTTCGATACAGGATGACATCACGGACACCGAGATCTTGGAGCTTCAAGACCGGTTGTCGACCAAAATATCCGAGAACCGCATCGACGGGGTGATCCTCGATATCTCAGCGCTTGAGATCGTGGACACTTTCGTAGGCCGTGTGATCGCGCAGCTGGCGGGGATATCCCGCCTGCTGGCGGCAGATACCTATGTTGTCGGCATGCGCCCCACCGTGGCGGTCACGCTGGTCGAGCTTGGCATGTATCTGCCAGAGATCCGCACCGCGTTAAGCCTGACACATGCCCTTGCCCAGCTACGACGCGTTTGACGAAAAGGACCTTGGGGCGCAGGTTCTTCTCTCTCAGTTCAAGTTAAACACCAGCGGCGATGCGGTGACAGTGCGCCAAGCCGTTGCGCGCTACATGAAAGAACACGGTGCCTCGGCGCTGACAGTGACCCGTTTTGCCACCGCGGTCAGTGAAATCGCACGCAATGCGATCGTTCATGCTGGCGGGGGCGAATTTTCCATCTATGTCGATCCGGGACGCAAGCAGCTAAGCGTGGTCTGTTGGGACAAGGGTCCGGGGATCGAAGACATAGAATTGGCACTGAGCGATGGATATACTTCGGGCGGCGGGCTTGGCCGTGGCTTGGGGGGTGCAAAGCGGCTGGCCAAGAAATTTGAAATCCGCACCGCCGTCGGCGGGGGCACCAGCGTGTTGATGAGTGTAAATCTATGAGACAATGGGTCGAAGTACAGGATCAAAGCGCCATCGCCGTGGTCCGCCGAGCGGCGCGCAGTCTGGCTGCGCGGCACGATTGGCCTAAGCTCAGGATCGATGAACTGGCCATTGTCGCCACTGAGGCCACGACCAATATCCTGCGCTACGCCGAACAGGGTCGGGTTTTGATCGACGCCCCGGCAGAGGGCAAGGGCGACGTTATCTTGATGATCTTTACCGATCGCGGCCCCGGCATCAGCGATATGGATCATATGTTCCAAGACGGCATGAGCAGCGGCGATTCCGCCGGGCTGGGCCTTGGGGCAATCCGCCGCCTGTCGAGCGCGTTTGATATCTTCAGCGGGCCTGAGGTTGGCACCACCATCGTGTGCAGCTTTGCCAAAGACACGCCGCGTCCGACCTACGGGGTTGAGGCCGTGGCGCTGCGGGTTTGCCACCCGAACGAAGATCAATGCGGCGACGACTATCTGTTGCGCCAGACGCCGAATGCCACTGACATCTTGCTTTGCGACGGGTTGGGCCACGGCCCCGAAGCCGCCGCCGCCTCGCTTGAAGTGACAGATGCCGTGTCGCAGTCGCGCAGCTTTAACAGCGAACCCGGCGCGGTCATGTATGAGGTAACAGAACAGCTAATTGGCAAGCGCGGCGCAGTTGCGGCCCTAGTGCATATCGCGCATCCACAGATGGAGCTGCGCTATGCCGCCTTGGGCAATATCGCGACCCTGCGGGTGCGTGACGGAGAGATCAAACGCCTGCCCGTTCGCGACGGGCGCATCGGCGCACGCGCCACCCGCGGCTATGAAGAGAGCTTTGATCTGGAGCCAAATGATCTGCTCATCCTGCACAGCGATGGCCTAAAAACCCTGCGGGACTGCTTTCTGCCGCAGGGCCTGCTTTGGAAATCTCCGCTTTTGATTGCTGGTTTTTTGCTCGACCGGGCCTTTCGTGGGCGTGATGATGCCTCAATCGCGGTGATCCGCGTTGCGCGGGATGCGGACTGATGAAAGCCATGAATCTCGCTTCAGTGAACCTCGACAAGAGCAGCGATATTGCGGCGCTGCGCCAGATTGCGCTGACCTTGACCGAAGCGATGCGCTTTACGTCTTTTGAGCGCACACGCACCGTGACCGCCGCCGTGGAACTGGGGCGCAATGCGATCGAGCACGGCCAGAAAGGCCGGGCGCGGTTTTCACTGACCGAGGTTAACGGCAAGCCCGCCCTTGGGCTGACGGTGATCGACCAGGGGCGCGGGATCGAGAAAGAAAAGCTCGATCCGTCGCGCGATATTGTGTCTGAGACGGGCATGGGGCTGGGTCTACGCGGCGTGCAGCGCATCGCGGCGCGCTTTGATGTGGACTCCGGACAAGAAGGCACGCGGGTCCATGCGGAGTTTTTGCTGCCAGAGCCGCAAGGCGCGGTCGAGCAAATCAAGGCGGACGCTTTGGCAGCGCTTGAGGCCTATAACGCCAAAGACCCCACCGCCGCGCTGACCGAGCAGAACCGCGAGCTCAGCGAAGGCATCGCCGACCGCGACCTTCTGATGCAAGAGCTCCACCACCGCACGGGCAACAACCTTGCGCTGATCGTGGCGCTGATCCGGATGAGCAAGACCCAAGCCAAAGCGGATGAGACGCGCCAAGTGCTGCGCGAGCTGGAAACCCGGGTCGGATCGCTTTCCAAAGCGCATGAGTTGATGCAACGCGCCACCGACAGCACCGACCTTGATCTGGCGGATATGTTGGATGAGGTCACCAAAAACGCCGAACGCGCCTTTACCGGAGAGCGCCAGAGCATCAGCATCAAGCTGATCTGTCCCAGCCTCAAGATGGACAACAAACTGGCGGTCGATATCGGGCTCATCGTTGGGGAGCTGATTACCAACGCCTATAAACACGCCTTTAAAGGGCGCGACAAAGGTGTGATCACTATTGAGGTAAGCCAAAAGGATGGCGAAGGGCTGACGCTTAAGGTCTATGATGACGGGGTTGGCCTGCCCGACGATGCCAAACGGCCCGAACGGTCAGACTCGCTGGGTTGGCGGATGATCCGCACGCTGACCTTCCAGCATGAAGCGACCCTAAAGGTCGAAGGCCAAGACGGGTTCTGTGTTGAGATCAAGTTCCCGGCGCAGGATTAATCCACCCGCGCGCCCGCGGTTTTTCACCGCCGGGCCTGTCTTTTTGATCAAAAACAACCTCTGAACTTTTCCAGCCCGCAAAATTGTCCTAGGCATATCGGGAGCCGGCGATTCCCGGACACATCTAGGCGGCAGCCGAGACGCCCGCCTGGCCAATAACGGAGACAGAGCATGATCGAAAAACGTGATTTTTATATCAACGGCAAATGGGTCGCACCCCTTGAGGGCAGCGAACATAAGGTCATTAACCCTTCGACCGAAGAGCCCTGCACCCTGATCTCGCTCGGCGGGGCCAAAGATGTCGACGCCGCCGTTGCCGCCGCCAAGGCCGCCCTGCCCGGCTGGATGGCCACTGCACCTGAAGAGCGCATCGCGCTGATGGAGAAACTGGCCGAGGTCTATAAATCCCGGACCGAGGATATGGCCCAAGCGATCAGCACCGAGATGGGCGCACCCATCGAGATGGCGCGCAGCTCGCAATGGGGTGCAGGTTACAGCCACCTTAAGAACTTCATCAAAGCCGCCAAAGATTTCAAATTCGTGAAGCCTCTGGGTGATCACGCGCCCAACGACCGTATCATCCACGAAGCGGTTGGCGTCGTGGCGATGATCACGCCGTGGAACTGGCCTATGAATCAAGTGATGCTGAAAGTGGGCGCTGCTGTCGCCGCTGGCTGCACCATGGTGCTGAAACCCTCTGAGGAAAGCCCGCTAAGCGCCGTGGTTTTCGCCGAGATGATGGATGAGGCTGGCTTCCCCGCCGGTGTCTTTAACCTTGTGAACGGTGATGGCATGACCGTTGGCACCGCGCTGACAGGTCATGAAGACGTGGATATGGTGAGCTTCACCGGCTCCACCCGCGCGGGCATTGCGATTTCCAAGAACGCGGCAGATACGCTGAAAAAGGTCCATCTGGAGCTTGGTGGCAAAGGCGCGAACCTTGTCTTCGCTGATGCAGACGACAAGGCGGTGAAACGCGGCGTGCTGCATATGATGAACAACACCGGCCAAAGCTGTAACGCCCCGAGCCGGATGATCGTCGAAGCAAGCGCCTATGACCAAGCGGTTGAGACCGCCGCCGAAGTCGCCAGCAAGGTCGAAGTTGGCCCCGCCAGCGAAGAAGGCCGCCACATCGGCCCGGTCGTGAACGAAGCACAATGGGGCAAGATCCAAGATCTGATCCAAAAAGGCATCGACGAAGGCGCCCGCCTTGTCGCCGGTGGCACCGGACGGCCCGAGCATCTGAACCGCGGCTTTTATGTCAAGCCCACGGTCTTTGCGGACGTGACCCCCGACATGACCATCGCGCGCGAGGAAATCTTTGGCCCGGTCCTGTCGATCATGAAGTTCGAAGACGAAGATCAGGCCATCGAGATGGCCAATGACACGGTCTACGGCCTGACGAACTACGTCCAATCTACCGACGGCGCGCGGCGTAACCGTCTGGCGGCCAAGCTGCGGTCGGGCATGGTTGAGATGAATGGCGAAAGCCGTGGCGCGGGCGCGCCCTTTGGCGGCATGAAACGCTCGGGCAATGGGCGCGAAGGCGGCGTCTGGGGCATCGAGGACTTCTGCGAAGTCAAAGCCGTTTCGGGCTGGTCCAACGATTGATCGCTTTTTAGCGTGACATGATGCGGCAGGGCTATTTGCGTGGCCCTGCCGTTTTTCGTTTTATGGCGCTTTTCAAAGCCGCGTCAGCCCCTCCGCGATTTCGCGCGCGATGGCATGGGCGTCGATCCCCTCCCGCTCAGCCGAGACACGCAGGCCCAGAAGATCGCTTTGATAGCGCCGGGCTAGCGACTTTGGATCGTGATCCGCCGCGATTTGCCCATCCCGCTGCATCTGCGCGAAAAGTGCCGCGAATTGCTCTTCCATACCCATAAGATGCGCGCTCGCCCGTTTCGCCAGCGGATGCCCATGCGCCTGAAGTTCCAGCAAAGTTTTGGACAGCATACAGGCTTTGGCGGGCGCGTCCTCTCGGCAGATGGCCAGTTCGGGATAGCGTTTCAGCGCCTCCATCGGGCCATGAGCCTGTACTAATTCCGCAAGGCGCTCGGCCCCACCTTCGGCATATTTATCCAAAGCGATCTCAAACAGCGCCTCTTTGGAGCCGAAGGCCGCGTAAAAGCTGCCGGGCTTCATCTTTAACACCGCTTCGAGATCTTTGAGCGACGTGCCCGCCCAGCCTTGCCGCCAAAACAGATCTCGCGCGCGGGCGATGAGTTCATTTCGGTCGTGGTTCGGTTTGCGGGGCATGAGATCACCAGATGTTGAACGATCGCTCAAATATATACTTGAGTGATCGCTCAAGAAACCCTAATTAACATCTATCAACGAATTACAAAGGCAAATCACATGACATTCCCTTCCCACGACCAAGACACCGCGCCCGAAGCTTCCAAACCGCTGCTGGCTGAATCGCAAAAAGCTTTTGGCCGTCTGCCCGGTCTTCACAAGGTGCTGGCTGAAAGCCCGCAGGCCTATGAAGGTTATCAGGTGCTGCATAAGCTCTTTACCGAAACCGATTTCGACGCCGAGGAGCTGACCGTTGTTTGGCAGTCGATCAATGTCGAGAACGAATGTCACTACTGCGTGCCTGCGCACACCGGCATCGCCAAGATGATGAAAGTCTCGGACGAGATCAGCGACGCGCTGCGCAATGAGACCGCGCTGCCGACGCCAAAACTCGAAGCATTGCGGACCTTTACCGTAAAAATGGTGCGCAGCCGCGGCAATGTGACCGAAGCCGAGATGAAGACGTTCTTTGACGCAGGTTACAGCCACCGTGCGGTGCTGGACGTGATCCTAGGGATCGCACAAAAGACCATTTCGAACTACGTCAACCACGTGGCCGAAACCCCCGTGGACGAAGTGTTCCAACCGCTGGCATGGAGCCGCGGCGACAACAAGCTCGACGTATAAAACCAAAGGCGCGCCCGTCTGCGGCGCGCCTTTTTCGCACTTGCGCGGGCGTAAATGCCCATTCTTCCCTTCCATGGCCGACAGATATCTGCCCCAAAGCCTGATCGGCGGCTGGGGTCCAAATGTGCTGTCTTGTTTTAAGAGAACCGTCCCCATGCCCCTCACTCAGACCCTTCGCACCCTCGCACTGGCAGGGCTTGCCGGTGAAATCGCTTTTGAGCTTTATGCTTGGCTGCTTTCCCCTCTCCTCTTTGGCGTAGCACTCGCTCCGGCGAACCTTGTCGTTGCGCTTGGAAAACTTATCGGGGTCACCCTGCCCTATTGGCTTGGGTTCGCGCTGCATATCTCCATTGGGATCGCAGGCTTCTCCGCCACTGTCTGGCTGATGCACCGTGTGACGCGGCTGGGGCTCGTGTTGTCGGGGGCGGTGTCGGGCCTTGCGCTTTGGTTCATTGCGCAGGGGCTGCTGGCGCCGCTGATCGGGCGCAGCTTTATGATGGACTTTGGCGCCTACACGCAGTCATCCTTTGTCGGGCATGTCGGGATGGCGATGGTGATCGGCTATGTCATCGCGGTGCTGCAACGCAGGCAAGCGATATAAATTATGCGCGGCAGATGGCGTAGCGCCCTGCCGCGCCCGTCGCCTGTATCAGGCGGCCGTTTTCCATCTGTCGAGCGTCAGGGTGACCAGCGCTTCTTCTAGGTTGACCGTCACCTCACCGTCCTGGATCATCACCTGAAGCTTCATCGCGCGGCCTGCAAGTTCGGCTAGCGCCTTTGTGTCACCTTCGGGCAGGTTCACCACTGCGAGATTGTCAAAGCGGGTGGTGCTGTTTTTGACTTTATCCCACCAGACCTCAGCCGTTCTGCCGCCGTAGGGGTAGACCAGAACCTTGGCCGCTTTGTTGCAGGACTGGCGCAAGATTTTTTCGCTGGGCAAGCCCAGGGTCACCCAAACGTCCAACTCGCCACTTAGGCTCTTTTGCCAGATGTCCGGTTCATCATCCGTGGACAGCCCCTTGGTCATTTCCAAATGCTCATGCGCGTTCAGGGCAAAGGCGACAAGGCGCACCATCAACCGCTCATCGGTTTCCGAAGGGTGTTTCGCGATGGTCAGCTTATGGGTCTCGTAATAGTGGCGGTCCATGTCAGAGACCGACAGCTCAACTTTGTAGATTGTGGCATTCTGCGCCATGATATGTCTCGATTTTACAGGGTTAAGCGCTGCCTACGCCCTCGGGCCGCCCGTGGAAAGCGGATAGAGCATAGCGCCCTGCCGAGAAGGTAAGATCGCGCACGCCTTAAGGCCGGGTGTGGAAGGTGTTGCCGCCTTTCGGCGTTGTTGATTTAGGAGGCGTCTGCTTAGCTTCCCCCGATTGAGATGCGACGTTAATCGCCGATTTTCAAAGCGGTAGCAGCAGCACCCCCCGCCACGTCATGTAAAATTCGAGCGGTTTTCCTGTGGCAACAGCGACGGCGGCACGGGTTCTCATCTGGATGGGAACCTATTTATGTATAGACTTATTATCATTTTGCGCATCAATCAGAGGCCAGATAAGCATTGATCGAGGATCGCATGTTTAGAGAGAGTAAATATTCCATGCAGGTTTTGAAATGTACCGAACTGACAGACCTTCCCTGGAAGAACGGCGGTGGGGTCACCCGGAACATCGCCAAGGGGCTGACAACAGATCAGGTGGCTTGGACCATCAGCCGTGCCGATGTCGCGCAGGACGGACCGTTTTCGGACTTTGCAGGAATGATACGAATTCTAACTGTAGTTTCGGGTGGCAAAATGGCATTGATAACCCCCGAAAAGCCGCTGGAAGCGACACTTTGGACCCCTATCCGCTTTGATGGTGGCTTGCCGGTTTCAGCGCAGTTGGACGACGGCCCGTTGACCGATCTGAATTTGATGTTCAACCCCACGCTCTGCGACGGTCAGGTTAAGGTATTGCGCGGCCCCATGGAAAAAATCATTCGCAGTCCTGCCCGCGGGCTGCGCGCCCTTCATGTGCTGGCGGGTACCCCGCGCATAAATTCAATCCCGCTAGCCATTGGCGACACCGCCTTTGTTGATGATGCTGATCAGACGTTATCAATGGCCAGCGCCGACGCTGCTTTGGAAATTTGCCTGACCTATCTGGATCAGACCGAGGCCATTAAGTTTTGCAGTGCCGTCCGATAGTTTGCGATAATTTCATCGCGTTTGATGTGTCGCCCGTCCCGTACCGCATGGCGTCCCGCGGACCAAACATCAGTCACAACATCGTCTTTCGCGGCAAACACCAGACCGTCCAATAGCTGGTCTTGGCGGAGGGCACATAAAGAGGGTGCTGTGCTGTCAATCGCAACCAGATCCGCCAGCGCGCCGACGGCGATTTCGCCTGCGCCGCGCCCCAATGCCTGCGCCCCACCCTTGGCCGCGCCCGCGTAAATTGTATCGCCAACAGAACCCTCCCCAACAACCAAAACATTGCGCGCAATGTCGCGCAGGCGTTGGGAGTATTCGAGCGTGCGTAATTCTTCGGTTAGAGAGATCAGCACGTTGGAATCCGATCCGACCCCAAATGCGCCCCCCGCAGTCAAGTAGGGGGGGCCATTGAACGGCCCGTCGCCCAAATTTGCTTCTGTGATGGGGCAAAGGCCCGCGACGGCACCGGATTTTGCCAAGCCTCGTGTCTCATCCGCGGTCATGTGGGTCGCATGGATCAGGCACCAGTCCAAGTTGATATCTGCGTTTTCCAGAAGCCATTCAACCGGCCTTGCGCCCAACCAGCTTTCTACGTCGGAAACTTCTTTGGGCTGCTCGGCGATGTGAATATGAATGGGGCCTTGGGTGTTGTGGGCGAGAACGGCCCTTAAATCATCCGGCGACGTCGCCCGGAGTGAATGGGGCGCAATCCCGAGGCCGCAGTCATCGGGCAAATGCCCAACATGCTGACGCGCCCGCGCGACCAAGTCATTGAACTGATCCACCGTATTGCCAAAACGTGCCTGCCCCGGTTGCAGCGCGGCCTGCCCGGCCCCGCCGTACGTATACAATACAGGAAGGTGGGTCAGGCCGATCCCCGTCGCGCAGGCCGCCGCTGCGATCCGCCCCGACAATTCGCCAAGATCATCATACGGCGTTCCGTCCGGCTGATGATGAAGATAGTGGAATTCGCCAACGCTGGCATACCCTGCTTCTTGCATCTCAAGGAACACAAATGCAGCAATCGCTTCGACATGTTCCGGCGTGAGATGGCTGGTGAACCGATACATCAGATCGCGCCATGTCCAAAAGCTGTCTTTGCCCGCCATACGGTACTCGGTCATGCCCGCCATGGCCCGCTGAAAGCTGTGGCTGTGCAGGTTCGCAACTGACGGCAGCAACGTATCAATACAGATATCAGACACCTGCGCAGCCTGTTCAGACGCGATGGCGGTGATCCGCCCGTCAATGACAGTAAGGCGGACATTTTGGGCCCATCCGGCCGCGAGTTTGGCTTGCTTTGCGAAAATCACTTGGCGACTCCTGATTTTTATGTATAGACATATTACATATCATCACATACTAGAAAAGCGAAATAATGAGCGATTGGTGAATGCAAATGCCCCAGAAAAGCACCGTCTTTGTTGATCTAAACGCCGCGACAATGGCTGATTGCGGCGCGCCCTACGGCCTGATTTCCAATGCCGCGATTGCAGTTATCGATGGGTTAATTGACTGGGTCGGCCCGGTCGCCGACCTGCCCGAGAGCTACAATTCCCTGCCGAAAACCAGCCTCGGTGGTCGCCTCGTTACCCCCGGTTTGATCGACTGCCACACTCATATTGTGCATGGCGGCGACCGCGCTGTTGAATTTGAGATGCGCTTGAATGGCGCCTCCTACGAAGAGGTCGCACGCGCCGGTGGTGGTATCGCATCCACCGTCAAAGCAACCCGTGCGGCGAGCGAAGAACAATTGCTGGCCGATGCCTTGCTGCGCGTCGATGTCCTGATTGCCGAGGGCGTGACTGCAATCGAGGTCAAATCCGGCTATGGCCTCGATACCGAGACTGAATTACGGATGCTGCGGGTTGCTCGCGCGATCATGGAAAACCGCCCGCTTATCGTCAAAACCACTTTCCTTGGGGCGCATGCGACACCTGCGGAATATGCTGGCCGCGATGATGCCTATATTGACGAGGTCTGCATTCCCACCCTACGCGCGGCCCATACCGAAGGGCTGGTCGATGCTGTTGATGGGTTCTGCGAAGGCATCGCATTCCAGCCCTCCCAGATTGCCCGCGTGTTCGATGTGGCACGCGGATTGGGCTTGCCGGTAAAACTACACGCCGAACAATTGTCCAATTTGGGCGGCGCGAAGTTGGCCGCGCAATATGGTGCACTTTCAGTCGATCATATCGAATATCTCGACCAGGACGGCGTGATCGCCTTGGCCAAAGCAGGCACCACTGCTGTCATCCTGCCCGGCGCGTTCTACACCCTGCGCGAAACCCAAGCCCCGCCGATAGACTTGCTGCGCAAACACGGTGTGCCGATGGCATTGGCCACGGATATCAACCCCGGTTCATCGCCGCTCAACTCCCTGCTGCTGACGTTGAACATGGGCTGCACCCTATTTCGCATGACGCCCGAAGAAGCGCTGCGCGGCGTTACCCAAAACGCTGCCCGCGCCCTGGGCCTGGACGACATGGGCACAATCGCAGCAGGTATGCGTGCCGACTTGGCTGTCTGGGACATCAAACACCCAGCCGAGTTGGCGTACCGCATCGGATTTAATCCCCTTCATTCTCGCATCTTTTCCGGAGGCATATCGTGACGACACTTACCCTCATTCCTGGCAATGTCACATTGGACGACCTGCACAGCATCTTTTGGAACCAAGATGCCGTACGCCTTGATCCGGCATGTCACCCCGCGATCGAACTGGCCCATTCGCGCATTGCGGCTGCGGTGGCCGGGACGGACGCGGTTTACGGTGTCAACACGGGCTTTGGCAAACTGGCCTCTGTCAAAATTGAAACCAAAGATACCGCGACACTTCAACGCAATCTGATCCTGTCCCATTGCTGTGGCGTTGGCCCCGCGATCCCGCGCGCCCATGCGCGGCTGTTGATGGCGCTGAAATTGCTCAGCCTCGGGCGCGGCGCGTCTGGCGTTCGGCTTGAAGTCGTAACGCTGCTTGAGCAGATGCTCGACAAAGGTGTTACTCCTGTGATCCCCGCCCAGGGTTCTGTGGGCGCGTCGGGTGATCTGGCCCCGCTGGCCCATATGGCCGCCGTTATGATGGGCCACGGCGAGGCAGAATTTGGCGGCACCGTCATGTCTGGTGCTGACGCGCTGAAGGCTGCTGGGCTTACGGCGGTAGAGCTTGGCCCCAAAGAGGGACTTGCCCTGATCAACGGCACGCAGTTTTCCACCGCGTTCGCCTTGGCCGGGTTGTTCGGCGCGTGGCGTGGCGCGCATTCCGCGCTGGTAACATCGGCTTTGTCGACGGATGCGATCATGGGCTCCACGGCTCCGTTACAGCCTGAGATCCACACATTGCGCGGCCATCGGGGCCAGATCGAAGCCGGGGAAACCATGCGCGCGCTGCTGGCAGGGTCCGAAATTCGCGACAGCCATATGGTGAATGATGCCCGCGTCCAAGACCCCTATTGCATCCGCTGCCAACCACAGGTCACGGGCGCTGCGATGGACGTGTTGCGCATGGCTGCGCGCACGCTGGAAATTGAGGCCAACGCCGCGACGGACAATCCACTGGTCCTGATCGACGCCGATGTTATCGTCTCGGGCGGCAATTTTCATGCCGAACCTGTTGGCTTTGCCGCTGATATGATCGCGCTGGCGATTGCCGAAATTGGGGCGATTGCGCAGCGCCGTGTGGCGCTGATCGTGGACCCTGTGCTGAGCTTCAACCTGCCACCGTTCCTGACGCCTAATCCCGGCCTGAACAGTGGATATATGATTGCCGAAGTCACCACCGCCGCATTGATGAGCGAGAACAAACACCTCGCCAATCCCTGCGTGACCGACAGCACACCGACATCTGCAAACCAAGAAGATCACGTATCCATGGCCGCCCACGGCGCGCGCCGTCTGGGCCCAATGATCGACAACCTAAACCGCATCTTGGGCGTTGAATTGCTGTGCGGCGCGCAGGGCATCGATTTCCGCGCGCCCCTGGCGACAAGCGAAATCTTGCAACGGGTCGTCGCGCGGGTCCGCCAAGACGTAGAGACGCTGGCCGACGATCGCTACCTCGCCCCCGATCTGGAACGGGCCGCCACGATGATCGCATCGGGTGAGATCACCCGCGCCGCAGACATCAAAATGCCGGAGCTGGCTCTATGAGCGCGCCAATAAACCCCGTTGAAATTCAGCAAGGCAGCGGCCCCATCGTCTTGGGCTTGCCCCACACAGGGACCTATGTGCCCGAGGATGTGCTGGCAGATTTAAACACAGGTGGGCGCGGCCTCGATGATACCGACTGGCACATTCACCTGCTCTATGACGGGCTTTTGCCAGGTCTGACCACCGTGCGGGCCACGTTCCACCGATACGTGGTGGATGCCAACCGTGACCCGTCTGGCGCCTCGCTTTACCCAGGCCAAAACACCACAGGGCTGGTGCCGCTGACCGATTTTGACGGCCAAGACATTTGGAAAACCAAGCCCACCGACGCCCAAATCGAAAGCCGCCGCGAGACATTTCACGCGCCCTACCATGCGGCCTTAATGGCGGAACTGGACCGTGTACGCAGCATCCACGGCGTCGCTATTTTGTATGATTGCCATTCTATCCGGTCCGACATCCCGTTCTTGTTTGATGGCACCCTGCCGGACTTCAACATTGGCACCAATTTGGGCACCACATGTGCCCCCGAAATTGAAACAACAACGCAGAATATTTGCGCCAATGCTGCTGGATATACCTCCACCACGAATGGCCGGTTCAAGGGCGGCTGGACAACGCGCCACTATGGCCGACCTGGCGACGGGGTTCATGCCATCCAAATGGAATTGGCTCAATCCACTTACCTACAAGATCAAGCGGCGCCCTGGGACTATGACATCGCCGGTGCCACGCGCCTTCGGGTGCACCTAACCGAAATCCTGACGAAGCTGGCCGAATTGGCCCCGACACTGAAAGGCACAATATGAGCGACCCGCGCAAAAATACCCGTGACGTGTTCCCCGCAACTGGAACTGAGCTTACCGCCAAAAGCTGGCTCACCGAAGCCCCGTTGCGGATGTTGATGAACAACCTGCACCCAGATGTGGCAGAAAACCCGCATGAATTGGTGGTTTATGGCGGCATCGGCCGTGCTGCACGCACGTGGAAAGATTACGACATGATCGTAAAATCCCTGCGCGAGTTGGAGGAAGACCAAACCCTGCTGGTGCAATCAGGCAAGCCTGTCGGCGTGTTCCAAACCCACAAGGACGCGCCGCGCGTTCTGATCGCGAACTCAAACCTTGTACCTCATTGGGCCAATTGGGATCACTTCAACGAGCTCGATAAAAAGGGTCTGGCGATGTACGGCCAGATGACCGCGGGCTCATGGATTTATATCGGGAGCCAAGGCATTGTTCAGGGGACCTACGAGACATTTGTTGAAGCGGGTCGGCAACATTATGGTGGTGATTTAACGGGCAAATGGGTTCTGACAGGCGGTTTGGGCGGCATGGGCGGCGCGCAACCCTTGGCCGCTGTTATGGCAGGCGCTTGTTGTTTGGCCGTCGAATGCAACCCAGACAGCATCGATTTTCGCCTACGCACCCGCTATGTGGACGAACGCGCCGACACGCTGGATGAAGCGCTGGAAATGATCGAACGCTGGACTGCCGCGGGCGAGGCGAAGTCCGTCGGCCTGCTGGGCAATGCAGCAGATGTTTTTGCCGAGATCGCCGCGCGCGGTGTGCGCCCCGACATGGTGACCGATCAGACTTCCGCCCACGATCCCATCAACGGCTACTTGCCTCAAGGCTGGACAATGGCCGAGTGGAAGCAGAAACGCGAAAGCGATCCTAAGGCTGTCGAAAAAGCCGCGCGGGCCTCTATGCGCGTCCATGTACAGGCGATGATTGACCTGCAAAAAATGGGCATTCCGACGTTTGATTACGGCAACAACATCCGCCAAGTCGCGCTGGACGAAGGATTGGAAGACGCCTTTGATTTCCCCGGCTTCGTACCCGCCTATATCCGTCCATTGTTCTGCCGGGGCATTGGCCCGTTCCGCTGGGCGGCCCTGTCAGGCGATCCCGAAGATATCTACAAAACCGACGCCAAAGTGAAAGAAATCTTGGCCGAGGACAAACATCTGCACAACTGGCTGGACATGGCAAAAGAGCGGATTGAATTTCAAGGCCTCCCCGCCCGCATCTGCTGGGTTGGCTTGGGCGTGCGCCATAAACTTGGCCTCGCGTTTAATGAGATGGTCCGAAATGGCGAATTGTCAGCGCCCATCGTGATTGGCCGCGATCACCTCGATTCAGGATCCGTTGCGTCGCCAAACCGCGAAACTGAGGCGATGAAAGACGGCTCTGATGCTGTGTCCGATTGGCCGCTTCTCAACGCGCTCTTGAATACCGCATCGGGGGCCACTTGGGTATCCCTGCATCATGGCGGCGGCGTCGGCATGGGCTTTTCGCAGCATTCGGGCATGGTGATTTGCTGTGACGGAACCGAGGACGCAGACCGCCGCATCGCACGCGTGCTGTGGAACGATCCCGCGACTGGCGTGATGCGGCACGCGGATGCCGGCTATGACGAGGCGCTCGATTGCGCCCGCGAGAACGGGTTGAACCTGCCTGGTATTCTTTGAAATTCAACGGGGGGGCTTAACACCGCGCCCCCGTCCCCCAAGAATTAATAACGGGTCGTAAGCCGGTATCCGGGGCGATACGACAACCGCACGTAGGTTACGGCGTCACCTTCCCACCATGTGGACCGTTCAACCGAAAACACCGGATCGCCAATCGAACAGGCCAGATAATCGGATAGCTTTTGATCCGCCAGTTCCGCCGAGAGGTTAATTTCTGCCTTTGAAAATGGTATCGTGGCGAGCAACCACTCGGTCGGACATTCAGTTGAAAAATCTGCGCCCGCGGCATCGGGCAAGGCTGTCAAATTTATCCAGCGATCCTCGTGTTCGTAGGGGACACCGTCAGAATAATGCATGCACACTAAATGCAGAGCGTTGGCATCTACTGGTAATTGCAAACGCGCCCGCAGCCAATCGGGTGCGACAGCAACCGTGCGGCTGACCAGTGAATAACGGTAGTCACCCCCTTTTTCCGTGATCTCGTCGCGAACAACAGAAATGTCAAAGCGGGCCTGACGCACGGGCGTCATACGCACACGCGTTCCTGCCTTGCGCCGACGTTCAATAATCCCGTCATCGGCCAGTTCGCGCATCGCGCGGTTTACAGTTGCGCGTGCGCAACCATAAGTCGTGGCCAGCTCAACTTCGTTTGGAATGAGATCACCCGGCGCCCATTCGCCCTTTGTGATTTTAGACAAAAGGTCGGACTTAACATCTTTGTAGGTGGATTTCATATACCGACCAATCATAAGGCTACGTGACTGTTCTTTGTTGATTTACATCAGTTTTATAAGCGCACCAAGCGAGCAAACCCGGCTGTTTTCAGCTCAGCTAAACGGTCCCTCAATGAGCCTACACAAACGCGATATATCAACATAAATCTAGACATAATAAAATCAATCAAGGGAAAAGTGGTGAATATAGATCCCACCCTGTCTAACGTGGTGAGCGCCTGCTGATTGCTTCTTTACCACTTTAGATTGTCACTATTTTCATCTTTGAAGCGGTCGGATTGCAGCCCGGTGACATTGCCACCGAGATGCTGGACCAAGTCGCCACCGAAGAAGGCTGGCGCTGTCTCGGGCGATTCCGATCTCTCGCGCGCCAGCCAACTCCCCACATCAAAGCCCAGCAGCGCGACCTCTCATCAATCAATAACCAAAGGTTAAAAGCCGGAGATCAGCATAAAACAGCCATAGATATCTAGATGGATTTTTACGGAAAACCTTGCGAAAACAAGGTGGTACCCAAGGCCGGACTCGAACCGGCACGCCTCGCGGCGGGGGGTTTTGAATAAAGTCGAAAATATGTAAAATCAGTAACTTATGATCCAACACTTCCATCGATCTGCGCTAATCTTAGACCGTTGTGTGAGTAAGGTTTTCCCGCCCAACTCCTTGGTCCTCCCCCGGCTGCCGGTGAGAGGTCAGCTGTTTTAGCGTAAGGTAAGCAAGGTCTGGCAGGGAAACCTGCCAGACCGTGTGCCTCAGGTCCAATGCGCGACGGAGCGCCGCTCAAAGCTTTCGCGGAATTGCTGCGTTGATTTGGGCATGAACTCTCCGCTGCCCCAATCGAGGATGACCGCGTATTGTCGCACTGCGTCCATCTCGTTAATTTCGCCTTCGCGGTACATGCGAGAGACATCCTCGGGGTCCATGCGCGCCCAGGCCACGCGGTTTTCGCGGATATGGGCACGGGCCTGTTCCGTCGCGCAGATGTCGACTTCGTAATCCAGCATATCGGCATCGTTAACTTTGATAACCACCCCGTAGTCGATCTTTGCCCGTTCGACAGAAACATATTCGTCGATCACATCTTGGCGTACCCGCTCTGGGTCGCGCTGCACCGGATCGCCGTATCCGCCGCCGCCTGCTGTGGGCCGGGTGAACTTGTCACCGCTTTTGATCTTGTAGTTGGAAAAGACCGAGCCCAGCCAATCCTGCTCCCCGGTGTCGGCGTGTTCGACCATCAGACCGTGCGGCATGGACGGTAGGCCGCCCTCGACGCCCCAGACCACCGCGCGTTCGCGGTCGCAGATATAAGACATCACGGTGTTATCTGCCTCCAGCAGCGTTGAGGCCTTAATGACCCCTGCGCCGCCGCGCCATTTACCGGGGCCGGGGCTGTCCTGCTTGATCTGGAATTCATCCGCCCGCGTCGGGTTTACACGCTCGTTACCCTCAGAAGGCTGCGACATTAGGCCGGTGCCGAAACAGGCGGTGGTGACGTCGCTGCCATCCTTGCCATTTCGCCCCCCCCAGCCGCCAGGGAGCCATTCGTAGAACATGTAGATCGGTTTATCGGGCTTGCGCAGGTCGTTGCCCCCGGCGAGCAGGTATTCAAGGTTAAAAGCACAGGCGATGGCGCGCTCTGGCATGATCTGCGACCACATCTCGAAAATCGCATTCATAATCTTTTCGAACGGCATCAAAAAGCCGGTCACCGCCACGGGCCATTCGGCGCTCACCACACTGTTTTTGGGCGCCTTGATCTCGACCATGCGGTAGAAACCGCTGTTGAGCGGCAGGTCGGGGAAAAAGGTCTTCATCCCCGCCACCACCGCCGAGAATGTCGCCCCATGTGCCGAATTATAGATCGACGAGATCGTTGGGTGGCTGCCCTCAAAATCATAGAGTATTTCATCACCCTTGATCGTCATCTTGATGTGGATCGGAATCATTCCTTCTCCCGCACCGGGATCGCGGTCGATATAGTCTACCGCCTCCCATGTGCCGTCGGGCAGGTCCGAAATGCGCTGGCGCACGGCGCGCTCGACATAGTCCTGCACCTCTTCCATGCCTTGGGTCACTTGATCGCGCCCGTATTTGCCCACAAGGCGCTGGAGTTCGCGTTCAGCGACCTGTGTGGCCTGTGCCTGCGAATGGATATCACCAATGATGGATGCCGGATCGCGTGTGTTGGCCGCGATCATATTGGCCACGTCGGCGCAAAATTTGCCCTTGCGGAACAGCCGGATTGGGGTGATCCGCACGGCCTCACCAAACATCTCGTGAGCCGAGACGTTGAACGATCCGGGGACCGAGCCGCCTAGGTCGGACCAATGCCCGTTGGACTGTGAAAAGCCGATCAGCGTTTCTTCGTCAAAAATGGGGCGGATCAAGCGCACGTCGCTGAAATGCGTCCCGCCTGCGTAGGGGTCGTTGATCGCATAGACATCGCCCGGGTACATATCGCCCTCGAAGGCGCGGATCACATCCTTGCAGGTGTAATGCAGCGTGCCCACATGCACGGCGATGTCCGAGTTGCCCTGCGCCACGCAGTTACCTTGGGCATCATGCAAACCGTTCGAGAAGTCACGGTTGTAGATCACGAAAGAATAACAGGTGCGCAGCATTTGCTCTGCCATCTGGTCAACAGAGGTGATGAAAGAGTTTTTCAGAACTTCGAAGGTGACCGGATCAAGGTCGGGTCTGGTTGGGGTGTTCATGGTTCAATCCTTCACGCGAATAAGAATGTTCATGTATTGATCGACCGACGCCACAGCCTTGGGCGGTATGACCACTGTGGAATCGACTTGCTCAACGATGGCAGGACCGCTGAACTCTGCCCCGGCCTTCATTTTGGCCCGGTCATAGACAGCCGCCTCGCAGGCCTTGCCCTTGAACCAGACGTCGCGCTTGCCGGTTGGTTCGGGGGTGTGCTTGACCACGTCAAACGATGGCAGTTCTGCTTTTTGCACCACGCCGGTGGCCTTAACCCCTACCCTGAATATGCTAACGGGCGATTCCTCGCGCCGGAAATTGTATTCCCGCTCATGCTCGGCGTGGAAACCGTTCACGAGGTACTCAGTGCTGGTAATTTTTGACGGCGCCGAAACCGCAAGGGACCGCCACTGGCCTTGATACATCATCTCAACCGTGCGCTGCAGAACCGTGTCATCGGGCGATACGCCTTCGTGGCGTAACCGCTCGACCGCCTCTTTTTCGATCCGAGCAAAGGCGGTTTCGAGGTCTTCTGGCGTCGTGCTGGCGGCATCGGCCATGAAACTGTCAGAGAAGTCATGTTGGATATCGACCAGCAAGCAGCCCATCGCTGAGGTGACACCGGGGTTCGGTGGCACAATGACAATCGGGATTGAAAGCTCGCGGGCGACCGCCGCACCATGCAGAGCCCCCGCCCCCCCAAAGGCAACCAAGGCGAAATCGCGCGGATCATGGCCGCGGCTGATCGACAGCAGGCGCACGGCATTGGCCATATTTGCATTCGCCACGTCGATGATCGCCTCTGCCGCTGCGTGCAATTCCATCCCAAAGGGTTCCGCCACCGTTTCGCGCACCGCTTTTTCGGCCAGTTCGGGGTCGAGCGTGATGTCACCACCCGCAAGGCTGTGGCCCAGACGGCCAAGGACGACATTGGCGTCGCTGTTTGTGGCGACCTCATTGCCGTTTGAATAACAGGCCGGTCCCGGATGCGCCCCGGCAGATTGCGGCCCGTTACGCAACGATCCTCCTTCGTCCTTCCACGCCAGCGATCCGCCGCCCGCGCCGATGGTCAGCACCTCGATGCTCGGAAAGCGGATCGGGTAGCCGTATTCGATGTACCAATCCTTGGTGACCGTGGATTCACCCCGGTAGGTCAGCGACACATCTGTGCTGGTGCCCCCCATGTCGAAACCGATGGAATTCTCATAGCCGCACAGGTTGCCGATAAACCGGCTCGCGATAGCCCCTGCCGCGATGCCGGACCCGGCCAGACGGGCGGCAAAATCCTTGACGCTCGCCGGTGTCATAACGCCGCCGCCGGTGTGCAGCAGTAGCAAGTCGCGTTTATAGCCGCCCTCCTTTAGCTTGTCGCTAAGGCGAGAGACGTAATCGACCACGACCGGCGAGACGACGGCGTTGACCATCGTGGTCGAGAATCGCTCATGCTCGAATATCTCCGGCATCACCTCGGAGGAAATTGAGATATGCACATCAGGCATCACTTCGCGAAGAATCTCGCGCATCCGAACCTCGTTCTCGCCGTTTATGTAGGAGTTGATGAAACAGACCGCGATTGCCTTTACGTCGCGCTTCTTCAGGATGGCTGCGACACGTCGCGCACCCTCTTCATCCAGCTCTCGAATGATCTTGCCGCCAGCGTCGATGCGTTCCTTGACGGTCAGCCGGTCGCGCCGGGGGATGTAGGGCTTGGCGACGTCCTTGTAGGTGTCCCAAAGGTCTTCTTTATTCGACCGCCGGATTTCAACCACGTCGCGAAAGCCCTCGGTGCAAACCATCGCGGCCCGCGGGAGTTTGCGGGTGATCAGCGCATTTGTGGCCACCGTCGTGCCATGCGAGAACATGGTGACATCCGCCAAGTCCACCTTCGCATCCGTCACACCTGTCATGATCGCGCGCATCGGATCGTCAGGAGTCGAAGGGGTCTTTTCGATCCGGATCTGGCCGGTGTCCTCGTCCATGATGCATACATCAGTAAAGGTCCCTCCGACGTCTACCGCCACTCTCGTCTTGGTCATCTGCTGTTCCTAACTTGTTGCATGCCTGTCGAATGGCCGACCGGCATTGTTCTGCGCCCCGAAGGCTCAGTCATTTGGTTTCGTGGCTATCTTGCTGTCTGTTATTCGGGGCGGTGCTCAGCCTCCGCCCGAGATTTCTTGCGGGTGTCTGACGGCGTGCAGCCAAATCGGCTGCGGTAGTGTTTGCAAAACTGCGCGTGGTCGTAGAAGCCCCATTTGTGGGCGATCTGTGCCATCGTCGAACTGTCATGGGCCATCTTGAGCGTCTCGTGACAGCGGGTCAGCCGCTTATCGCGGATATAGCCCGCAACCGAGCATTCGTTCTCGGCAAACAACCCTTGAAGGTACCGCAGGGAAATACCGCAAGACTCGGCCACAAGCAGCGGTGTGAGGGTCGGGTTTGCGAGGTTATCGCGGATGAATTGCTCTGCACGTTGCAAGTGCGCTGCGCGGATTGTGGAAACGGAACTGTCCAAGATGCGATCGTCGCTGCGCATCGAAAGGCACAGAAGGTCAAGCAGGTGCTGACCTGCCAACTCGCGCGCGGCGTCGTTGATGACCTCGATACTGTCGATGGTATTGCGCACCGCCCCGACAAAGAAGGACCCGACGCCCGATGTCGCGTCAAAGGTCAGCGCACTCAGGCGTTCAGTCGGCCCCAGCCGGGATTGCACGCTGGAGGTCGGGACTTTCAGCACCCAAAGCTTATTGCGCTGCGCATGTGAGAATTCATATGGCATGTCCCCCTGTTCCACCAAAAAGCTGCCAGGCACGCAGCGCGTCTGGCGTGACGCCTGTTCAAAGAGCACATCTCCCGCATGGGGGATCGTGATCAGCAGGCTGTTGTCCTTTTCTTCAGCAAAGTGGCTTTTGTGGCGGCGGTACATGACCCCGTCGCAATGCATCTCCGAAAGACCTAATATGCCCAGCCCCCACGATCTGAGCGAGCCGCTGAACGCTTGTGGATCGCGGCACTGTACCGACAACGGGAAATAGGTCTCAGAGATTGTCCGGGACCACATCGCGCTTTTGTCAGTCGCTACGTTATTGTCGGTCGAAACAAGCATCCTTTCCTCCCGTCCGGCGCTTTAGTTTGAAACGCGGACCTCTTTTCCTTGGTAAACTCTATCTAGAACCCGCGCGCAAAATAGGTGATTTGCGCACAAAAATTTGGATCGGCCCTAGCTGGCGGCGTCTTCAAGGAACTCAATCTCGATAAAGGCAAAGTCCCCGTCGTTTCCGTTCAGCACGTCATGTTCCACACCACGCTTGCGGAAATAGGGCACGCCGACCTTAAGCTCTGATTGACTGATGGCCCCGTCTGCGGTGCGGATATCCAGCACACCGTCCTGGACGGGCACGACCAGATAATCGTATTCGTGGCGGTGCCAGCCAGTGTTGTCACCGTGCCCGGAAAAGCTCCAACGCGTGACGCGAGTGCGATCGTTATCGATCAAAACGGTTGGAATCGCGGTGCCGTGTTTGGCTGTATTGCACATCTAGGCGCCCTCTCCTGATCGAAGACCGGCGCAACAGGCTGCGCTCCGTTTCCGGGATCATGCTAGCCATTCTCATGCGATCCGTCGAATGATTTGGCACAGCCATGCCAGTTGCCGCTGTAGTTTTAGCCGACGAGCGATATGACCAGAGGCAGTGTAATCGCTGAAAATGCTGTGCCGTATAGGACGGTGCGCGCAGAAAGAGGGACGCTAATCCCCTCGGCGCGTGCCATGACATAGACGTTCGCCGCCGGAGGCAAAGCGCCCATGATGATCGCGGTCGCGACCCAGATCGGGTCAAACCCAGAGACGACCATGAATGCCAGCGCCACCGCCAGAGGATGCACAATCAGCTTTACCCCAAGGCAGGCCCCGAGCCTTGCGCCCATTGCGCCACCACGATTGCGCGCCAGCGTGAGGCCCAGCGAAAACAGTGCCGCGGGGGCGGCGGCGTTCTGGAACCCGGTCAGGGGCGTGTCGAGGAAGGTCGGAAGCACCCAGCCCGTGCGCGCAAACACGAGCGCGGCCAGCGTGGCAAGGATAAACGGATGGGTTACGACCTTGCGCAGGGATTGAGCCAAACGGGCAAAGCCGCGCCGCCCTTCCCCGATCATGGCAGGCCAAATGGTAAAGATCAGCAGGACATCGGCGCAAAAGACAAAAGCCGCCGGGGCGCCCGCCGCAGGGCCGAGTACGGCAACGGTCAGCGCGGGTCCCATATAACCGATATTGGAATAGCTCGCCGCAAGGCCAAAGACCGCCGGATGGTCCTGCGTCTTGTTGCCGCGACCGATCAGCCAGCCGATCACAAACATCAGCCCGGTCATCGCCGTTGTCACCGCCAAAAAGCCCAAGAGGCTGGCCGCCCCAGGCGGTACCACCCGCACCGATTGAAACAAAAGCGCAGGGAGGGCGAGGTAGAAGATGAAGGCATCCAACCAGCGCTGTTGTTCCGCCCCGTGCCGAAGCAAAAGCTGGGCCACAACCCCGGCGAGTATGTAGATAAAGAAGGGTGCAATTAGGCCCAGACCGACGATCACAGCACGGCGCTCGTCAACCCAGACACACTATTGTCACATGCGTTGGTTCGGGAAATCATGGCGCAACTCTATGGGTAAAGTCTCTGGTCAGCACAAGGCTGTCGCATCTAAAACTGCAACTTTGGGGATAGGAAAGCAGAGGTGAAATATGACTTCAGCGCCTGTGTGGCGGGCTTGAGCGTCGTGGACCGATTAAGTGCTAGCCCGACGTCCATCGTCGGTATTTCCACATCTGTCGACACTGTTTCGATCCGCCGGCCTTCCAGCGACCAAGGCCGATACACCATATCCGACAGGATCGTGACCCCCTGACCGTTTGCCACCAGCGAGCGCACCGCCTCTACCGAAGAAGTGCGCAGCTTAACGCTGGGGTGCGCGTTGTTGCTGTTCCAGTATTTCATTGTCGAGTGAGCGGCTTCGTCCACGGTCAGCATGACGTAAGGCTCCTTGGCTATGCTATGCAGCGACACCGCCCCGCCCTCGCAAAATCGATGCCCCGCCGGGACCCAGAGCCGCCTTGGGGACTTAAGTAAGGTCAGCGTCTCAATCCCGTCGCGGTGTATGTTCGACGTCAACGCTACAGCCATGTCGATCTGGCTGCGCAGCAGTTGTTCCTCAATACTTTGCCGGTTCAATTCGACGATGCGAATGTCGATTTGGGGATAAAGCTGGGCCAAACGGCCCAAGTGAAAGGGCAAGAAATACCCTAGGACGGTATAGGTCGCGGCGATGGTCAAGCTGCCACTAATGTCGGAGGTGCCGCGATGGATCTGGTGGGCCGCGTCGACTTTCTCCAAAATGTCCCGCGCCACCGGCAGGAATTCCCGCCCTGCCTCTGTCAACTCCATGCCCTGAGCGCGGCGTTGAAACAGCGTAACGGCCAAAAGAGCCTCAAGATCACGGACCGACCCCGTAACCGCAGATTGTGATATTGAAAGCAATTTCGCCGCCCGACTGACTTGCCCGGTTTCTGCCGTTGCAACAAAATACTTTAAGTGTTTGAAATTCAAAGCTTACACCTCTGACCTACCGCATATATTCTTATCTGAATTCCTGATAATGCTTCAATGAAAAAAAGAAATATCAATTTTACATTAAACTGCCATCATTGGTTCAGACCAGTGAAGGGGTGAGATCATGAAAGAGGCCGTCGATCTAAATTGTGACATGGGCGAAGGATTTGGCCAGTGGGTGCTGGGCGAAGCGCCAGACGAAGAGATCATGCAGATCATCAGTTCCGCCAATATCGCCGCGGGCTTTCATGCGGGTGATCCCAACTCGATGGACCGTGTCGTCAAATTAGCCCAAGCGCATGGTGTCGGGCTGGGCGCACATCCAGGCTATGCGGATCTTCAGGGCTTCGGGCGGCGCTATATCAAGACCGACGCGGCAGAGCTGATCAACGACATCGTCTACCAGATCGGCGCGATCCGCGAATTCGGCCGCCGCCACGGCGCGCCTTTACAGCACGTCAAGCTTCACGGTGCCCTCTACATGGAAGCCGCCGGGAACGAGGAATTATCGCAGATGCTGGTCGATACGCTACAGGCCACCAGCCCCGATGCGCTGTTGTTCTGCATGAGCGTGTCCAAGACCTATGCCGCCGCCAAACGGGCGGGCCACCCTGTAATCCGCGAATTCTATGCGGACCGGGAATACGGCAATTCCGGCTCTATCGTCTTTACCCGGCAGGTCGGGCGGCCCGATCCACAACAGATCGCCGAGAAATGCGTCAAGGCCTGCAAGACGGGCATGGTCACCACGGTAGAGGGGGATGAGATCGAAATCCCCTTCGACTCGATCTGTTTTCATTCCGACACGCCCGGTGCGCTGGCCATGGGTCAAGCCATCCGCGCGGGCCTGCAAGAGGCAGGCATCCGTATCGCCACCGCCGCCGAAGTCGCGAAAACCCTTTGAATACATCACTTAAACAGGAGACCAACATGACACAGGTTCTTTCCCCCGTTCCCGGCACATTTTACACCCAGTCCGCCCCAGGCGAGCCGCTTTACAAGCAGTCCGGCGACGCGGTTGCCGCAGGAGACGTCGTCGGTCTCATCGAAGTCATGAAGACCTTCATCGACGTCAAGGCTGAGACCTCGGGCACCTTCAAAAGCTACCTCATTGACGACGGGGCGGCGATTGGCGCGGGCGCACCGCTGGCAGAAATCGAGGACTGATAGATGCCTATCAAACGCTTGCTGATCGCCAATCGAGGCGAAATCGCCGTGCGGATCATCCGCGCTGCCAAAGCAATGGGCATTCACACCATTCAGGCCCATTCCGAAGCCGATGCCGATATGCTGGCAGTCCGGCAGGCGGATGAAGCCGTCTGCATCGGCCCCGCGCAGGCCGCGCAATCCTATCTCAACATTGAGGCGGTGGTCGCAGCGGCCAAGGCAACCAGGGCGGATGCGGTTCACCCCGGCTACGGCTTCATGGCCGAGAACGCATCTTTCGTGCGCGCGCTGGAGGCCGCTGGCATCACCTTTGTCGGCCCCTCGGCGGACACCATTGACCGCATGGGCGACAAGGTGGCCGCAAGACAGGCTGCCGAGGCGGCGGGCGTCCCTGTCGTGCCCGGCTCGAAAGGACGGCTTGATACGGTGGATGATGCGGTGTCAGTCGCTGCCGATCTGGGGTATCCGGTGATGATCAAGGCCGCTGCCGGTGGTGGTGGCAAGGGCATTCGCATTGCCGATAACGAAGCGGATTTGCGCAAGATGGCCCCGCAGGCGCAGGCCGAAGCGAAGGCAGCATTTGGGGACGGCGGGCTCTACCTCGAACGCGCAATTCAGTCGCCCCGCCACATCGAAGTCCAGATCATGGGCGACGGCACCGACGCGGTCCATTATTTCGAGCGTGAATGCTCTATGCAGCGCCGCCGCCAGAAAGTCTGGGAAGAAGCCGGGGCCGCTTGCTTGGATGAGGCCACCCGCGCCCATCTGTGCGACACCGCAGTGTCGTTGGCCAAAGCAGTAAGCTACGTCGGCGCGGGGACATTGGAGTATCTCTACGACAGTGCCACCAAAGAATTCTTCTTTATCGAGATGAACACCCGCATTCAGGTCGAGCATCCGGTGACCGAAATGTTGACCGGGACCGATCTGGTCCAGGAAATGATCCATGTGGCAGGCGGTGGCAAACTGCGCCAGTCTCAAGAGGACATCACCCGCAGCGGCCATGCGATTGAAGTGCGGTTGAACGCCGAGGACCCGATGATGCAGTTCCTCCCCTTTCCGGGTCAGGTCACCAGCCTGCGCCTGCCCGAAGGCGAAGGGATCCGTTTCGATCACTTCCTCTACGAAGGCTATCAGGTGCCGCCGTTTTACGACTCTCTGCTGGGCAAGCTGATTGTCCATGCCAAGGATCGTGACGCCGCCATTGAGCTGATGATTACCGCGCTTGAGGGGCTGGAGATTGGCGGCTTGAAAACCACGAAACCGCTGCACCTTGCACTGGCGCATGACCCTTCGGTGCGGGCGGACGATTTCCATACGCAATGGCTCGAGCCTTGGCTGGCGGCGGGCAATCTCAAACCAACCCCCTAACCACAGGAGGCAAATCGTGAAAACACGCTATACCCACGGCGGCGACGAACACATCTACGTCGAGATGGACGATGAAATGTCGCTGGACGCGTTCTTTAAATCCCTTTCGATGAGTAATGCCGTCCGCGACGCCAAGATCGAGGGCGTCACGGAAATTTGTCCGGCAAACGCGTCTTTTCAGGTCCGTTTCGACCCTGATGTCATCGCGCCCGAAGCGATGATGAAAAAGGTGCAGGAGCTTGAGCACAAGGCCGAGGATGCCGAGAAGCGGTTAAAAACGCGGATCATCGAAATCCCGGTCTACTATCAAGATCCCTGGACTCACGAGACCCTCATGCGGTTCCGCGAGCGCCATCAAGACCCGTCAGGCACCGATCTTGACTATGCCGCGCGGATTAACGGGTTCAACAATGCCGAAGGCTTTATCGAAGCGCACCATTCGCAACCGTGGTTCGTGTCGATGGTGGGCTTCGTCGCAGGGCTGCCGTTCCTCTATCAACTGGTCGAGCGCGAGAAGCAGTTGCAAGTGCCGAAATACCTGCGCCCGCGCACGGACACGCCCAGGCAGACCGTCGGCTATGGTGGCTGTTTCTCTTGCGTCTATTCGGTACGGGGTGCAGGCGGTTACCAGATGTTTGGCGTCACGCCGATGCCAATCTTCGATCCCGAGCAGAAGCAAAGCTACCTGCGCGACTTCATGGTGTTCTTCAAACCGGGCGACATCGTGAAATGGAAGCCGATCGACCGGGAAGAATATGACCGCATTCTGGCCGAGGTGGAAGCCGATACCTATGTGCCGCGCATTGCTGAGGTCGATTTCGATCTTGAAGCCTTCAACGCGGATATGCCCGGCACCAACGCCAAACTGATGGAGGCGCTCAATGTCGCTTAAAGTCATTCAACCGGGCCTCTCGACCTCAATCCAGGATTTGGGCCGCCCGGGCTATTTCCACCTTGGCATTCCCATTGGTGGGGCGATGGACCGTTTCGCGCTGCGCGTCGCGAACATGTTGGTCGGCAACCCCGAAGGCGCCGCAGGGCTCGAAGTGGTGTTCATGGGGCCTGAGATCGTCTTTGAAAAGGACGCGCTCGTCGCTGTGACCGGCGCGGACCTGCCTGCAAAGGTGGACGGCGCGCCACAGGACGGCTGGACAGCCTTTGAGGTAAAGGCCGGTCAAACGCTGAAATTCGATTTCCTCAAATCCGGGGCGCGCGCCTACATCGCGATCAGCGGTGGGATCGATACCCCCCCTGCCCTCGGCAGCCGTTCGACCTATCCGATTGGCGCGCTTGGCGGCATCGAAGGCCGCAATGTGCAGGCCGGCGACGTGATCCCGCTGGGCGAAGCTGAGATGATCGAACCGGGTTTGAACGTACCAACGGACTTGCGCCGCCTGCCGGGCAACCCTGCCGAGCTCCGGGTGCTGCCCGGTCTGTACTGGCACCGCCTGACTTCTGCAGCACAGGAGGGGTTCTTTGACGACGACTGGAGCGTCGCACTTGAGGCGGACCGGATGGGATACCGTTTCAAGGGTGGCAAACCGCTTGAGTTTGTCGACCGCGAACAGCCTTTCGGTGCTGGGGCCGATCCTTCTAACATTGTCGACGGCTGCTATTCCTACGGCTCCATTCAGGTGCCGGGCGGGTTGGAGCCCATCGTCTTGCACCGCGATGCGGTTTCGGGGGGTGGCTATTTCACACTGGGGGCGATCATCTCGGCCGACATGGACCTGATCGGACAGTTGCAACCGCATACGCCGGTCAAGTTCCGCAAAGTGGGTATGGACGAAGCCCTGAAGGCGCGTACCGCCCGCAAAAAGATGCTTGCAGCGGTCCGCACCCACCTCGGCTAAGCCTGCACCAACCCATCGCCCCGGCGCCCTGCTTGTATCAGGCCGCCGGGGCGACACATTGATATGCTCCCTTGAATGCAAATCGCGTTTAAGTTCTGATGTTGCAGGCAAACATCCATGTCGGGGCGGTATCTTCCCCTATTGAAGGGAAAGCAGAGCCCACAATGTCCGCCGATCCAGCCCAGATGAATAAACTTGCCTCACCCCAACACCAAAAGCGACGTCTGCTGCGGGTACGGGGCACGGATGTGACTCTGCTGGAGGAAGTGCGCAAGATGGCCGTGGCGGACCTCGGCTTTGACATTGAGCACGAGTCTCTCGATTTTTTGACCTGTCAGCACCGCGCTGCGGTCGACCCGCAAGGCTACGACATTTACGAGCAGTGCTTTCACAACCTCGATATTGTCTGGTACTGGGGGGCGTTGCAGCCGATCCAGACCCACCGGATTAAGCAGTGGGACGACATCGGCGATCTCGCCAAGGCTGGCGGAATCAGCAAGTACACTTGGCAGGGCCATGGCGATGCCCCGGTACGCAAGCTCTATGTCCAGCCCGACGGCACGCTGGGTCAGCAACCTATGCCGACCATCAGCATGCTGCCAACTACGCATAACGTTGACAGCTTCGGATTTGACCGCCGCCTTTTCGGGGACGAAGGTCCGGAGGGGTCAAGCTGGGCTTGGCTTCTGGACCGACGCGCCCGCGGGCGGATCGCGCTAGTCGACGAGCCCGCAATCGGCATTTTCGACGCGGCTCTTGCGGCAGAGGCCAACGGTGATCTCACGTTCCAAGACATCGGCAACATGACGGTAGACGAGATCGACAGCCTCATGGCGCTGCTCGAAACCTTGCGACAACAGGGTTTTTTCGTCGGCAGTTGGCTGTCGCCCGATGAGGCCGAAGCGCTTATTCAAGCAGACCGCGTCTCGGTGCAGAGCATGTGGTCGCCCTCCTATGGTAACTTGGGGGAGATGGCTGGTGTTTTCCGCGAAAGCGTTCCGCGCGAGGGGTATCGGGCGTGGCATGGTGGTGCATCGCTCGCACGGCACCTCGAAGGCGCAAAATTGGACATGGCCTATGAGTATCTGAACTGGTGGCTGACCGGCCCGGCGGGAGCCCTGATGGCGCGGCAGGGGCACTACATGACGAACCCGAAAGGCGTACGGGAATATCTCAGCCCCGAGGAATGGGGCTATTGGTACGATGGAGATCCTGCCCGTTGCGATCTCAAAGGCCCGGACGGCAAGATCGTCGTACGCACCGGCCAGCGCCGCCCCGGCGGCGCCTACCGTGAGCGGGTCAGCCGGATTGCACTCTGGAACACAGTCATGGACGAATACAATTACGCCGCCCGCGCTTGGAAGCGTTTTATCAGGTCGTTGGGAAGCCCAACCCCATGAGCGCGAACCCCATCGCCCCCGGGCAAGAGCCGCTTTATGAAACCATCAGCAGCGTTTTGCGACACAACATCCGTTCCGGGCGCCTGCCGGACGGGTTTGTCCTGATTGAAGGGCCGATTGCCAAGTTGATGCAGACCAGTCGCGCGCCTGTGCAGGCCTCGTTGCGCATGCTTAATGCCGAAGGGCTAATCCACAGATTTCGCGGGCGCGGCTATTTGGTCGGCAACGGTAAAACCAACTCCACCCCGATCCGCAAACCACTCGAAGAGTTTGGCTTCGAAATTCCAAACGTCTCTCGCTCGGCCCTCGCGGTGCGTGGGACTTGGCAGAGGGTCTATGACAAGGTTGAGGCCGAAATCGCCGCCTGCCAGATTTTCGGCGAGTTCCGGGTGATTGAGACAGAGTTGGCCAACCACCTCGGCGTTAGCCGAACAGTGGCCCGGGACGTACTAAGCCGCCTTAATGAACGCGGGCTGATCCGCAAAGGAGCAACCTCGCATTGGCTCGCCGGGCCGCTGACAGCGAGAACACTGCGCGAAAAATTCGAGTTGCGCAGCATCATGGAGCCAGCCGCCCTGATACAGGCCGCCGACCACATCGACCACGCACAGATCGTGCAAGTCTGCGGACAGATCGAAAGCGGCAAGCTGAAGGACTCGGCAGAGCTTGAAGATGCGCTGATGCGACTTTGCCTTGGGCGCGCGCCCAACAGTGCGCTAGTGGAAATAATCAGCAACAATCGCCTGCTGCTCTCGGCGATGGACAAAGCGCTTAGCGATCTCGGTCTGCCGATAGATCCTGTCGCGTTGGACCAGTACCGAACCCTGTTTGAACTTATCGGATCTCGCCAGATGAGCGCTGCGACGGCGTACCTGAAGGAACACCTGCGCATTCTTTCGTTCAAGAGTCTCGCCCGCCTCAAAATTGTTGCTCTGATCCCGGAAAGCGAGTCGTTGCCGCCATATCTGACCCCCGTCTAAAAAAATGGATATCGGACCCGAAATTCATTTCTATATCGGAATAAAAGTCAATATTCCGCCACTATTTCTACTATAGGTAGCTTTTGAGGGCGATTCTTCCGAAAAGATGGCTCTTGCTATAAAATCCAATTAGCCATTTCATACTTTATACATTTTGCGAAGAGGCGCCGGAAGAGCGACCTTTTGCTGTCCGCATCTGTGTATGAGGGCTGCCTTCGCGAAACAGAGAGGGCTCTATGACGCAAAGCGAACCTATATTCCGACTAGAGGGTGTGACGCGCAGGTACGACGACCTGACTGCGCTCGACGGCATCGATTTTGTTGCCGAAGACAACAGCTACATCGCGCTGCTTGGGCCTTCGGGGTCTGGTAAAACCTGCCTACTGCGCGTGATTGCTGGATTTGAAAAGCCGGATAAGGGACGCATCTGGTTTCAGGGGCGCGACATCACCGACCTGCCCGCCCATGAGCGCGGCATTGGCTTTGTGTTTCAGAACTTCGCCCTCTTTCCACATCTGACCATTTTTGAAAACGTGGCCTTCGGGCTGCGTAATGGCGCTACCAAAGTGGCCGAGAATGACATCACAGATCGGGTGACAAGCGCGATTGACATGGTGGGTCTCACCGGGTTGGAAGACCGCAGCCCGGATCAGATTTCGGGCGGCCAGAAACAACGCGTCGCTCTGGCCCGCTCGCTTGTGTTGCAGCCGAAACTGGTGCTGCTGGATGAACCTCTGGGCGCGTTGGATGCCAACCTGCGCGAACGGATGCAGACCGAGCTACGCGCCATTCGCGAACGGCTCGACGTGACTTTCCTCCATGTGACCGGCAGCGAAACCGAAGCACTAGCGATGGGCGATCAGGTGGCAGTGTTGGATAAGGGCCAGATCGTGCAATACGGCACGCCCGACACGATCTACGACAGCCCTGCCATCTCGGATGTGGCGCTGTTTCTCAACAGATTCAACCTCTTCGACGGCAAACTAAATGAGGGCGTCTTTGACGGTCCTTTCGGCTCAGTGCCCGTATCTGCCGCGCGACCGAACAACAGCGACGTCTATGCAATCCGTTATGACCGCACCGGAATATTCGACGTGGACGCGGTGGATTTGCCCGGCCCTGCTTTGCCGGTTCGCTACCTTGCCAGTGAATACCTCGGATCGTCGATCGTGTTTTTATTCGAAACCGAGGACCGCAAAACCGTCGAGGTCGACCACCACCTCAGCCTTGGTGAACCTCGCGACCTAGCCTTTGGGGAAAATTACATACTGTCATGGGATCCCGCGCAGGCGATCGTATTCGGAAAGGAAACCGCAAGATGAGCGCTGCTACCTCGAACCGGGACAAGTCGAACACTTTCCGCCTGCTCGCCCCCGGCGTTGTCTGGATGATCTTGTTCCTCGTCGCCCCGATCATGATGATCCTTTACGTATCGTTTTGGACGCAGACCACTTTTGCCATCAACTCCACCTTGACTCTCGACAGCTGGAGGAACTTCTTTGCCTCAGAGGCCTACGTCGGGGCGCTGTGGACAACCATCCGCCTGTGGCTGATCGTCCTGTCGCTGACCTTCTTCATCGGCTATCCGGCAGCACTTTTTGTGGGGCTGCTGGTCAAGAGTAAGACACTCTCGACTGTCTTGCTGGTGCTCTGTGTGATCCCCTTCTGGACGTCCTTTCTGATCCGCGTGCTGGCGTGGCGGCCGATGCTGGGTAAAGAGGGCGCGATTAACATCATTCTTCAGAAGATCGGCCTGATCGACAGCCCGATTGAAGTGCTGCTGTTCTCGGAACTGTCAGTCATCATCGGAATGACCCAGATTTACGTGGTCTTCATGGTCGGCCCCATTGCCTTCATGCTGGGCCGTATCGACCGCAACATTATTGAAGCGGCTCGTGACCTTGGCGCTGGCTTTGGGCGCATCTTCTGGAAAATCATTTTCCCGCTCAGCCTTCCCGGTGTCGTCGTCGGCGCCATTTTTGTCAGCGTCATGGTGTTGGGGGAGTTCGCCACATCGGGTGCCCTCTCCGGGCGTAAAGTGAACCTGCTGGGCAATATCATCGTGACGCAGGTCGGGTCGCTGAAATGGGCCATGGCTTCGGTCGTTGGGGTGATCCTGACGATTCTGCTGGGCATCGTGGTTGCAGGCTTCCTGCGCATTGTCGATCTGAAGCGGGAGATTTGAGAGATGGAATCCAAGGTCCTTAAACCAATCCTCGCCGTATATGTCGGCCTGTTCATCCTGTTCCTCTATGGCCCGTTCATTGTGCTGGGCATCCTGTCCTTCCAGCAGGGCCCCGAAGGCGGACCCCAGTTCCCGATCATCTCTTGGTCTACCTACTGGTATCAACACCTCTTCGGCCTGACGCCCCCGTCCCGGATCGCGCCCTTGCCTGTTGGCGAAGCCCTGATCCGCTCGCTTGTGCTCGCCTTTATGACGATGGTCACCGCGACGGTTCTGGGTGTCATGGCGGCACAGGCATTCCGTAAACGGTTCCGTGGCGCGGGCATCGTGTTCTACCTGATCGTGCTGGGCATGATGGTGCCGGGTGTACTGACCGGGCTGGGCACGTCGCTTTTGGCCAACAACGTGATCGGGGTCGAGCGGCACTGGTGGAGCACGGCGTTTCTGGCGCATGTGGTCTATACCTTCCCCTTTGCCTTCCTCGTGATGTTAGCGATCCTCAACCGCTTTGACGGCTCGGTCGAGGAAGCCTCTTGGTCTCTCGGCGTGTCACCCATGACGACCTTCCGCAAGGTGACGTTCCCGCTGATCTTCCCCGGCGTACTGTCGGCGATGCTCTTTGCCTTTACGCTGAGTTTCGATGAATTCCCGCGCACCCTCTTCGCCTCGGGACGGGACCAGACCCTGCCACTGGCGATCTACGGCACATTCTCGGTCGAGATTCACCCGAACATCTTTGCCTTCGGCGTTATGACCACCCTGTTCTCCTTCGCGCTGCTGTCGGTCTACGGCATCCTGATGGCGCTGAGCGTGCGGCGCGCCAAGAAGATGGCCATGCAGGAAGACATCGCATGAGCACCGTCATCATCACAGGCGCAGGCTCGGGGATCGGGCTGGCGGTCGCAAAAAAGCTCGCGGCACTGGAGTACAATGTCGCCGTCAATGATTACGACGCCGATGCCGCAGAGCGTGCTGCCAAAGAAGTCGGTGGCATCGCGGTGCAAGGTGATGTGTCGGATGAGGCCGATGTCGCCCGTATGGTGGCGCGCTGCACCGAAGCCTTTGGCGCACCGACGCATCTGGTCAACAACGCAGGCCATGTTCACCAGTCACGCTTCGTCGATCTGGAGCCTGCCGACTTTGACCGTATGATCGCGGTCCACCTGCGCGGCACGTATCTTTGTACCCGCGCGGTCCTGCCTCAGATGCTGAAAAACAACTCCGGTTGTGTGGTCAACATGGCTTCGCAGTTAGGGCAAATTGGTGGGATCGAACTGGTGCATTATTCTGCTGCGAAAGCGGGGATCATCGGCATGACCAAGGCGCTGGCCCGCGAGGTGTCGACCCAAGGCGTGCGGGTCAATGCCGTGGCGCCCGGGCCGATCAACACACAATTGGTGCGCGCCCTGTCGGACGACTGGCGTGCGGCCAAGGCGGCCGAGCTTCCGCTGGGCCATTTTGGCGAGCCGGAGGATGTGGCAGAAACCGTCGCTTTCCTCTGCTCAGACGCCGCACGGATTTACGTGGGCCAGACCCTGTCACCCAATTCCGGAGACGTAATGCTATGACCTCAATCGCGTTGATCACGGGCGCCGGTATTGGCATCGGACGGGCCACGGCCAAGGCGCTGGCCGCACGCGGAGACCATGTTGTGGTGACCGATGTGCTGGAGGATGAGGGCCGCAATGTCGTGCAGGAGATCCGCAAGGCGGGTGGTGAGGCTGAGTTTCAGCATCTCGATGTTACCGACACCAAGCGCGCTGACGCCGTGGTCAAGGACATCGAAACCCGCTTTGGCAAAATCGACACGATCGTCGCCAATGCAGGCATTGCCCACCGCGTCCCGTTGGAGCAACTGACAGACGAGAAATGGGATCAGACATTCGACATTGATCTCAAAGGGATGCTGCGCGTAATCCGCCCCGCAGCTGCTGGGATGAAGGCGCGCGGCAGTGGGGCGATTGTCTGTCTGTCGTCGATCATGGGCGTTGCCTATGGCTGGGACGAGCATGTCCACTACTCTGCTGCGAAGGCGGGGGTCGTGGGCCTCGTCCGGGGTTTGGCGGTGGAACTGGGTGGCCACGGGGTGCGCGTTAACGGCGTTGCACCGGGCTATATCCGCACCGCGCAGCTTTTATCAGAGAAACATTCACTTGGTCCCGAAGGCGCCAAGACAGTGGGCGAGATCGTCCCGCTGGGCCGGATCGGACAGCCCGACGACATCGCCGATGTCGTGGGTTTCCTTACGTCGGATGCCGCGCGGTATCTGACAGGACAGGTCATTACAGTGGACGGTGGGCTGATGGTCGGGCGCTACTGAACACGCAAGGAAGGTCTGCCTTCCCAATAACAACTAAAATTAAACGACCTCAACAAGGAGTATACAAGTGACACACTCGAATTTCTCTAGACGCAACTTTCTAAAGACCACAGCGGGCACCGCCGCGCTCGCTGCAGGAGGGATGCCGTTCCTTGGGGCCCAGCAGGCATTCGCTGCTGAACTGGGCAACCAGGAATTGCGGACTGTTGGCCTGTCGGTGACAGTTCAGGAACGCATCTTGAACGACTTCAAAGAGCAATCCGGTGTCGGATCGGTCAGTGGCAAGGCTGACATCTTTCCCAACACCCAGACAGAGATCCTCTCCGGGTCGGATGCCTATGATTGCTGGGAAATCATCGGTGAACGTCTTGCTGCAATGGTCGCAACCGACAAGCTGGCGCCGATCCCTGCCGAGAACCTTGAGAACTGGGCCGGTATTCGCGAAACCTTCACCAAACCGTCAGACCGCTGGGACCTGAACCGACAGATCGTCGGTCAAATCTGGGAAGACGAAAGCCAGACCCGCCTCAACATGGTTCCGACTGTCTACAACTACGATTCCATCGGTTACCGCCCGGACATCGTGGATGCGGAAGAGGCCGCCAAGTGGTCGTCCCTGTTCGATCCCAAGTTCAAGGGCAAAACAGGTCTGAACGTCGACCCGCTTATCGCATTTGGTCAGGCGGTTCTGGCTATGAACGAATTGGGTCTGCTGGAAGTGGCCAACCCGGGCAACCCGGACGCTGCTGCGATTGACGAAGCGGCCAAGTTCCTGATTTCCAAGAAGAAGGAAGGCCAGTTCCGTGCGCTTTGGGGTGACTTCGGCGAGTTGGTGAACCTGCTGGCCTCGGGTGAGATGGTCATTGCTGATGCATGGCAACCGGCGGTCATGGCGGTCAAGGCGCAGGGCGTCGAATGCTCCTATGCCACCATGGAAAGCGGCTACCGTGGCTGGGCGATCGGGGTGGCACCCCTTAAGACGTCGTCGAACCTCGAAGCAGTTGCAGCCTATGCTGATTACTGGCTGTCCGGCCCGCCCGCCATTGCGGTGTCCGAACAGGGCTACTACTCGCCCACGACCAACGTCAAAAACGTTATGGACCCCGACAAATATGCCTTCTGGTACGAGGGCAAGCCATGGGTTGGCGAAACCGAGCGCGGGATCAAAGAGGGCGATCTGCGCGATGGCGGCTCGCTCGAAGAACGCGCCTCGAACGTCGCCTACTGGCACCAGTGGCCGGATGAGTACGACCTGCTCATCCAAAAGTGGGACGAATTCCTTTCCGCTTAATGCACGAACGGTTCAGCCGGCCCTCCGGCTGAACCTCCCCCTTCCCTTTTCCCCCGAACAGGACGTTTTCCCTTGGCCTACGATCTTCAGCTCACAAATGTCTACAAGACCTACGACAATGGAACTCCGGCCGTTATCGACTTCAATCTGGATGTCGAAAAAGGGGAATTCATTGCATTCCTTGGCCCGTCGGGATGCGGAAAATCCACGACCCTGCGGATGATTTCGGGGTTTGAGACGGTCACCTCTGGCGATCTGATGATCCGCGGCAAACGCGTGAACGATCAACTGCCCGAGAAACGCCCGACCTCGATGATCTTTCAAAACTACGCGCTCTTTCCGCATATGAATGTTCGCCAGAACGTGCTCTTCGGCCTTGAAGTTAAGAAGATGCCGCGCGACGAAGCGAACCGCAAAGTTGACGAGATACTCGAAAAACTTGGCCTGAGTAGCATCGCCGACATGCCGACTGCCCGCCTGTCGGGTGGCCAGCGCCAGCGTATCGCACTGGCCCGCTCGCTTGTAGTTGAGCCCGACATCCTGCTGCTGGACGAACCGCTCGGCGCGCTTGATGCGAACCTGCGCAAAAGCATCCAGAACGAGTTGAAGCTGCTCCAGCGCGACCTTGGGATTACCTTTGTGTTTGTGACCCACGCGCAGTCCGAAGCACTTGCTCTGTCCGATCGGATCGTAGTGATGAACGCGGGCCGCGTGGAACAGGTCAGCCCTCCACGTGAGCTTTACACCCGCCCCAGCAGCCAGTTCGTGGCCCGCTTTATCGGCTCTAATGCCATCCTGCCCGGAACCGTCAGGGAACAGCAGAATGGCACTGTGATGCTGGACACCGCCTTTGGCACCTTTGGCGGTGCGAACCGCGCGGGTATCGACGCGCACACAGGCCGGGAGATGAGCATCATTCTTCCCGCCGAAGCGGTGGACCTTGTGCCTGCCGATGTGCCCCAAGATGAAATACGCGCCAACTTTGGCTCCAACGCGATCCCCTGCACCATCGACCGTCTACAAATCGTGGGCCACATCATGCATATGATCGTGCGTTTTGCCGACGGCAAATTGATTAATGTCGAAGGCCATGTGGACAAATATCGCGACAGGCTAAAGGCCGGAGGAAGCGCGTTTATCGCGTGGAAATCCGCCAATGCCACCGTAATCGACCACTAAGGGGGCTCGCATGGGTCATCTGACGGCAAGCGAAATCTCAGCAGGGCTGCGTTCCGGCAAACTTGACGCGGTGACCGTGACTGAGCAGGTCTTTGAGCGCCTCTCAGCGCATGGCGACGACGCGATCTATATCGACACCCTGCGCGACCGTGCGTTGGTCGAGGCGCAAGCCGCGCGCTTGCGGTATCGCGCTGGCCTGCCCGCCAGCCCGCTTGACGGGGTGCCGGTGGCTTGGAAGGACTTGTTTGACCTTAAGGGCCGCGTGACCACCGCCGGGGCCGTGGTGACCAAGAACGATCCCCCAGCACAGGCAGACGCGCCGGTCATCGCGGCGGCGCATCGCGCTGGCATCATCAGCACCGGCACTGTGAATATGACCGAGTTCGCCTACTCCGGCATCGGCCTCAACCCGCATTACGGCACCCCGCGCAACGTCCACGCCCCTGCAGGACAGACCCGCAGCCCCGGCGGGTCGTCCTCGGCCTCCGGCGTGGTGGTCTCGGCGGGGATCGTACCGATTTCGATGGGCTCAGACACCGGCGGGTCAGTGCGCATACCGGCCTCTTTTAACGGGGTCGTTGGGTATAAAACGTCGTCCGGGCGCCACCCGATGACGGGGGTCTATCCGCTGGCTAAATCGCTCGACACGATCGGCCCGCTGGCCCACACGGTGGCCGACTGTGCGCTATTCGATGCAGTTCTGCGCGGAAAGGACGCGCCAGAGGCACAGGCGGCAGACTCCGGAACGCTAAACTTCGTTATTCCCGATAATGTGCTGCTCGATGACCTCGCTCCCGCAGTGGCCGCAAACTTCGACGCTACTGTGTCGCGGCTTGAAGCGGCTGGCGCGCGCGTGAGTCGCATGTCTTTGCCCGAACTTTCCGAGTTGACTGACTTGATCGCCCAGCACGGCGTTCTGGCCGGTGCCGAGGCGCTGGTCCTGCATCAAGACCGGATTTGCGGGGCCGAGGCACAGCAGATGGACGCCCGCGTGGTGCGTCGGATCAAGCTGGCCGAAACCATGAGCGCCGTTGACCTGCTGGTGCTTCAACAGGCCCGCGCTCGCACCATGGCCTCGACCGCCGCCGCCATCGGGAACGCCATTGTTTTGTGTCCCACCACCCCCGTAACCGCGATGGAGACCGGCCCCCTTGAAGCGGACCAAGACGCGTTCTTTCGCGCCAATGGCCTGACGTTGCGGAACACTTCGCTGGGCAATTTTCTGGACTGGTGCGGCGTGTCCATTCCCAACGGCACCGATGCCGACGGCATGCCTACCGGGTTCCTGCTCTCGGCGCCTTCCGGACAGGACACGGCCCTGCTGGCCGCAGCTTTGGGCTGCGAGGAGATCATCCGCGGCTGATGCCGCCCTGACAACGACTTACAAAATCAGAGGAGACTGAGACATGAGTAAGAAAATCTATTGTGCCTTTGGCACGGACATCGACTCCGTCGCGGGCCAAATCGGGTCCTATGGCGGGGGCGATTCCCCTAATGACATCCAGCGCGGCATCTTCGCGACCGAAGTCGGCGTGCCCCGCCTGCTGCGCCTGTTCAAGAAATATGAGATGCGGACATCGTTCTTCATCCCCGGCCACTCGCTAGAGACCTTCCCCAAGGAAATGGATATGATCGTCGAAGCCGGTCACGAGATCGGTGCGCATGGCTATCTGCACGAAAACCCCGTCGCGATGACGCCATCGCAAGAAGAAGACGTTCTGGTCAAATCGATCGAGCTTATCAAAGGGCTGACCGGCGAGGCACCCAAAGGCTATGTTGCGCCTTGGTGGGAAATGTCCAAGGTGACCGCGGCCTTGCTGGGAAAATACGGTTTCTCCTACGACCACAGCCAAAGCTACCGTGACTTCCAGCCATTCTATGCCCGCGTCGGCGACGAATGGAATGTGATCGATTACTCCAAGACCGCTGGCGAGTGGATGCACCCGCTCAAGCACGGCAAGGAGATCGACCTCGTCGACATCGGCGCGAACTGGTATGTAGACGACCTGCCCCCGATGATGTTCATCAAGAACGCCCCCAACAGCCACGGTTTCGTCAGCCCACGTGATATCGAGCAGTTGTGGAAAGATCAGTTTGACTGGGTCTACCGCGAGATGGAATACGGCGTATTCCCGATTACCATCCACCCCGATGTCGCAGGCCGTCCGCAGGTCTTGTTGATGCTGGAGCGTCTGATCGAATATATCAACGGTCACTCTGGCGTCGAATGGGTAGACTTCAACACCATCGCTGACGACTTCCGCAAACGCTTCCCCTTCGACAGCGACAAGCGCCCAGAAGTGATCTAAGCCAGCAAGGGGCAGCGCGATCTGCGCTGCCCTATTCCTAAGCAACGAGGTCTCAAGATGTGCAACGCCTGTGGTTTTCCAACACGCCCCGGCCATTGGACCGATGCAGGGGCGGATAATGCCGGCGACCGTTTGCGGCTGCAAATGCGGCGTGCGCAGATATTGAACCGACTGCTCAGCAGCTATGGCTTCACCGCCCGACCGCCCGGTCACGGACCAGGCTTCGCCCTGTCGTCTTTCACTGGCCGTACCGCCCTACTGCCCGACCTTGAAGCCGTCTGGGGCGAAGCCGCGCGACAGATCGGCACCCCGATTGACCCGCTCGACCCTCGCTTCACCGCTCCCCCTTCCGCCCCATGACACCGGACCCGGACGACAGCCGCCTGCGCCTGACAATCCTTGGCGGCTATCTGGGGTCGGGCAAAACGACATGGCTGCGTCATCAGTTGTTCGAAGGCGCCTTTCCGGGTGCGCATATCCTCGTAAACGAAGCGGCCTTGACGCCGGTTGATGACACCTTGCTCGCCGCACAGGCTGCCAGTATGACCTTGCTCGCCGGTGGATGCGCCTGTTGCACGGGCAAAGCGGATTTAATTGCCGCCCTGCGCGCCCTTTGTGACACCCGAAGCCGCCAAAGCGCGGAGATGCGCGGCACCAATCAGATCGTCCTTGAAACCAGCGGCCTTGCCGACCCCGCCGCCATCCTTGCGGCGATTCAGAACGACGGGGTTTTGGTGCATCATATCCGCGTGGCCGAGATTGTTGTGCTGGTCGATGCCCTCCACGCTGCTGAGCAACTGCACAGCGAACACCTGAGCCGCGCCCAGATTGAAGCGGCAGACCGTATTATCTTGACCAAGGTCGACGCGGTGCCTGACGATAGGCTGGCCGCCGTTAAAGCGACCGCGAAACAGCTAAACCCCGCAGCACAGATCGAAGCCGCAGCGAAGGGCCTGCCCCACGCGCTGTCAGACCTGCCGGAGGCCTCAGCCTATGCGCTGCCTTTGCTGTCAGATGGCGCCGATCCCATCCGCCCCACCAAGATAGACGTCCCCGAAGACGTGGACTGGGCCATGTTCTCAGTCTGGTTGTCGGCGCTCCTCTTTGCGCGGGGGGACGATCTGGTGCGGGTCAAGGGGGTGTTCGAAACACCAGCCGGGCCGCTCTTGCTGCAAGCCGTGCGTCGATCCGTCCAACCGCCCGAACTGCTGCCCGTCGCTGAGAAAGACCGCCGAAATCAGATTGTTTTCATAGGACGCGGGTACGAAAGCGACGACCTGCGCCGCTCGCTCGCGTATTTCACCCGCGACTAAGCAGCGCCTCGGCAACAAGAACTACCAAGGTGTGCTGTGGGTTTTCGTAGACACCAAGCTACGGTGTTTGCGGGACTGAAGCTGACCAGACGACGAGCAGTGGGGGGATGCACGTCTGTGTGCCGAGATCAGAATTCGCTCAGACATTGTTCGAAATTACGGCCTCAGATTGATATTTGAAGACCTCTGCCTCCACCAAGGTGGTATCCCTGACGACGTTCTTGCCCAAGCGTTGAGACATAAAACAGTCTTTCGGTGCGGAGGCAGAACACAAGGAGTGCCAGAAGTTTCTGTCTAAGAAAAGGAAGGAAACCGAGCATCTCTCCGCTCGTACAGCGCGCCTACCTTCTAGTCATTCAACGGCAGCCTGCGCGATGAACTGCTGAATGAGGAGATCTTCGACACTTTCGATGATGCGCGGCGGAAGCTGGCCCTCTGGCGCTACGACTACAACACTGTCAGGCCGCACTCATCGCTCGGAAACCGGACGCCAAAGCAAGCGCGGCAGGCGCTTGAGCAATTTGAGGGCTCCGCGCCCACCGCGCTTGCCCGATCCGGAACCCCCAACTATCAAAACCAAACCTGCAAACTCTCGTTATGAGTGAGGGACCAGTGGGGGGGGGGCAGGTCAAGGGCTGGGAAGTACCTTTGCAGTTTCTAAATGCGATCGGGGTGGATAGACTTTTGAAGCAGCACCTCGAGTGGATTGCTTGACGACTGGAGAACCCAAATGACCAAACGTGACAGCCACTGTTTCACCCGTTTGATGCAAGGTCTCGCATTAGGACTGTCTATGCTTGTGATCTACTCAACGGGCGCGCAGGCGCAGGGGCGGTCCATCCGACTGTCCGATGATTTCGATTCCGTCCAAGTATCTCGAGAAGAAGCGCGTATTTTGCAAGGCGCGCTTGCGCTTGAGCGCTCGTATGACGGTTTGTTGGACGGGGCGTGGGGACGGGGCAGCGCAGCCGCGTTGAACCAGTGGGTGCGAAGCGCTAACGGCGGGCAACGCGCGACATGGCGCGACATCCGCGCCTTGATCCGCAACTTCGAGGCAGAGCGATCATCGAATGACTGGGCGCCGGCTTGGCATTCCGAAACGGGCGTCTGGCACATCCGGCCGGAGACCCTTCTACAGGATCAGTCGACTGACGGGGAAGAGCGTCTGGCTTCTCCGGATGGTGGGTTAATTCTGATCGCGCGCCCCGCATTCGAGCGACCGGAGGCACTGCACAACGAATTCGTCCGCGATGCGTTGCAAGGGACCAGCCCCTATCGTTTGAGCCAAAGCGACCGCATCGTTACAGCGGCTGAGATGCGCGGCGGGCGCTTTGCTTACGTTCGTTCCGACCGCGCTGGAACAGCCAATTCCGCGACGCCGTGGATGACACATATTGTCATCGCGAATGAGACAAATCGCGGACGTCTTCAACTGATCGCGTCGAGTTTTGCACGCAGTCGCATGCAGAGTCTCGATCCGGCGCCGACAAACGTGCTGGCCGCCTTGCTGCAGGACGGTTCTGCCTTGCCGGCCCCGCCGCCCAGCCAGTCAGCAGGCCCGAATGCGCCAGGCCGTAGTGGCGACCCGCTAGAGGCAATTCTCGGGCTCATATTGACGGAAGCGCTAGAGCGGCTGACGGAAAAGGATGACACCACCGCTGATCTTCCTTCCGTGTCCGACCGTCGGCTAGAGAAGGATCGCCGCCTTGCAGAGGAGCGCCGCCGTGATGCAGAGCGGCTGGCAAGCGCGTCCACTACTGGGATCTTCGTAAACACCACCGACATCATCGCTCCGGATGAGCTGAATCGTTTTTGCAGCGGTAGCGTCCGCCTTGAGAACGGGCCCGTTCTGACGCAAGTCGCGCGAGATCCCAACTTAAGGCTTGCGGTCTACGCCGCACCTGGTCGGTCAAACAATTGGGTTCCCTTAGTCTCTGGCTTGCCGCGATTGGGCGCGGGCGTAACTTTGGCCGTGCGCTCGGACCGTGACGGGCTTCGCAGCGCCCGCGGCACCGTGGCGTCAAACAGAAGCGACTCTGCGCTGCGAATCGACATTAATGATCGTGAGCTCGGGGGCGATGGCGCGCCGCTTTTGGGCGACGGCGAAGCTCTGATCGGGATGTGGACCGGCGACCGGGATCGACAGGGTCGGCTCGACGCGATCTCTGCAATGGAACTGGTGTCATTCTTTGATCGTGAGCGCGTTCCGTTCGGCACGCCGGCAGAAAATTTTGACCGCAGCGGCGGCCTTGGCGAAAATACAAGACAGGCTATAGTTCGCCTTCGCTGCGCAGTGCGTTGAGGGCGAAGTCGTACCCGTTTAAAGCTTGATGAGACCACGGCCTCGGACCATTGCATTGATGAAGGTGCAAAAATACTGGCGGAGCCGCGCCATTTGGTCGCCGTCCAGCCAGCAAAGATTGCTCATAATTTCCTCTCAGCATGCGGAAATTGAATCATGCAGGCATGACATCATCAAACAGATTAATGGGTCTACAGCCTAATGCGCTCGACGGCGTTTTTTAGTGGTTCGGTGCCGTAAGAAAAACCGAGCTATCTCACGCGAGGCATCCGGTCCTTTGGGATCGGTGTAGCTTCCGGCAGCATGGCCACCCGACCATGCATGCCCAGACCCTTGCACGACCCACAGCTCAACGAGCGGACGTCCCTTGCCAATGCGATGCACTGTACGGATGTATTCGCGGCCATCAGGTATGCGACCAGACTTCTCCGACATGCTCAGGCTGCCGAATGGCTCCACCGCTCGAATGGCGACGAAGCGACCGTTGCGTGGGTTGACGACCTTGTCAGCGTTTCCGTGAAAGATAATGCTGGGCATCGGCGCGTCGTGACGCTGGCCGGGGTCACCAAGTTGCATCGCTCTCGGTGCAGTACCTTTGTTATGGGCAGCACCAACCGCTAGACCAGAATGGACACCGACTGCCGCAAATATATCGGGATATGCAGTTGCCAAAATTAACGCTGCAGCCGCACCTGCCGACAGACCGGCAACGTAGACTTTGGCGGGATCGACTTGCTCGCCAGCGATGATATGTTGCGTTAGGCCAGCAAGCAGGGCGGGCTCTCCAGCACCGCGAGCCTGATCACCCCGTTGATACCAATTCCAACAGCGCCGATGATGTGCGGCACGTGCTTGCGTAGGGTAGAGAACCAGAAAACCGAACTCCTCAGCCAGCGCGTTCATACCTGTGCCGCGCGCGAAGTCTTTCGGGGTCTGCCCACACCCGTGCAGCATCACGATCAGCGGCAACGGGTCATCTGCCACCTTTGCGATCTTTGGCACATAGAGCATGTACGACCGGCTGCCAAACTCACTCTCAAATTTCGCTTCAGAAAACGACGCACCGCGCGGCACGGACACCCTTGATTGAGCAGTTCTCGGAATTTTTTTGGATTCCACAGCGCTCCGGTCACGGCTGGACGCCCCCTTGCGCTTAGGCGCGGAAGACTTCAATTTTTTCTGGACCTTAGGCTTTCCGGGCTTGGTGGGGGCAAGCATTGTGCCCCATGCACTGGCCATAGTCTTAACGGTAGCACGCCGGGCCTTTCCCGCTGCCTTCGAACGCGCACGTTTGAATGGATCAAACATTTGGCCTCACATTCAATGTGCAATTTGCCCTGCAGCGCGTCATGTCGCAACCAATAGACAACGCCGTATACAAGCGTTGGCATCCGCCAACATCTCGCGGGCGAAGGACATAGGTGTTGCCCAAGGCGGCTCCAACGCTGCTTCGATCTGGCCATCGTTTAAGTTGGTTTCGGGATGATACTTCCCGGCGATACTCTGCATCTTTTTGTTCTCGCTTAGAAAAAGTACATGCAGAGATCTGATGCCGCGGTTTTGTGAGGCCTCGATCAATCGGGAAAAAAGCGTGCTGCCGATCCCCTTGCCTTGCCAATCCGGTTCGACCGACAGAGAAAGTTCCGCGTGGCGCGGCCAGGATTGAGGCATGCCTCGCAACTCACCGATTGCACGCAGCTGGCCATCAAAGAACGCTCCAAAAACCACTGTATCGAATGCAATGATGCCTTCGGCGTACTGCTCTATAAAATCGTCTTTGACGACAGCCCCGAACCGCGAACGGCGCGTATGCGGGTCGAGGCGCAAGAGATGCTCGGCAACGTCGGGTGTATCACACCGCCAGAGTTTCCGAATTTCAGGGATAGCAGAAAGAGGGTGTTCGCTCATAGACTTAGGCTCCTTGGCGGCATCGAATTACCGACGCCAAAATGGGCCTCCCGCTGATAATGTAGTGCTGCAGTGCAGCAAAAACTACGTTAATTGTCTTTAATCTGACACTGACCCTGCGTCATTGGAAAACTGCATCTTGATCAGCTTTCTTGAAATTGCATGGCGGCAGTTCCCGTTGGAGATGCGTAGACACCCGCGAAGGCTGACATAATATTCTCGTCACAACCCGATTCAGAGGCGTTGATCTGAGTCCCTCCACCAGCAAATTGGCGTTGCTGCAGGTATCGACCCAAGGCTAATGCCGAGGCGGTCTGTGCTTTTTGGGGTGCTGTAGATGCCGCACAAACTCAGCGCGGCGATCTGACAGTCAGCGGACCTAGGGTCAGGACTCATAACCAGAAAATAATCGTTGTTGGGAGAGTGATTGCTGACAGGAAGACGTTTGGGCAGCGGTCATAACGGGTTGAGACACGTCGCCAGTCTTTGAGCCTGCCGAACATCCTTTCGATGCGGTTGCGGCGTTTGTATCGTCTTTTGTCATACTTGACGGTCTTCTTGCGCGATTTGCGCCCCGGGATGCAGGGTTCGGTGCCCTTATCTGCGAGGGTTTCGCGGAACCAACCAGCATCATACCCTCGATTAGCGAGAAGCCACGCCGCCTCACCCAGGCCGTTCAACAAAGCCGCAGCACCAGTATAATCGCTGACCTGCCCAGCGGTTATGAACAGGCGGACAGGACGGCCGCTGGTGTCTGTTACAGCATGCAGCTTGGTGTTCATGCCGCCTTTAGTTTGCCCAATCAGGCGTCCACGCCCCCCCTTTTTTAACCGCAGGTTGGAAGTCGTGCGATGCGCCTTGAGGTCTATTGCATCAATTCAGATAGTTTTGTTATCAGGGTATTGTTCGGCCAATCCCATTATGATCCGGGCAAACACGCCCATACCACTCCAACGCTTCCAGCGACTATACAACGTCTTTGGTGGGCCATAGTCCGTTGGTGCATCGCACCACGTTAAACCGTTGCGATTGATGAAGATAATGCCACTCAGAACACGCCTGTCATCAACGCGATCACGACCTCGGCTCTTAGGAAAGTAAGGCCGCAGACGCTCCATCTGGGCCTCATTCAGCCAGTATAAGTTGCTCATAATATCCCCCAAAACTGGGGATCGTGAGACATGACAACGCGACAAGCTCAATCGATTAATGGGTCCTGACCCTAGGAAACTTAAATACAAGCCCCCTAAGGCTACCGATCCGAGCGGGACGCGTTCCTTCAATATGGCATCATCGCAAAGATTGAAGTATTAAAAATCAACGGAGAAGAGACAGAACAAATAGAGAATAAAACGAGAAAGGGGGGCATACATGGGGGGGCGAAGTGAACATACCGCTCCAACCCATTACTAGTAATTTACGGAAAACCTTGCGAAAACAAGGTGGTACCCAAGGCCGGACTCGAACCGGCACGCCTCGCGGCGGGGGATTTTGAATCCCCTGCGTCTACCATTCCGCCACTTGGGCACGTGGGGCGATGTAGCCTGCAAAGACGGCGTGAGCAAGAGGATTTTCACAAATTCTAAGTCCTGCTTGCTTGACCTTGGTCACGCGACATGGTGAGGCATATAAAACAGCCGGAGCCCCCGAATGATCCGCCGACTTTATGACTGGACGCTGGGCTTGGCCCAACATCGCCATGCCCTCTGGGCGCTTGCCGTTGTCGCTTTTGTTGAAAGCTCCTTCTTTCCCATCCCCCCTGATATCTTGATGATTCCGATGATCATCGCGCGGCCCAACCGCGCGTGGTTAATTGCCGGCGTGGCGCTGCTGGCGTCGGTTCTGGGCGGGCTTTTGGGCTATGCCATTGGCGCGCTGGCGTTCGAGAGCCTCGGACAGCCGATCCTTGCGAGCCTGGGCAAGGCAGACGCCATGGCGGAATTCTCGACCCGGTTCAACGACATGGGCTTCTGGGCCGTGCTGGTCGCGGGCGTCACGCCCTTCCCCTACAAGGTCATCACAATCATGTCGGGCTGGACGGGGATGCCGCTGGGCATCTTTATTATGACCTCGATCCTTGCCCGCGGGCTGCGGTTCTTTGTGGTGGCAGGGCTGCTGTGGCGCTTTGGCGCACCGATCCGGGATTTCATTGAACGCCGTTTGGGAATGATGTTCACATTGGCCATCGCCTTACTGATTGGCGGCTTTATGGTGGTAAAGGTTCTATGACTGGTAAGACTTTGACTTTGTTGGCAACGCTTGGCTCTGCTGCTCTGCTGCTTGGCGCATTTGGCTTTCAGCATTTGGGCGGCTACGCGCCCTGTCAGATGTGCCTTTGGCAACGCTGGCCCCATGCGGCGGCAGTGCTGATAGGCGCGATTCTGCTGTTTGGTGGCCCCCGCGTTTTAGCCTGGCTTGGTGCCTTGGCGGCGGCAGTGACAGGGTTGATCGGAGCGTATCACGCGGGCGTTGAATGGGGCTGGTGGCCGGGGCCGAGTTCCTGCACCGGTGGCGGCATGGACTTGGGCAGCCTCGATGGGGGGTCGCTTTTGTCGACCGACGGCCCCAGCGGCTTGGTTATGTGTGATGAAATCGTCTGGCAACTGCTTGGCTTGTCGATGGCCGGGTGGAATGCGATTTTTTCCTTTATCTTGGTCGGCCTGTGGGTCGCCGCTGCGCGCCGAACCGTGTAAACGGCAAGGCATTCGACAAACTGGACAGACGGACCTTCTGTTTGTCTAAATCACCATCATATTGAACAGTTTGACGTCTTGCTGTTAGACAGATGCGCGGATTATCTGGGTTCAAACACCAGAGGAGTCCTCCATGTCGAACCAACAGAACTGCATCTTACTGGGTGTCCCGCTGGACAGCGGCAAGCGCCGCCGTGGCTGTCTGATGGGGCCGGACGCCTACCGCACCGCAGGGCTTGAGCGCGCGCTGCGCGACCTTGGCCACAGCGTCACAGACTGGGGCAATGTCGCGCCTGCACCCTTCCACGCGCAGGAGCATGAAAAGCTGCACGCGCTGGAAGAGACCATCGCATGGACCGAGAGCCTCGCCGCTGCCGCCAATGCCGCGATGGACGACGGCTTGCCGATTTTCATGGGCGGCGATCATGCGCTGGCCCTTGGCACCGTGCTGGGTGCCATGCGCCACGCTGAAAGAGCAGGACGCCCGCTCTTCGTGCTGTGGCTTGATGCGCATACGGATTTTCACACGCCTCAGACCAGCGACAGCGGCAACTTGCACGGCACGCCCTTGGGCTATGTCACCGGGCGCGAAGGGTTTGACGGATTTCCGAAGATCGAAACACCCCTGCCCCATGATAATATCGCCATGATCGGCCTGCGCTCGGTCGACGCGCTTGAGCGGGCCGCCTTGCAGGACACCACTGTGACTTACGTCGACATGCGCGAGATCGACGAGAGCGGCATCGCCAAGCCGTTGCAGCGCTTCCTTGATAAAGTCGGAGCGGCGGGCGGGATGCTGCATGTGTCGCTGGATGTCGATTTTCTTGACCCCTCGGTAGCCCCTGCCGTGGGCACCACGGTGCCGGGCGGCGCGACGGTGCGCGAGGGCCATCTGGTGATGGAAATGCTGCATGACAGTGGCCTGATGACCTCGCTCGATCTTGTCGAGTTGAACCCGTTCCTCGACGAGCGTGGCCGCACTGCGCAACTGATGGTGGACCTCACCGCCTCGGCCTTTGGCCGCCGCGTGTTTGACCGCCCAACCCGTGCTTATTGATCATGCAGGCACAGGCACCGCGGGCGGTTGTGATGATCCGCCCACATCATTTCCGCTCCAACCCTGAGACACAGGCCGACAATGCCTTTCAACGCGCCAGCGTTGGGAATGTTGCCGAGGCCGCAAGGGCCGAGTTTGACCACGTCGTCACCGCGCTGCGCGGCGTCGGCATCACCGTGCACGATTTCGACGACACCGGCACCGAGACGCCCGACAGTGTATTTCCGAACAACTGGTTCTCAACCCATGCCGGCGGGCATGTCGCGGTCTATCCGATGTATGCCGCGAACCGCCGCCGAGAGCGCAGGTGGGATGTGATCGACCTGCTCAAGACCCGTTACAGGGTGCAGGACGTGATCGACTATTCCGGCCTTGAACATGACGATCTCGCGCTCGAAGGCACCGGAGCGATGGTGCTCGATCACATCGGGCGCGTTGCCTATGTGGCGCGCTCGCACCGCGCCGATCCAATTCTGCTGGAGCGGTTCTGCACCAACTTCAACTTTGAGCCGATTGCCTTTGATGCCCATGATGCCCAAGGCCGTCCGGTCTATCATACCAATGTTTTGATGGCCGTTGGGACCAAGGTAGCGCTGGTCGGGCTTGATCTGATCAGCGATTCCAAGCGCCGCGAGATGGTCCGAGACAGGCTCGCTGAAACCGGAAGAGATGTGATCGCGCTTACCGCGCATCAGATCGATGAGTTTGCCGGAAATGCCATTGAACTGGACGGTGACGACGGGCTGATCATGGCCATTTCTGCCCGCGCACTGGCCGCTCTAGACCCCGATCAGGTGGCAAGGATCGAGGCCCACGCCCGCATTCTGCCCCTGACCATTCCTACAATTGAGACCGCTGGCGGGTCTGTCCGGTGTATGATCGCCGGCCTGCACCTTGCCCGCCGCAATTAGAAAGACCTGACCCATGACCAATCTCAAACCCTCCGACAAGGCGCTGGTGCCTTTCGTTTCTGTCGACAAGATGATGAAGCTGATTCACCACATCGGCGTCGAAGACATGCTGCGCGGGCTGGCCGAGTATATCGAGGCCGACTTCAAACGCTGGGAGCTGTTCGACAAGACCCCGCGTGTGGCGAGCCATTCCGAGAAGGGCGTGATCGAATTGATGCCGACCTCGGACGGTGACGTTTATGGCTTTAAATACGTCAACGGCCACCCCGACAACACCAAGGACGGGTTTCAAACCGTGACTGCCTTTGGCCTTTTGGCCAACGTCGACAATGGCTATCCCGTGCTGCTCACCGAGATGACGATCCTCACGGCGCTGCGCACGGCAGCGACCTCCGCTGTGGTGGCCCGCCTGCTGGCACCCAAGGGCGCGCACGTCATGGCGATGATCGGCAATGGCGCACAGTCCGAGTTCCAGAGCCTTGCGATGAAGGCGATCTGCGGCGTGGATGAGGTGCGGCTCTATGATATCGACCGCGCGGCGACCGCGAAATGTGCGCGCAATCTGGCAGGCCACGGCATCAAGGTCGTGGAATGTGACACGGCGGAGGACGCGATCCTTGGCGCGCAGATCATCACCACCTGCACCGCAGACAAGCAATATGCCACGATCCTGACCGACAATATGGTCGGCTCTGGCGTGCATATCAACGCGATTGGCGGCGACTGCCCGGGCAAGACGGAGCTGGCCCCAGCGATCCTGCACCGCTCTGATATCTTTGTGGAGTTCCCTGAGCAGACGCGCATTGAAGGTGAAATTCAGCAGTTGGATGCAGATCACGAAGTCACCGAGATTTGGCAGGTGCTGACCGGCCAAGCCGAAGGCCGCCGCAGCGCGGAGCAGATCACGCTTTTCGACTCGGTTGGTTTCGCGATCGAGGATTTCTCGGCCCTGCGCTATGTCCGCGACCAGATCGCCGAGACGGGTCTGTTCCAGCCGCTTGACCTGCTGGCCGATCCCGATGATCCACGAGACCTATTCGGGATGCTGCAACGGGCGGGCTAAGCCCTTGGGCCACCGGCTAAGGTCGGTGGCCTTTACGCTTTGGTAACGTCATGGGCGTAGAGCCAATCAAACGCGCCCAACATCATACCAGGAGCGAGTTTGGAGGCGATGCGCAGCCCGCTGTGGGCCGCGAAACGGATCGGGCCGGGCTGCAGGTGGTAACGTGCGGCGTTGCCCTGTGATGTTTTCACAATGCGCCGGGCGCGGTCGATGCGGGCGGCCTGATAGGCGGCGAGTGCGGCGACGCGGGGTTGGCGGGTCAGGCAATCTGCCAAGACCCAAGCATCTTCCAGCGCCATATTCGCGCCCTGTGCCAGAAAGGGCAGCGTCGGATGGGCCGCATCGCCCAAAAGCGCCACGCCTTCTGCCTGCCAGTTGGCGGCGACGGGGTGGTGATGCAGCCCCCAAAGGGTCACCTCTTCTACAGCGTTGACCATCTGCGCGGCCTCACCACCGAACGCCGCAAAGGCGCGGCGCAGGTTTGCGGGATCGTCCTGATGTTGCCAGCCTTCCGCGGCCCAATCGCGGCGCTCTTCGACGGCGACGAGGTTTATCAGCCGCCCTTCTCGTAGCGGGTAGCTGACCAGATGCCGCCCCGGCCCCATGGTCACCCGCGCTTCTGGCCCATGATCCACATCATTGGGGATCAGCGCACGCCACGCCACCTGCCCTGAGAAGCTGGCCTTGTCCGCACCATTCAACTGCACGCGACCGACCGAGTGTATGCCATCGGCAGCCACGACCAACTCAGCCCGCCGTCGCCCACCGCGCGCCATCTGCACCTGCGGCAAGGCACCGGGGTGGATGGAGGCAACCTGTGCGTCGGTCTCGAAACTCACGTTGGCGCGCTGCGCGGCCTCGCGCAGCAGGTCGACCAGATCGGTACGATGGAGGAAATAATAGCGCTGATCATTTGGCAGACGGGTCAGATCAAGCCGCGCCACCTGCGTGCCCTTAGCATAGTCGCAAAGGCGAACCGCCTGCCCCCGTACGGCACCGCGGGCTTTCAACCCATGTTCCAACCCAAGCGCGCGCAACACGGCAAGGCCATTGGGGCTGATCTGCAGCCCCGCCCCGATATCGGAAAACCGCGCGGCCTGCTCCAACAAGGTGACGGCGACGCCCTTGCGCGCCAGTGCGGCGGCCAAGGCCAGCCCGCCGATCCCGCCGCCCACGACAATCGCATTGGAAGGTTTCATGCCAGCCCCAGATCACGCGCGCCAGACTGAGCTGGCTCCGCGCCCCAATCACAAACGCCGAAGCATGAGCCCCGGCGTGTGATGTTTCAGGTAATGTCAGTCGTCGCGGTGGACTTTCTCGCGTCGCTCGTGACGCTCTTGCGCCTCAAGTGTCATGGTCGCGATAGGCCGTGCGTCCAACCGTTTGAGCGAGATCGGATCGCCGGTTTTCATGCAGTAACCGAACTCCCCCTCATCGATCCGGCGCAGCGCGGCGTCGATTTTTCCGACCAGTTTGCGCGCCCGGTCACGGGTCCGCAATTCCAACGCGCGGTCGGTCTCTTCCGAGGCGCGGTCGGTCACATCCGGAATGTTCCGGGTGCCGTCTTGCAAAGCTTCGATGGTGTCACGGCTGCCTGCCAACAGTTCCGATTTCCAGTTGATCAGCTTGCGACGAAAGTACTCAAGCTGACGGTCATTCATGAATGGCTCGTCCTCAGCCGGACTGTAATCGTCCGGCAGGAAAACTTCCTGCTTCATTTTTTTATCCCCGGCGGTTTTCAACTCAGACATTAAAAAGCCTGTCTCCCGACATCTTCCCTGCCGCAGCGTCTATCTGAGCGGGTAACAATTGTCACTACACAATCCCTTTGATTTTTGGTTAAAGGCCAAGGATCAAGCGCCCGTCACACGAGGTTGAAAACAAGATGAAATTTCAAGGCACCAAAGACTACGTCGCCACCGATGACCTGAAAATTGCCGTGAACGCGGCAGTTACCTTGGAGCGGCCGCTTCTTGTGAAAGGCGAGCCGGGTACTGGCAAAACCGAATTGGCACGGCAGGTCAGCGACGCTTTGGGCCTGCGCATGATCGAATGGAATATCAAATCGACGACGCGCGCACAGCAGGGGCTTTATGAATACGACGCTGTGAGCCGCCTGCGCGACAGCCAACTGGGCGATGAGCGCGTTCATGACGTCAAGAACTACATCCGCAAGGGCAAGCTTTGGCAGGCGTTTGATGCCGATGAAAAGGTCGTGCTGCTGATCGACGAGATCGACAAGGCCGATATCGAATTCCCCAACGACCTGTTGCAGGAACTCGATAAGATGGAGTTCTTTGTCTATGAGACGGGCGAGACGATCCGCGCGCGCCAACGGCCCATCGTGATCATCACCTCCAACAATGAAAAAGAACTGCCCGACGCTTTCCTGCGCCGCTGTTTCTTTCACTACATCCGATTCCCCGAAATGGAGACGCTGAAACAGATCGTCGAAGTGCACCATCCCGGCATTAAACAGCAGCTTTTGACGACCGCGCTCACGCAGTTTTACGAAATTCGCGAACAGCAGGGTCTAAAGAAAAAACCCTCGACATCTGAAGTGCTGGACTGGCTGAAGCTGCTGCTGGCCGAGGACATGGAGGCCGAGGATTTGGCCAAGGATGGCCCCAACGCCCTGCCCAAACTGCACGGGGCGCTGCTGAAGAATGAGCAGGACGTGCACCTGTTTGAACGGCTGGCCTTTATGGCGCGGCGCCAGCGGTAGGGCGGCAACACCTAGACGACTTTACATCAAAAGCGGGTATTTTCCTCGCTTTTGATTTTTTGCCTGCCTAGGCTGAGGTCAATCACGGGCACGAAGACCCGGGTTTAAGCGACCGATGGGGCAGGCAAATGCAAGGACAGACCGCGGCGGCGCCGTACGCAGTTTCTGATAGATCACTCGGAACGTGGCAGCACAAAGGCCCAAGCGCATGAGGCGCGGGGTGAAGGCACGGTTGATCCTGCCGCTGATGATGTTGCTGAACGCCTGCGTGCCCGCCTCCCATTCCGAGGTGGCGACCCGCGCGGTGATCGCCGACAGCACCCTGCCCCCGATGAAGCAATTCTCCCAAGCCCGGCCCGCGACGCCGCATGTGTCGAATGCATCTCTGGCCGAAGATTTCCTTGATCTGTCCTTCCGCATGGAAAGTGGCCGCGCCCTGCCCGTTCTGACCCGCTTTGAAGGGCCGGTCACCCTGCGCGTTCTGGGGCAACCGCCTGCGACGATGGGACCAGATCTTGCGCGTTTGCTCGCCCGTCTGCGGCGCGAAGCCGGGATTGAACTGCGCGAGGTCACGGGCGACAGCGCAAACATCACCATTCAAGCGGTAAGCCGCAGCCAGATCCGGCGGCTTTTGCCGCAGGCGGCCTGTTTCGTGGTCCCGAATGTCAGCACGCTTGAGGAGTATCGCCGCACAAGGCGCTCCGCCGCCACCGATTGGACGCGCCTGACCGAACGGCGCAAGCTGGCGATTTTCCTGCCTAATGACGTGAGCCCGCAAGAAAGCCGCGACTGCCTGCACGAAGAACTGGCACAAGCGCTCGGGCCGCTGAACGATCTCTACCGGCTGCCGGATTCGGTTTTCAACGACGACAACGTGCATACGGTGCTGACCGGTTTCGACATGCTGGTGCTGCGTATCTACTATGACCCGGCGCTGCACTCTGGCATGCGCCGGGAAGAGGTGGCGGCACGGCTGCCGGGCATTTTGGCGCGGTTGAACCCCGGCGGCGGCACCGTCACCCCCCGCCCCGCGCGCGCCACGCCGCAGGTCTGGAGCCACGCCATCCAAACGGCCCTTGGCCGCGAAGTCAGCCGCAACGCGCGCATGTCTGCAGCCCAAGACGCCCTGCGCATCGCCCAAGCGCAGGGTTGGCAGGACAACCGCCACGCCTTTTCGCATTACGCTATGGGTCGTGTGACGCAGATGACCGATGCAGCCGCCGCGCAAGCGCATTACCAGACAGCCGACGCCCTCTATGCCCGCACCCCCGGCACCACGCTGCACCGCGCCTATGTCGCCACGCAGCGTGCGGGCTATGCGGTCACCACCGGCGACGGCGCAGGCGCACTTGCCCTGATTGAGCCGCATCTGCCGATTGCCGAAGCCAGCGAAAACGCCGCCCTTCTGGCCACGCTTTTGCTGCTCAAGGCCGAAGCGCTGGAGATCGAAGGCCGCGGCATTGAGGCGCGCCGCGTCAGGCTGGACAGCATCGGCTGGGCGCGATACGGCTTTGGCCCTGACTGGGCCGTGCGGGCCAAGCTGCGCGAGATCGCGAGCCTGAACCCGCGCAATGGATAGGCCCGCAACATAGACGGGCGATAGACAATGATAGCAATCGGATTGGCGATACTCGGCGCGATAATCGGCGGGCTGACCGCCCGCAAACGCGGCGGCAACCGCAAGGACATCGCACAATATGCAACCGGCTATGGCTTTGCCTTTTTGATCGTCGGCATGATCGCCACGGTTCTTTTGGACCGCGCGCTGAGCCTCTGATGTTTTTGCCGTTCTTCGATCAACTGCGCCGCCACGGTGTTCCGGTCTCGCTGCGCGAGTTTCTGGCCTTTCTCGAAGGCATGAAGGCAGGGCTGGCCACCTATGACGTTGAAGCGTTTTACTACCTCGCCCGCGTGTCGATGGTGAAGGACGAGCGCAACATCGACAAGTTCGACCGCGCCTTTGCCGCGGCCTTCAAGGGGTTAGAGAACATCAGCCTTGATGATGTGCTCGACGCCGTGGACCTGCCCGAAGACTGGCTGCGCAAGATGGCCGAGAAGCATCTTACGCCCGAGGAAAAGGCCGAGATCGAAGCCATGGGCGGTTTCGACAAGCTGATGGAAACGCTGAAAAAGCGGCTTGAGGAACAAAAGGGCCGGCATCAGGGCGGCTCCAAATGGGTTGGCACGGCGGGCACCTCGCCTTTCGGGGCATACGGCTACAACCCCGAAGGCGTGCGGATCGGCCAGAAGGAAAGCCGCCACCAACGCGCGGTCAAGGTCTGGGACAAGCGTGAGTTCCGTAATCTCGATGACAACGTCGAGATTGGCACGCGCAACATCAAACTGGCGCTGAAACGCCTGCGTCGGTGGGCGCGGGACGGCGCGGCAGAAGAGTTCGACCTGAACGGCACCATCCGCGCCACGGCGGAACACGGCTATCTTGATGTGAAAACCCGGCCTGAGCGGCGCAATGCCGTCAAAGTGCTGCTGTTTCTCGACATCGGCGGCTCAATGGACCCGCATGTAAAGGTGGTCGAGGAGTTGTTCAGCGCCGCGCGGGGCGAGTTCAAACATCTTGAGCATTTCTACTTTCACAACTGCCTTTACGAAGGCGTCTGGCGCGACAACCGCCGCCGCTGGGATGCGCAGATCCCCACCCATGAGGTGCTACGAACCTATGGGTCTGATTACAAATGCATTTTTGTCGGTGACGCGTCGATGTCGCCCTATGAGATCGCCTATCCCGGCGGCGCGAATGAGCATTGGAACGCGGAGTCGGGTGCCACATGGCTCGCCCGCGTGCGAGATCACTGGCCAAACCATCTGTGGATCAACCCGGTGCCGGAACGACAGTGGGGCTACACCCAGTCGATCGCGATGATCCAAGAGATTTTCGGCCCCGAGGCCATGGTGCCGATGACCCTCGAAGGGCTAAGCCGGGGCATCAAAACGATGACGCGATCTTGATCGACTGGCCTTGAAACCTTTTGATCGCGCGCCAGTTGAGGGGACGAACGCAAGCTCACTGAAAGGACATTCAAATGGCTTCGATCGTGAAAACCGGCAGTGCAAAATGGGAAGGCTCGCTCAAAAAGGGCAACGGCCACGTCTCCACCGAAAGCGGTGTATTGTCTGACCAACCCTACGGCTTCAACACCCGTTTTGAAGGCAAAAAGGGCACCAACCCCGAAGAGCTGATTGGCGCGGCCCATGCGTCTTGCTTTTCGATGGCGCTGTCGATGATCCTTGGTGAAAGCGATTTAACGCCTGACAGCATCGAGACAAAAGCAGAGGTGCATCTGGAGCAGAAGGACGGTGGTTTCCACGTCCCCAAAGTGCATCTGACCGTTGAGGCCAAAATCCCCGGCGCGAGCCAAGAGGACTTTGACAAGGCCGCCAAGACCGCCAAAGAAAACTGCCCGATCTCCAAGCTGCTGAACGCTGAGATTACGATGGACGCCAAACTCGTCTAATCGCTGCAGATAGCACCGGGGCGCAGGCGTTGGCCGCTTGCCCCCGGCCCCCCCGCTCCCCATATTGAGCGCATGATCCGCATTATCCCCATTCTTCTCGCAATCCTCTATGCGCTGGCGATGTACCGCTTTTCCGCTTGGCGCACGGCGCGGGAGTTGGATGCGAAATCGACACCGTTGGTGGACCCCAAACTCAATAACATGAGCGCGAAGATGGCCAAGGCGCTCGACCTGCCGCGCATCAAGGTGCATCTTTATGAGATCGAGCCAGTCAATGGATTGGCCGCGCCCGACGGGCGGATTTTCATCACGCGGGGATTTTATAACAAGTTCAGGCAAGGTATTGTAACGGCTGAAGAATTGGCCAGTGTGATCGCGCATGAGTTGGGCCATGTCGCCCTCGGCCATTCGCGGCGGCGGATGATTGATTTCTCCGGCCAGAACGCCCTGCGCACGGCGCTGGCCATGGTGCTGGGACGGCTCATTCCTGGCATTGGTGTGCTGATCGCCAGCGGGCTGACCAGCCTGCTCGCGGCGCGGCTGTCGCGCAATGACGAATATGAGGCCGATGCCTATGCCGCGGCGCTGCTGACCAAGGCAGGTATCGGGATCGGCCCACAGATTTCCCTGTTTGAGAAGCTAGACGCGCTGAGCCAATCGGGGGGCAACCGTCCGCCTGCTTGGCTGCTCAGCCACCCCAAAACCGAAGAACGCATCGAAAAGCTGCGCCAGATGCAGCTGCGGTGGGGTGGGTAAGAGTTAGCCCAGAGCCTTTGCCAGACGCGGCAGACGGGCCTTTTTAAGCAAGGCGCGCATCTGCCAGTCTTCACCCGACAGACGCCGCGCCTCTTGCAAGACCGCTTCGGCCACGGGGGCGACCAATTCCGGGGTCGCTTGCCAAATGCCATGCAGATAGCTGTCAGGATCGGCGCGGCTCAGCCCCTCTTCGGCGAGGATCTGGCGTGGGAAGTCTTTGTTATTCAGCGTCAAGATTATATCAGCGCTGCTGGCCACGGCGACGGCCAGCACGTGAATGTCATCCGCGTCTGGCAGCCACAGCCGTGCTTGCAACCCGGGGGCCGCGTCGCGCTCGGCCCCCGACCAGTTGCCGCGCAGCAACGCAATCTCAGCCCGCGCCTGAGCTTCACCCGTCGGGCCAAGCTTGATCGCCGCGCGGGCCCATTCTTCCAAGATACGCGCGGACCAGATCGGCTCAAACGCGCCCCCACGCGCCACACCAAGCACCATCTCGCGCATCACCGTTGGGTAAAGCACGCAGGTGTCGATCAGAACGCGGGGGCGCGTCACCATTACAGGCGGAAGAACAGCGACTTCAGATATCCGCTTTCCGCAAGCTGCGGCAGCTGCGGGTGGTCCGCTCCGGCGAAACCGGTGTGCAGCAGCATCGCACGGCGCCCGGCCCGACCAATGCCGCGCACAGAGGCGGTGCGGAATTGGCCAAGGTCAGCGGCATGCGAGCAGGAACAAAGCCCCAGAACGCCGTTTTCGGCCACCAATTGTGCCGAAAGACGCGCAACACGCTCATAGGCGCGCAGACCCGCCTCGACCGCTTGGCGCGAGGGGGCAAAGGCAGGCGGGTCACAGATCACCACGTCAAAGGTCTCGCCCTCATCGCGCAGGGCGGTAAGCACGTCGAAGGCATCGCCTTGGCGGGTGGCAAAGCGGTCTTGCATGTTCATCGCGGCTGCACCGGCTTCGGCCAGTTCCAACGCAGGCGCGGAGCCGTCGACGGCCAGCGCCGAAGAGGCGCCGTTTGCGAGGGCGGCGAGCGAGAAGCCGCCAACATGGGCAAAGACATCCAGCACCCGTGCGCCGTTGCGCGCGAGGTTGGCGGCAAAGGCATGGTTGGGACGCTGGTCATAGAACAGGCCGGTCTTTTGGCCACCGGTGAGGTCGGCCATATAAGTGGCGCCGTTCATCGGTACGGGAAGCGGGCCTTCGGGGGTGGTGCCAGCCACGGTGGCCGAGACATCGTCCAGCCCTTCGAGCTTGCGGGTCCGGCCTGCGGCGTTTTTCAGCACATTGGTCACGCCGGTCACCGATTGCAGGGCGGCCACTAAAGACGTCAGCAGCGTATCGGCCCAAGCGGCGTTGGGCTGGATCACACAGGTGTCGCCGAAACGGTCGATGATGACGCCGGGCAGACCATCGGCCTCGGCATGGATCAGGCGGTAGTAGGGCTGATCGTAAAGCTGGCTGCGCAGGGCAAGCGCGCGGGCGATGCGGGTCTCGAACCACGCTTGGTCGATCTCGGCTTCCGGGTCTTGGTCAAGCATCCGGGCGATGATCTTGGAGTTCGGATTGACCGCAACCAGCCCCATGGGCGTGCGGTTTTCGTCCTCAAGCCGCGCCAGCGTGCCGGGGGCAAGGCCCCGCGTGCGGCGGTCGGTGACCAGTTCATTAGCATAGACCCAAGGAAAGCCGTGGCGGATGGCGCGGGCGTTGGCCTTGGGCAAAAGGCGCACCACGGGAAGTGTGGCGGGCTGCGGAGCGGAGGGGGTTTGGGGCGTTGTCATAGCGCCCCTCGTACTGCGTTCCTGCCGTTTGGGAAAGGGGTTTTGCGATGCCGTGCGGGCGATCAGTTGCGCGCCCTGCTCCGCCAACCGCCCCGACGGCGCGGCGTGGCCATGGTCGCCTGGCCATCGCGCAGCACCTGCGTCATCGGATGCTCGGGGGCCGCAGCGGCGTAGCGGTCCAGCAAACCGCTGATGGCCGTGCCGCTGTCACGCCCTTCGGGCAGACTTAGCGCCCAATCAAGAAAGATACTGCGGCACTCAGCAGGGCCGATCCCCTCCATTCGGTAGGATTCGCGGATCAGCCCCTTAGGGTCGTCGAGGTCCCGTTCGGTCATGTTCCCTCCTGCGCTGGATCGGGCAACGCAGCGGCGATGATTTCGGCGGCGGTGGCGTAATCGGCCTCTACCTTAGCCTCCAAAGCGGGAAGATCATCACAGGCAAGCACCCGACAAAGGAAACTCGTTCCGGCCTGCCCTAACGCTGTGGCGTCCAATGGTTTGGCCGACAGCAGGCGTTTGGCACAAATCAAGGTCCATGCGTTGGTATAGGCACTTGATAGTGCGGCCTCAGCATCTGCATCAATCACCCCTGCCGCGCGCGCAGCAGCAAGCCCTGCGTCGATCTCGCGCGCGCCGGTGCCGCCGATCAGCGCGCCTGCTTGGGCGAAAAGTTCGATGTCCTGCAAGCGCCCCGCGCCGGTTTTGGCATCAAGCGGCCCGGTTGGGCTGCGCGCAGCGGCGATACGAACGCGCATCTTTGCCACCTCGCCTAGCACCTTGTCGCGCGGTGCGGCGCGGCCCAGTATCTCTTCGCGCAGCGCTTCGACATCTTGGCCCAAATCGTCGGGGCCTGCGATCACCCGCGCGCGGGTTAGGGCCAGATGCTCCCACACCCATGCCTGTTCTTTTTGATAGCTTTCAAAGCTGGCGAGGCTGGTGGCCACCGGCCCCTGATTGCCCGAAGGCCGCAGCCGCATGTCGATGTCATAGAGCTTGCCTTGGGCCATCGGCGCGGTCATCGCGGTGATCATCGCTTGCGTGAGCCGGGCATAATAGGTGCGCGTGGCAAGCGGTCGGTGCCCGTCAGAACTGTCGACCCCATCTGCATCATAGATCACCAACATATCAAGGTCCGAGGTCGGTGTCAGCCGCCCGGCCCCGAGCGAGCCCATACCAAGGATCACCGCGCCGCGCCCCGGCGGCGGGCCGTGGCGGCTGGCGAATTGATCAACCACTACCGGCCAGAGCGCCTGCAAAACGGCTTGGGCTAGTTCAGCATATTGGCGGCTGGCGGTGGCCGCGTCGATCAATCCGCGCAGCATGTGCACGCCGATCCGAAAATGCCACTCCCGCGCCCAACGCCGGGTGCCGTCGAGCCGCAGCTCATAGTCTGCCTCTTGCGCCAGATGGTCTTGCAACATTTCGGTCAGCGTAGCTTGTCCCGGCCAATCTGAGAAGAAATCCCCACCGATCACCGCATCAAACACACCCGAATTGCGCGACAGATGCGCGGCCAGGGCGGGTGATGTGGCAACGATATCAACCAGCAGATCGCCCAGTTGCGGATTGGCTCGGAGTAGCGAGAACAGCTGCACCCCGGCTGGCAAACCCGAGAGGAACCCGTCGAAGGCCAAAAGCCCCTCATCCGGTTTGGCCGATTGCGCCAGACGGTCAAGCAACAGCGGCTTTAACCGCCCAAAGATATCCGCCCCCCGTTCCGAGCGCAGCGCCGGGTAGCTGGGCCAACGGTCGAGCACCGAGGTGTCGAATTGATGCGCCGGGCGCGCGGCCTCGGGTTCTTGGCGGGTGGCGGCAAAGAAGCTTTCGATCAGATCATGCACGGCCTGAAGACGGCTGTGAAGCTCGCCCTGCAAGTCTTTGACATCCATATCCATCATACAGGCGAGACGTTCAAAATCCGCGTCGCTGCGGGGCAGCGTGTGGGTCTGGGCGTCTTGCACCATCTGCAAACGGTGCTCGACCGTGCGGTGCGCGCGGTAGTGATCGCTGAGTGTCTCGGCGATCGCTTCGGGCACCCAGCCCTTCTCGGCCAGTACCTGCAATCCCGCCAGCGTCCCCCGGGGCCGCAGGTCCGGATCGCGGCCCCCGGCAATGAGTTGTCTGGTCTGGGTAAAGAACTCAATCTCGCGGATGCCGCCGCGGCCCAGCTTCATGTCATGGCCCGGCAGGGTGATCGGTCCGCCCAGACCTTTGTGTTCACGGATCGCCAGCCGCATGTCATGGGCATCTTGGATGGCGGCGAAATCCAGATGGCGGCGCCAGACGAAGGGGCGCAGCGATTGTAGGAATTTCTCGCCCGCTGCAATGTCGCCGACGGCGGGACGTGCCTTGATATAGGCGGCACGCTCCCATGTGCGGCCCAAGCTTTCGTAGTAGCGCTCTGCTGCCTCCATCGCGATGCACACGGGGGTGACGGCAGGATCGGGACGCAGGCGCAGATCGGTGCGAAAGACATAGCCTTGGGCGGTGATATCGCTCAGCGTGCCTGACATGGCCCGCGTCGCTTTGACAAAAGCGCTGCGGGCGGCGTGGAAATCATCGGGCTCAAAACGGCTCTCGTCGAAGACGCAGATGAGGTCGATGTCGGATGAGTAATTTAACTCGCGCGCGCCCATCTTGCCCATGGCAAATACGACCATCCCCGCGCAGTCGGCCAGATCGTCCATCGTCATGCCCGGCAGCTTGCCGCGTTTGATCTGGGCGGCAAGCCCCGCGCGAAGTGCCGCGCCGCACGCCGCATCGGCGTAATCGGTCAGCGCGCCAGTCACTTCCTCCAGCGACCAAACCCCACCAAGATCGGCCAAAGCGGTCAACAGCGCCATGCGCCGCTTGCCCTGCCGCAGCCCATCGGACAAACGGTCGGGCGCGAATTCTGCTGCCGCGTCTCGGTTGGCCGCAAGTGCTGCTTCAGGGTTCTCTACAGCTTGGGTAAGCCAATCGGCTTCCTTCTCTAAAAGGGCCATAAGATAGGGCGCGGTAGAAGCGGCAGCCGAGACCATATCGCGCAGGTCGGGTGCGAGATCAGGCAAGAGTGCCGCCGCATCCTGCGCGCGCTCGCGGTGGTAAATGCGGGGGGAACGGGTGATCCGGGCGGCAAGGGATTGGTCTGTCATGGGGCCAGCTTTGCGGGCTGATCCGCTTGGCGTCAATGGGGGTTGCAGCAAGGCGCGGCCTTGGTAGGACGTCGACCAGCGCCCCGCCACGGGGGGCCGAGCAGTCGAGGGTAGGAAATGAGCAAGAGTTTGAAACGGGTCCGCGCGACACTTGAGGCCGCGGGGGTCACGCCCGATATCCGCGAAACGGCACTGGCGCGCACGGCGGTTGATGCGGCAACCGCACTGGATTGCGACGTCGATCAGATCGCGAAATCCATCGTGCTGCGCGGCGAAAACAGTGGCGAGGCGTTGCTATTCATTACCGCAGGTGCGCAGCAGGTTGATCTGGCCCGCGCCGCTGCGCTGGCCGGAGAGCCATTGGGCAAGGCAGATGCCGCTCTGATCCGCGCACAAACCGGTTTTGCCATCGGGGGTGTAGCACCCTTGGGCCATCTCACCCCACCCCGCGCGTGGTTTGACCGCAGCCTCCTAAAATTCCCGCTGGTTTGGGCCGCTGCAGGCACACCGCACCATGTATTCTGCCTTAAGCCCCAAGAAATGGCGCAGCTTTCAGACGCACAAGTGTCTGACTTTATTACTGAAAACTGACCAATGTAAAAAACATTCACATAGACCCTTGCGAAACAGGCCCGGCGTGCCGATCTATTTAATGTGAAAGACATTCACATCATCCGAAACGCCCGGGCCGGCGACAGGCCCGTCACGAACCGAAAGGCTCTAAAATGACGACAGTGACCACCGACCCGACCTATGGCAGCCGCAGCAACTGGTTTGCCCGCACCGAAAGCTGGATGGACGCCCGCGGCAAAGGCGCATGGATCGCCGCCATGGTGCTTGGCTTTATCTTCTTCTGGCCTGTTGGCCTCGCCCTTCTTGCCTATATGATATGGAGCAAACGCATGTTCACTTCGAAATCCTGCGCCCGAAAATCCAGCCGCGTGATGATGACGCGCAGCACCGGCAACAGCGCCTTTGATGCCTACAAGGCTGACACGCTGCGCCGTCTGGAGGAGGAACAGGGCAATTTTGAAGCCTTCCTTGAGCGGCTACGCGAAGCCAAAGACAAGGCAGAGTTTGACCAGTTCATGAACGACCGCGCCAAGCAGGACGATACGCCCACCAGCGCATAACTCCCTCCAGCCCCCGCCTTCCGGCCCCGCGCCGGGAGGCCTTTTGCAGGACATGATATGACCCAGACCCCTGACCCCGATCTGCACCCGCAATTCTATGACGGGATCGCTGGCAAACGCCTGTTGGCTTGGATCGTTGATGTGGTCCTGATCGTCGGCTTTTGCTTGCTTCTTGTGCCGTTCACGGCCTTTACCGCGCTGTTTTTCTTTCCCTTCTTCATGTTGGTGGTTGGCTTTGCTTACCGCGTGGCGACGCTGACCAGCGGCTCGGCCACATGGGGGATGCGATTGATGGCGATGGAGCTGCGCGACCATCGGGACCGGCCCTTTGATTTCATGACCGCGCTGCTACACACCATCGGCTATTCGTTGTCGATGACGGTCACGATCATTCAAGTCGTCTCTGCAGTTTTGATCTGCACCACTGCGCGGCGTCAGAGCCTCACAGATATGGCGCTTGGCACCGTGCCGGTAAACCGCCGCCTTAGCCGCTAGGCGCTCACGCAAATTTGCCCTTGGCGCAGCGGGGGGGGGTTGATAGCATCCCCCCACAAATGCTGGAAACCCATGCGACATACACTGCCTTTGACACCGCAATTTTATGTCACTGCGCCACAGCCCTGCCCCTATCTAGAGGGCCGGATGGAGCGCAAGCTGTTCACAGCCCTGCAGGGGGAGAATGCTGCACGTCTAAATGACAGCCTGTCGAGCCAAGGGTTCCGCCGCTCTCAAAACGTGCTCTACCGCCCCTCTTGCGCCGATTGCGCCGCCTGCCTCTCGGCGCGGATTGATGTCGCAGCGTTCCGCCCCAGCAAAAGCCAGCGCCGCATCATTAACCGCAACGCGAGGCTAGAGCGTCGCGCCACCTCACCTTGGGCCACGGAAGAGCAATATGATCTCTTCCGCAGCTACCTCGACAGTCGCCATGCGGATGGCGGCATGGCCGATATGGATGTCTTTGAATTCGCCGCGATGATCGAAGAAACGCCGATCCGCAGCCGGGTCATCGAATATACCGACCCCGAGGCCGATGACGCGCTGGTGGGTGTTTGCCTGACCGATGTGTTGGGCGACGGGGTGAGCATGGTCTATTCCTTCTATACCCCAGATCGTCCGCGCAATGGCTTGGGCAATTATATCATCCTTGACCATATCGAGATCGCCCGTGCTGCCGGCCTGCCCTATGTCTACCTTGGCTATTGGGTGCCGGGCAGCCAGAAGATGGGCTATAAGGCAAAATTCTCGGGGCTTGAGGTCTATATGGGCGGGCATTGGCAAAAGATGCGCGATCCTGAGCGGTTTGTGCCTGACCAGCATCCGCTGAGCAATGATCCAATCGCCGAGCAGGTCGCCAATATCACCCTGCCGGACGTCAGCCCGCGCTGAAGCTTTCTGATTTCGCAAAGACAACAGCGACGGTCTTTTCGGCCGCGGCCTCTTTGAACGTGCCTTTTCCCCGATCTATTTCGATAAAAATACGCTCAGAGCCAAATTTCTTTCCAAATATGTCTCAAAACCACCCATCCTAGAAATAAAACATCATTTAATACCCTGCCAAGTCCAAGATTTTTGCCATTTCACTGTTGACGCCCCTCTTTAGCCCACATAATCTCACGCCACGCTAAGAGGACCCTGAGATGATAGACCTAGTCATTATTGTAGGACACACGCGCATGGGCCGGTAACGGTTAACCATAATCTCTCCCATGCGCCCCCGTCAGACCGGGGGTTTTTTTATGCCAAACGCTAACAACCTGCCTTACGGAGCACCTAAGATGAAACGCCAGATGACCGGAGCGAAAATGATCGTTCAAGCCCTGATTGACCAGGGTGTGGACACCGTCTTTGGATATCCCGGTGGCGCGGTGCTACCGATTTACGATGAGGTCTTTCAGCAGAACTCGATCAAACACGTTTTGGTGCGCCACGAGCAAGGCGCGGTTCATGCTGCCGAAGGCTATGCCCGCTCAACCGGTAAACCCGGCGTTGTGCTGGTGACCTCCGGCCCCGGTGCGACCAACGCGGTCACCGGACTGACCGACGCATTGCTCGACTCGATCCCGCTGGTGGTGCTGACGGGTCAGGTGCCAACGTTCATGATCGGCTCGGATGCGTTTCAAGAGGCCGACACAGTGGGCATCACCCGCCCCTGCACCAAGCACAACTGGTTGGTGAAAGAGACTGACAACCTCGGCGCGACCCTGCACGAGGCCTTTCACATCGCCACCCACGGCCGCCCCGGCCCGGTGCTGATCGACATTCCAAAAGATGTGCAGTTTGCCACCGGCAGCTACGAGTCCCCCAAACCCTCAACCTCGCGCTATCAGCCGCAGGTGAAGGGCGACATGGAAGAGATCACCGAACTCGTGGCGGCGATGGAAACGGCCAAACGCCCGATCTTCTACACCGGCGGTGGGGTCATCAACTCTGGCCCGGCGGCGAGCCAACTGTTGTGCGAATTGGTGGAGGCCACTGGTTTCCCCATCACGTCGACGCTCATGGGTCTTGGCGCCTACCCCGCGTCGGGCGAAAAATGGCTGGGCATGTTGGGGATGCACGGGCTTTACGAAGCTAACATGGCGATGCATGACTGCGATCTGATGATCAACATCGGCGCGCGTTTTGATGACCGGATCACCGGCGTCATCGACAGTTTCAGCCCCAAATCGACCAAGGCCCATATCGACATCGACCCCTCGTCGATCAACAAGGTGATCCGCATCGACATTCCGATTGTCGGTGACGTGGGCCATGTGTTGGAAGACCTGTTGAAGGTCTGGAAGTCGCGCGGCCGCAAGACCAACAGCGAGGGGCTCGCCAAATGGTGGTCCAAGATCGAAGAGTGGCGCGCCAAGGACTGCCTGAAGTACACCCAATCCGGCAAGGTCATCAAACCACAGCATGCGCTTTCGCGGCTTGAAGCGCTGACCAAGGACCACGACCGCTATATCACGACCGAAGTGGGCCAGCACCAGATGTGGGCCGCGCAGTACCTCAATTTTGAAGAGCCGAACCGCTGGATGACCTCAGGCGGCTTGGGCACCATGGGCTATGGTTTTCCGGCCTCTATCGGTGTGCAGATGGCGCATCCTGAAAGCCTAGTAATCAACGTGGCGGGCGAAGCCTCTTGGCTGATGAACATGCAAGAGATGGGCACGGCGATGCAATTCGGCCTGCCGGTGAAACAGTTCATCCTGAACAACGAACGCCTTGGCATGGTGCGCCAGTGGCAGGAACTCCTCCACGGCGAGCGCTATTCGCAAAGCTGGTCCGAAGCCCTCCCCGACTTCGTGAAATTGGCCGAAGCCTTTGGCGCCAAAGGGATTATCTGCTCCGATCCTGATGACCTCGACGACGCGATCATGGAGATGATCAACTATGACGGGCCGGTGATCTTCGACTGTCTGGTCGAGAAGCACGAAAACTGCTTCCCGATGATCCCCTCAGGCAAAGCGCATAACGAGATGCTGCTGCCGGGTGATCATGAGACCCAAGGTGTGATCGATGCAAAAGGATCAGTGCTGGTGTGACCCGTTTTCTTTCAAAGAAAACGACCGGGAATTTTTGAAAAATTCCCGCAGCTGGATAGAAGGACAAAGACATGGCAGCTCTGAAAATCAAAAAAGGTGCGACCTCGCATTCCGCCTATAACCTACGGCCCAACTTCTCGGATGTGGTCGAAAAACACACGCTGGCGGTGCTGGTCGAAAACGAACCCGGTGCGCTGGCGCGGGTGATCGGCCTGTTCTCGGGTCGTGGCTATAACATCGACAGTCTGACCGTGGCCGAGGTCGATCACACCGGGCATCTGTCGCGCATTACCATCGTCACCAGCGGTACACCGCAGGTGATTGAGCAGATCAAGGCGCAGGTGGGTCGGATCGTGCCGGTGCATGAGGTGCATGACCTCACCGTCGAAGGCCCGAGCGTCGAGCGTGAGTTGGCGATGTTCAAGGTCGTCTGCAAAGGCGAACACCGGGTTGAGGCACTGCGTCTGGCGGATATCTTCCGCGTCAATGTTGTCGATAGCACGCTCGAAAGCTTTGTGTTTGAAATCACCGGAGCACCGGAGAAAATCGATGCCTTTGCAGAGTTGATGCGCCCACTTGGTCTTGTCGACGTGGCGCGCACCGGCGTTGCCGCCCTCGCCCGCGGCATCTGACCCTCGGTTCCGGTTTATTGCTGGGCTGCGCGTAATCGGTGCGGCCCGGCTTTTTTTATGAAGGGAATAATCTGCGCAGTCATGTGCGGCGTGTCCGGCGTGTCCGGCGTATCTCTCGTGTCGGTCGTCTTGCCATCGTTGCGCAGCGCTTCTGGCAGATGCGTGCCCGCGCGTCCTTGAACAAGTTGCGGGGTATCCGCGATGCGCAATTTCCGGTGAACTGAAACATTGAACTGAACCAAATCGCCGGTATCAAATTCGGCGCTGCCCCCAACCCGCGCCGCCGGCACTTCGTAATAAGCCAGATCGCCTTGATCTTCGCACCAGAAGACTGCTTTTCCAGCGCTATTATCGCTCCACAGAACCACACCAATCATAGTACCCCCCGCTTTCGATTACAGACTCTCATTCTGCGACAATCGAAAGCGGTAAAACATAGGTTAAGATGCAACGTGCGCTTGCATTTTGTGACCGTTCCAGTAGGGTGAGACCCAAGTTTGCGTCACAGCTGACGCGCCTTAGCATCAGACTGTTAAGAAACGCACCAGCAACAGCTTTTACACGTGGCTGCGACGAAAATCAGAACGAGGCAGAATGTCCGCACCTAACCGCTCCCCTTCAGAGCTCCGCAGTATGTTTGGCGCTAATCTGCGGCAGCTGGCAGCCGATCACCCCTCGATATCAGAGCTTGCACGCAAGCTTGGGATCAACCGCACACAGTTCAACCGCTACCTATCGGGCGAAAGCTTCCCCCGGCCTGATGTGTTGGCGCGCATTTGTCGTTTTTTTCAGATCGACGCGCGGGTGTTGTTGGAACCGGTCACAGAGATTTCGCTTAACCAAGATCCGATCAACAACAGGTTTTTGCGCGATTTTCTGGGCACCGGGGTTCAAAACGTACCCGAGGCGGACTTTCCCAGCGGTTTCTATCGTTTCGCGCGACGGTCTTTTTTGGATCATGACAGGTTCGTCACCGGCGTGGTTTACGTTGCACGGCATGGTAGCAACACCTTCCTACGCGGATATGAAAGCGCCCGGTCACTGCGTGAGCAGGGGTTGCCCACCAGCCCTGCAGCACGGGAATACCGCGGGATCGTATCACAGCAGGAGAACGGCGTTTCTATTGTGGTTTCGCGCCGCAGGACGCTGACTGGATCGTTCAACTATCTGAACCGTGTGGCCTCTTTCGAGAATAACTTTTGGGTGGGCTATGTGACGCGAACCGCCCCTGAAAGCGCCGCTGGTACACGGGTCACACGTTTGAGTTATGAATATATCGGCAATGATCCCAAGACGGTTCTGCCCGCTGCGCGTCTGGCGGGGTTCATCAGCATCGACGCGCTGATGCCCTATCACCGCCGCCTGCTTCAGCCCGACGCACCGTTTAACTGACTCGCATTATAGTTGCGGCAGTCGCGCCTGCGGATAGCCCGTCGCCTTATGCCAGCCCTGCGCCAATTGCAGCAATTGCGCATCGCTGCCGCGTTTGCCGATCAGTTGCAGCCCCAATGGCAGGCCACGCTGATCAAAACCTGCGGGGATGTTCACCACCGGCAGACCGATAAGGCTTGCTGGCACCACCACCTGCATCCAGCGATGGTAGGTATCCATCGGCTGACCATTGATCTCAGTCGGGTGCACCTGCTCAACATCAAAGGGCCAGACCTGCGCCGAGGGCAGAACCAGAACGTCGACCTTCTCAAACAAGGCATGCGCCGCGCGGAACCAGTCGGACCGGATGCTGCTAGCGCGCTGGATATCGGCAGCAGAAAACCCCTGCCCCCGCGCGACCTCCCATTGCGCTGCGGGTTTCAGGCCTCCACGCCGCGCCGGATCGTCGTAGATTGCCCCCAAGGAAGCCGCCACGGCAAAGGACCGCAACGTGATCCAGCTTTCCCACATCGCATCCGCATCAAAGGGCGCGGTGATGGGCGTGACCTCATGCCCCAGTCCGGTCAAACGGGTCAACGCCGCTTCGCTCAGGTCAATGATCCCCGGCTCGCAAGGGAAAGCACCACCCCAATCGCCCAGCCAGCCCACACGCTGCGCAGGCAGCGCGGCGTCGATTTCTGGCGCCGTATCTGGGCCGGAGTGTGTCAGCGGTTGGCGCGGGTCCGCGCCGCGCATCACATCCAGCAGGGCGGCGAGGTCACGCGGGCTGCGCGCCATCGGCCCCAAGGTTGAGAGCTGGTGCAAAAACAGATCGCCGCCATCGTCCGACGGCACGGTGCCCCATGTGGGCCGCATCCCGTAGACGTTGTTCCAGCCCGCCGGGTTGCGCAGCGAGCCCATCATGTCGGAACCGTCCGCCACCGCGACCAACCGCGCCGCCAGCGCCGCCGCCGCCCCGCCTGAGGATCCGCCTGCCGAGCGGCTCAGGTCATAAGGATTGCGCGTCGCGCCATGGACCGGGTTGAAGGTATGGCTGCCAAGGCCAAACTCGGGAGTATTGGTTTTGCCAATGAAAATTGCCCCCGCCGCGCGAAGCCGCGCAACGGCGGGATGATCTCGCGTGGCTGGTTCTAAGCCAAAAAGGGGCGACCCTTGAGAAGTTGGTAGCCCTTCAGCATCCGCCAGATCCTTGATCGCCATGGGGATCCCATGCAGCCAGCCTTTACGGGGGCTCGCATCCGCCGCCTGCGCCTCGGCCAAGAGCGTGTCATGGTCGCGCAGCGACACGATCGCGTTCACCTCGCCATTCACCGCCTCGATCCGAGCCAGCGTCGCCTGCATCAGCTCAACCGCAGAAATCCTGCGCGCGGCCAGCGCTTCGGACAGGTCCGAAGCGTCCCAATCTAGCAAATCCATCATGCCCCCTTTTGCTGCGTATCATCCACGAAGGGGGACGGCGCGGCTCAGTCGCCCTGCGCCTCAGCCCGGCTTTTGCCAGCAACGGCCAACGCCAGCGTTGCCCCCATCAGCCCATCAAGATCACCGTCCAGCACGCCTTTGGTGTCGGAGGTCTCGTAATTGGTGCGCAGGTCTTTGACCATCTGGTAGGGTTGCAGCACGTAGGAGCGGATTTGGTTGCCCCAGCCCGCATCGCCCGCGTTCTCATGCGCCTCGTTGACCAGCGCCGAACGCTTGTCCAACTCCATCTGATAGAGCCGCGATTTCAGCGCTTTCATGGCGATGTCGCGGTTCTGGTGCTGCGACTTCTCCGAAGAGGTCACAACAATGCCCGTGGGGTGGTGGGTGATCCGCACAGCCGAGTCGGTGGTGTTGACGTGCTGACCGCCCGCGCCGGAGGAGCGGTATGTGTCGATGCGGATGTCCGATGGGTTCACCTCGATCTCGATATTGTCGTCGACCACCGGGTAGACCTTCACCGAGGTAAAAGATGTGTGCCGCTTGGCCGCCGAGTCGAAGGGCGAGATGCGCACCAGACGATGCACGCCGCTTTCGGATTTCAGCCAGCCATAGGCGTTATGCCCTTCGATCTTATAGGTCGCGGATTTGATCCCCGCCTCTTCGCCCGCGCTTTCAGCCTGAAGATCGACCTTATAGCCCTTCTTCTCGGCCCAGCGGACGTACATCCGCGCCAGCATGCTGGCCCAATCGCAGCTTTCCGTACCGCCCGCGCCAGAGTTGATCTCTAGGAAGGTGTCATTGCTGTCGGCCTCGCCGTTCAGCAGCGCTTCGAGTTCCTTTTGCGCAGCCGTTGCGGCCAGGGATTTCAGCGCGACTTCGGCCTCTTTGATGACCTCTTCATCGCCTTCCATCTCGCCCAATTCAATCAGCTCAACATTGTCCGCAAGCTCTTGTTTGATGCCTTCATAGGTGTCGATGGCATCCACCAGCGACTGCCGTTCGCGCATCAGTTTTTGCGCGGCATCGGGGTTGTCCCATAGGTTCGGGTCTTCAACGCGGGCGTTGAATTCTTCCAGCCGGTAAGGCGCGGTCTCCACATCCAGTCGCTGGGCCAGCAATTCCAGCGATTTGCTGATCTGGTCCGCGGTATTCTGTGCCTCTGCGCGCATGTGTGCCTGCCTTTGATAAGTAATGCGGCCCCGAATACCGGAGCCGCATGAGAGATAGACCAGCGCGCCCGCGGCGACAAGTAGGCTGCCGCTGCGGCGCGCAGGATGAAAGGTTAGTAAAGACCGCCCGAGCTCAGCGTACCAAAGCTCGCTTTAGGACCAACGGTCGCCTTCTTGCCGGTCGAAGTGGTGACCTGACGCGAAGATGATGCTGCAGCGCCGCCCAGTTCCTCGACCAGTGGTAGGTCCGTGCCCATCGCAAAGCCGCCATCGAAGGAGATGCCGAACAGGGGCTCTTCCCCATCGCGGAAACATTCCGATACGACGTTGCCGCCCGAGGCGCTATCGCTCAGACGTGCGCCGGTGAAACGGTCGATCTTGATAAAGCGGCATTGCTCGGGGACTTTGAAGTCACCCCCACCGTATTTCTTAATCGCTTGGCTCATGAAGTTTTGAAAGACCGGCGCACAAAGCCTGCCACCGCCTGCACCCCGACCCATCGGGCGCGGCGTGTCGTAGCCAATGTAGCAGCCCGCCACGACATTCGACGAAAAGCCTACAAACCAAGCGTCTTTTTCGTCATTTGTGGTGCCGGTTTTGCCGGCGATCGGTACGGGTAGATTGATGGCGTTACGCGCCGTGCCGCGCTCAACCACGCCCCGCATCATGGAGGTCAGCTGGTACGCCGTTACCGGATCCATGACCCGCTCACGATTGGAAATAATCCGTGGTGCTTCGCCGGGCGCGAGGTTCATTTGCTCGCAGTCGTAGCACTTGCGCTGGTCATGTTGATAAACGGTGCGGCCATAGCGGTCCTGCACCCGGTCTACCAGAGTTGGCTGCACCCGCTCACCACCATTTGCGAACATCGCATAGGCCGACACCATTTGATAAAGCGTGGTTTCCTGACTGCCAAGCGCATTGGACAGCAAAGGCGCCAGATCGTCATAGACACCGAAACGCTCCGCGTAGCTGCCGACGACATCCATGCCGACCTCTTGGGCCAAACGGATCGTCATCAGGTTGCGCGACTGTTCAATCCCGGTGCGCAGCGGCGTGGGGCCGTAAAACTTATGCGATGCGTTCTGGGGCCGCCAAACACCCTGCGGCGTGTCAATTTCAATCGGCGCGTCCACCACGATGGTCGCGGGGCTGTAGCCACTGTCGAGCGCTGAGGCATAGACAAAGGGCTTAAAGCTCGACCCCGGCTGGCGTTTCGCTTGGGTCGAGCGGTTGAAAACACTCGCCTGATAGGAGAACCCGCCCTGCATCGCGATCACACGTCCGGTGTGCACATCCATCGCAACGAAGCCACCCTGCACCTCTGGCACCTGTCGCAGGGTCCAGCGGATGAACGACCCGTCGCTATCAGCGGTCATGCGGCGCACCAGCACCACTTCGCCCACCTCAAGCAGATCACCGGCCACCTGCGCATTGCGGCCGAGTTTGCCATCGTCCAAGCGCTTGCGCGCCCATTGCACGTCTTTGGCGGGGATCCAGTGGCCGTCTTCGTCTTCGTCGACCCCTTCGATGCCGATCCGGGCGTCGCTCGCCCCGACCTCAAGCACCACTGCCGGATACCATTGGTTTTCCAGATCGATGTCGCGCGGCACCCGCAGGTCCGCGAGAGCAGCGCGCCATTTCTCTTCGCTGGTCAACTGCTCAGCTGGGATGTCAAACCGCGTGCCGCGCCAGATGCCCTGCCCGCGGTCATATTGCTCTAATTGCCCGCGCAGCGCGTTGGCGGCGATGGGCTGCATTTCGTTGTCGATGGTCGCCCGTACGGTCAGACCGCCGGTAAAGAACTCACCCTCGCCGAAATCCTCGCTCAGCTGGCGGCGGATTTCATCAGTGAAGTAATCGCGCGGCGGCAGTTCGGCTTTAAAGCTTCCGAAGTCGCCATTCTGGACCGAGCGCAGCGGCAGTGCGACTTCGGTTTCATAGGCCGCCTCAGTGATATAGCCGTTTTCTTTCATCTCGCGCAGCACGAAGTTCCGCCGGGCCAGCAGCCGATCCTTACGGCGCACCGGGTGATAATCCGACGGCGCCTTGGGCAGCGAGGCAAGGAAGGCCGCCTCATGCGGGTCCAATTCGCTCAGCGTTTTGTTGAAATAGGTCTGGCTGGCGGCGGCCACGCCATAAGAGTTCTGCCCGAGGAAAATCTCATTCAGGTAAAGCTCAAGGATCTTCTCTTTGCTCAGCGTCTCTTCGATCCGGGTGGCAAGGATGATCTCTTTGATTTTACGCTCTGCCCGCCGATCGCCGGACAGCAGGAAGTTCTTCATCACCTGCTGGGTGATGGTCGACGCACCGCGCACGTCGCGCCCACGGGATTTCACCGCATCCACCGCAGCTGCGCCAATGCCGCGCAAATCGTAACCTTCGTGGGTGTAGAAATTTTTGTCTTCCGCCGAAATGAACGCCTGTTTCACCAAATCGGGGATGGTGTTCGCTGGCGCGAAAAGGCGGCGTTCTTTAGCGAATTCATCAATCAAACGGCCCTGACCCGAATAGATCCGGCTGATCGTCGGCGGCGTATATTGCGCCAGCGACTCGTGGCTGGGCAGATCCCGGCCATACATCCAGAACACCGCGCCGATGGTCAAAGCCACCATGCCGACGCTCAGGGTCAGGGTGGTAAAAATACCCCCGAAAAAGGACATGACAAATCGAAACACGCGCGCGGACCACCATTGGCTAGGGACAGGTCCGAGCCTATACAGGAAGCACCGGCTCGGGTCAAAACACATGGCCGCCAGCGGGGGGCGAATGTCCGCCCATCGCCAAACCGGCCACGTCTGGAGATTTTATTTGCGGATCAAAGGCTTGAGCGCCGCATCCTGATCGCGCCACGTTGCAATCGCATCTGCCATGGCGCTTACCATCGACGCGCGCCAAACCGGATCGCGCAGATTGGTTAAATCCCGCGTGGAGCTCAGAAACCCTACCTCGACCAGAACCGAGGGAATATCCGCAGATTTCAGCACAGAGAACCCGGCGCGCCGCAGCGGTCGACCGTTCATCGGCCCACCTGCCCCACGCATCCCCTCGACCAACACTTTGGCCAAGGCTTCTGAGCGTGGTTCCGTTTCTTGGCGCGCAAGATCGAGCAGGATCCCCGCCACTTGATCGTCAGACCCCGTCAGATCAGCGCCCGCGATAATGTCCGACCGGTCATGCCGCGCGGCGAGGTGTTCGGTGGCCACGTCGCTGGCATCGTCTGAGAGGGTATAGACCGTGGCCCCGCTTGCCCCGCCCTGCGACAGGCTATCCGCGTGGAGCGAGATGAAGAGATCGGCCTCGGCCTGATGGGCGATGGCAACCCGATGTTCCAGCGCGACAAAGAGGTCATCGTCACGGGTCAGCATCACGTCCACGCCCTTGCGGCGCAGCGCGTCGCGCAGATCGCGGGCGAAATTCAGCATCAGGTCTTTTTCGTCCAGCCCCTCGCGCTGCGCGCCGGGATCAATCCCCCCATGGCCGGGGTCCAGCACGACGGTAAAGGTATCTTTGCCCGCGACCGGGGGTTTCGGCGGCGCGGTGAGTGCGGTTGTCCAATCGGGGTCGATTGGCACGCCCGCGGCTTTGGCAAAGACCTCGGCGTCGACGGATTCAAGCGTGATTTCAAGCCGTGCCTTACCACTGGCGGCGTCCACTGGCATGCCGATCTCAGCAGGCACCATCGGCTCGGCCAAATCGGCGACCAGCCGCGACCAACCGGGTTGAAACGCGCCATAACGCAGGGCAGAGATGCGACCGGGTTTGGCCAATAGATCGCCGCGCGCCACCTCACTCCAGTCCGCCTCACGGAAGTCGACGATTAGTCGCGCGGGGTCGTCCAGCAGGAAGACGCGGAAGGGCACGCCTTGGCTCAGCGCCACGGTCAGGTCAGTCTTGCCGAACCAACCGTCTTTCACGGTGCTCTCCACCGGATCGACCCGTGCCAAGGCGGTCAACTCCTGCGCCGCTAGCCCCCCCGGTGCCGCACAGGCCAGCGCCACCGCCAGACCCTTTAGAACTGCCCGCATGTTCATCACCCTGCTCTTTTTCGGTCTTCTACCAGTTGCCGCGCGTGCAAACCAGCGCTCAGCGTGCGGCCATGAAGGCCTTGAGCCGAGCGATGCCCTCTTCCATATCCGCCGTGCTGCGCGCATAGGAAAAGCGCAGCGTCTTATGCCCCCGCGCCGGGTCAAAATCGAGGCCGGGGGTCACGGCAACGCCCGCCTTGTCGAGGATCTCTGCGGCGAAGGCGCGGCTGTCATCCGTAAAGCGTGATACATCGGCATAGACGTAGAACGCCCCATCCGGCGGCGCTATGTCGGTGAAACCGGCCTCCTTCAGCCCGTCGATCATCAAATCCCGGTTCCGGCGATAGACGGCTAGGTTGGCCTGCAATTCATCATCACAGTCCATTGCCGCCAGCGCGGCGATTTGGCTGGCGTGAGGGGCGCAGATGAACATGTTTTGCGCGATCCGCTCAACCACGCGCACCTGATCTTCGGGCACCACCATCCAGCCGACGCGCCAACCTGTCATCGAGAAATACTTGGAAAAGGAATTAATCACATAGCAGTCGTCGGTGACCTCAAGCGCAGTCACAGCCTTCTTGTCATATTCGATGCCGTGGTAAATCTCGTCCGAGATGAAGGACATGTCATTGGCCGCACAGGCCTCCGTAAGCGCCGATAGCGCCGGGCGGTCGAGCATCGTGCCCGAGGGGTTCGCGGGTGAGGCCACCAACAACCCGCGCAGGTCTTGCCCCGCGAAGTCCGCCGCGACGGGCTGGTAGCGGTTCTCTGGCGCAGCGGGCAGATCGACCGGCTGCATTCCCAAGGCACGCAGAATTTGGCGGTAGCTGGGATAGCCCGGCGCGCCGATGCCGACACGATCGCCGGAATCGAACAGCGCGGTGAACGCCAGCAAGAAACCGCCCGAAGAGCCGGGCGTGATGACCACCCGAGCCGGGTCCAGATCGACGTTGTACCAATCGCCATACATCTGCGCGATGCGCTTGCGCAGCGCGGGCAACCCAAGCGCCACAGTATAGCCAAGCGCGCCCTCTCCCATTGCCTTAGTCAGCGCCTCAGCGGCACCTTTGGGCGCGCCGGTGCCGGGCTGACCGACCTCCATATGGATGATGTGGCGGCCTGCCTCTTCGGCGGCGGTTGCGGCTTGCATCACGTCCATCACGATAAAGGGATCGACGGCGGACCTAGTTGAATTGCGCATGGGCTTGCTCCTACTCTCGGCATGTGCTTTCACCGCGCCTGATGCCGGGCGTCAACCCTTGGCCCCTATTTCGCAGCTTTACCGAAAGGACCGCCCATGTTCACCCGCCTCATCGCCCCCGCCTTTGCCAGCGCGCTGGCCCTCGCCGCCCCTGCTGGCGCGATGGACCTGACCGAGTTGACTGACGCCGAACGCGCACAGTTCCGCGCCGAGGTCCGCGCCTATTTGATGGAAAACCCCGAGGTGATCCTACAAGCGGTTGAGCAGATGCAGAACAATCAGGCCCAAGCGCAAATGCAGGCGGATTTCGACCTTGTTAGCGCCAATGCAGACGCAATTTTTGACGACGGGTATTCTTGGGTTGGTGGCAACCCGGATGGCGATATCACGTTGGTCGAATTCCTTGATTACCGCTGTGGCTATTGCAAACGCGCCCATGGCGAAGTGGCCAAGCTTTTGGAAACTGATGGCAATATCAAGCTGATCGTCAAAGAATTTCCGATCTTGGGTGAGCAATCTATGCTGGCCTCGCGCTTTGCCGTGGCGACCAAACAGGTTGCCGGCGGTGACGCATACAAGCAGCTGAACGATGCGCTGATGGCCTTCAATGGCGAGGTTTCCATGCCCGCCCTGCGCCGCTTGGGCGAAAGCTTTGATCTGGATGTCGCGGCGATTGAGGCCGAAATGGGCAGCGACGAAGTCGCCCAAGAGATCGCCACGACCCGCGCGCTGGCGGAAAAGCTTCAGATCACCGGGACGCCTACATTCGTCATGCAGGATGAAATGCTGCGCGGCTACCTGCCTTACGATCAAATGATGGCACTCGTGGAAGAAAAGCGCGGTTAAAATGCGCGCGATTGGTGTTTTGGCCGCGCTCGCGCTGGCCACGCCCGCCAATGCAAATGACTTCAGCGCGCTTGGCCCAGCCGAGCGCGCTGCATTTGACGCCGAGTTGCGCGCGGCAATATTGGCCAGTGGGGATGTGATTGCAGACGCGCTTGCGGGGCCGCAGCCTGCGCAGTCGGAAATGCAGCAATACATTCAAGATGATCTAAGCTTGCTTGAACGGCTGGCTCCCGACCTGTTGGAGGGCCATGCAGTAGCGCTGTTCACCTCACCCGATTGCAGCACCTGCACCACAGCAATCAGTGAACTAAAAGAACTATCAATGCGTTACGGGGCTACCTTCATCTTGCACGACCTAAGCGCGCCACAGGCAGCTGGATGGGCCGAAGCCCTTGGATTGAGCGAAGCCCCTTTCTATGTCCTGCCTGACATGGTGCTAAGGGGGCATATGCCTGCTGTCGTCTTAGCGCGATACCTGACCCGTTAAGTTAAGGCGCTGCATTAAGAAGAGAGCATAACCCATTATTCTGCATCGGTTTTTGCCTCTTCCGCCTCAAGCACAGCGGCGCGTTCTTCGACCTGTTCAACGATATGGTCGATCATGCCTTCATTGCCGAGTTTATGGCTCTGCTTGCCCGCGAGATAGACCATGCCGGAACCAGCCCCACCGCCGGTGAAGCCCACGTCAGTCATCAGCGCTTCGCCGGGGCCATTCACCACACAGCCAATGATACTGAGGCTCATGGGCGTCTTGATGTGCTCCAGCCGCTTCTCCAACGCCTCGACAGTCTTGATCACGTCAAACCCCTGCCGCGCGCAGGAGGGGCAAGAAATGATGTTCACGCCCCGGTGGCGCAGACCAAGCGATTTGAGAATTTCGTAACCGACCTTCACCTCTTCGACAGGGTCAGCCGACAGGGAAACGCGGATCGTATCGCCGATGCCGCTCCACAGCAGATTACCCAGTCCGATGGCCGACTTGATTGTGCCCGACATCAACCCACCTGCCTCGGTGATACCAAGGTGAATGGGGGCGTCGGTCGCGTCGGCAAGCTGCTGGTAGGCAGCGGCGGCCATAAAAACGTCAGACGCTTTGCAAGAGATTTTGAATTCGTGAAAGTCGTTGTCTTGCAGAATTTTGATGTGATCCAGCCCGCTTTCGACCATCGCGTCGGGACATGGCTCACCGTATTTCTCTAACAGATGCCGTTCTAGCGAGCCGGCATTCACACCTATGCGGATTGAACAGTTGTGGTCACGCGCGGCTTTGATGACCTCGCGCACGCGCTTTTCGTCGCCGATGTTGCCGGGGTTGATTCGCAGACATGCTGCACCTGCCTCGGCGGCTTCGATCCCGCGTTTGTAGTGGAAATGGATGTCTGCCACGATCGGCACAGTGACTTCGCGCACGATCTCGCGCAGCGCCTTTGAAGACGCCTCATCCGGGACGGAAATCCGGACGATGTCCGCACCTGCGTCAGCCGCGGCCTGCACCTGCGCGATGGTTCCTGCCACGTCGGTGGTCAACGTATTGGTCATCGTCTGCACGGTGATCGGCGCGTCGCCCCCAACAGGCACATTGCCCACCATGATCTGCCGGGATTTACGACGCGGAATATCGCGCCAAGGGCGAATGGAATGAAGCGACATGATGACACCTTTCGCGAAATCGAGAGCAGTAGCCCCTACCTAGTCAGGCGGGGTCGCATGTGCAATGGGAAGCGGAAGTTGGGAGGTTATCGCCGCTGGCAGGGCATCGCGGCAAGCACAGACGGATCAAGCGAGCCTTCTAAATCCGCGAACATCCGGCTGAGCGACTGTTCTGCCGTGGGATCGACCGGTTGGTAACGCTCGGCCAGCGCTTGCGCCTGAAGCGCCACATTGGAGGTCACAGCGCCACGCGCGCCAACGGGGCCAAAGCAGCCATCAGCCATAGCAAAATAGAGCGCGCCGGATTCGCCGGTGCGCAGGGTCGGCGGCTCTTCGGTGACCGGGACATCCCAAGTGTCGCCCTTGTTCATCACGCCTTCGAAAATCACAGTCCCGTCCGCTGCGCGCACCCGCACCCATGATGGGTAGGCTGCGACCATCCGGACCTTTTCGCCCAAAGGCTCCACCACCTGTGGTTTAGGCAGGTCGGTGTCAGCATTGGCGAGCATCAAAGCTTCGTCAATGGCGTCATCCATCGTGTCGTTCTCTGCAACCGCAGTGGTTTGACCGCCCGTCTCGGGGCGGTCGGGGGTCGGGAAATTACTGACTGAACGCGGATCGATAGATGCGATAGGCGCATCACGGGCGACCAGAACCGGCACGTCCAGCGCCTGCGGACGGTAAAGCCGGTCGAGCGCATCAGAGCGGGGGCTTTCAACGCTTTGCGGGGCGGCGGAATCATCCTCCGTATCAGGCGCGCGGGCCAGTGCGCCGTCCAGCGGATCAAGGTCAGAAAGAACGATCGGCGTTTGGTCCACCGGCGCGACCTGTACACGCTGCACTTCTTTCAACACGGTCCAGCCGCCAAAACCGATGGCCGAGATCAGCGCGATTAACACCATCGAGGAGCCTACAGCACCCGGCTCAATCCGGCTGAGTAGGCCGTCGCCCGTGGGCACGAAAGGCGTATTGGGCCGCGCGAAAAGGTCGTCTTCTTTCGGGGACTTACGCCGTTCTTCAAAGCTGGGCTTTTTGACAACGGAGGCTTCGGCAGACATGCCATGGGCAACGGCGAAACCGGATTCCTTGCAAAACGCCGCAAACGCGCGGTCGGGATCCATGTTGAGATAGCGCGCATAGGAGCGCACATAGCCCGCGATAAAACCGGGCGTGTCAAAGGCACCGGGATCGCAGTTTTCGATGGCAGCAATATAGGAGGCTTTGATACGCAGCTCGCGCTGTACGTCGAGCAGGGATTTACCAAGCGTCGCGCGTTCGCCGCGCATGACATCCCCCAACCGCAATTCGAATGCATCGAACCCTTTGGGTTCGACTGTTTCGTCCTTAGCGGATTTGGAGGCCCAACGCCCAATCATCAATATGCCCTGTCCCAATTGTGCCCGTAGCTTTCATCCAAACACGCCCCAACGATTCGGATGTAGCCTTTTCTTGACAAAAGCCTAGCACAAGACAACGCAAAACACGAATAGCCCTGCGTTATCCTGCAGCTTCGGCACGATTCAGCGCACAATGTGACCAGAGTGAGTCCATACCACGGACGAGAGCGTCCATTTCCTTGGGTCCATGGACGGGCGACGGGGTAAAGCGCAGCCGCTCTGTTCCGCGCGGCACAGTCGGGAAGTTAATTGGCTGGACATAGATGCCGTGCTCTTCAAGCAGCATGTCCGACAAAAGCTTGGTATGCACCGGGTTGCCCACCATCACAGGAACGATGTGGCTGCCATGGTCGATGATCGGCAGGCCCAACCCCTTTAGCCGCAGCTTCAATGCCTTAGCCTGCTGCTGATGCTTCTCACGCAGCTCAGGTGCGCGTTTGAGATAGGCCACCGAGGCCGCCGCTCCTGCCGCAACCGCAGGCGGCAATGAAGTGGTAAAGATGAAGCCCGGCGCATAGGAGCGGATCGCGTCACACATCTTGGCCGAGGCTGCGATATAGCCGCCCATGACGCCGTAGGCTTTGGCCAGTGTGCCGTTGATAATGTCGAGACGGTGCATCAGGCGGTCCCGTTCGGCCACCCCTGCGCCGCGCGGACCGTACATGCCCACCGCGTGCACTTCGTCGATATAGGTGAGCGCGCCAAATTCATCGGCCAGATCGCATATCTGCTCAATCGGGCTGAAATCACCATCCATGGAATAGATCGATTCAAAAGCGATAAGCTTGGGTGCAGCCGGATCGTCGGCCTCCATCAACTCACGCAAGTGGTCCAGATCATTGTGGCGGAAAATGCGTTTGGCGCCGCCATTGCGGCGCACACCTTCGATCATCGACGCGTGGTTCAGCGCGTCGGAATAGATGATCAGACCGGGGAAAAGTTTGGGCAGGGTCGAAAGCGTGGCGTCATTGGCGATATAAGCCGAGGTGAACAGCAATGCCGCTTCCTTGCCGTGCAGATCGGCCAATTCAGCCTCAAGCTGCTTGTGATAGACGGTGGTGCCCGAAATGTTGCGCGTGCCGCCCGAGCCTGCGCCGGTTGCGCGCAACGCTTCTTCCATCGCCTCTAACACGACAGGGTTCTGCCCCATGCCGAGGTAATCATTCCCGCACCAAACGGTGATGTCTTGCTGGCTGCCGTCCGGCTTGGTCCAGACAGCATGGGGAAATTGACCGTTGCGGCGCTCAATGTCGATGAAAGTCCGGTAGCGGCCTTCGTCGTGCAGGCGCGCAATCGCCGCGTCGAGCTTCTCGTTATAGTCCATTGCGCGTCTCCATCTTCTTGGCGCGAACAGGAGGCGACCCCTCCATATTCAGCTTTTAGAATGGTTACAGATTTGAGACCAAAGCTTCAATCTTTTATCCGGTGCTCCCTGCGGGGCGAACTGTCGCAGGCAAATGAGCGTATTGATGGCCATTGTGGTTTGTCTGCTTGTCTTTTCAGGCGCTTTCATGTCTTCAAGGGGAAACCCAGAAAGGGGCCTGATTTGCGCGCCAATCCACATCCACAGCAGGACCAGCGGCTCCGGACGCTCTATAGCTATGACATTCTTGATACCCCGCGCGAGGAAGAGTTTAACGAGATCGTTGAGCTGGCGGCCGAGATCTGCGACGCGCCGATTTCAGTGATCAACCTGATCGACAAGGACCGCCAATGGTTCAAGGCCGAGGTTGGCTTGAACGCACGGGAAACGCCGCTTGATACCTCGCTTTGCTCTCATGCCATTCTAGAAGCCCCCTTTGTAGAAATCCCCGACACGCTGCAAGACCCCCGTATGGCCGATAACCCGCTTTGCACCGACGGCGATGGGCTGCGTTTTTATGCAGGTGCCTTACTGGTGGCCCCCGACGGGCTGCCGCTCGGCACACTTTGCATTCTGGACAACAAACCGCGACAGCTGACTGCATTGCAACGCAAGACCGTCGCAGTGCTGGCCCGTCAGGTGATGAAGCAGTTGGACCTGCGTCTTGCCCTGCGCCAACAAGACGTATTGATGAGCGAGGCCGATCACCGCATCAAAAACTCGCTTCAGACATTATCGGCCATGGTTCGGCTGCATGCCCGGCAATTGGATGACAAGGCTACGGTCAATGTACTTGACGGCATCCAGCGCCGCGTCAACGCCATGGCGACGCTTCATGGCGAGCTGCAATCCGGCGGGGGCCGTGATGAGGTCAACGCAGGCAAGTACCTTGGTAAAGTCGTGAACCTTTTGCAAGAAACCGCGCCGGGTCATGTGCAAATTAGCTATAGCGCCGATCAAGCCACGCTGCGCTCTAACATGGCCTCGTCTTTGGGGCTCATCATCAGTGAGTTTGCCGCCAATTCGATCAAACACGGCTTCCCCGACGCGACCCATGGCCATATCGAAATCGGCTTAACGCTGCGCGATGGGCATTTCCATCTGGCCTGTAAAGATGATGGCATCGGCTCAAAAAACGAAGGCAAGCGGCGCCCAGACAGCATTGGCCAGACCTTGATGGCGGCGGCGGCCTCGCAGTTGGATGCGCAGGTGGATCACAGGCTCACGCCCGAAGGCAGCCGCCTCTCGCTCACGTTTTAAGCCCCCTGCCTGCGGCCTCTGGACACGCCCTGCCCGCCTGATACCTTCGCGCCAAACTCACAAGCGCAAGGAATTTAAGCCATGTCCCTCGACGATGTTCTCGCCCGGATCGACAACGATCTGCCCGCCGCGACAGACCGCCTGCTAGAGCTGCTGCGCATCCCGTCGATCTCAACCGATCCGGCCTTTAAGGCGGATTGCGACCGCGCCGCCGATTGGCTGGTGGGTGACCTTAAATCCATGGGTGTGGAGGCCGAAAAGCGGGCCACGCCGGGCCATCCGATGGTTGTGGGCCATGTCGGCGAAGGCAAGCCGCATCTGCTGTTTTACGGCCACTACGACGTGCAGCCGGTTGATCCGCTGAACCTGTGGGACCGTGACCCGTTCGATCCCGCCATAGAAGACACCGACAAAGGCCGCGTGATCCGGGGCCGTGGGGCCGCCGACGACAAAGGCCAGTTGATGACCATCATCGAGGCTCTGCGCGCGTGGAAAGAAGTGAAAGGCGACTGGCCTTGCCGCATCACCTTTTTCCTTGAAGGCGAAGAGGAATCCGGCTCGCCGTCGCTCGTCCCTTTCATGGAGGAGAATGCCGAGGAATTGAAAGCCGATGTGGCGATGATCTGCGACACCGGACTGTTCGAATCCAAAACGCCCGCCATCGTCACCATGCTGCGCGGGCTTTTGGGCGAAGAGTTGACCGTCACGGCCCCCTCCAAAGACCTGCATTCCGGCATGTACGGCGGCATCGCGATGAACCCGATCCGCGCGCTTAGCAAGGTGATCGCCGCGCTGCATGACGAGGAGGGCCGCATCACCATCCCCGGCTTTTATGACGGCGTGCCGGACCTGCCCGAGGATTTGGAAGCGCAGTGGCAGGGGCTGGCCTTTGACCATGCCGCTTTTCTGGGCGACGTGGGCCTCAGCAAGCCCGCAGGCGAGCAGGACCGCACGCCGCTCGAGATGATCTGGTCCCGCCCGACTTGCGAGGTCAATGGCATTTGGGGCGGCTATACTGGCGATGGTTTCAAAACGGTCCTACCGTCCGAGGCGCACGCCAAGATCAGCTTCCGTCTTGTCGGCACGCAAGACCCGCACGCCATCCGCGAAAACTTCCGCAAGATGGTGACCGAGATGCTGCCTGAGGATTGCACCGTCGACTTCTCAGGCCACGGCGCCAGCCAAGCGTCAGGTGTAGAGATTGGTCATCCGATGTTCGAACCCGCCCGCCAAGCGCTCAGCGATGAGTGGCAGGTGCCAGCGGCCTACATCGGCTGCGGCGGCTCGATCCCAATTGCGGGGCATTTTCAAAAGATTCTCGGCACTGAGCCGATGTTGATTGGCTTTGGTAAGGATGACGACCAAATCCATTCCCCGAACGAGAAATACGACATGGAGAGCTTTCACAAAGGCATCCGGTCTTGGGCGCGCATCCTTGATGCACTGACCTGAACCGATTGGCGATCGGGCCTGCCCGGTCGCCAAACCGTCTGCCCTAAGAAACGCCAAAGCCCAGACGCATAGCATCGCTGCGAGTGCTCTGGTCACAGTGTATATCTACTATGAAAACGGAGAAAGTGGCGCGGTTGACGGGGCTCGAACCCGCGACCCCCGGCGTGACAGGCCGGTACTCTAACCAGCTGAGCTACAACCGCGCGATGTGGGCGGAATAGGCCAAGGGGCGGGGGGCGTCAAGCGTATTTGAGCGAGAAAATTCGTCTTTGTGAAAAGAAGTTCTACGGCAGATTTTCCAGGGGTTAGAAACGAAAAAAGGGACCTCGAAGAGGTCCCCTTTTCAGGCAGCGGTGGCGCGGTTGACGGGGCTCGAACCCGCGACCCCCGGCGTGACAGGCCGGTACTCTAACCAACTGAGCTACAACCGCCCGCTGCACTCTCCGGGTCGCCCCGAAGTGTTTGGGTGTTCTATGGTGGGGGCGCTCTGCCGTCAAGCGCGGTTTGCGCGAAAATGCGAAATTTTCGTATTGCCTGTTTGTAGCGTTTAATGCGCTGGTTGGGCCCTACTTTCGGGTAAGACCAACGCCAAACCACACGGCAAGAACAAAGGCTCACCACCACTCCTTCCCTTAGCGTCTACGGCACCCGCATCGGCAAAGATGGCCAGCGGATCACTTAAGGTTCCTAGCCACCACATACGTAGCGGATTAGGGCGTAATAGCCGCATCACAGAGCGCGAATGATACGTTCCGGCTACAGACTGAGCACAACCTCAGAGACTTTGCGACGAGCGCATTTAGCGAGAGGATATATTGGGTCGTGAGAGGCTCGAACTCCCGACCTAGACTGACCGCAAAGCGGGCGGGCGTTGGTCGGGCCACCCCCCGTGTGGCAGCCGATCAAATGGAGAGTAGCGAGAGGGAAAATGGTGGGTCGTGAAAGGCTCGAACTTCCGACCCAGACTGACCGCAGAGCGGGCGGGCGTTGGTCGGGACATCCCTGTGGCAGTCAATCAAATGGAACGCAGCGGGAGGGGAAATGGTGGGTCGTGAGAGGCTCGAACTCCCGACATCTTCGGTGTAAACGAAGCGCTCTACCAACTGAGCTAACGACCCGACTTGGTCCTCATAGCGCAAGGTGGGGGCGGGCTTCAACCCTATAATGTCAGCCTTTTTTGCTGACCGCCCTCAAGGTGAAATACAACCCCCTGCCCGCCTTGCATATCACGCAGCACGGCAAGGTCCCGGCCTAATAAAATAAGCCGCAACATGCGCGAGGTGATGCCGTGGGTCACCAGCACATGGGGGCCGGTCAGACTGTCGAGAAAGGCATGGCAACGCTGATAGAGGGCGGCGAATCCTTCCCCTTCGGGGGCATGTTCATAAAGATCATAGGAATCACGCGCAGCGGGGGTTTGCCGGAGTAATACCTCGCGATTTTCGCCTGCCCAAGCTCCGATCCCGATCTCAGCAAGTTGCGCGTCGGTCGCCACATCGATGCCAAGCCCATCAAGCGCGATCTGCGCTGTGATGAGCGCCCGCCCCTGCGGGCTGCTGAGAGCAGAAAAATCGGATAAATTGCACCGCCGCAGGATCGCGTTTTGTGCTGCGGCCTGCGCGCGACCCGTTTCGGTCAAGCGGGAATCGAAATGCCCCTGAAGCCGGTTGGCGAGGTTCCACTCCGTCTCTCCATGCCGCAAAATATAAAGGGTCGGATAGTTGCTCATCGGGCCATGTCGCGCTGACCTTTCAGGCAGAGCGATCTGTTCCAACCATTGCGACCATGGCGCGGAAGCCTGGTTTCAGGGTGTACTGACATGCTCTCTCCGCCGGTTTGGGCTTGATATAGGGCAGTTGGCGGGCCAAGTGCCAGACCCATGTTGCAGCCGCACGGGCCACACATAATCAGATGAGTATAGAAAATGGTGGGTGATAAGAGATTTGAACTCCTGACATCTTCGATGTGAACGAAGCGCTCTACCACTGAGCTAATCACCCTTGCGAGGCGAAGTAGCCAATTGCGGCGAGGCATGCAAGAGGGGTTTGCGCAAAAATCACTCGAGGATATGGGCGCTACCACACCCTTCACTACAACGAAAAACGCGCGCCCCGAAAGGCGCGCGTTTCTGATTTGTCGTAAGGGCCTAACCTCAGTGGGTGGTGGTCGCATCCATGCCGCCAGCGCGGGCTTTTATCGCGGCAGCCTCGGCGGCTTCTTGGGCCGCTTCGTCCCATTCAATCGCCTTTGGCTTGCTCACCAGCGCATGTTCCAACACCTCGGATACGTGGTTCACCGGAATGATGGTCAGCCCTTCTTTCACGTTGTCGGGAATGTCCGGCAGGTCTTTCTCGTTCTCCTGCGGGATCAGCACCGTGGTGATGCCGCCGCGCAGGGCTGCGAGGAGCTTCTCTTTCAACCCGCCGATGGGCATCGCATTGCCGCGCAAGGAAACCTCGCCCGTCATCGCAATGTCGCGGCGTACGGGGATCTGCGTGAGCACCGACACGATAGAGGTCACCATCGCCAAACCGGCCGAGGGGCCGTCCTTGGGTGTGGCACCGTCGGGCACGTGCACGTGGATATCCAGCGTGTCGAACTTCGGCGGTTTCACCCCGATCTGAGGGCTGATCGAGCGGACATAGGAACTTGCCGCGTCGATGCTTTCCTTCATCACATCGCCCAGCTTGCCGGTGGTCTTCATCCGGCCTTTGCCCGGTAAGCGCAGCGCTTCGATCTGAAGCAATTCACCGCCCACGGAGGTATAGGCCAGCCCGGTCACAACACCGATCTGGTCCTTCTCCTCGGCCAGACCGTAGCGATGCTTGCGAACACCAAGGAAGTCTTCGAGGTTGTCACCAGTGACAGTAACACTCTCGGCCTCTTTCTTGACGATCTTGGTCAACGACTTGCGCGCCACCTTGGCAATCTCACGCTCAAGGTTCCGCACACCGGCTTCGCGGGTATAGTAGCGGATCATGCCAGTCAGAGCGGAGTCTTCAATCTTGAACTCCTTCTCTTTCAGACCGTGGTTCTTGATCTGCTTTTGCACCAAATGCTGCTTGGCGATCTCGCGCTTTTCGTCTTCGGTGTAGCCCGAAAGCGGGATGATCTCCATCCGGTCCAACAGCGGCCCGGGCATGTTGTAGCTGTTCGAGGTGGTCAGGAACATCACGTTCGACAGATCGTATTCTACCTCAAGGTAGTGGTCCACGAAGGTGCCGTTCTGTTCCGGATCAAGCACTTCCAGCATCGCCGACGCAGGATCGCCACGGAAGTCCTGCCCCATCTTGTCGATCTCATCGAGCAGGATAAGCGGGTTCGTGGTTTTCGCCTTTTTCAGCGCCTGAATGATCTTGCCGGGCATAGAGCCGATGTAGGTCCGGCGGTGGCCGCGGATCTCAGATTCGTCACGCACGCCACCGAGCGAGATGCGAATGAACTCGCGCCCCGTGGCCTTGGCGACTGACTTGCCCAAAGATGTCTTGCCAACGCCCGGAGGGCCGACGAGGCACATGATCGGGCCTTTCATCTTGGTCGAGCGCTGCTGCACGGCGAGATACTCAACGATCCGCTCTTTGACCTTCTCGAGGCCATAGTGATCGTCATCCAGCACCTTTTGTGCCTTGCCCAGGTCTTTCTTAACGCGGGATTTCACGCCCCATGGGATCGACAGCATCCAATCGAGGTAGTTGCGCACGACAGTGGCTTCGGCAGACATCGGGCTCATGTTCTTGAGCTTTTTGATCTCAGCATCGGCTTTTTCGCGGGCTTCTTTGCTCAGCTTGGTCTCAGCCACACGAGCTTCCAGCTCGGCGACTTCGTTCTTGCCGTCTTCGCCGTCACCCAGCTCCTGCTGAATGGCTTTCATCTGCTCATTCAGATAGTATTCGCGCTGCGTGCGCTCCATCTGGGATTTGACGCGGGTCTTGATCTTTTTCTCAACCTGCAGCACGGACATTTCGCCCTGCATCAGGCCGTAGACCTTCTCAAGCCGCTCAGAAATGCTCAGCGTTTCCAGCAGGTCTTGCTTTTGCTCGACTTCGATACCGAGGTGACCGGCAACGAGGTCCGCCAGACGTGCAGGTTCGGCGCTTTCACCAACGGCGGCGAGCGCTTCTTCGGGCACGTTTTTCTTGACCTTGGCGTAGCGCTCGAACTCATCTGCCACAGTGCGCAGCAGCGCCTGCGTGGTGGCCGCGTCGCCCGGCATCTCGGTCAGATACTCGGCGCGGGCCTCAAAGAAATTATCGTTCTCAAGGTATTCAGTGATGCGCACCCGCGCTTGGCCTTCGACCAGCACTTTGACGGTGCCATCGGGCAATTTCAGCAGTTGCAGCACATTGGCCAGCACGCCCGCTTTGAAGATACCGCCGGTGTCCGGATCATCCTCGGCGGGGTCAATCTGGCTGGAAAGCAGAATCTGTTTGTCGTCCGCCATCACCTCTTCGAGGGCGCGGACGGATTTTTCGCGGCCAACGAAAAGCGGCACGATCATGTGGGGAAACACGACGATGTCGCGCAGCGGAAGCACCGGGTAGGATGCGTTCAGTGGCTCTAACATGCTCAATTCCTTATCTTAGCAAGACATCCGGGCCCCTGTTATAGGCGGCCTCTGATATCCCCTTTTCTGGACAGGATATGTGTGCATCCTATCCGCCTGTTTCAATCCCTTGCGGGCTTTTAAGCCGCCATCATCGCGGTTTGGCGAGGTGGAGGCAAGCGCGGGATTGGCTGTTTTTAAGCCATTCCTCTCGCTGTTTTAACAGGGGCGCCGCACAGGCGCCCCCGGATCGGTCAGGCTTTGGCCTGCTCAAGCGCCGGGTAGTCGGTAAAGCCCTCGCGCCCGCCCCCGTAGTAGGTATCGGTATCGCCCTCGTTAAGCGGCCCGTTCATCTGCCAGCGGCGCGGCAGATCGGGATTGGCGATGAAAGGGCGGCCCACGGCGATCAGATCGGCCTTGTCATTGGCCAAGGCGTCAATCGCCATTTCGCGGTCATAGCCGTTGTTGGCCATGTAGGGCCCTTTGAACAGCGCGCGCAGGGCGGCGATGCTCTCACCGTCGTCCAGCTTGCGCGAGCCGCCTGTCGCACCTTCGACGAGGTGCAGATAGGACAGGTTGTAGCGGTTCAGCCCTTCGACGACATACTCAAAAGTCTCTTGCGGGTTGGCGTCTTCGATCCCATTGGCGGGCGAGAAAGGCGAGAGCCGCAGGCCGACACGCTCACCACCCCAGACCTTTGTCACGGCATCCAGCACCTCAAACAGCAACCGCGCGCGGTTCTCCACGCTGCCGCCATAGGCATCGTCACGCTTGTTGCTGCCGGTCTTGAGGAATTGATCCAGCAGGTAGCCATTGGCGGCATGCACCTCGATCCCGTCGAAACCGGCTTTCTTTGCCATCTCAGCGGCATGGGCATAGTCGGCAACCAGACGTGGCATCTCATCCAAGTCCAGCGCGCGTGGCTCGGAAGTGTCTTCAAATCCATTGGCGGTGAATGTTTTCACCCCAGCAGCGATGGCCGAAGGCGCGACAGGTTTGGCGCCCTCGGGTTGCAGCGAGGTATGGCTGATCCGGCCCACGTGCCACAGTTGGATCACGATGCGCCCCCCTTCGGAATGCACGGCGTCCGTCACCTTGCGCCATGCGGCGACCTGTCCTTCGGTGTGGATTCCGGGGGTCTGAAAGTATCCTTTGCCCTCGGGGCTGATCTGGGTGGCCTCGGTGATAATGATGCCTGCCCCCGCGCGCTGGCGGTAGTACTCAACATGCATGTCCGAGACTTCGCCGGTCTCGTTATCTGCACGGTTGCGGGTCAGCGGGGCCATCACCAGACGGTTGTCGGCCACAATCTCACCGGCGGTGAAGGGGGTAAATAGCTTCTCGGTCATATTCGGGCCTTTCCTTGCAATAGACTGTGCAATGGCACCTAAGACCCTGCCGCGATGCAGCAAGGATCCTTAGCACAATTTCGCGTGAGAATACGCCGCCCTGCCCTTACAGCGGATCGATATCGCCCTGTTCGCGCCCTGCGTGGAAATCGGCCTGCCACTGGGTAAAGCGCCCTGCCGCGATGGCCTCGCGCATGCCCGCCATGATGTCTTGGTAATATTGTAGGTTGTGCCAAGTCAGCAGCATCGACGAGATGATCTCTTGGCTGCGGAAGACATGGTGCAGATAGGCCCGCGAGTAATTCTGGCAGGCCGGGCAGCTGCAATTCTCATCCAAGGGGCGCGGATCGTCCATGTGACGCGCGTTCTTGATGTTGAGCACGCCCATCCGGGTAAACACCTGCCCCGTGCGCCCCGAACGGCTGGGCAGCACGCAGTCCATCATATCAATGCCCCGCGCCACGGCACCGACGATGTCGTCAGGCTTGCCCACGCCCATCAGGTAGCGCGGCTTGTCCTCGGGCAGCATGTCGGTCGAGAAATCGAGGGTAGAGAACATCGCCTCCTGCCCCTCGCCGACGGCCAACCCACCGACGGCATAGCCATCAAAACCGATCTCGCGCAGTGCCTCGGCGCTCTCTTGGCGGAAGTCTTGCTCTAGCCCGCCCTGCTGGATGCCAAAGAGCATATGCCCCGGGCGGTCACCAAACGCCTCGCGGCTGCGTTTGGCCCACCGCATAGACATGCGCATGCTGCTGGCAATACGGCCGCGGTCTGCAGGGAGCGCGGGGCATTCGTCGAAACACATGACGATGTCGCTGCCCAAAAGCTCTTGGATTTCCATCGAGCGCTCGGGCGTGATCTCATGTTTCGAGCCGTCGATGTGGCTTTTGAAGGTCACGCCGCGTTCGGTCAGCTTGCGCAGCCCGGCAAGGCTCATCACCTGAAAGCCGCCGCTGTCGGTCAGGATCGGCTTGTCCCAATTCATGAACTTATGCAGCCCGCCGAGCTTTGCGATACGCTCCGCTGTAGGGCGCAGCATCAGGTGGTAGGTATTGCCCAGCAAGATGTCGGCCCCTGTCGAGGCCACACTCTCGGGCATCATCGCCTTGACCGTCGCTGCCGTCCCGACGGGCATAAAGGCCGGCGTGCGGATCTCGCCACGCGTGGTCTGGATCACGCCGCTGCGTGCCTTGCCGTCCTGCGCGTGTTTGGTGAATCCGGTGCTGGTCATACTCTGGCCCTCTCTGGCTGCGACTGGGGCGATAAACCAGTGGCGTGAAACATGCAATAAAGGTAAAATACAAGGAATTGCACGAATTTATCCCTTTAAAGGATTACCGCCTTGGACTTCGAAGACATGCTCATCGGCCTGCTGGAGAACAATCTTGCTTGGCTTTTACTGGCCCTGCTGGTCGTCATCCTAATCTTGAAATCAGTCAAAATTGTCCCGCAGTCTGAACAGCATGTGATCGAACGCTTTGGCCGGTTGCGCGCGGTCTTGGGGCCGGGGATCAACATGATCGTGCCCTTTATCGACAATGTGGCGCATAAAATCTCGATCCTTGAACGGCAGTTACCCACCGCCAGCCAAGATGCCATCACCCGTGACAACGTGCTCGTGCAGGTCGACACCTCGGTCTTTTACCGCATCACCGAGCCGGAGAAGACCGTTTACCGCATCCGCGACGTGGACAGTGCGATCTCGACCACCGTGGCGGGCATCGTGCGGGCCGAGATCGGCAAAATGGACCTAGACGAGGTGCAGGCCAACCGCAGCCAATTGATCACCACAATCAAGGCCAGCGTCGAAGACGCGGTGGACAGTTGGGGCATCGAAGTCACCCGGGCCGAGATTTTGGACGTGAACCTTGATGCAGCCACCCGCGCGGCGATGATGCAGCAGCTGAACGCCGAACGCGCCCGACGCGCACAGGTGACGGAAGCCGAGGGTAAGAAACGCGCCGTGGAACTGGCCGCCGAGGCCGAGCTTTACGCGTCAGAACAAACCGCCAAGGCGCGGCGCATTCTGGCCGATGCCGAAGCCTATGCTACGCAAGTAGTGGCAACGGCGATCAACGAAAATGGGCTGGCGGCGGCGCAATATCAGATCGCGCTGAAACAGGTCGATGCGTTGAACGCGATGGGCAAGGGGTCGGGCAATCAAACGATCGTTGTGCCCGCGCAGGCGTTAGAGGCCTTTGGCGATGCCTTTAAACTGCTGAAAGGCAAAGGCTGATGGCGGGCTGGTTGGCGCTTTGGTGGGTTTGGCTCTGCGCGGCACTGGCACTTGGCGTGGTTGAGCTTGTGTTGCCCGGCTCGATCTTTTTGGGCTTTGCCCTTGGCGCGTTCGCGATGGCGCTGGTCGTGGCATTTTGGGCGCCCGTCAATGTTGCGCTGCTGCTGGCCCTCTTTGCGGTCTTGTCGCTGATCGCTTGGGTGGTGCTGCGCCTACTGTTCAAACGCCAGTCTAGCGGGGCGCGGATCGTCACCCGCGACATTAACGACGGTTAATGGCGCCCAGATTGATCGCGTCCATTCGCGGCTTCCATTGCCTTGCGGCCTTGATTTGCGAAAACTCCCGCTACATTGCGCTATCCATGCAGCGGATTGCCCTACTCCCCCGCGCTTTTGCGTCTGTGTTTCCTCGTCTTGTGGGAGCATTTGTGCTGGGACTGGCGCTTTTTCTGGGCGCGACCGTCGGGCAGGCGCAAGAAGGATGGTTTGAAACCACTGAGCTAAACCCCGGCCTGCCGCCCCCGCCTGAGACATTGGATCGCGGCACACCGATGGCCGCACTTGAGAGTTTCATCTACCTGACCGACAATGGCCACTATTCAAGTGCTGCACATATTCTCGATCTGTCGGACCTGCCTCAAGGGGACCAAGCGGCCATAGGCGCAGAGCGTGCTTTTCAACTTTCGGTCCTGATGGAGCGCAAGGTCGTCGTGCCATGGGGGAAGCTGGCGGATCGCCCCGACGGGTGGCTTTCCGGCTCTGCTGAGAACAATGACACTGGACGCGTGCGCCGCTCTTTGCTGATCGACCGTCTGGAGCTTGGCGGCCATGAGGTGCCATTGCGGCTGAACCGGATCAAACCGGGCAAAGATGCTGAACCCGTTTGGGTTTTCTCACGCCAAAGCACGGACAACATCCCGCATCTTCACGCCCAATACGGCCCAACCGACCTTGAAACGATGCTACCCGATTGGCTTAGGATCAGGGCGTTTTGGGGGATGTATTTGTGGGAAGTGCTGTTTCTGCCCCTTCTGCTGGTGGGGGCATTCACCGCAGGTTGGTTCGCCTTCGGCTTTATGCGGCGTCTGGGTGAGGTCGCCAAGCGCCGGTGGATGCGCTTTGTGCTGCGGTCCTTCCGTTGGCCCGCGGCTATTGCGCTTTGTGCTGCCATCATCGGTACCGCGACCAGCCGGGTCTTGGTCGTGTCAGGCTTTATCGACGCGGTGCTCAGCCCCATTTTGCTAATCGCCTATGTGACGGCTGGCACCCTCGCCATCGTCTTTACCTTTGATGAGATTTTCGACCGGATCAGCCCTAACAACGCCTATGAGCTGGCCGATCCGATGAACGCGCATATGCGGTCGATCGCCACCACAATCGCGGCGGCGCGCAAAGGGGTGATCGTGATCGCGGTGCTGGTGGCCTCTGGCGTCATCCTGGTATCGAGCAACGCCGACAACACGATCGGCCTATCGTTGCTGGCCTCTGCGGGTGCGGTGACCATCGTGCTGGGTTTCGCCGCGCGCGAGGTCTTGGGAAATATCCTCGCCTCTATCCAGATCGCGCTAAACCGCTCCGCTCGGATTGGGGATCAGCTGATTTTTGAGGGGCATTTTTGCACCGTTGAGCGTATCCACTTCACCTACGTGCAACTGCTGAACTGGAACGGCACGCGTCTGATCGTTCCGGTCAGCTATTTCGTCTCTGACGCATTCGAGAATTGGTCGATCGAGGACCACGCCATGATCCGGCCCATCATCCTGACCCTGTCGCAGAATGCTGACGTAGCGGCCCTGCGCCGGGTCTTTTTTGACCTCCTTGCGCGGGAAAACCCTGACGATGTGAAGCCAATGGACAAGGCGAAGGTCCATGTCCTTGAACAAGACGCATTTGGCATAAAAGTTCGGTTTGAGCTGCCGACCGACAACGCGGCGACCTTCTGGGACATCGAATGCCGCGTGCGCGAAGAACTGTTGGCCGCGGCAGCAAAGATGGAACGAGAAGACAACATCCGCATGTTGCCTCCGGCCCCTGCGGATATGGGCAAACCCTAAAACAGCACCACAGCACCGCTTGAAGCAAACTCTGCCGCAGGTTAGGCAGACAGACCAATGATCCAAGGAGCAGGCAATGGAAAAACTAACATTCGGCTGGGAAGAATGGGTTGCCCTGCCCGATCTTGGCCTGCCCGCCATCAAAGCCAAAGTAGACACCGGCGCGCGCACCTCGGCGCTGCATGCCCATGATATCGAAGTTTTTGGCCCCGCGGCCAAACCCAAAGTGCGTTTTAACGTGCATCCCATTTCGGGGCGCGAAGATATCTCAATCACCTGTTCCGCGCCGATCATTGACCGGCGCGAAGTGACATCCTCCAACGGTGAATCTGAACATCGCTTCGTCATCGCCACAACCATTGAGGTCAATGGCCAAAGCTGGCCCATTGACGTGACCCTGACCAACCGCGCCGGGATGACGAGCCGCATGTTGCTGGGCCGTCAGGCGCTGACCGAGCATATCAACATTTCTGCAACCGAGCGGCGTTTGCAGCCTGACCTGAACTATGACGTCTACCATACCGCGAGCCTGCGCCACACGGCGCCACAGCGCGCGCTGCGCATCGCCGTACTCAGCCGGGAAGACAACTACTCAACCCGCCGTTTGGTCGAGGTCGGCGAAGCCCGTGGCCATGTGGTTGAGGTGATCGATACCACGCGCTGCTATATGGCGATCAACCAGCTGGCCCCCGAAGTGCATTACGACGGCAAGCGCCTGCCCCGCTATGACGCCGTAATTCCGCGTATCGGCGCGTCAATCACCCCCTATGGCACCGCCGTGATCCGCCAGTTTGAGACGATTGGCACCTATTGCGTCAACGGCTCTGCCGGGATCACTGCCAGCCGCGACAAGCTGCACGCGCATCAGGTGTTGGCCGCGAAAAAGATCGGCATGCCCACGACGGCCTTTGCCGCCTCGCCGAAAGATACGTCGAACCTGATGGCGCTGGTAGGCACCGCGCCGCTGATCGTAAAGCTGCTGGAATCGACCCAAGGTAAAGGCGTTGTGCTGGCCGAAACCAAAAAGGCCGCCGAGAGCGTTATCGACGCCTTCCGCGGGCTGCGTGCCAACTTCCTTGTACAGGATTTCGTCAAGGAAGCAGCCGGTGAAGACATCCGCTGTCTGGTGGTTGCAGGCAAGGTCGTGGCCTCGATGAAGCGTACCGGGGCGGACGGGGACTTCCGCTCGAACCTGCACCGGGGCGGCTCAGCCAAGGTCGTGCGCATCTCGAAAGAAGAGCGCGACACCGCCGTGCGTGCAGCGCGGGCCTTCAGCCTTGGTATCGCCGGGGTGGACCTGCTGCGCTCCGAGACGGGGCCGAAGGTGCTTGAGGTCAACTCCTCTCCCGGGTTCGAGGGAATTGAGAAGGCGACAAGCAAAGATATTGTCGGTAAGGTCTATGATGAGATCGAAGCCCGCGTGAAGCCGCAACCTGCGCGGCGTCGCAAGGGAGGATGACGGGGCAACGCCTGCCCCGCGTGCTCTGGGCCACTTTACGCCCCCGCCCGCAATCCCTATATAAAAAGTCGAGAATGATGCGAGGCTAGAAATGACCGAACAGACCCAACCGCTCGAAGGGACACCGCTGATTGCGCCCTCGTCCACCGATCACCCGCTTTACGAGCAGGTTGTCGAGGCTTGTCGCACGGTCTATGATCCTGAAATCCCGGTCAATATCTATGAGCTGGGGTTGATCTATACCATCGACATTAATGATGAGAACGAAGTCGACATTAAGATGTCGCTGACTGCCCCCGGCTGTCCCGTCGCAGGTGAGATGCCGGGATGGGTGGCCGATGCCGTTGAACCGCTCGCTGGCGTCAAGCAAGTCGAAGTAGCGCTGGTTTGGGAGCCGCCATGGGGCATGGACATGATGTCTGACGAAGCGCGGCTTGAACTGGGCTTCATGTAAGCTCTAGCGCCGCAGAGTGAATAATTAACGCCGTCAATATTGGAAATTGGCGGCGTTTTCTTTTGGCCCGGTCGCAGAATATGCATTTATCGTGCATAGTTCATTTGACTGACATCGCGCCGTCGTGAAGCCGTTACACCGGTCTTCCATAGAAGCCGCAGAACTTCACTCACGAACGGATAACATCATGCGTACACTTGTTTCTTTTGCCGCTCTGGCCCTCACGCCCGGTATGGCGCTGGCCGACGCCCATGCCGCCGCCACTGCAGTCAACTACGGGTCCCGTCCGGCCTATCTGGTGGATAAGCTTCCCGATGGCGAATTGAAGGACAAGCTGGCCTCCTGCATGGGTCAAGATGCCTCCAAGTCTGATTTCTCCATCGGTCACCGCGGCGCCCCGCTGATGTTTCCCGAACATACCGTGCAATCCAACGTCGCCGCGGCCCGCATGGGCGCTGGCATTCTGGAATGCGACGTGACCTTTACCGCCGATCATGAACTGGTCTGCCGTCACGCGCAGAACGACCTGCACACCACCACCAACATCCTTGTCTCCGATCTGGCCGAGAAATGCACCACCGGCTTTACCGCTGCCTCGGGCGACACGCCCGCCAGCGCCGAATGCCGCACGTCTGACATCACCTTGGCAGAGTTCCGCACCCTCACGCCCAAGATGGACAGCGCCGACAATACCGCCACGACAGCAGAAGACTATCAAGGCGGCGTGGCGAGCTTCCGCACCGAGCTTTACAGCGACAAAGCCGATCTGATGACCCATGCAGAATCCATCGACCTGTTCAAATCCTTGGGCGTCAAGTTCACCCCCGAGCTGAAATCCGCTTCCGTCGAGATGCCCCATGATGGTTTCTCTCAGGAAGATTACGCGCAAAAGCTGGTCGATGAATATGTCGCCGCAGGCATCCCCGCCTCTGATGTCTGGCCACAGTCCTTCGACCTCGACGATGTGCTCTACTGGGTTGAGAACACACCCGAATTCGGCAAGCAGGCCGTTTATCTGGTGCAGTGGGAAGACGGTTTTGACGAACAGAACCCCGAAACATGGGCCGAAGATTTCGCTGACTTGAAGGCCAAGGGCGTGAATTATCTCGCCCCATCGCTCAACATGCTGCTGACCAACAAGGATGGCGCGATTGCAGGCTCTGACTATGCCATGGCCGCGAAAGAGGCGGGTCTGACCCTGATCGCTTGGACGCTGGAGCGGTCCGGCCCGCTGGCCTCCGGTGGCGGTTGGTACTTCCAGTCGGTCAATGATGTTGTGAAAGATGACAGCGACTATCTGGTGGCACTGGATGTGCTGGCGCAAGACGTGGGCGTGGCCGGTGTCTTCTCTGACTGGCCCGCGACCGTGACCTACTACGCGAACTGCATGGGCCTCTGATCCGCCTCACGCTTTTGACCATTTGGGCCGCCCCTCACCGGGCGGCCCTTTTCTTTGGCCGGGCTTGCATGGGTTTCGCCTTCCTGCGACATTGTGCGAAACAAGAGGCAAGCCATGGAAACTTGGGCTATTTTTACCGGCGATATCGTAAAATCCACCGCGATGACACGCGCGGAATTGGACGCGGTTTTCGCCCGTCTTGATGACGCGGCCGACGCCGTCGCAACTTGGCAAAGCCATCCCACACGTATGACCCGCTTTCGCGGTGACGGCTGGCAAATGGCCGTGGCGCCTCAGTTCACCTTTCGCGCGGCCCTCGTCCTGCGGGCCGCCGTGCGCCGGTGCGGCAAGACCGCAGACACGCGTTTCGGGATCGGATTGGGTGATGCGCATTTCGCCGGTGATGACCTCTCCCGCGCCGATGGGACGGCGCTGGTTCGCTCCGGTCACGCGCTTGATGCCATGCCCCGCGCGCGGCGCATGAATGCGCCGGATGCCCCGCTCAGCCTGCGCGCGGCTCTCCCCCTCGCCGACCGGATCGTAGGGAGGTGGACGATGAGGCAGGCCGATGTCGCTTACTATATGCTCGCGCCCGAGCCCCCTGTGCAAGCCAGCCTCGCGCAGCAGTTCGACCTCACTCAGCAAAGCGTGCAGGGCCATGTCGACGCGGCGGGGATCGATGAGTTGCGAGAGGTCTGCGACATACTGGAGGAACAGTGAACAACCCATTAAAGCTGTTATATCCAATTACAGCCAAAAAAGACTGTATTTACTGCTGAGAAAGACCCTTGTCATAGCCCGCTGCAGCTTTTCAAATGCCCCCATCCTCAACAGCCGGAACCCATATGACCGAACAGGCCATCACCACCGCCCTCGCTTGCCTGCTCGCCCATCTGTTGGCAGATTTCGTCTTTCAGACGAATGCGATGGTGACTGCCAAACGCAAACCCCAAGTGCTCCTGCTGCACGGCGTCATCGTCTTTGCCCTGACGGCACTGGCCCTTGGTGGCAGCATCATCCCCGCCGCCCTTCTCGCCCTCGCCCACGTCGGAATTGATGCGGCCAAAACCTACGCCGTGTCAGAGCAGCACCGAGAACGACTTTGGCCCTATCTTACCGATCAGGCCGCGCATCTCGTCACCATCGCGCTCCTTGCCCTCTATGCGCCTGAGGCTTTCGCCAGCGGCATCTGGGCCGCCCACAGCACAACGCTTATTCCGCCCGCCCTCTTCCTTTCGGGGCAGATCACCGCCACCCTTGCAGGCGGCCCGGCCGTAGGTGGCTTGATGCTGCCTCATAAGGCGCAGGCCCAGCCCGATGGGCTTGATAATGCCGGCCGTATCATCGGCCTGCTGGAACGTGCGCTGATTTTCCTCATGGTTATGATTGGTGAGCCTGCGGGCATCGGCTTTCTCATCGCGGCAAAATCAATTCTGCGGTTCGATACGGTGAAAAAGAACCAAAAAATCAGCGAATACGTCATTATCGGTACGCTGGCGTCCTTTGGCTGGGCGCTCATCGTGGCCTTTGCCACCAAGGCTGCAATGAATTCCTACTGACGGCTTGAGATCGCCGCCGTGCACCCTTATCTTGGCGGCATAGGAGAATTTCTGATGTTTGGCATACCCGGCAAGCAAGCCGTCACCATGACCCCCAAAGCCGCTGGCCAGATTGCAAAGTTGATGCAATCGGCGGGCCACGCAGGGCTGCGCATTGGCGTCAAAAAGGGCGGCTGTGCGGGCATGGAATACACCATGGAATATGTCGAAGCGACCGACCCCAACGATGAGGTGGTTGAGCAAGACGGCGCGCGCGTGATGATCGCGCCGATGGCGCAGATGTTCCTATTCGGCACTGAAATCGACTATGAGACAACGCTGCTCGAGTCCGGTTTCAAGTTCCGCAATCCCAATGTGACCGAAGCCTGCGGATGCGGCGAATCCATCAAGTTCGACGAAAGCCTCGGGGCGAAGTAACCGCGCGGGTCCGGGCCACGGCCTTGACGAACGGCCACGGGCCTGCGAACTGATCTAGCAATATCAACAGATCAGGACGGATCCGATGCGCCCCAAAATCGCCGCCGGCAACTGGAAGATGAACGGCACCGCCGCCTCTTTGGCGGAGCTTCACAGCCTTGCCACTGGCCTGCCCGAAAACCCGCCTCAGGTCGTGATCTGCCCGCCCAGCACCCTGCTGTTTCGCGCCACCGACGCGACCCACGGCACCCCGATCCAAATCGGCGCGCAGGATTGCCACGCCGAGGACGCAGGCGCTTATACCGGTGATATCTCAGCCACGATGGTCGCCGATTCAGGTGCCACCCATGTGATCCTCGGCCACTCCGAGCGTCGCGATTTGCATCGTGAGATGGACGCCGACGTTAAGGCGAAGACCTGTGCCGCTTGGGCTGCCGGTCTCACCGCCATCGTTTGTATTGGCGAGAGCGAGGCCGAGCGGGTCGCCGACCAAACGCTCGACATCATTGGCGGTCAACTTGATGGCTCCCTCCCCGATGCTGTTGACGCTGAGAATGCCGTGATCGCCTATGAGCCGATCTGGGCCATCGGCACCGGTAAAGTGCCCAGCATCGCGCAGATCAAAGAAGTGCATGACTTCATCCGCACGCGCCTCATCAGTCGTTTCGGTGCAGATATCGGCAATGCGCTTCCCCTGCTCTACGGCGGCTCGGTCAAGGCCGCGAATGCTGTCGAGATTTTCGCCGTGGAAAACGTCGACGGCGCGCTGGTGGGTGGGGCCAGCCTCAAGGCCGAAGACTTCGCGCCCATTGTGACTGCTCTCACACAATCCTAAAAAAAACCGGGGCGGGCAGTGATGCCCGGCCCCGCGTTCTTACAGCGGCAGCATCGTCGTCGATTTGATCTCTTCCATCGACAAAAGCGCCGTCACGTTGTGCACCTTCACCTCTGAGATCAGCGCCTGATAGAACACGTCATAGGCCCGGGCGTTCTTGACCCGTACCTTAAGGATATAGTCGATATCTCCCGCCAAACGGTGCGCTTCTTGCACCTCAGGCCGATCTTGCAGCGCCTTGAGAAACGCTGCCTGCCAGGCGGCCTCATGCTCTGACGTGCGGATCAAAACAAAGAAACACGCCTCAAACCCAAGCGCCTCTGAATCCAGCACAACCGTCTGCTGGCCGATCACTCCGGCCTCACGCAACTTGCGGATGCGATTCCATACAGGTGTCTTCGAAGAGCCCACTTCGCGCGCAATATCGTCCAGCGATTGGCTGGCATCGCGCTGAAGCTGCGCCAAAATCTTCCGGTCGGTCTCATCTATTCGGACAGTCATTCTCTTCTTTCTCGTCCCGGCAGGACGTTCATGCTCAACCTACGGCCATAGCGAACACATGTTCTTATCTGCGCCAGCATATAGCCAATTATCGGGAATATTTCCTATATATGAGGTCAGGTCAAACAGAATACAGGACGCATCATGGATCACTTTCCCATCTTCCTCGCCACCAGCGAGCAAAAGATCCTCCTTTCCGGCGGCGGCGAAGCGGCGCTGGCCAAGCTGCGCCTGCTGATGAAAACCAAAGCAGCCCTGCACATCTTCGCGTCTGACCCCGCACCCGAGATCGTCGACTGGCACGTTGCAGGCAAGCTAACCCTCCATTGCCGCGCCCTCACCGCCGCCGACCTGCCCGGCGCGCTGCTGTTCTACGCCGCCGATGAAGACGACTTGTTGGATGCCGAGAACGCAGCCCTTGCCCGCGCGGCTGGTGTTTTGGTCAACATCGTCGACAATCTGCACGACAGCCAGTTCATCACCCCCGCCATCGTCGACCGTGACCCGGTGACCGTGGCCATCGGCACCGAAGGCGCCGCCCCGGTGCTGGCCCGCGCCATCAAAGCCGATTTGGAAGAGCGCCTGCCCGTCACCCTTGGCCCGCTCGCGCGGATCGGCAAAGGCTTTCGCAAACTGGCCGACGCCCTGCCCATGGGCCGCGCGCGCCGCGATTTCTGGCGTGAGTATTACTTCGCCACTGGCCCCCGCGCCATGGCCGAAGGCAAGGATACCGTGCACCCGGCGCTGAAAGACTTGCTGCAAACTCACCTTACCCGCGACGCCCGCGGCGGCCATGTGGCTTTCGTTGGCGGCGGCCCCGGCGATCCGGAACTGCTGACCCTCAAAGCCCGCCGCGCGCTGGATGAGGCCGATGTGGTGATCTATGATCGCTTGATCAGCCCCGAGATCCTCGAACTGGCCCGCCGCGAAGCGCTGATGATCGACGTGGGCAAGGAGGGTTTCGGCCCCTCCACTGCCCAAGATCACATCAACGCCCTGCTCGTCGAGCACGCTCAAAGCGGCGCGCAGGTCGTACGGCTGAAATCCGGCGATGCAACGGTCTTTGGCCGCCTCGACGAAGAGATCGACGCGGTCGACGCTTATGACATCGGCTGGCACATCGTGCCCGGCATCACCGCCGCCTCTGCCGCCGTGGCGGGCATCGGTCAAAGCCTGACCAAACGCGGCCGTAATGCCTCGGTCCGCTTCCTGACCGGGCATGATATGAAAGGCTTCGCCGATCACGACTGGGCCGCCCTTGCCCGCCCGAACGAGGTCTCCGCGATCTATATGGGCAAGAAATCAGCCCGTTTCGTCCAAGGCCGCCTGCTGATGCACGGCGCCGACCGCGCCACGCCCGTGACTGTGATCGAAAACGCCTCGCGCGCCGATCAACGGGTGCTGTCCACCACGCTCAACGATCTGCCGCGCGATCTGGCCGATGCCGAAATGACCGGCCCCGCGCTCACCTTCTACGGCCTCGCCCCGCGCGCCGCCGTCCAAGTTGCCAATGAAACCCCGCTAGAGGAGCTGGCCTGATATGCCCAAGCCTTTCACCCCCAAGGTCATCACCGCCAACGCCCTGCTCGAAGGCGATGTCGTCTATCAAACCGCCACAGGCTGGACCCGCAGCCTCGCCGAGGCCGAAGTGCTGACCGATGAGGCTGACGCAGACCTGCGCATGATCGACGCGCTGACCCAGCATGATCTGGTCGTTGGCGTCTACCTCGCCGATGTGGCCCCCGAAACGGGCGGCCCCCGCCCTACTCACTTCCGCGAAGAGTTCCGCGCCAAAGGCCCGTCGAACTACGCCCACGGCAAACAGGAGACCCTGTGATGTATAGCTATACCGAATTCGACGATAAATTCCTCGCCGAGCGCAACGCTCAGTTCCGCGCCCAAGTCGAGCGCCGCATCGACGGCTCGCTGACTGAGGATGAGTTCAAACCCCTGCGCCTGATGAACGGCCTCTATCTGCAACTGCACGCCTATATGCTACGCGTGGCGATCCCCTATGGCACGCTCAACAGCGCTCAGATGGACAAGCTCGCCTTCATCGCCGAGAAATGGGACAAGGGCTACGGCCACTTCACCACGCGCCAGAACATCCAGTACAACTGGCCTGAGTTGCGCGACGTGCCCGACATGCTCGATGCACTGGCCGAGGTGAACCTGCACGCCATCCAAACCTCCGGCAACACGATCCGCAACGTGACCGCCGACCATTTCGCCGGTGCCGCCGCCGATGAGGTCGCCGACCCGCGCCCCGTGGCCGAGTTGATCCGCCAATGGTCCACCGACCACCCGGAATTCCAATTCCTGCCGCGCAAGTTTAAGGTCGCCGTCACCGGTGCCGCCGCCGACCGTGCGGTCATCAAAGCCCATGACATCGGGCTGCGCATCGTCGAACGCGATGGCGAACAGGGCTTCGAAGTCATCGTCGGTGGCGGCCTTGGCCGCACCCCGATGATCGGCAAGGTCCTCTATGATTTCGTCAGTGCCGACGACTTGCTGCCCACGCTCGAAGCTATCGTCAGCGTCTATAACGTGCTGGGCCGCCGCGATAACAAATACAAAGCGCGCATCAAGATTACGGTGCATGAGAACGGCATCGAAGACATCCGCGCCCGTGTGGACGCGCAATATGCGCTGATCCGCAGCCAATTCACCGGCGTGGATCAACAAGTGCTGTCGCGCATCGAATCCGATTTCGCCGCACCCAAGTTCAAAACCGCCTCCCTCGCGGCCTACGAGTCTGCCTATACCAACGATCCCGTCTTCCGCGCGTGGGCCGACACCAACCTCGCCGAGCACCGCGCGCCGGGCTATGCCATTGTCTCGATCAGCCTCAAGGCCCACGGCGCCACACCGGGAGATGCCACCGCTGACCAGATGCGCGTGATGGCCGACCTCGCCCGCCGCTTCGGCCATGACGAGCTGCGCATCAGCCACGAGCAGAACGTGATCCTGCCCCATGTGCACCGCAGCGACCTGCCCGAACTGCATGCCGCCCTGAAAGAGGCCAAACTGGCCACCGCCAACATCGGCCTGATCTCAGACATCATCGCCTGCCCCGGCATGGACTATTGCGCGCTGGCCACCGCCCGCTCGATCCCCATCGCCCAAGAAATCGCCACCCGTTTCGACGAACTGAAGCTGGAGCACGACGTGGGCCCGCTGAAGATCAAGATCTCAGGCTGCATCAACGCTTGCGGCCACCACCACGTGGGCCATATCGGGATCCTCGGCCTCGACCGCGCGGGTGTGGAGAACTACCAGATCACGCTCGGCGGCGACGGCACCGAAAACGCCAGCATCGGTGAGCGCGCCGGCCCCGGTTTCTCGGCAGAGGAAATCATCCCGGCCATCGAACGTCTGGTGCTGGGATATCTCGACTTGCGCAACGATCCCACCGAGACCTTCCTGCAAGCCTACCGCCGCTTGGGTCTCGCGCCCTTTAAGGCCGTGCTCTACCCCGAGACGGCGGACAAGGACCGGGCCGATGCCGCTTGATACCCCTGAACTTCATCCTTTTTCAAATACCGCTGCGCGACCTCCCGAGGGGCTGCGCGCGGTCGAGGAAAAAGTCGCACAGCTCAACGCGGACCTGCGCCACCACGGGGCCACGGATGTCATCCGCCGCGCCTATGCCGAGATCGAGAACCTCACCCTCGTCTCAAGCTTCGGCGCGGAATCGGTGGCGCTCTTGCACCTTGCCTCAATGGTGTCGCGGGATATCCCGGTGCTCTTTATCGACACCGAGATGCTCTTTGCCGAAACGCTTGTCTACCAGCAGGAGCTGAGCGAACGCCTCGGCCTGCGCAAGGTCACCACGCTGCGCAGCGCAGAGATCGCAGCGCAGGATCCCGATGGCACGCTGCACCAATACGACACCGACGCCTGCTGCGCATTGCGCAAAACGCGGCCCCTGCAGAACGCGCTGGCGGGCTATGACGGCTGGATCACCGGGCGCAAACGCTTTCAATCCGGCAGCCGCGCGACGCTGAAGTTCTTTGAGGTGGAAATCCCCAAAGACGGTTCCGCCCCGCGCATCAAGGTGAACCCGCTGGCCTATTGGGCAACCTCGGATGTGGCCGATTACATCGCCGAGAACCGCCTGCCTCGACATCCGCTGGTGGCCAAGGGCTACCCTTCGATCGGCTGCGCGCCCTGCACCTCGCCGGTGGCACCGGGCGAAGACCCGCGTGCCGGACGCTGGCGCGATCAGAACAAAGAAGAATGCGGCATCCACTTTGTGAACGGCAAAGTGGTCCGAACAGGAGAAAAATCATGAGCGTACTCGTAACCGACAAGGGTTTCACCGCCGACGACTGGACCCATGGCTATTGTGGCGAAGGGGCGGCAAACGACTGCCGCGCTATCGATCTGGCCTCTGACGCCGACGCCCATGCCGTGACACTCAGCCCGGCGCTGGAGATGATCCGCGTCAATTTCCCCTCTTTCGCGGATGGGCGTGGCTTTACAATCGCCCGTATTCTGCGCTTGCGCGGCTACACGGGCCGCTTGCGCGCCCAAGGGCATGTGCTGGCCGATCAATATGCCATGGCGCGCCGCGCGGGTTTTGATGAAGTCGAAATCGACGATGATCTGGCCGCCCGCCAGCCAGAACACCAGTGGCTCGCCCGCGCCGATTGGCAGGCCCATGACTATCAATCGCGCCTGCGTGGCGCGGCTTCCCCGCAGGCAACGGCGGCCAAATAGGCCGCTACATTGCCCTCACCCCTTCCTTGCCATAAGTAGAGGCCGCAAACCGATTTGCGGAAACCATGATGACCGAGCAGAGCAAAGTGAACCAAACCGCCGCCAAACCCATCCCGACATTGCCGGACGCCCAGACCGTGACGTCGGTCACCCACTGGACCGACCAGCTATTTTCGTTCCGGGTAAGCCGCCCGGCGAGCTTGCGCTTTCGCTCAGGCGAGTTCGTCATGATCGGCCTCATGGGCGATCCGCACCCCGAGACCGGCAAGCAAAAACCGCTGCTGCGCGCCTATTCCGTTGCCTCGCCCGCGTGGGACGATGAGTTGGAGTTCTACTCAATCAAGGTGCAGGATGGCCCGCTGACCTCGAAACTGCAGCACATCCAGCCCGGCGATCAGATCATCCTGCGGCCCAAGCCAGTCGGCACGCTGGTGCATGACGCGCTGCTGCCCGGCGACCGGTTGTGGATGTTTGCGACTGGCACCGGCTTTGCCCCCTTTGCAAGCCTGCTGCGCGAGCCGGAAACTTACGAGAAATTCGACGAGGTTATCGTCACCCACACCTGCCGCGATGTGGCAGAGTTGGAATATGGCCGCCAGCTGATCGAAGGGCTAAAAGCCGACGAGCTGATGCAAGAGCTGATCGGCACCGAAAACCTCGCTAAGATTCGCTATTACCCGACCACCACCCGCGAAGAGAGCCCCAAAATGGGCCGTATTACGAACCTTTTGCAGGACGGCACCGTGTTCAAAGATCAGGGCGTGCCTCAGATCAATGCCGCCCATGACCGCGCTATGGTCTGCGGCAGCTTGGGCTTCAACAAGGATATCATGGAGATTCTAGAAGGCTTTGGTCTGACCGAGGGTGCCAACTCCGACCCCCAACATTTCGTCGTTGAAAAGGCCTTTGTCGGCTAACGCAAATTAAGCCTTCCGAAAGGTCGCAACGTTACACCAAGCATCGTCGGCGCTGCGTTGCCGACGATCAGGCAGAACCCTGCGCATCCAAAATCCGCCCCCTTCCGCCGCACTGCGGCACGGGTTAGCTGACGGCTTGCACGCGCGGGGGACTGCCGCGCGGAACGTAACAAGGCGAAAGGCATATCATGGCGAGCACTGGGACCCCGACCCCTAAGAAAGTCACCGATCTGGCAACCGAAAAAGCCGACCTGTCTAACACGGCGCTGATTGGCATCTTTGGCAGCGACTCCACGCCCGGCGCACTGATCCGCGAAGGCGGTGGCAAAATTTCCCGCGTCGAAGTGGGCGATCAAGTTGCTGGCGGCGTTGTGGCGGCTATTGGACAGGGCACACTCGTGCTCTCCAGCCGTCGCGGCAACAAAGTCCTGCGCTTGCCGCAAGGCTGACGCGTCCAAAGAGGCGCGACACCGCGCCTCTTGACCTGCCGCGCGGGGCAGTGCACATCGCGGGCATGAGCAAGACAGCATTAATCACCGGCGCGTCGCGCGGCCTTGGGGCCGCATTGGCAGAGGCTTTGGCCCCTACCCATCACATCATCGCCGTGGGTCGCACGACCGGCGCGTTGGAAGAGTTGGATGACCGCATCCAAGCCAAGGGCGGCAGTGCCACATTGGCTCCGATGGACATCACCAACGCCGATGCGATGGCCGTGCTCTGCCGTGGAATCCACGACCGTTGGGGCGGGCTTGACCTCTGGCTCCACTGCGCCGTGCATGCCGCCCCGCTGACCCCTACTGACCACATCGACGCCAAGGATATGGAGAAATCCATCGCGGGCAATATCACCGCCACGGCGCGGCTGATCACCTTTGTCTCGCCGCTTCTTGGGGCGGATGGCACAGCGGTCTTCTTTGACGATCCGCGCGCTGGCACGAAGTTCTTTGGCAGCTACGGCGCCACCAAGGCCGCGCAGATCGCACTGGCGACCTCTTGGCAGGTTGAGACCGCACAAATCGGCCCGCGCGTGCATATCATCACGCCCCAGCCGATGCCCACCGCCACCCGCGCGCGTTTCTTCCCCGGTGAAGACCGCACGGCGCTCAGCGACACGGCTACGCAGGCCGCTGCGGTATTGGCGCAACTTTCGGAAAACTCCGCCTCCTGAACCGCGCGGCACCGGCGCGCTGCGCTTGCCGCCGGTCCGCCCCTCGCCTATCAAGGCAAAAAGGGGCCTTTCATGCGTATTCTGATTACCAACGATGACGGCATCAACGCGCCCGGTCTGGCCGTGCTGCGCGCCATCGCCGAGGAATTGGCCGGGCCCGAGGGCGAGGTCTGGACCGTTGCACCTGCGTTTGAGCAATCCGGCGTGGGCCATTGCATCAGCTACACCAAGCCGATGATGATCTCGCAATTGGACGACCGTGTCTTTGCCACCGAAGGCTCCCCCGCCGACTGCGTGCTCGCCGCTATCCATGACACGATGACGGCAGCGCCCCCCGATCTGGTGCTTTCCGGCGTGAACCGGGGCAATAACGCTGCTGAGAACGCGCTTTACTCTGGTACCCTTGGCGGCGCGATTGAGGCCGCTTTGCAAGGTTTGCCCGCCATCGCCCTGTCGCAATACTACGGCCCCGCCAACCGCGATCTTGCCGATCCGTTTGAAGCGGCCGCCCAACACGGCGTTGAAACCTGCCGCCGCATTCTGGACCACAGCCCCACCGAAGACGCCGCCTATGGTCTTTTCTACAACGTTAACTTCCCCCCCGTCGCGGGCGCGGACGTGCGCGGCATCCGGCTCGCCCCTCAGGGCCGCCGCCCCGGCACCGGCTTTGCCACCGAAGCGCATCTGTCCCCGTCGGGCCGCCGCTTTCTGTGGATTAAAGGCGGCGATCAGCGCGTGCAAACAGCACCCGGCAGTGACGCCTGCGTGAATCTTGATGGTTATGTCTCGGTCACGCCAATGCGCTGTGACCTGACGGACCACGCAGCGCTTGAAACACTCACAGGCATCAACGGATGAACGAAGAGCCGATCTCTGAGGCGGAACGCAAGATGCAGTTCCTCTACGCGCTGCGCTCCAAGGGCGTGACCGATGCGCGCGTGCTGACAGCGATGGAAGCGATTGACCGCGGCCCCTTTATCCGCGGCCTCTTTGCCAGCCGCGCCTATGAGGACATGCCCCTGCCCATCGCCTGCGGCCAGACCATCAGCCAGCCCTCAGTGGTGGGGTTGATGAGCCAGGCCTTGCAAGTATCGTCGCGCGATAAGGTGCTCGAAATCGGCACCGGCTCGGGCTATCAGGCCGCGATCCTCAGCAAGCTCGCGCGGCGGGTCTATACAATCGACCGACACCGCCGTCTGGTGCAAGAGGCGCGTGGCGTATTTGAGGCGATGGATCTCAACAACATTACTGCGATCACCGCCGACGGCAGCTTTGGCCTTGCCGAACAGGCGCCGTTCGACCGGATCATCGTGACCGCCGCCGCCGAAGACCCGCCCGGCCCCCTGCTCGCCCAGCTCAAAGAAGGCGGCATCATGGTGCTGCCCGTGGGCCAATCCGACACCGTGCAACACCTCATCCGCGTGCGAAAGACCGCCGATGGGCTGGAATACGACGAATTGCGTGCCGTGCGCTTTGTCCCCCTGCTGGAAGGCTTGGGCAAGGACGGTTAATAGGTTAGAGAGACAGCGCCCCATACCATTCAGGGGCGAAGATGAGGACATGCAGATGCGCCAAACACGATTGCGCCGCCCCACGCGGCTGACCCTAATGGCCGGAACCAGTGCGATATTGCTGGCCGGTTGCGAAAATCAGCCGCTTGATTACGATATGCGCAGTACCTTTGGTGATGGTTTTTCAACTGCCGAGGCCGCGCGCGGCCCGCTTGCGGACCGACCCAAAGCCGATGCGCGGGGCGTGATTGCTTACCCCAATTACCAAGTCGCCGTCGCGCGCCGCGGTGATACGCTGGCGGATGTGGCCGGGCGCGTGGGGACCGACAGCAACGAATTGGCCCGGTATAATGGCATCGAACTGGGCGTGCCACTGCGCCAAGGCGAAATCATCGCCCTGCCGCGCCGCGTGGCCGAACCCGCGCCCGGCACCAATGGCAGTGTTGATATCACCACCCTCGCGGGCAGTGCCATCGACCGCGCGCCTGCGACCCCCAATGTGCAAACCCAAAGCCTGCCGCCCGTAAGCAGCAGCATCAGCACTCCTGCGACTCGTCCAGCACCATCGCCCCAGCCCGCACCATCGCCATCGACAGAACCGGTGCGCCACCGGGTCGAACGGGGCGAGACCGCCTATACCGTTGCGCGGCTTTACAACGTGCCGGTTAAGGCGCTGGCCGAGTGGAATGGCCTTGGCCCTGATTTCGCAATCCGGGAAGGGCAATTCCTTTTGATCCCGGTTGAGAAACAAGCGCCCCCACGTCAAGCAACAAACACCGCTTCCAGCGCCATTGCATCGCCTCCCCCGCCACCGGTCACCAGCGCGCCGGGCGCGGGCAGCCCCACGCCGACACCACCGTCGGCAGCCAAACCGCTGCCCCAAGATGACACAGCGCAGCCGCTGCCGCCCAAGGCCGAGCCTGCGAAACCTGTCGCCGATGTCGGCAAGCCGACTGCACCTGCCAAAGCCTCCAAGATGACACCGCCCGTCCAAGGCTCGATCATCCGCGCTTATTCGAAGGGCAAGAACGAGGGCATCAACATCCAAGGCAGCCCCGGTGCGCCGGTGAAGGCCGCCGAAGGGGGCACCGTAGCCGCCATTACCAAAAGCGCCGACGGCATCCCGATTGTCGTGGTGCGTCACCCCGACAACCTGCTGACCGTCTATGCAAATGTGGAGGGCGTGAACGTCGCCAAAGGTGACAGCGTCAGCCGAGGCCAGCAGATCGCCAAACTGCGCGGCGGATCGGAATCGCATGTGCATTTCGAGGTGCGCAAAGGCTTTGAGAGCGTCGACCCGACGCCCTACATTCAGTAAGACAACAAACAAAGGGGTCTGCAGATATTGCAGACCCCTTTGCTACTCTCCGACAGATCGCTGCTCAGCCTCCTGAGACGGCGACACCCTTTCGGCCAGCCAAATCCACAAAATATTGCCACGCCACACGGCCTGAACGCGCACCACGTGTGGCCTGCCATTCTACTGCTTCCACGCGCAGAGTGTCATCGTCGATCTTGACGCCAAACGCATCGCAATAGCCGCGGATCATCGCCAAATATTGATCCTGATCGCAGGGGTGGAACCCCAGCCAAAGCCCGAACCGATCAGAGAGAGAGACCTTCTCCTCGACCGCCTCGGAAGGGTTTATCGCACTGCCACGTTCATTTTCGATCATGTCACGCGGCATCAGGTGACGACGGTTGGAGGTGGCATAGAGCACGACGTTATCGGGCCGCCCTTCGATACCGCCATCCAGCACGGCCTTCAGCGACTTATAATGCGCGTCATCATGGCCAAAGCTGAGATCATCGCAGAACAGGATAAACCGCTGCGACGCACCCCGAAGCAGGCTTAGCAGACGCCCGACTGAAGGCAGATCTTCGCGCTGCAATTCCACGATACGCAAACCTTCATGTGATGACTGAACATCCGCATGTATCGCTTTGACAAGGCTAGATTTCCCCATACCGCGCGCGCCCCATAGAAGCGCATTATTGGCGGGCAATCCGGCCGCAAACTGACGCGTGTTGGCCAGCAGCGTATCCCGCGCACGGTCAACGCCAATCAACAGCGGCAGATCAATTCGCGCAACCTTTGCCACCGGAACCAGACGTTCGGGGTCTGTATGCCAAACAAAGGCCGTCGCCGCGTCAAAGTCGGGGGCTGAGAGCGGCGCCGGAGACATACGCTCCAGCGCCGCGGCGATGCGGTCCATCGGGTCATCGATCACAGCAGGTCTTCCTCGTCCTCATCATCGAAGTAACCTTCTTCGCGCAGTTTTTCGTCGCGCTTTTTCTCAACACGGCGCACGAGGAAGATCGAGATTTCGTAAAGGCCGTAGACAACGACGAAGAGGATCACCTGCGTGATCACATCCGGCGGTGTGACAAGGGCTGCCAGTAAAAGGATCGCCACCACAGCATATTTACGTACGTTTCCCAGACCCTCGGAGCTGACCAGCCCGGCCTTGCCCATAAGGGTCAGCAGAACGGGAAGCTGAAAGCACAGACCAAAAGCCACGATAAACTTGATGGTGAGCGACAAATACTCCTGCGCCGAGCCTTGGAAGGCAATGGCCGCAATGCCGCTCTCACCATCCGGCCCTTCACCGACGAGCGTGCCCGCCTGCTGGAACCCGAGGAAGAAATCGAACGCCAGCGGGGTGACGACGTAGAAGGCAAAGGAGGCGCCGAGGAAGAACATCGCCGGCGAGGAGATCAGAAAGGGCAGGAACGCCCCCTTCTCGTTTTTATAAAGCCCCGGCGCGACGAAGCGCCACAACTGGTAGCTAATGAAAGGAAAGCCCAGCACAAGACCGCCTAAGAGCGAGATTGAGATCGCGACGAAGAAACCTTCCTGCAGTTTGATCAGGATCAGCCCGCAATCTTCTTGTCCCCGCTCCGCCATGGCCGAGCACAGGGGCTCGGTTAGGAAGTTGAAGATCGGGTTCCAAACGGTAAAGCAGATCACCATCCCAATGATGAAAGCGATGACAGAGTGGATGAGCCGCGTGCGCAGCTCGGCCAGATGCTCGATCAGCGGGGCCGAGCTGTCGTCGATATCGTAATCGTCAGAGGCGCTCATTCAACTTACTCTTTTTTCGCGGCAGGTTTGGCTGCCGCTGGCTTCTTGGCGGCAGGCTTTTTCGCAGCGGGTTTCTTAGCGGCAGGTTTCTTGGCGGCAGGCTTTTTGGGCGCTGCTTTGGCAGGGACGGGTTTGGCCGCATCTTTTTCGATCACGGGCCGCGCAGGTGCCGTCTTTTTCGCAGGCGTCTTGGCAGTGGCGGTCTTGGCCCCTGTCTCTGCCGGGGCCGCGTCAGACAGCTTCGCCTCTGCCGCATCGGCCTGCGCCATGGCCTCTGTCGCCTCGCGTTGTTTGCGTTCTGCTGCTGCGCGGGCGGTGCTGGCTTGGATCTTTTTCACATCCTCCGCCTTTTGCGCCGCGAGTTTGCCGGTCTCGCTCTCGGGGTCGAAATTCGTCAGCGAGCGGGTCGCGTCTTTTACCTCGTCCATGGCACTGCCAAGCGGGTTGGTCGCGGTTTTCAACGACTTGTTCAACGACGAGGACATCTCGCGCATGCCGCTATCATCAGCGGCATCGTTCATGGCTTGGCTGAATTCACGCGCCATGCCCTTGGCTTTGCCCACGAATTGCCCGACGCGCCGAAACAGCACAGGCAGGTCCTTGGGGCCGACCACGATCAAGGCCACGACGCCGATGACCAGCAGTTCCGTCCAACCCAGATCGAACATGCGGTTACACCCGGTCTTTGTCGGTCTTCAAGTCGGTGCGAGGATGCGTGCCCTGATCGGTATGCTCTGGCAGGTCAGCGTGATGCACTTCGTCGACGTGTTTGATGTCGTCCGTGTGCTTGCTCTCTTCTTCGCCTTCGCTGATGCCCTTTTTAAAGCTGGTGATGCCTTTGCCGACTTCGCCCATGAGCGAGGAAATTTTGCCGCGGCCAAAAAGCACCAGCACGACAACCGCGATCAGCAGTAGGCCCGGCAGTCCGATATTGTTCAACATGTCTGTTCTCCCATCATGTTTGGCGCAAGTCATGCAGCGCCTGTCCTGCCTGTGATAGCGGGCCGCGCCGGGACCATGAAGGGGCAAAGCGGCGTGGCGGCGGTTCTGCGTGGGGTGGGAGGCAGAAATTCGGGCGTGCAATCTCTATTGTGACATGTTTTTGTCAGGAGCGCTGAATAGGAGCCGATGGTGTCAGTAAGAACCGAAGACCGCCTTGTGGCGCTGATCGACCGGCTGCGGGATGGGCAGGTGCACCGGGCCGAGGATCTGGCCCGTCGCTTTGGCGTCTCCACCCGCACGATTTATCGCGATATGGACAAGCTCAGCGCCTCAGGCCTCCCCATTGCAGGCACACGTGGCGAGGGCTACCGGATCACGCCCGCGATCACCCTGCCCCCGCTGACCCTGACCCCGGCAGAGCTTGAAGCGCTGAACCTCGGCCTTGCGGTGGCGGCGGAGGTTGGGGATCCCGCCCTGCAAGAGGCGGCAGAGACTTTGGCCGCGAAGTTCGACGCGGTCTTACCGACCGAGACCGTCGCCGAGGGGGCCGCTTGGTCTCAGGCGCTGAGGTCGCAGGGCAAAGCCACACGGGTCTTCGCCCATCTCCCGGTGCTGCGGGCTGCGGTTCAGGCGCGTCAGAAGTTACGGATCGGGGTGGCGGACAGCGGCAGCCAAGTCGTCCGCCCCCTCAAGGTTGAGAATTTGGGCCGGTTCTGGGTGTTGACCGCGTGGTGCGAGGGTACAGAGGGCTTCGCCACCTTCCGGCTCGACTTGATCAAGAGCGCCGAGGCCCTGCCCGAACTTTTCGTCGACGAGCCGGGGAAGACCTTGGCGGATTACTGGACCTGAACGCGGGTCAACGTTTGAGCCGCCAACCGGTTTGGGGGGGCAAGAACGCCTCGACACTCGCCTGTGCCACCACGATCGTATCCTGCCCCGTCGGCACATTCAGCCCGCCCATCACGGCACGCACCTCAGCCCGACCGCGCGGCAGCTTTGCCACCAGCGCGTCGATATCCACCTTTTCAGGCTCCTGCACCGCCACGGTGACCTGCACGCGCATTTGGTCTGGCGTCACATCCAACGCGCCAAACAGCGGCAGGGAAGAATGGCGCAAGGCGTCTTCGATCGCGCGGGCGCAGGCTTTGGTATAGTCCATCCCATGCAGATCGTTGCCCATGCCCATCTCGATGATGATCCGTTGTTCAGCCATCGCTGCGCTCCATGTCAAACCCCACGGAGAGCGCCACATTGGCCATCACGGTCGGGTTGCCCTCCCCTTCGGGGCGCGGCACGTCGAGGCCGCCGTGGTGCAGGTTCACCGTCACTTCGCCGTAAGGGAAGACTGCCCGCAGTGCGCCGGCATCCACCAGATCGGGGCGCTGCACGCCCACGTCGAGGGTGATGCGCATGTCGGCTTTATCAAAGCCAAAGAGTTCGGCCAGATTGATTGATTTATGCCACAGCGCATCCTGCACGGCGCGTTTGGCGGCTTGGGTATAGTCGCCCCGGCGCAGGGACGAGCCCATGCCGAATTCCACCATTAACGGGGTCATGATTTCACCGGAAAGACAAAGCAGCGGTCGCGGCGGACGGTCAGCCACATGACAGCGCCGGGTTGCGGCAGGAAAACGTTCGGCACCGTGGCTTTGAGCCGCGAGCCGTCTTGGTCGAGGACAAATTCCACAAGGCTTTCGTTGCCCATAAAGCGCGCGCGTTCGACCACCGCGCGTGCCGGGGTGCCATCGGTCGATGTGGGGCGCGGCCCTTGCCCGGCGCGGTCGAAGTCGATCCGTAGATGCTGCGGGCGGAACACGATATTCACCTTGGTGCCATCCGGCAGACCGGGGGCGAGGAACTCACCAAAGACCGTCTCGGCCAGTGCACCGTTCACCGTGGCCTCCAACACATTGGCATCGCTGAAAAATGCGACCGAAGCGCGGTCAACGGGCCGGGTATAGACATTGTAAGGCGCGCCTTGCTGGACGATCTTGCCATCACGCATCAGGGCGATCTCATCGGCCATGCGCATTGCCTCATCCGGCTCATGGGTGACCAGAAGAACGGCGGTGTCCTCTTCTTTCAGGATGCTCAGCGTCTCATCGCGGATGCCGTCGCGCAGGCGGTTGTCGAGGCCGGAGAAGGGTTCATCCATCAACATGATACGCGGTTGCGGGGCGAGTGCACGGGCCAGCGCCACACGTTGCTGCTCACCGCCCGAAAGCTGGTGCGGGTAGCCGTCAATGTAGCGCAGCAGGTCCACCCGTTCGAGCAGCAATTCAATCCGGGCGCGTTTTTCGGCCTTGGTGCCCTTCTTGAGACCAAAGCCCACGTTGTCGGCCACGCTCAGATGCGGAAACAGGGCGAAATCCTGAAACATCAACCCAATCTCGCGCCGCTCGGGCGGGACACGAAATACCGTGTCGCAGATCAACTTGCCATCGACATGGATCGTGCCACTGTCTTGCATCTCAACCCCCGCGATCATCCGCAGGGTCGTGGATTTGCCGCAGCCCGAGGGGCCAAGCAGGCAGGTCACCTGCCCCGGCATGATCTGCAGGGACACGTCGTCGACCACCTGCCGCCCGCCATAGCTGCGGCGCAGGTTCTTGATTTCCAGTCGGGGGGTGGGGTCACTCATGGAACTTGCGGTATCCGATCAAATCGCTCGGGAACCCAGCTATCAGCCTCGCCGCGCCCCCGCAAGCACCGCTGCGAAACCAGCGAGGAGTACAAGCACACAGATTGCCAGCAATTGCTCGTATTTATGCCCCTCAGGCAAAAGCGCTGCGACGGGCGCCCAGCCCCGTGCGAAGTACACCGTCGCCCCAAACATGGCAGCGGCGAAGGCGGCAAGGTAACTCCAAACCGCAATCCGCCGTCCGGCCACCAGCCCGACCAGCAGCACCGGGGTGAGGAACATCGACGCCGTCCCGCTGACCGCCACTGCGTCGAACAGCGTGGCATTGCCCCAAAGCGTCAGCAGCGCGCCCAAGATCATGAACCCTGCCATTACCAGCCGCCCGCCCATCAGGCTGCGCGGTGCGATGCGCCATTCCTCAACCATCAGCCGCGCGGCGGACGCCAACGCCGAGTCGAGCGTGGAGAGCGCCGAGACCAGCAAAGACAGCATCAGCGCCACGAAAATCCAGCCGGGGAACATCAGCCCCCATGTGCCGATCAGCTCGCCCTCATAGGCCGCCCCAGTCAGGCTGGCTTGGATGCCAAAAAAGCCGAAGCCGATGATACACAGCGTTGAAATCCAAAAGGCGTGGAGGAAGGAAGCCCGCGTCGTCGCCTCATCCGCAAGAAAGCCGCGGTCCATCATCACCGGATCATGGGCGGGATAGGAGAACACCTGCAGCAGCGCCACGACTAAAAGCACCCAGCCATTATAGGGCCCCGACACGCCCGGGGCGCTCAGCACCGCGCCAAGCTCGAAACCGGGGCTGAGCAGCAGCGCGCCGAGCGCGAGGCCAAAGACCACGAGAAACACCAGCATCTGCACCACGTCTGTGCGCAGCGCGGCAGACAGCCCGCCCCATGCCGAATAGCCAAAGCCCAAAGCGGCCACGATCAACACTGCCAACGTGCCCGACCCGGGCCAGACCGCTTCGAAAATCAGCGCCACGACCAGCAGGTTGGCAAAGACCTCGGACAAGAGCCGCAGGCCGATCACGAGGTTATAAGCCCCCGTTCCCACGCGCCCGAACTGCCCGTTCAGCCAATCCTGCACAGACCGAGCGCCGCCGCGGCGCAGGTGCCCGACGATGAAACCACCCGTGAGGAACGAGCCGTAGTAGGCTGCATAAGCCACCGTGCCCGCAATGCCGTAGAAATAGCCCAAGATCGCCGCGTTCATTAGGCTGCGGGCGAAAATCCATGTGGTGACTTGGCTTAGCACCAGCACCCAAAGCCCCGGCGCGCGGCCTGCCGCATTGGCTCCGCCAAAGAAACCTTCGACCGTGGCGCGACGTGGCGCGACCAGCAGGCTGGCAAGGATGACAGCGGCGAAGAGGACAATCAAAACGGTGGTTTGCATGGGCGCGGGCCTTTCTTGGCGGATCCTTAAAGCGTTAGCGACCTCACTCAGAGCAGACCATAGCTGAAACCGATGCTGGCAGAAACGTGACCGTTAGCGAGCAGGTAGCAGGTCGAAACTCACCTCAGCTACGTCGCGCCCGTTGACCTGCAAGGTGACCCGGTGCGGGCCCGGATGGAGGCGAAAGGTCGTCGCATTTCCTTTAAGCCGATGGCGCGTCGCAACTTGCAGGGTCTTTCCTGCCGCCAGCTTGGTAGCCTTCAGCTTAAACACCTTTTCCGCCTGTTTCCCGCCGGGTCGGGCAAAGCGGATGCGGTAGTCGACCATCACTGGCAAGCTTTGCTCTGCATGCAGGTCGCAGGTAATCTCCAGCACATCGCCGATCCTGACCTCCCCCGCCGCCAACCGCAGGTCAGCACGGATTAGCACATCGTCGCGATACCCCAGAAGACCAAGCGCGCCCCGGTGGCCCTGCTTCACCAAAACCCGCAGCGCATGGCGGGTGATCCAAGCCATCTCTTGCGCACCTTGTCGGCCCTCTGCCGCCCAGTCTTGAAGGGTTGCAACCACCAAATCGGGGTCATGCCTGGCAATGTCGTTAAGATGGTTGGCAACCGAGCGGGTGACGTAGCGTGTCGGGTCTGCATGGAGCCGCGTGAGCAGCGGCAGGGTCTGCGCCGGGGTCAAGCTGACCGCCCGCGCCCATGGCAGCCGAGGACGGGTGCCTTCGCTCACCAACCGCCGGACGTGGTAGTTTTCATCACCTGCCCAGAGTTCGAGACGTGCTAAAGTCTCCTCGGGCCAGCGGTTCAGGAAGGAACGGATGTAGAATTCCATTGAAAAGCGTTGCGTGGCCGCATGGATCAGGTCGAGCGCGCATTCGCGGTGATGCTCCAACCCATGCCGGACTGCCAGAATGCCGGGCATCGCATGGATGAAATGGCCAAAATCATCGTCGCGCCGCGATGGGTCCAATGCGGGCGGCATCGCGGCCTGCAACTGCTTGGCCATCGTGGGAAAGTCAGACGCCAACTGCGGCTCTAGACAATCAGCGATCCACTCCATCCGCTCCATAAGGGCACGGTCCGGCAGGCCGGCCATGACCTCGGCATGAAAGCGCGCAGCATCGAAACCCGGCAGGGCGGCGGCAAATTCACTTGACAGCCGCCCCACCGTATCTGCGTTGAACAGATGGTCCTTAAGGGAAAATGCCTCGGCCACCCCACTTACATCGTGATGTTGGTGCCGCCGCCGTCCAGCAACAGATTTTGGCCCACGATAAAGCCCGCGTGCTGTGAGCAAAGGAAAGCACAGGCCGCGCCGAATTCCTCGCGGGTGCCATAGCGGCCCGCCGGGATGGCTTCCTGACGCTCCGCACGAGCTTCATCCAGTGTGATCCCCTTGGCCTTGACCACCGCCCCATCGAGCGAGTCGGCCCGGTCGGTCGCATGTATCCCCGGTAGAAGGTTGTTGATCGTCACCCCCTTGCCCGCCACCTGACGCGAGGTGCCTGCAACATAGCCGGTCAGACCGGTACGCGCCGAATTGCTCAAGCCCAGCACCCCAATCGGCGCGCGCACGGATTGGCTGGTGATATTGACCACCCGGCCCCAGCCACGGTCCATCATGCCCGGCACCAGCGCTTTGATCAGCGCGATGGGGGCCAGCATATTCGCGTCGAGCGCCTTGATAAAATCTTCGCGGTCCCAGTCATGCCACATGCCCGGAGGGGGGCCGCCCGCGTTATTGACAAGGATGTCACAGCCCTCAGCGGCTTTGATGACCAGCTTTTGCCCCTCTTCGGTGGCCACATCCGCCGCCACGGTGACGACCTCGACGCCATAGTCCTGACGGATACGTTCTGCCGACGCCTCAAGCGCCTCGGCGCCGCGTGCGTTCATCACAAGGCTGACCCCTGCCGCCGCAAGCGCTTCGGCGCAGCCAAGGCCAAGCCCTTTGGACGAGGCGCAGACAAGCGCCTTCTTACCCTTAATTCCCAAATCCATTATGCGATTCCTCCTGTGCATTTGCATATGCCTACCACGGCCTGCGGCCAATGCCAGCAAATCACCCGAGCCTTGACCCATGGGGGCCACAATTCTACCTTATCCCGCTGGCGAAAGCCCCTAAATCAAAGGCCCGTCATGTCCAGCACTCGCACCGCCCCCGCCCAGAGCATCGCCGTTTACCGCGCAGCGGAATTGCGTGCGAGTGATGGGGCGAATATGGGTGATACGCTGTCTTTTGCCGCTGAACTGGTGCTTGACGATACCTATGAGTTGGATCGCGCAGCAGAGCCACGGCGGCTGTCATTGCTGACCCTTCCAGGCAACCACTTGCGACTTGCCGAGGATACCGCCGTGGGCAGCCCCGGTGCTGATCTGCACCTCGACAGTCTGCTGACGCTGATGTCGCCCGAAGGCCAAACCCAAGAGGCGCTGCTGCTGGTCGAAGTCGATGGCCAAGGGCGCGCGGCTGAGGTTTATCTTTTGCCACTGGGGCCACTGACCCCGCAAACGGGGTACTGCATCGTCGGGATTGATACCCAGACCGCGCAGCAGAAATTCGGCCAACTGGCCTGCGTCTCATTCACACGGGGCACCCATATCTCGCTCAGCACCGGTGAGTTGCGGCCCATCGAAGACCTCCGTATCGGTGACCGCATCCTGACCCGCGACGACGGTGTGCAGACCCTACGCTGGATCGGCCAGAGCACCCTGCGCGCGGTGGGCGATTTCGCGCCCATCTGCATTCGGGCGGGCACCTTGAACAATGAACATGACCTGATCGTCAGCCCCGACCACCGCCTCTTCATCTATCAGCGCAGTGATGAGATGGGCGCGGGCCGGTCAGAACTGCTCGTGAAAGCGCGGCATCTGGTGAACGGCGACAGCGTGACGGTGCAGGACGGCGGGTTTGTTGACTACTTCCAACTGCTCTTTGACGGGCATCAGATCATCTATGCCGAAGGGATCGCCGCCGAATCTATGCTGGTCGACAGCCGCACCCGCGCGGTTCTGCCGCCGGAAATGGCCGCTGCCTTGGGCGAGGTGATCCCCGGCCATTCCGATCTGCCCCATGCGGGGCTTGATCTGGCCGAGGCGCTGCTGAACCGCCCAAATGCGGCGGCGCTGCTGAGAAAAGCTTCAACCCGTTAGGGCGCCTCAACGGCGTAGTGAAACTCTTCCCGGACGATTTTGCCGTCTTTCACGTGGTAAACGCCGATCTCTTCCATCTGAAAGCGATCGCCGCTCTGCTTGTCGGTGGCGTCGACCTTGAAGACCGCGCTGAACTGCTCATCACCAAAATAGAACGGGCCTGAGACTTCACTCGCGTGTTCCTCCATCGCGTTTTCCCACCAGTCGTGTTTGCCGTGGATTGCTTTGATTCCATGGGTCTCACGCCCCTGCCCGCCCATATCGGCGGCCTCTACGGATACGGCATCTTCGGCATATAACTTATCTAGGTTCTCGCGCACTTTGGCCGCACCGGCACGGCAGCCGTTAACCAACTCTTGTGCAATCTCTTTCAGTTCCATCGCAAATCCCTCCATGTACCACTTATGTTCTCATGCTAGGCCTACGGTCGATTCGCAGCAATGCCCAGATTGCGCCCGGCCACGGCGCAGCCTATATGGGGCGGATGTTGGACACGCCGCAAAACCGCCCCGCCCTGCCCGCCGAGATTGCGCGCCGTCGCACCTTTGCGATCATCAGCCACCCTGACGCGGGCAAGACCACGCTGACTGAAAAGTTCCTGCTGTTTGGCGGGGCGATTCAGATGGCTGGCCAAGTGCGCGCCAAGGGCGAAGCGCGGCGCACGCGGTCAGACTTTATGGCGATGGAAAAGGACCGGGGGATTTCGGTCTCCGCCTCGGCCATGTCGTTCGATTTCCACAGCGGCGATACCAATTATCGATTCAACCTCGTTGATACGCCCGGCCACTCGGATTTTTCCGAGGATACCTACCGCACGCTGACGGCGGTGGATGCCGCCGTGATGGTGATCGATGGCGCCAAAGGTGTGGAAAGCCAAACGCAGAAACTGTTTGAAGTCTGCCGTATGCGCGACCTGCCGATCCTGACCTTCTGTAATAAGATGGACCGGGAAAGCCGCGATACATTTGAGATCATTGATGAAATTCAAGAGAATCTCGCCATCGACGTGACGCCCGCAAGCTGGCCCATCGGTGTGGGCCGCGATTTCGTGGGCTGCTACGACATGCTGCGCGACCGCCTGGAACTGATGGACCGCGCCGACCGGAACCGCGTGGCGGACAGCATCAAGATTGAAGGGTTGGATGACCCCAAGCTCGAACAGCACGTCCCCGCCGCGCTGCTGGAAAAGCTGCGCGAAGATCTGGAGATGGCGCGTGAACTGCTGCCGCCCTTGGACCTCAAAGCGATGCACGAAGGAACGCTGACCCCGATCTGGTTCGGCTCTGCTATCAACTCTTTCGGCGTGCGTGAATTGATGGAAGGCATCGCCAAATACGGGCCGGAGCCACAGATTCAGGCCGCCACGCCGCGCCAGATTTTACCCGAAGAAACAAAGGTATCCGGATTTGTCTTCAAGGTGCAGGCGAATATGGACCCCAAACACCGCGACCGCGTGGCCTTTGTCCGCCTCGCCTCGGGGCATTTTGAGCGGGGCATGAAAATGACCCATGTCCGCACCAAGAAACCGATGACAATCTCCAACCCGGTGATGTTTTTGGCCTCCGACCGCGAATTGGCCGAAGAGGCTTGGGCGGGTGACATTATCGGCATCCCCAACCACGGCCAATTGCGCATCGGCGATACGTTGACCCAAGGCGAGGCGCTGCGCGTCAGCGGCATCCCCTCCTTCGCGCCGGAACTGCTGCAATCGGTCCGCGCGGGCGATCCGTTGAAGGCCAAGCACCTCGAAAAAGCGCTGATGCAATTTGCCGAAGAAGGTGCCGCGAAAGTGTTCAAACCTTCGATCGGCTCGGGTTTTGTCGTGGGCGTTGTCGGGCAGTTGCAGTTCGAAGTGCTCGCCAGCCGGATTGAGTTGGAATATGGGCTGCCGGTGCGGTTTGAGGCGTCGCAATTCACCTCGGCTCGCTGGGTGAACGGTGCCAAGCAGGCCGTTGATAAGTTTACCGAAGCCAACAAACAACATATTGCCCATGACCACGATGGCGACATCGTTTACCTAACCCGCCTGCAATGGGACATCGACCGGGTTGAGCGCGATTACCCGGATGTGAAACTCACCGCGACCAAAGAAATGATGGTCTGACGCATCCCCCAAGCACAGGCAGAAAGCCTTGATTTCGCGGTCGATCGTGGCATGCTGCCCTCAGCCGGGGAGATGCAATGACGGAGACGAGGAAATGGGGCCTTGCCGCTACGATCTTGGCCCCTGCAGATGAAATAAAACGCTTTGCCGCCTACCATCTGGAGGCGGGCGCTCATCGGCTTTATCTCTATCTCGACGCCGAAAACCCTGAAGCCTTTGCATCCCTAAAGGGTCATCCAAAGATACGCGTCACCACCTGCGATGACGCCTATTGGCAAAAGCTCTGCGGTAAGCGCCCTAAGAAACATCAGGTGCGTCAAACCCATAACGCGACCCATGCCTATCATCGCGCGGATGACGTGGATTGGCTGATCCATATGGATGTTGATGAGTTTTTGGTCGCGGATCGCGATGTTGGCGAGGTGCTGACTGACCTGCCCACTGATCAAAGAATCGCCCGGATCCGCCCGATGGAGGCATTGTCGGGTGATGCGACTGCTTTCAAAGCCTTTGTCCCGAATGGCCCAAACCGCGCCCAGATCGTATCTGAGCTTTATCCGACCTATGGCAACTACATCAAAGGTGGTTTCCTTAGCCATCTGGCGGGAAAGGTCTTTGCGCGGACCGGTATGGCGGGCATTCGTGTGCAAATTCATAACGTCTTTCAGAACGACGCGATCCTTGATGGACCTGAACAGAACCCCGACATTGATCTTGCGCATCTTCACGCCAAAAGCTGGCCCGAGTGGCTCGCCGCCTATCGCTACCGCATAGAAAAAGGGTCTTATCGGTCTGAGTTGGCTCCGAACCGCCTTCGCGATCGGGGCGGTCTGTCGATGCATGAGTTGTTTGCCATGATCGAAACCGAAGGGGGCGAGCCGGGCTTGCGCGCATTCTTTGATGAGGTCTGCGCCGATACGCCAAGCCTGCGCGCCGCACTTGATGCGCACGGCCTACTGCGCCACGCCGATCTTGATCTTGATGCAAAGATGTTGCGCCAATTCCCCAGATAAACGCCTGAGGGGTCAAGTGTTTGACGGCGCAGCCGCAACTTGCTATGCGCTTTTGGAACATGCCGCGGCAGTTGCCGCCTTTAGGGCCATTCGGGCCGGCTTGTATTGCTGCCGCGGGCCAAGTCAGTGTCCGCTCAACCCGGACGCACATGACAAAATTTACCGATCTAAACTTGAACGCCAAGGTTCTCAAAGCTGTTGTAGAAGCTGGCTACGAATCGCCCACGCCTATTCAAGCGGGCGCCATTCCCCCTGCCCTAGAAGGCCGCGACGTTTTGGGCATCGCCCAAACCGGCACCGGGAAGACCGCCAGCTTCACGCTGCCGATGCTCTCGCTGCTTGCCCGTGGCCGCGCCCGCGCCCGGATGCCGCGCAGCCTGGTGCTTTGCCCGACCCGTGAATTGGCGGCGCAGGTTGCTGAAAACTTCGACACCTACTCCAAGCACCTCAAGCTGACCAAGGCGCTGCTGATCGGCGGCGTGAGCTTTAAGGAGCAGGACAAGCTGATCGACAAAGGCGTCGACGTTCTGATCGCCACGCCGGGCCGCCTCCTGGATCATTTCGAGCGCGGCAAACTGATTCTGTCTGACGTGAAAGTCATGGTTGTGGACGAAGCCGACCGGATGCTCGACATGGGGTTCATCCCTGATATTGAGCGCATCTTCGGCCTCACGCCCTTCACCCGGCAAACGCTGTTTTTCTCCGCCACCATGGCGCCCGAAATTGAGCGGATCACCAACACATTCCTCAGCAACCCTGAGCGGATCGAAGTGGCCCGTCAGGCGACGACGAGCGAGAATATCACCCAAGGTGTGGTGATGTTCAAAGCCTCGCGCAAGGATCGTGAAGCCACCGAAAAGCGCAAGCTGCTGCGGTTGCTGATCGACGCTGAAGGCGAGAAATGCACAAATGCGATCATCTTCTGTAACCGCAAGATGGACGTGGATACCGTTGCCAAATCGTTGAAAAAATACGGCTATGACGCGGCACCGATCCATGGCGATCTGGACCAAAGTCAGCGGACCAAGACATTGGACGGCTTCCGCAAAGGAGAACTGCGATTCCTTATTGCTTCCGATGTGGCCGCCCGCGGCCTTGATGTGCCAAGCGTGAGCCATGTGTTCAACTTCGACGTGCCCAGCCACGCCGAAGACTATGTTCACCGCATTGGACGGACGGGCCGTGCCGGACGTGATGGCAAAGCGATCATGATCTGCGTGCCACGCGACGAGAAGAATTTCGAAGACGTTGAGCGTCTGGTGCAAAAGGAAATTCCCCGCTTGGAGAACCTGCTGCAAACCGACGCGCCCACCGCAGAAGAGGCAACCGCCGAAGCGCCAGCCAAGGCCGACGACAAGCCTAAGTCTGCCGACAAACCCAAGCGGACCCGCTCTCGCAGCCGCAAATCTGACGCCCCGCGCGCCGACAAAGCGGCCGCCGAGCAAGTTGCTGCAGACAAACCTGCCGAAGACAAACAGGCGCAAGCGCCAAAGGTCGAACCCAAGGCTGAGCCGAATTCCGAACCTGCCCCGCAGGCAGAGGTCGCTCCGGCGCAGGATGCTCCGGCGCAAAATGACCACCGATCAAACCGTGGGGGCAACAACGACAAGCCCCCGCGCGGCCGGGGACGCAATGACAAACGTGGCGGCAACGACAACCGCGTTGTAGGACTGGGCGATCACACGCCTGACTTCATCGGTCTAAGCTTTCGTGAACGTATCTAATCCAGCCTAACCGCTGGCATGAATTCGCCGCCGATCCTGACCGGGATTGGCGGCTTTTTCGTCTGTGCTATGTGAGATTTGAACCGTCTCAGATAGGACCATCATGCTGCGCCCTGCCCTCATCACCCTTGCCCTTACCCTCACGACATTTCTGGCCACCCCCGCCAGTGCCGAACGCTGCCGTGCGTTGGTGAATGGCGCCGAAGTCGTCATCGAGGCTGAGAATTTTGCTAATTTCGCAGATGAGGTCGGCACCCGCGAACGGCTCATGAACTGGCCCGCCCGCAAATGGAGCAACCTGTGGGGTGCGCCGCCCGCGTGCAACAGCGGCGTTCTGTTTGACTACCTTGCAACGACCGTACCGCTAGATCAGATCAACGGCTATTGTTTGACCGCCACTGATGAGGATGGCCACTTCCTGATCCCCGGCGAACGTAACTATCGCGGCAATTGCAAAAAGACTTTTTGTGAGAGGGTGAACACCACCAAAGAAGAGACCGTCAGCATCAGCAAGAGCATCGCACGCTCTGCCGTGGATACGATCAGCCAGCCAGACAACCTACGCGCCGTGGCGCATAAGTCTGGGGCGTTCATTCTGACGGGAGGGGCATCTGCCCTGAGCGCCAATCTGGCAACCACAGGCACGACGCTGGCCACTGCACTGTCGACCCCCGCCGCCCTTGCGGCCACGGGCGTAAGCGTGGTTGCAGTGGGCGGCGCGGTCTATATGTGCAGCGGTGGGGAGGAGGTCAGTTCAGACGACTGACCACCACGGTGACTTCGGGCTTTTTGCCAATCTCATCGTACGATGACTGACGCGCGACCTTTTTAAGACCATCGTTCAGCTTGTCATCGTCACGCAATGTGGCGGCCTTTTGACGGTTCAGCCACTGGCTTAGGTCTTGCTCCAACACGTCGACCAAGGGCGCGTTAGAGCGGCCTTTTTCTGGCAGACCCATCAGATCAACCCAAGGATCACCCAAAGGCTCATCATCGGCGTCAAGAATCATCGTCACGGTCGCATGACCGTTCAGCGCCATACGGATACGGTCGCGGATCACACCATCAAGGGCGCCGACCTGCACCGAGCCGTCCAGATACATGCGACCGGTGTCGACATGCTCAACCACCTTAGGCTTGTTGCCCGACAGATCGATCATCATGCCATTGACGGCCAGAACGCCGGTGATGCCCTTGGCGTTCGCAATCTTCACATGCTCGCGCAGGTGACGATGCTCGCCATGCATCGGGATCAGCACCTGAGGCTTCACAATCGCGTGCAGCGTTTCAAGGTCCGGACGGTTGGCGTGGCCCGAGACGTGGTAAAGACCAGAGGAATCATCCACAACATCAACGCCCTTTTCAGAGAATTGGTTGATGATGCTGATCACACCGCGCTCGTTGCCCGGAATGGTTTTCGAGGAAAAGAGGAACAGATCGCCCTCTTTCAACTCAATGCCTTGATACTTACCGCGTGCAAGCTGCGCAGAAGCCGCGCGGCGCTCACCTTGGCTGCCGGTGACCAGCAGCATCAGGTTCTCACGCGGGATCGCGCGGGCGTTCTCGGGGGAGATGACCGGAGGGAAATCCTTCATCACACCTGTTTGGATCGAAGCTTCGACCATGCGGTTCATCGCGCGGCCCAGCAGAACGATCGACCGCCCTGCCCGTGCACCAGCCTCTGCCAGCGTTTTGACCCGCGCCACGTTGGAGGCAAAGGTCGTGGCGATAACCATGCCTTCGGCACTGCTGACCAGCTTCTCAATCTCAGGACCAACAGTGGCTTCCGAGCGGCCGGGATGCGCGGAGAAGACGTTCGTGCTGTCGCAGATCAGCGCGTTGACGCCGTCTTTGCAAACATCGGCCCAAAGTGCATCGTCGAAGGCTTCGCCAACACCGGGCGTGCGGTCGATCTTGAAGTCGCCCGAGTGGATCGTACGCCCTTCGGGCGTGTCGATAACCATGGCCGAGGATTCAGGGATTGAATGCGAGATTGGCAAGAAGCCCACTTTGAACGGACCGGCTGTGATCTGCTCAGGCCATGTGCTGACCGTGGTGATCGCATCCTCAGGATGGCCATGCTCTGACATCTTGCGACGCGCGATATTCGCGGTAAAGGCGCGCGCATAGATCGGTGCCTTGAGCGCCTCATAGGAATGGGCGACCGCGCCGATGTGGTCTTCGTGCGCGTGGGTGATGAAAATCGCTTCGATCTGGTCGCGGCGTTTCTTCAGCCATGTGATGTCGGGCAGGATCAGGTCCACGCCGGGTGTGCTGTCCATATCCGGGAAAGCCACACCAAGGTCGACGACGATCAGCCGTTCCTTACCCGGTTTGCCGTAGCCATAGACATAGGCGTTCATGCCAATTTCACCCGCCCCACCGAGGGGCAGATAGATAAATCGTTCGCTGCTCATATTATTCAGCTTTGTCCTTATTATAATCGTGGATCACGGTCAGACCGTGCATCGTGAGTTCATCTTGATAATCATCGAACAGGTCGACTGCCTGCTGAAACAGCGGTGCCAGACCCCCCGTGGCGATAACGCGCATGGGTCTCGCACGTTCCGCCCTTATGCGCTCACATATCTCACGAACCAGTCCGACATAACCCCAAAAGACACCAGACTGCATGCAGGCCACCGTATTGGTGCCGATGACATTCTGAGGCTTGGAGATATCGACATGCGGCAGCGCGGCCGCAGCATTGTGCAGCGCCTCAAGGCTGAGGTTCACGCCGGGCGCGATCACGCCCCCGATATAGGCCCCATCATCGGCCACCACGTCAAAGGTGGTGGCTGTACCAAAATCCACCACGATCAAGTCGCCGCCATAAAGGTCAAAGCCCGCCACAGTGTTCACCAACCGGTCCGGCCCCACCTGCGTGCCTCCATCTACGCGCACGTCAATCGGCAGCTCGCAGCCCGGTTTGCCCACCACGAAAGGACGCGTGTTGAAGTAACGATCGGCCAGAACGCGCAGGTTGAACACCACCCGTGGCACGGTGGAGCTGATGATCATATCAGTGATGTCTGCGTCTATATTTTGCAGGCGCATCAACGTGTTGAGCCAAACGTAATATTGGTCCGCCGTGCGTTTCCATTCGGTCGAGGTGCGCCAAGTGGCGATGAACTCTTTCCCGTCCCAGATCGAGAAAACCGTGTTGGTGTTGCCGCAATCAATTGCCAGAAGCATGCTGCCCCCCTCCCCCGAATTTAGAAAAACACGTCCGCTGCGGTGATGGGCACCGCGCCGTCACGGGTGCGCAGGATCAGATTGCCTGCGCTGTCTACATCTTCAAAGACGCCGGTGATCTCATCGCGCATGGTACGGGCGGTGATGACCTCTCCCAACCGCGCGGCATGGGCGAGCCACGCGCTGCGGATCGCGGCGAAACCATAGGTGGTGAACTGATCTTCAAGACCGGCATATTCTTGCGCAAGGACATCGAGGAAGTCTTCGGCGGTCACATTGGCCCCCGCTTCGCGCAGGGTCACCGCAGGCAGGGCGTGTGCCTCCAGGGTACTAGCCTCCGGGGCATGGGCAAGGTTCACGCCAATCCCGATCGCCAAATGATCGCCGACGCTTTCCAAAAGGATCCCTGCCACCTTGCCACCGCGCAGCAGCACATCGTTCGGCCATTTCAGGGCAAAGGCATCCTCGCGCCCGGTCACCGCAATAAAGGCGCGGAAGAGCGCCAGCGATGTCACGAAGGACCGCAGCGCTGCAACGCCCGGTGGCTCTTTACGGGGCATCATCAGGGTTGCCGCGAAATTGCCACGCGGGGTGGTCCAACTGCGGCCACGGCGGCCCCGCGCGGCGGTCTGCTCCAGCGCCAAAATCCAAGTCGGCGCGGTCAGCTCTTGCTGTAACCGCGCCGCCTCTGAGAGGGTGGAATCGAGCGAGTCATAGACGCGCCGGCCATAGCCTTCCGGCCAGTCGGTCATGCGGTGGTCCGGCCAATCTTGCGCCGCACCGCTCAGTTCACCAGCGACGCCGCAGCCGAGGCGGCCATGCCTTCGACACCGAACATATTCGCGATCCCGACGATCATGATGACAGCCGAGGCCATCAGCACCACGGTCAGCACGCCGCCGTTCTGGTGATCCAGCGTGTCAGAACGCTCTTCGCCAAAGTACATGTAAAAGACGATCCGCAAGTAGTAGTACGCACCGATCACACTGGCGATCACACCGGCCACGGCGAGCCATGCCATATTGGCGTCATAGGCCGCGCGCAGCACATAGAACTTGCCGAAGAAACCCAGCATCGGCGGTACGCCCGCCAGGCTGAACAGCAGCACCAGCATGGCCAGCGCCCGGCCCGGATTGGTCTTGGCATACATGTTGAGCATGGTGATATCGGTCACCGGCGCGCCGTCTTTCTGCATCAGCAGGATGAAAGCAAAGGTGCCGAGGTTCATTGTCACATAGATCGCCATATAGACCAGCATCGCCTGCACGCCGAAGGCTGTGCCCGCAGCCAAGCCCATCAGCGCATAGCCCATGTGGGCAATCGACGAAAAGGCCATCAGACGTTTGATATTGGTCTGACCAATCGCGGCGACAGACCCGAAGAACATCGACAGCACCGACAGCAGCGCCACGATCTGGCTCCAATCGCTGACGATCTGGCCGAAGGCGTCATGCATCACACGCGCGAAAAGGGCCATGGCGGCGACTTTGGGCGCGGTCGCAAAGAAGGCTGCAATCGGGGTCGGCGCGCCCTCATAGACGTCCGGTGTCCACATGTGGAAGGGCACGGCAGAGACTTTGAAAGCGAGGCCCGAGATCAGGAAGACCAGACCAAAGAGCAACCCGAGCGAGGTTTCACCGGTTTGCGCGGTGGTGATGATCCCGGCAAAGGCCGTGGTCCCGGCATAGCCATAGACAAGCGACGCACCGTAAAGCAGCAGACCCGAGCTGAGTGCGCCCAGAACGAAATACTTCAAGCCAGCCTCAGTCGATTTGACCGAGTCGCGGCGCAGGGAGGCGACAACGTAAAGCGCCAGAGATTGCAGTTCCAACCCCATATAGAGCGCCATCAGATCGCCCGCGCTGACCATCACCATCATGCCGACAACTGCCAACGAGACCAGAATGGGATACTCAAACCGCAGCAAGCCGCGCAATTTCATGTAGCTTTCCGACATGACCAAAACAGCCGCCGCCGACAGCAAGATCGCCACTTTGGCAAATCGCGCAAAACTGTCGTCGATGAACATGCCGTAGAAGGCGATATTGGTCGTGCCGTCGCCCGACATGGCGACCCAACCGGCCAGCAGCACCATCACCACCGCGGTCACCCAGACGAGCACCCCGGCGGCCTTGTCTTTCGACGTATAGACCGCGCCAAGAAGGCCAAGCAGGGCAAACCCCGCAAGCACAATTTCGGGCAGAATGATGTTCAGATCAGCGGAAATCATGCGCCAAGTCCTTCTTAATGCGAGGCATCGGCGGTCTGCACAGCGGTATCAGCCGCCTCCAGCGCCATGTCGTAATTTTCAACGAGAGCAGCCACCGACGGCCCGATCATATCCAGGACCAGTGCCGGGTAGACGCCCAGGATCAGGGTCATCGCCACCAGTGGGGCTATGATCCATTTCTCACGCGCGGTCATATCGGTGATCGCCTTGAGGCTTTCTTTGATCAGATCGCCCATCACCACGCGGCGATAGAGCCACAGCGCATAGGCCGCCGAGAAGATCACGCCCGTGGTCGCCACAGCCGCCACCCAAGTGTTCACTTGGAAGGTCGCCATGAGCGTCAGGAATTCACCCACGAACCCGGATGTGCCCGGCAGACCCACGTTCGCCATGGTGAAGAACATGAAGACCATTGCATAGGCCGGCATCCGGTTCACCAGACCGCCGTAGGCGTCGATCTCACGGGTGTGCATCCGGTCATAGATCACGCCAACGCTAAGGAAGAGCGCGCCGGAGATGAAGCCGTGGCTGATCATCTGGAAAATCGCCCCGTCGACCCCCTGCTGGTTCGCAGCAAAGATGCCCATGGTCACAAAACCCATATGCGCGACCGAGGAATAGGCGATCAGCTTTTTCATGTCCTGCTGCACCAGCGCCACTAGCGAGGTATAGACGATGGCAATGGCCGACATCCACAGGATCAGCGGCGTCATCACCTCGGACCCGACGGGGAACATCGGCAAGCTGAAGCGCAGGAAGCCGTAGCCGCCCATTTTCAGCAGGATCGCCGCCAGAACCACAGAGCCCGCCGTAGGGGCCTGAACGTGCGCGTCGGGCAGCCAAGTGTGAACCGGCCACATCGGCATCTTAACTGCAAAGCTGGCAAAGAAGGCGAGGAACATCAGTGTCTGCATCCCGCCTACAACTTGAATGCCCAGAAGCTCAAAGTTGTCGGACCCGAAGTTATGCGTGAGCAGGCTGATCTCACAGCCGCCGATGCAGGTTGTGCCCGCTTCGGTAAACATCGCCACCATTGCCACCAACATCAGCACCGAGCCGAGGAAGGTATAGAGGAAGAACTTGAAGCTTGCGTAGATACGCTCTTTCCCGCCCCAGATGCCGATGATCAGGAACATCGGGATTAGACCGGCCTCGAAGAACAGGTAGAACAGCACCAGATCCAGCGCCATGAAGACGCCGAGCATCAGCGTTTCCAAGAGCAGGAAAGCGATCATGTATTCTTTGACGCGGTGCTCTACGTTCCAGCTTGCCGCAATGACCAGCGGCATCATGAACGTGGTCAGCATCACGAAAAGGATCGAGATGCCGTCAACGCCAAGGCGGTACTTAAGCCCCAGCAGCCAATCGGCCTCGTCCACGAACTGGAAGTCGGTGTTCGAAGGGTCAAACTCGAACAGTACGAAAAGCGAGATCAAGAACGTGACCGTCGTGGTGATGAAAGCCAGCCATTTCGCGTTGCGCCCGGCGGCGGCGTCATCGCCCCGCAGGAAGACCGCGAGGATCAGCGCAGCAAAGGCCGGAACAAAGGTAATGATTGAAAGCAGATGCGTATCCATCAGTTCGCTCCTCCGCTCATCGTCATCCATGTCACCAGAACGGCAATCCCGATCACCATCGCGAAGGCATAGGTAAAGATATAGCCCGTCTGTGCCTTACCCGCGAGGCGGGTGAAGAAAGGGATGATGCCCATGGCGATGCCATTCAGCGTACCATCGATCACATTGCCATCGCCGCGTTTCCACAGGAACCGGCCGATCGTCTTGGCGGGACGCACGAAAATCACGTCGTAAACCTCATCAAAATACCATTTGTTTTTCAGGAACAGGTACAGCGGTCGTTGATTGGCCGCCAAACGTCCGGGGACAGTTGGGCTCCAGATATAGAACCACAGCGCCATGAGCAGACCGGCCAGCATGGCGATGAACGGGGAAACCTTGACCCATGTCGGTGCTGCATGCGCGTCGTCCAGCACATGGTTGTCAGGCCCAAAGTAAAGTGCCCCCTCACCCGGCGCACCGCCGAAGCTCTCGTGATGCGTACTTGCGTCCTGGTGACCCTCAACCAGCGCCTCGGCACCTTCGTCCCCATCGACCGGACCGGTGGCACCGTGATCGTCCTCGGCCCCTTCCACATGCGCATCACCGCCTGCGGCCATCTCGGCCATCGGGATGCCGTAGAACTTGCCGACTTGGTCGGCATGGCCAAAGAAGTTGCCGTACCAGACCATCCCGGCAAAGACCGAGCCGAGCGCCAAGACGCCAAGCGGGATCAGCATGACCATCGGGCTTTCATGCGCATGCTCATGCGTATGTTTGTTGCCGCGCGGCGCGCCGAAGAACGTCAGGAAGATCAGGCGCCAGCTGTAGAAGCTTGTCATCGCAGCGGCGATCACCAGCAGCCAGAAACCATACATGGACCCACCGCCCCAAGCGCTCTCGATGATCGCGTCTTTGGACAGGAAACCAGCGAAACCGATATGGGTCAGCGGAATACCGACACCGGTAATAGCCAGCGTGCCGATCATCATGGCAGCAAAGGTATAGGGGATCTTTTTGCGCAGACCGCCGTAGTTGGTCATGTCCTGCTCATGGTGCATCGCGTGGATGACCGAGCCCGCGCCCAAGAACAGCATTGCCTTAAAGAAAGCGTGCGTGAACAGGTGGAACATCGCCGCCGAATACATGCCGACGCCAGCGGCTACGAACATATAGCCGAGCTGGGACATGGTCGAATAGGCGATGACGCGTTTGATGTCAGTCTGCACAAGACCGATCGTCGCCGCGACGAAAGCGGTGGTTGCCCCGATGACGGTGACAAAGGCCATCGCCTCGGGCGCGAATTCCATCACGGGCGACATGCGGCAAACGAGGAAAACACCCGCCGTCACCATGGTCGCCGCGTGGATCAGCGCCGACACGGGTGTCGGGCCTTCCATCGCGTCCGGCAGCCATGTGTGCAGGAACAGTTGCGCCGATTTACCCATCGCACCGACAAAGAGCAGGAATGCGATCAGGTTCGCCGCGTTCCAGTCGGCCCAAAGGAAAGTGACGGACTGCTGCGCCAAATCGGGAGCCGCGGCAAAGATATCATCAAAGCGGATCGAGTCCGTCAGCATATAGAGGCCAAAGATGCCCAGCAGGAACGCAAAGTCCCCTACCCGGTTCACGATGAATGCCTTCATCGCCGCGGCATTCGCGCTTGGCTTACGGAAGTAGAAACCGATCAGCAGATAGGACGCGACACCGACGCCTTCCCAGCCAAAGAACATCTGCACGAGGTTGTCGGCTGTCACCAGCATCAACATCGCAAAGGTAAAGAAGGACAGATAGGCAAAGAACCGGGGACGATAGCTTTCGTTATCGCGGAAGTTCTCATCATGCGCCATGTAGCCGAAGGAATAGAGGTGCACGAGGCTCGAAACCGTAGTGATCACAATCAACATGATCGCGGTCAGACGGTCCATGCGGATCGCCCAATCGGTGCTCAGCGTGCCGCTTTCGATAAAGCGCAGGATCTGGATTTGCTCGGTCGGGCCGTCCAGCGTCAGGAAGACCACCCAAGATAGTAAGGCCGCGAGGAACAAAAGCCCCGTGGCGATCCACTGGGCAGCTTTCTCGCCGATGATCTTCCAGCCGAAACCGCAGAGGATGGCACCCACCAGCGGGGCGAATAGGATCGTGGTTTCCATTGCCTCAGCCCTTCATCACGTTGACATCTTCCACCGCGATCGAGCCACGGTTACGGAAGAAACAGACCAGAATGGCAAGGCCGATGGCGGCCTCGGCGGCGGCGACGGTGAGTACGAAAAGCGTAAACACCTGCCCCGTCAAATCACCAAGGAAACTGGAGAAGGCGACGAGGTTGATGTTCACCGCGAGCAGCATCAATTCGATGCTCATCAGCAGAATGATCACGTTCTTGCGGTTCAGGAATAGCCCGAAGATGCCGATGACAAACAGCGTCGCCGCTACCGTCAGGTAATGCTCAAGTCCGATCATGTCGTCCCTTACGTTCCCGCCCCTTAATGGGCTTTGGTCGCGCCCCATTTAATGGGGCTTTTAGTATCACTTTGCCCCGGCTGCCACCGGGATTGACCGGGTTTTAGCCGATAAAGCTGTAGCCGCCGAAGAATACGACGATCAAAACCACGACCAGCACCACGATTGTTGTTCTCGACATCTCGACGTCCCTTTTCTCTCTTGGTTGAGCCGCTCTCTTCCAAAGAAAACGGCCACGGAATTTTCAAAAAATTCCGGTGATTACAGGCCCTGCCCCGACTTCACGTCGCGCAGTTCCATCGCCTTGGCCGGGTCGCGCATCATCTGCGCCACCACGTCTTGGCGTTTCACGTCCTTACGGTGACGCAGTGTCAGCACGATCGCCCCGATCATTGCCACCAGCAGGATCAGACCCGCCAGTTGGAAGAGCAGGAAGTAGCGATCATAAAGCAGCAGACCAAGCGCTTCGGTATTGAAGCGGGTCGGATCAATTGCATTGGCGCGCAGGCTCTCTGCCGCAGCGCTCTGCTCCCATGCGCCAAAGGCCATGACAAACTGCATCAAGATCACCAGCGCGATCAGCAGTGCCAGCGGCATATAGCGCGCCATCTCGGCCTTAAGCTCAGCAAAATCCACATCGAGCATCATGACGACAAAGAGGAACAGCACCGCCACCGCGCCGACATATACGATCACCAGCAGCATCGCCACGAACTCTGCGCCGAGCAGGACGAAAAGCCCCGCCGCCGAGAGGAAGGACAGGATCAACCAGAGCACCGAATGCACCGGGTTGCGGCTGATCACGGTGAACAGCCCACCGGTGATGACGCTGATCGCGAAGAGGTAAAATGAAAAGACCGTCATGCGCCGTCTTCCTTCTTGGTGTCTTTGTTCTCGTCCAGCACCGATTGCGCCAGTTCCAGCGCGCGGGTCATCGCCGGAATACCGGCAAAGGCCGACATCTGGCCGATGGTCTCGACGATATGTTGTTTCGTGGCCCCGGCCTCGAGCGCGTGGCGCACGGTTTGGCGCACCCCCACATCATTCTGCGCGCCCTGCATGGTCAGCCCGGCCAGTGTCAGCAGCAGCCGCGTGCGGGCATCAAGACCGCCTTTGTTGACCGTGTCGCCGAACCAGAAATCCATCATTTCCTTGGGCATGGTGCCCATCATCGCCTCAAACCCTTTGGGCGAAAAGGCGTCCATCGCCGGAAAGGCTTTCGCCATTTCCTGCGCCTGTTTCATCATCGCATCAAAGGGGTTTGTTGGATCACTCATCGGTAGGGTGCATCCATTTCGAGGTTACGGGCAATCTCTGATTCCCAACGGTCGCCGTTGTCCAGCAGTTTGGCCTTGTCGTAATACAGCTCTTCGCGAGTCTCGGTCGAGAATTCGAAGTTCGGGCCTTCGACAATGGCATCCACTGGGCAGGCTTCCTGACAGAAACCACAGTATATGCATTTGGTCATATCGATGTCATAACGCGTCGTGCGGCGACTGCCGTCCTCGCGCGCTTCGGCGTCGATTGTGATGGCCTGCGCGGGGCAGATCGCTTCGCACAGCTTACACGCGATGCAACGTTCCTCGCCGTTTGGATAACGGCGCAACGCATGCTCACCACGGAAACGGGGCGACAGTGGCCCCTTCTCATGCGGGTAGTTGATGGTGGTTTTCGGCGCAAAGAAATAGCGCATCCCCAGCATGAACGCCTTGGCGTAATCTGCCAGCAGGAAGTATTTCGCGGCGCGGGTGTAATCCATCTGTGCCATATCAGCCCCCTACGGTCCAACGGGCATAGATGCCCCAGAACCAATCGAATTTTGCAGCAAAGGCCACGAAGACCACCCAGAACAGCGAGAACGGCAGGAACACTTTCCACCCCAGACGCATCAGCTGGTCATAGCGGTAGCGTGGCGTGATCGCCTTCACCATGGAGAACATGAAGAAGACCATCAGCATCTTGATGAACATCCAGAAGAACCCGTCAGGCAGGAACGGTACGGGCGACAGCCAGCCACCGAAGAACATCAGCGACACAAGCGCGCACATCAGCACCACGGCCACCAGCTCGCCAATCATGAAGAGCAGGAAGGGCGTGGAGGAGTATTCCACCTGATAGCCCGCCACCAGTTCTGATTCCGCTTCGGGAAGGTCAAACGGTGGGCGGTTGGTTTCGGCCAGCGCCGAGATGAAGAACAGGATCAGCATCGGGAAGTGCGGCAGGAAGTACCAGTTGAACAGGCCCCAGTCGCCATCCTGCGCGGCCACGATGGACGAGAAGTTCATCGAACCGGTGGAAAGGATCACGCCGATGATGATGAGACCGATGGACACTTCATAAGAAATCATCTGCGCGGCAGAGCGCAGCGAGCCAAGGAACGGGTATTTGGAGTTCGACGCCCATCCGCCCATGATCACGCCGTAAACCTCGAGCGAGGAGACGGCGAAGACATAGAGGATCGCCACGTTGATGTCCGACAGGATCCAGCCTTCGTTAAAGGGGATCACCGCCCAAGCAATCATCGCCATGACAAAGGAAATCATCGGTGCAAGGAAGAAGACCCCCTTGTCTGCACCCGCAGGGACCACCACTTCTTTAACGATGTATTTAAGAAAGTCCGCGAAGCTCTGCAGCAGGCCGAAAACACCCACAACGTTGGGTCCGCGACGCATCATCACGGCGGCCCAAATCTTGCGGTCGGCATACATGAGGAAGGCCAGCGCCAACAAAAGCGGAACGACAAGCAGCAAAACCTGCCCAACCGTCAGCAGGGCAATGCCAAGCCCGGTGTTATAAAAGAAGTCAGCCATAAGTCCTCACACCGTCGGAATGCCGCGTTCCGCGCATTGAAACGCGGTCACTTCGGCATCAATTGTCTTCAAGCCTTTCGGCAGGCTCGGCGAGATCGTGTAAACAGCATCTGCCCGCCATATGCCACCCTCTTCGGTCACATTTGTCCGCACATGTCGTGCAAAACCGTAGCCCCGGATCAACGTATACTGCGCTGCAGCACATTCGGCGTAATCTGACACATCTTGGTTCGACAGTGCCTTGGTCATCGCCACGTTGAACTGCACCAGATCCCCGTCCAAAAGCTGTGTTTCCACCCCCTTGTAGTCGGGGATGAAATCCTCGGCCACCGGCACCTGCGGTTCACAGGCGGCCAGCAGCATCAAGGGGGCCAGCATCATGGCTCTCACTCCGCCGCCATCGGCTCGGCCCGGCGCGCGGCGGCCAGTGCCGACAGTTCGGCCATCAACTGGCTGGCGCGGGCGATTGGGTTGGAGAGGTAGAAATCATGCACAGCGGGCTTAAAGGACGCATCGCCCAATTTTCCAGCAGGCAGCGCGGTCCACTTATTTTCCGGCACCTCATCGACATTTGCCAGATGTGGCACGGCCTCGGTCAGCTTGCGGCGCAACTGCGCGATGGAATCATAGCCCAATTGCGCGCCCAACTCAGCTGAGAGCGCCCGGAGAATCGCCCAGTTTTCCTTGGCTTGACCGGGCGCGAACCCGGCGCGCTGCGCAATTTGCGGTCGGCCTTCAGTGTTAACGAAAAGCCCCGGCTCTTCGGTATAGGCGGCACCCGGCAGGATGATGTCGGCGCGGTGCGCACCACGGTCGCCGTGGCTGCCTTGGTAGATCACGAAAGGACCGGCACCGATTTCGACCTCATCCGCGCCGAGGTTATAGATCACTTCTGCCGCGTTCACATCATCCATGCCGTTCTCAGCAGTCGCACCAATGTCCATCGCGCCAACGCGCGAGGCCGCGGTGTGTAGAATCATCAGCTTGCTCTTGGTCTTCTCGGCCAGTTCCATCGCTTTCGCCAGAACCGCCGCACCATCGGCTTCGCGCAAGGCGCCTTGGCCGACGACAACCACCGAAGGCTGCTCCAACACTTCGTCGAAATCACTTCCCATCAGTTTGTCGAGCGTGGCGCGGTCATTTCCGAGATGATGATGCGGATAGGTCAGATCAGCGGCTTCGCCAATCAGACCGATCTCTGCGCCCTTGCTCCACGCCTTGCGGATGCGCGCGTTCAACACTGGCGCCTCAATCGCTGGGTTGCAGCCGATCAGCTGGATCATCTTAGCATCGTCCAGATCTTCGATCCGTGCGTTGCCAACATAGCCAAAACGGTTGCCCGCAGGCAGCTTCGCACCATCGGTACGGCATTCGACGACACCGCCCTGCCCTTCGATCAACTGCTTCAGCGCAAAGGCGGCCTCAACCGACACCAGATCACCGACCAAACCAGCAAGCTTTTTGCCCTTCATCGCCGCCGCAGCCGCGTTCAACGCTTCAGGCCAGGTGGCTTTGCGCAGCTTGCCGTTCTCGCGGATGTAGGGTGTGTCGAGACGCTGGCGGCGCAGACCGTCCCAGACAAAACGGGTCTTGTCGGAAATCCACTCTTCGTTCACGCCATCATGGTTGCGCGGCAGGAACCGCATCACTTCGCGGCCTTTGGTATCCACACGAATGTTGGAGCCAAGCGCATCCATCACGTCGATGCTCTCGGTCTTGCTCAACTCCCAAGGACGGGCAGTAAAAGCGTAGGGCTTGGAGACCAGCGCGCCGACGGGGCAAAGGTCGATGATATTGCCCGACAGGTTGCTGTCGATCAGCGAGCCAAGATAGGTCGTGATCTCGGCATCCTCGCCACGGCCGGTCTGACCCATGACATGCTGCCCCGCGACCTCAGTCGTGAAGCGCACGCAACGGGTGCAGGAAATGCAGCGAGTCATATGGGTTTCGACCAGCGGGCCGAGATCGAGATCCTCGGTAGCCCGCTTCGGCTCGCGGTAACGCGAGAAATCGACGCCGTAAGCCATCGCCTGATCCTGCAGATCACACTCACCGCCCTGATCGCAGATCGGGCAATCGAGCGGGTGGTTGATGAGCAGGAACTCCATCACGCCCTCGCGGGCCTTTTTGACCATCGGCGAGTTGGTTTTCACCACCGGCGGCTGGCCTTCTGGCCCGGGCCGCAGGTCGCGCACCTGCATGGCGCAGGAGGCGGCGGGCTTGGGCGGCCCGCCGACGACTTCCACAAGACACATCCGGCAGTTGCCAGCGATCGACAGACGTTCGTGGTAACAGAAGCGCGGCACTTCGATGCCGACTTGCTCGCAGGCCTGAATGAGCGTCATCGCCCCTTCGACTTCGACTTCTTTACCGTCGATGATGATCTTGCGGATATCGCTCATAAGCTCACTTTGCCTTCAGTAACGAACCGATCCGGCTCGATTTTTGAATCTCTTCGCGTCCAAGCGCACAATAGCTTTGCGGGTCCGAAGTATCGACCCCCTTGGCCTTAAAAAACGCAGCCCCGCGCGCTTTCATCCGTGCTTTTTCAGCGTCACTATCGATATAGGCGTCGATCTCGGCGTCGGAGTAGCCCAGATCGCCTGCCTTGCCTTTCAAATCCCACGCCATCTTGACCGCGCGCAGCATTCGCGCACTGATGTCGGGGCAGTTCTTGCGGATGATGTCGGCCACGCCGATGTCCAAAAGCGCGTCGTCGATGGCAGCCACTTCGCGCAGTGGCGGCTTGGCCATGGCGGGTGTCACGGTGGCGGCGGTCAGGCTCAGGCCCATCACAGCGATCATCAGGGTGCGCATATCAATTCTCCTTCATGCAGCGGGCCGGAACGGCCCGTCTGACAGATGGAGTTCGAGGTGCATGATATTCAATATCACCGCCCCCATAGGCCACAGCCCTGCGATATGTCGCCGATGCGATCACTGTGGGCAGCGCCCCTGAAAGGTCAGCGCGCCGCCTTCAAGCCGCAGAGAACCTGCGGGCGCGTCGGGCCCAAAAGTCCATTCGATGTCTGAGCTGCCATAGGTGCCGACGCAGTATTTAACGGCCTCGTAACGCGCCGCAGCACGGGCCCCGTCGATCGACTTGCCAGCATCCTTAACCGTCACTTGAAAGACGTCCCGCTGCCCATCCACCTTGCGCAGTTTGGTGCTGAAATACTGCCCGTCAAAGGCCACACGCTCACTGTCATTGGCACAGCCTGCCAGCAAAGCGCTGACCGTCAAAAGCGTCAAAGCATATTTCATAGACCTACTCCGCTGCGCGTTGTGCCCGGCCCTGCCGAACGTCCCCGCGCCTGTTGTGGAACGGACGCGTCAAACGCGCGCCCGCTATCGCCCCTACTGCGTCAAGCGTCAAGCCACCGGCCCGCTGCCTTGCACAGTTTTACTCCGCCGCGACCGCGCTAACACGGCCCGTGCGCTTGTGTTTGATCCGGTCTTCGATCTCATCCCGGAAGTGGCGGATCAGACCTTGGATCGGCCAAGCCGCCGCATCGCCAAGCGCGCAGATCGTATGGCCTTCGACCTGCTTGGTCACATCCAGCAGCATGTCGATCTCTTCAGGTTCCGCGTCGCCAGTTACCAGACGGTCCATCACGCGCATCATCCAGCCGGTGCCTTCGCGGCAGGGCGTACATTGCCCGCAGCTTTCGTGCTTGTAGAACTTCGACAAGCGCCAGATCGCTTTGATCACATCGGTCGAGTTGTCCATCACGATCACCGCCGCCGTGCCAAGGCCGGAGCGTTGTTCGCGCAGATAATCAAAATCCATGATCGCGTCACGCATGTCTTTGCCCGGGATCAACGGGACCGAAGACCCGCCGGGGATCACGGCCTTGAGGTTGTCCCAACCGCCGCGGATGCCGCCGCAGTGCGTCTCAATCAGCTCTTCAAACCCAATGCTCATCGCTTCTTCGACAACGCAAGGGTTGTTGACGTGACCCGAGATCGCGAACAGCTTGGTGCCTGCGTTGTTGGCTCGTCCAAAGCCCGCGAACCACTCCGGCCCGCGGCGCAGGATGGTCGGCACGACGGCGATGGATTCGACGTTGTTCACCGTGGTTGGGCAACCATAAAGGCCCGCACCCGCAGGGAATGGCGGCTTCATCCGCGGCATGCCCTTCTTGCCTTCGAGGCTTTCCAGCAGCGCAGTTTCTTCGCCGCAGATATAGGCGCCTGCACCGTGGTGCAGGTAGATATCAAAATCCCAGCCCGACTTGCTGGCGTTCTTGCCCACCAGCCCAGCCTCATAGGCCTCATCAATCGCTGTCTGCAGCGCTTCGCGCTCGCGGATGTATTCGCCACGCAGGTAGATGTAGCAGGCATGCGCATTCATCGCGAAGGACGCGATCAGGCAGCCCTCGATCAGCGTATGCGGATCATGGCGCATGATCTCGCGGTCTTTACAGGTGCCCGGCTCGGATTCGTCGGCGTTGACCACCAGATAAGATGGGCGGCCATCGCTTTCCTTGGGCATGAAGGACCATTTGAGGCCCGTCGGGAAGCCCGCCCCGCCGCGGCCCCGCAGGCCAGAAGCTTTCATCTGATCCACGATCCAATCGCGGCCCTTGCCGATGATCCCGGACGTGCCATCCCAATGGCCGCGCGACTGCGCGCCTTTCAAGGTGCGGTCATGCATGCCGTAGATGTTGGTAAAAATGCGGTCTTTGTCCTGAAGCATGATGCCTACCTTTGGTTCTTACGGCTGGCCGCGCGGGCCTGCCACATTTGATAAATCACGACCATCGCCCAGAAAAGCGCGGCCAGTGCAGCAAAGTCGAAGAGCAACGCATAACGCCCCGGCAACCCAATCGCCGGGGCGACCCATTGCAAGAGCACCCATAGGGTCATGGTCACGGCAATGACCAGCCCTGCGATGCGGCCCTTGCGGGCAAGTGCTTTGTCTTCGGCTTCGCTCATAAGTCTTTCGTCGCCTGTCAGCTCTGGGATTCGCTGGCGTCAGCGAGGGATTTCGCCTGCCCGACCCAGTTGTCTCGCTCAATCCGGCCCCTAAACCGCAACCGAGAATCGACCCATGCGATCTCTGCGTCGGTCAGGTTGGCCAGCTGGTCAAAGTGATAGATGCCCAGCTCATTGAGCGTCTGTTCCATCTTCGGTCCGATTCCGCCAATCCGTTTGAGGTCATCAGCACCCTCAGCGCGCGGGGCGTCAAGAAGCGCGGGCTGTTCTGCTGCGGAGGCATCGCTGGCGCTCCCCGTGTCCGGCATGGTCGTTGCTTCAGGCGCAGATGCCGCAATCGGTGCCGTATCGGGAAGCGGCGCCTCTGGCGTTTCATCGAGCGAGGCAGTGGCGGCCCTATGGACGTCTTGTTCAGCCTTTATAACGGGTTCAGAACTTGGGGCTTCGTCCACGGCCGCCGTGTCAGCAACTGACGCCGCAGTGTCCGCTTTTTCCGAGTCAGCAACTGGCGCCGCGGTTGGCTTGGGCGCTGGCGCATCCTCGGCCACTGTCGCTGTATCTGCAATCGGCGCGCGCGGTGCGGCCTCAGCAGGCTCTTCTTTAACAGGCGTCACCGGGCCGCTTGCACGCTCTGCAGCGCCTATACCTGCGTCGCCCGCAGGCACCGTGCCGATGGCCGAAGAAACAGTTTGCGGGGTTGTTGGGGCCGAAGCTGTTGGAGCCGACGCAACAGAAGCCGCTGCCGCGCTACGGGTACTGTCCTGCGGTGCGTTGGCAGGGGCGTCTTTGCACAGCAAGGTCATCAAAAGATACCCTGCGATCACTGCAATCAGCGCGCCAACAACGATGGCCTTCAAAAGGCCCGAGGCGCCGAAAACCAGCATAAGGAATGCCACCAACAAGCCGATGCCACCGCCCATGTACCAGCTGCGCTTGGTACAGGCCTCTCGTTCCGAAATCTGTGTCATGACTGTCCTTCTCCCCCTTGTTGCGGGCGATGCGGCTGATTATCGGCGCCGTCTTCGGCTGCCCGTTGCGAAACTCTGTTAGTCCTTGGCGAGGCTCCCGGCCTGTTCTACCCAATTGTCGCGGCTGACCCGGCCTTTGAACCCCTCAAGGTTCTGATCGACCCATGCGACCTCCTCCGGGCCCCAGTTGGCGATCTGGTCAAAATGATAAAAACCCATGCCGTTAAGCATCTGCTCCAGTTTCGGCCCGACACCTTTGATCCGCTTAAGGTCATCCGCACCAGACTCGCGCGGTGCGTCCAACTGATCCGGCTTCTTGCCTGCACCAGCAGCAGGTGCCGCAGCTTTTGGCGCGGTCGCCTCTGGCTTTTCATCCTGCGAGGCTTCCCCTTTGGGGTCATCGCTGGAGGGCGGCTTGCTCTTAGAGGCCGCCTCGGCCTGTTGTTCTGTCACGCCGGTCTTGTCGGCACCCTCGCCCTTCGCGGGACGCGGTTCTTCGGCTTCGACCTCTTCGGTCGTTTCCGCCTGCGGGGTTTCGGGTTGTTTCTGCCAAGGCGTCAGCAGCGGCACTTCGGTGCCATCGATCCGCTTGACGGTATCACCAATGTCGACCGCCGCTTGCACGCTAGCGTTATACTGTGTGCGACCGCTCTCATGGTCGGTCAAGCTGGTCAGACCGCCCAGAGGCTCGGATGCATAGCGCCCGTTCTGCGGGCCGGGCACGGGCACGCGCCCGTCGCTCAACTCATCAAGAATTTCGTTCAGCCGCGCGGTGGTCAGGTCTTCGTAATAGTCTTTGCCGATCTGGGCCATGGGCGCGTTGGAGCAGGCCCCTAGGCATTCGACCTCTTCCCAGGAGAAACGGCCATCTGCCGACAGCTCATGCGGTTTGCTGGCGATGCGTTCTTTGCAGACGGCGACCAAATCTTCGGCCCCACAGATCATGCAGGACGTGGTGCCGCAAACCTGAATATGTGCTACGGAACCAACGGGTTGCAACTGGAACATAAAGTAGAATGTCGCCACTTCCAGCCCGCGGATATAGGCCATGCCGAGCATTTCCGAGACATGTTCGATCGCCGGACGGGTCAGCCAGCCCTCTTGCTCTTGGGCGCGCCACAGCAGTGGGATGATCGCGCTGGCCTGACGGCCTTCAGGAAATTTGGTGATCTGCGCTTCGGCCCATTCTTGGTTGGCGGGCAAAAAGGCAAAACTGTCGGGCTGGTCAGGGTGTAGACGGCGGAGCATTAGTTCGAACCTATGGTCAGGCGGAGGCCAATCGTGCCTCCGGCGTAAATTTCTTCAAAACAGGGTGACGCGATCAGCATCACCGGTCGATCTCTCCAAAGACGACGTCCATGGTGCCGATGATCGCGGCCACATCGGCAAGTTGGTGCCCGCTGGCAACATGATCCATCGCCTGCAGGTGCAAGAACCCCGGCGCGCGGATCTTAGCGCGGTAGGGTTTGTTGGAGCCATCGGCAACAAGATAGACGCCAAACTCACCCTTTGGCGCTTCGACGGCGCAGTAGACTTCGCCCTCGGGCACGTGGAAACCTTCGGTGTAGAGCTTGAAGTGGTGGATCAGGCTTTCCATGTCGGTCTTCATCGCGGTGCGCGACGGCGGGGTGATCTTGCCACGGGCGAGGATATCGCCCTGCCCTTCGGGCGCGCGCAGTTTTTCAATCGCCTGCTGGATGATGTAGGTCGACTGGCGCATCTCTTCCATGCGGCAAAGGTAGCGGTCAAAGCAGTCGCCGTTCTTGCCCACGGGGATTTGGAAGTCGAATTCGTCATAGCATTCATAGGGTTGCGAACGCCGCAAATCCCAAGCCAGCCCCGAGCCGCGCACCATGACGCCGCTGAAACCGTAATCGAGAATTTCCTGCTCGGACACGATCCCGATGTCGACGTTCCGCTGTTTGAAGATCCGGTTTTCGGTCAGCAACTCGTCAATATCGACCATGAATTTCGTCAGGAACTGCTTGGACCACGCTTCGATATCGTCCAGCAGTTCGGGCGTCAGATCCTGATGCACCCCGCCCGGACGGAAATATGCCGCATGCAAGCGCGCACCGGAGGCCCGCTCGTAAAAGATCATCAAGTTTTCGCGCTCTTCAAAACCCCAGAGCGGCGGGGTCAGCGCGCCCACGTCAAGCGCCTGCGTGGTGATGTTGAGCAGGTGGTTCAGAACGCGGCCAATCTCGCAGAACAGCACCCGGATCAGCGAGGCGCGGCGTGGCACCACGGTGCCAGTCAGCTTTTCAATCGCCAGACACCAAGCGTGTTCCTGGTTCATCGGAGCCACATAATCGAGCCGGTCGAAATACGGCAGGTTCTGCAGGTAGGTGCGGCTTTCCATCAGCTTTTCGGTGCCACGGTGCAGCAGGCCGATATGCGGATCGCAGCGCTCGACCACTTCGCCGTCCAACTCAAGCACCAGCCGCAGAACGCCGTGCGCGGCGGGGTGTTGCGGGCCGAAGTTGATGTTGAAGTTGCGGATCTTCTGCTCGCCGGACTCAAAGTCGGTCGACCCGTCGTCAAAGGCTTTTGTGCGAATGTCGCCGTCCATTACCGTTTCTCCAGTTCTTGCAGCTTCATGCCCATCCACCACAGCAGGGCAATCGTGCCCAGCGGGATCAGGCAGGCCGCCGCCCAGTATTTGTTAATGCCAAAGAACGGCAGCAGCTTGACCATCGGAATGGCCGTCAGCGCCGAGAGGATCAGCCAGCCCAGCCCGCCCATTACTTCGCGTCCTTGCTCACATGGCCATCTGGCGCCGACTTGTCATCGCCGGGCAGGATGTATTCCGCACCTTCCCATGGCGACATGAAATCGAACTGGCGATACTCTTGCACGAGGCTCACAGGCTCATAGACCACGCGTTTGGCCGCTTCGTCATAGCGCACTTCGGTATAACCTGTGGTCGGGAAATCCTTGCGCAGCGGATGGCCGCGAAAACCATAGTCGGTCAAGATGCGGCGCAGGTCCGGGTGGCCAGAAAACAGAATGCCGAACATGTCGAAAACTTCACGCTCAAACCAATCGGCACTGGGGTGCACACCGGTGATCGACGGCACCATATCCTTTTCACGCGCGGTGGCACGCAGGCGGATGCGGTGATTTTGGTACATCGACAAGAAGTGATAAACCACGTCGAACCGTTTGGCACGACCGGGGTAGTCCACCGCAGTGATGTCGACCAAGGTCGAGAAACGGCAGGTCGGATCGCCCTTAAGGAACTCTACAAGGCCCGCGATATTCGCCAGCGCCACGGTCATGTTCAACTCACCTCTGGTGACATCCCATCCCAACACACAATCAGGGCGTTTGGCTTCGATATAAGCCCCAAGTTCCTGCAGTTGTTCGCTCATCGCAAATCTTCCTTCCACGCGCCGATCAACGCCATCAGTCTGTCCCGCGCATTTTGCGCGTCGTCCTTTTGCCTGCCCCTCGCCTGGCGCAGGCCTATGTCTTAGCGCACGATCGTCCCGGTGCGGCGCATCTTGCGCTGCAACTGTAGGATACCGTAAAGCAGCGCCTCTGCCGTGGGCGGGCATCCGGGCACATAGATATCGACCGGCACAATCCGGTCACAGCCGCGCACAACCGAATAGCTGTAGTGGTAGTACCCACCGCCATTGGCGCATGAGCCCATCGAGATCACATAGCGCGGCTCTGGCATCTGGTCATAAACCTTGCGCAGTGCCGGGGCCATTTTGTTGGTCAGCGTGCCCGCGACGATCATCAGGTCCGACTGCCGCGGAGAGGCACGTGGCGCTGTGCCGAACCGCTCAAGGTCGTAGCGCGGCATGGAGCTGTGCATCATCTCGACCGCACAGCAGGCCAGACCAAAGGTCATCCAGTGCAAGCTGCCGGTGCGCGCCCAATTGATGATGTCTTCGGTCGAGGTCAGCAGGAACCCTTTGTCCTGCAACTCGGCGTTCAAGCTATGGGTGGCCACATCACGGTCTGCACCTGCGCCGTACTGGCCATAGGCCTCAGGTGCAGAAGCGCCAGATTTCACCCGCGGGCTCTGGTGGCCATCGCCCATTACGGGGGTGACCAGCGCGTCGTCATTTACTGCCATTCCAGCGCTCCCTTCTTCCATTCATAGGCGAAGCCCGCCGTCAGCACACCCAAGAATACCATCATTGACCAAAAGCCCACCATGCTCACATCCTTGAAGGCCACGGCCCACGGGAAGAGAAAGGCGATTTCGAGATCGAAGATGATGAAAAGGATCGACACCAGATAGAAACGCACGTCGAATTTCATTCGGGCGTCGTCAAAAGCGTTGAACCCGCACTCATAGGCCGAGACCTTTTCCGGGTCCGGATTGCGTACAGCAACCACCACAGCGGCAAGGATCAGCACAAGGCCAAGGCCAATCGCCACAGCCAGAAAAACGAGGATAGGCAGGTATTCCCGCAGCATGTGGTCCAAGGGGATGCTCCTTTCGCGGTGCGCGGCATGAGGCAAAGGCCAAAAGCCCGCGCAGACAAACTTGGAACGGGTTTAACTCTGCCCGTGGGTAGGGTCAACGGGCCAAGCCCGCTTAATGCCGCCCACGGGCCCCCAATAGAACCATTTCGCCGCAGCCTTGGGCTAGACCACCCAAGCGGCCTTGCGCTTGTCGAAAAAGGCGCCGATTCCTTCAGCGGCTTCTTCGGTTTCCCAACGCGCGGAGAGCGCGTTAATCGACATCTCCACCGCCTCGGGCGTGGCGATTCCTCCCAAGTCCTGCGCCAGCTTCTTGGCGGCCGCGACGGCTCCCGGCGCACAGGCAAGATAGGGCACGACCTCGGCCTCAATCGCCGCATCGAGATCGGCAGCAGGCACCGCACGGGCCAGCAGACCCAGATCAACCGCTTCAGCCGCGCCAAAAATTCGCGCTGACATAAAGACCCGCCGCGCGCGCCCTTCGCCCATCCGCGCCAGCACGTAGGGCCCGATCGTCGCAGGGATGATCCCTAACCGCGCTTCGGTGAAGCCCATCTTGAGCGTATCGACCCCCACCGCCACATCACAGACCGAGGCCATGCCAACCCCGCCGCCAAAGGCATTGCCCTGCACTTTGCCGATCACTGGCTTGGGAAGTGCATTAAGCGCGCCCAGCATTGTCGCCAGTTTGCCCGCCTCTGCCGAGCGCGTCTCGGCATCCATATCCGCCTGCTCGCGCATCCAGCCCAAATCGCCCCCGGCGCAGAAGGATTTGCCCGCCCCAGTCAGGACCACGACGCGCACTGCGTCATCGGCGGCCAGCTTCCCAGCGGCATCCGTCAGGTCCGCCAGCATCTGCGCCGACATGGCATTATGCTTCTCCGGCAGGTTCAGGGTAAGCGTCGCCACCCCGCGCGCGTCGGTCTCGACCGTCAAAGTCTCGTACATGGTTAGCCTCGCATCGCCCGTGCCATCTCGGCGGCCTCGACCACCACCGCCTGATCGACCCCGGTGTCATAGCCCAGAGCCATCAGATGTTCGTTCACCGCCTCAGTGGCGACATTGCCCGCAGCGCCGGGCGCGTAAGGGCATCCACCCAAGCCGCCAACCGCTGCATCAAAGACCCGCACGCCCATAGAAAGCGACGCGTCGATATTCGCCATCGCCCGGCCATTTGTGTCGTGGTAGTGGCCTGCAAGGCGGCCCACCGGCACCACATCCCGCACCGCCAGCAGCATCCGTGCGATGCTGTCGGGCGTGCCCGCGCCGATGGTGTCCCCGAGCGAGACCTCATAGCAGCCCATGGCAAATAGCTTATCGGCCACCCGCGCCACATCCGCAGGCGCGACCTTGCCGTCATAAGGGCATTCAATCACGCAAGAGACATAGCCCCGCACCGGCAGATCAATATGCCGCGCCTCTTCGAGGATCGGGGCGAAGCGCTCAAATGCCTCTTCGATGCTGGCATTAATGTTCTTCTGGCTGAACCCTTCGGATGCCGAGGCGAAGATTGCAACCTCATCGGCCTTTGCGGCTACCGCGTCTTCATAGCCGCGCATATTGGGGGTAAGTGCCGCGTAGCGCACGCCGTCAGCGCGGTTGATGCCCGCCAGAACGTCGCCCGACCCGGCCATCTGCGGTACCCATTTGGGGCTCACGAAACTGGCACATTCGATCCGGCGGAACCCTGCTTCGCTGAGCTTGTTCACCAGCGCCACTTTCTCAGTCACCGGTATTTCGCGCTTTTCGTTCTGCAAGCCGTCCCGCGGGCCGACCTCGAAAATCTCACATGGTCCAAGGCTCATTCGCCGTTCTCCTCCACTGCAATTCCTGCCTGCCCGGTTTTACTCAACCGGCCACGGCGCGTAGAAATCCTGCGCGTACAACCGCCCCTCCTCGGGCAGTGCTTGTTCAAAGCTTTCACGCTCCGTGATCCGTTCATACCACGCCGCAACCGAAGGGTGGTCATCCAATTTCACGAAATGTTGCGCCATATAGACCGCTTGGCCGACCGAGATATCGGCAGCTGAAAACCCGCTGGTTAGTAGGTAGTCCCGGTTTTCCAACGGTGTGCTTAACCGCGCCTCAAGCGCGTCATAGCATTTGCTGATCCGCGCGGCTTCGAGCTTCATCACGATGGGGCTGCGCATCGAATCGTTGCGCAGGGCGATATGCTGCTGGGTCAGCGCCGCCGCGTGCTGGCTGATCGTCTCGGCGAAATGTACCCAAACCAGCCACGCCATACGATCTGGACTGCCAACCGAGCGGCCCATCCGGTCGGGCGAATAGCGCTCGCAAAGGTACTGGGTGATCGCCCCGGTCTCGAACATACGCTCACCGTCGATCTCCAACGCGGGCACACGGCCTGCGGGGGAAAGGATCAGATAGTCCGGATCCCGCAGGCTGCGGTCAAAGGCGCGGATCTTTACCTGAAACTCGATATCATCAAGCTCATGCAACAGCCAAAGCGTGCGCATGGAGCGGGTCTGTGGGCAGTGGTGTAGTGTAATCATGCCGCGTCCTCCGCTTCGGCTTCCAGCCGGACCAAGGCCGCCCCGGCCTCGACCTGATCGCCGGGCTGGGCTAGCACTTCGGCCACGACACCATCGCGTGCGGCCAACAAAGAGTGTTCCATCTTCATCGCCTCTAGCACCGCAAGACGGTCGCCTTTGGTGACATTCTGACCGACCTTGGCGTCAATCGCGCGGACCAAACCAGGCATCGGCGCCTCGACGATATTGCCGTCGCCATGCGCGCCTGCGGTCCGTGCCAGCGGGTCAATTATATCGAAGGCGATCCCGTAAGCGTCAAACACCGTGACCACGTCCCCGGCAACCGAGGCCGTGGGCGCGACATGCCCATCAACCTTCCAGCGCCCGCCGATCCGCTCGGCCCGGACTTCGCAGTCACCTACAGTCCAAAGCTGAACGTCCTCCGACAGCACCCGTACTTTCAGCAGATGCTCTTCGCCGTCGCGGCCAAGCATCACCTGCCGCCGCAGCGGTCGCCAAAGGTTAAAACCGGCCTCGGCCTGCGGTTGATCCAACCCCAACGCCGCCATACCGGCCAAAGCAAAATGCCGCTCCGGCACCTCGGGCTGGGCGGTTAGCGCATCGATATCGCGTGCGATCAGCCCGGTGTCGACGTCTCCATTCGCGAAACCTTCATGGCTCGCCAAAGCTCCGAGGAAGGCAAGGTTTGTCACCGTGCCACCGACCTCGCACCCTTTCAGCGCCGCACGCAGCCGTGACAGCGCCACATCGCGGGTCGGTCCGTGCACGATGACCTTGGCAATCATCGGGTCATAAAAAGGGCTGATCGTATCGCCCGCCCGCACACCACTGTCAGCGCGGGTTTGCGGGGTGAAGGAAAGATGCGTCAGCGTGCCTGTGGCGGGCAAAAATCCCTTCGGCACATCCTCAGCATAAAGCCGCGCCTCAAAAGCATGGCCGTTGATCGTCAACTCGTCCTGCTGCTTCGGCAACGCTTCCCCGGCCGCCACACGCAGCTGCCATTCGACCAAATCGACGCCGGTGACCAGTTCCGTCACCGGATGCTCCACCTGCAAGCGCGTGTTCATCTCCATAAAGAAGAACCCGTCCGCAGACAGACCGCCCGAGCCATCGACGATGAACTCAACCGTGCCTGCCCCCGCATAGCCAATCGCCTCCGCAGCACGCACAGCCGCTTGCCCCATCGCGCTGCGCATCTCTTCGGTCATGCCCGGCGCGGGGGCTTCTTCGATCACCTTCTGGTGGCGCCGCTGAAGCGAGCAATCCCGCTCAAACAAATGCACCGCATGGGTGCCATCGCCAAAGACCTGCACCTCGATATGGCGCGGTTTGGTGACAAATTTCTCGACCAGAACATCCGAGTTGCCAAAGGCGGTCTTAGCCTCTGAGCGCGCCGAATCCAGCGCCGCCTGAAACTCCTTGGCTTCCTCAACCAGCCGCATCCCTTTGCCGCCGCCGCCCGCCACGGCCTTGATGAGCACCGGATAGCCGATCTTCTCGGCCTCGTCGGCCAGCAGCGTGTCATCCTGATCCGCGCCATGATAGCCCGGCACTACGGGCACACCTGCCTCGACCATCAGCGCCTTGGCGGCGTCCTTTAGCCCCATGGCGCGAATGGCCTTGGCCGAGGGGCCGATGAAGGTGAGACCCGCCGCCTCCACCGCGTCCACAAAATCCGGGTTTTCGCTTAGAAAGCCATAGCCCGGATGGATCGCCTGCGCGCCGCTGTCTCGCGCGGCTTGAATGATTACATCGCCCTTGAGGTAACTCTCCGACGGTGCCGAGCCGCCGATATGCACAGCGGCATCCGCCATCTGAACATGTTTCGCGCCCGCATCTGCATCTGAATACACCGCAACACAGCGCACGCCCAATTTCTGGGCCGTTTCCATTACCCGGCAAGCAATCTCACCCCGGTTCGCAATCAGGATCGTGTCAAACATGCTCTAACCTTTTTATCCTCTACATTTCCAAATGCCGCGCGCGCCGGGAAACCCCGGAGCGCCCTGCGCGGATCACATCCGGAACAACCCAAATTTCGTCGGCTCAATCGGCGCGTTTAGACTGGCCGAGAGGCTCAGATAAAGCACATCCCGGCTCTTACGCGGGTCGATGATCCCGTCATCCCACAGCCGCGCCGAGGCATAAAGCGGGTGGCTCTGCTCCTCGAACATATCAATCGTCGGCTGTTTGAAGGCGGTCTCTTCCTCTTCGGTCCACGTATCCCCGGCCCGCTCGATCGCGTCGCGTTTCACCGTGGCCAGCACCCCCGCCGCCTGCGCGCCGCCCATGACCGAGATCCGGCTGTTGGGCCATGACCAGAGGAACCGCGGGCGGTAGGCCCGGCCCGACATGCCGTAGTTGCCCGCGCCAAAGGAGCCACCGACCAACATTGTGATTTTTGGCACATTGGTCGTGGCCACGGCGGTTACCATCTTGGCCCCGTGGCGCGCGATGCCTTCGTTTTCGTATTTCCGACCGACCATGAAGCCAGTGATGTTTTGTAGGAAGACCAACGGGATATTGCGCTGGCTGCACAGTTCCACGAAATGCGCGCCCTTCTGGGCGGCTTCGGAAAACAGCACGCCGTTGTTGGCAATGATGCCGATTGGGCAGCCTTTGACATGGGCAAAACCGGTCACCAGCGTATCGCCAAAACGGGGCTTGAACTCGTCAAAGCGGCTCCCGTCGACCAGCCGCATGATGACCTCGCGAATGTCATAAGGCGTGCGCAGATCGGCAGGCACCACGCCAAGCATCTCATCGGGGTCATAGGCGGGCTCTTCGGGGCTGGCCCAATCCACTGTCGCGGGCTTGGTCTTATTCAGATGGCCCACGGCACGCCGCGCCAGCGCCAGCGCATGGGCGTCGTCCTCGGCCAGATAATCCGCCACGCCGGAAAGCCGCGTATGCACGTCGCCGCCACCGAGGTCTTCGGCACTGACCACTTCGCCCGTCGCGGCCTTCACCAGAGGCGGACCGGCGAGGAAAATCGTGCCTTGCTCTTTCACAATGATCGTCACGTCCGACATCGCCGGCACGTAAGCACCGCCAGCGGTGCAGGAGCCCATCACCACGGCGATTTGGGCAATGCCCTTGGCGCTCATCCGCGCTTGATTATAGAAAATCGCGCCGAAATGGTCGCGGTCGGGGAAAACTTCATCTTGGTTCGGCAGGTTCGCGCCGCCACTGTCCACCAGATAGATGCAGGGCAGATGGTTCGCCTCGGCAATCTCCTGGGCGCGGAGGTGCTTTTTCACTGTCAGCGGGTAATAGGTGCCGCCCTTCACGGTGGCATCGTTGCAGACCACCATGACCTCATGCCCCTGAACCCGGCCAATGCCTGCGATCACACCCGCACAAGGCGCAGCACCACCATAAAGCCCATGAGCTGCCGTTGCACCGATCTCAAGAAACGGGCTGCCGGGGTCCAGTAGGTTCGCCACCCGCTCACGCGGCAGCATCTTGCCCCGGCTTTCATGCCGCGCGCGAGATTTTTCGCCGCCGCCGAGGGCTGCGGCTTCGGCGGCTTCGCGGACTTCGCTCAGCGCCTTAAGGTGGGCCATTTCGTTGGCCTTATAGGCCTCCGAGGATGGCAAGGCTTGGGATGTCAGTTTCATGTTACGTCCTCATTCTCTCGCGCCGCCAGACGCTTTAGTTCTTTGCGGATGACCTTGCCGGTGACGGTCATCGGCAGGTCTTCCACGAATGCAATCTCACGCGGGTAGGAATAGCTCGCGAGCCGCTCCTTAACCCAATCTTGCAGCTCTTTTATCTCGACTTGCGCGCCGGGTTTCAGCACCACATAGGCCTTTACAATCTCGGTCCTGAGCGCGTCGGGTTTGCCGACCACGCCGCAGGTTGCCACGGCGCTATGGGTCAGCAAGCAGTCTTCGATCTCTGCCGGGCCAATGCGGTAGCCTGCCGAAGTGATGACATCATCTTCGCGCCCCACAAAGCGCAGATAATCATCCTCCCAGATGCCCCGGTCGCCGGTCAGCAGCCAGTCGCCATGGAACTTAGCCGATGTTTCCTCGGGCCGGTTCCAGTAGCACAGCATCATTGAGGGCGCGCCCTTGCGCACCGCCACATCACCTTCGGCATCAGTGGGCTGGCCATTACCGTCCAGCACTGCCAGTTCAAACCCCGGCACCGATTTGCCGATGCAGCCGGGTTTAGCAGGGAAGTCAGCGCCGCAGTTTGAGGCGACCATGTTACATTCGGTCTGGCCGTAGAACTCGTTGATCTCAAGCCCAAAGGCCTTGCGCCCCCATGCCAGCATCTCTGCGCCCAAAGGCTCGCCGCCGCTGGCGACCGAGCGCAGACCGGGCAAGGACACATCCGCCGCTTTTAACATTCGTAGCGCGGTTGGCGGGAAGAAGACATTGCGCACCTCACCCCGCGCAATCACATCGGCGCAGCCTTCGACAGTGAACTTTGGCATCCGCGCGGCCACGACCGGCAAGCCGAGCGCCAGCGCGGGCATCGCCACGTCAAAGAGGCCGCCAATCCACGCCCAATCGGCAGGGGTCCAGAGGCAATCGCCGGTTTGACCTAGATGATCATGGCTGACCGAGACGCCGGGCAGATGACCCGAAAGCACCCGATGTCCATGCAACGCGCCTTTTGGCGTGCCGGTGGTGCCGGAGGTGTAGATCAAAACGGCGGGGTCTTCGGGGCCGACATCGGCAAACTCGACCGGCTCGCCCGCGATGCCAACCTCTGCCGCCATCAAAGGCGTTGCAAGATCGCCCAGCAGGTCGGCGCCTTCGGGGTCCGTCAAGACAATCGCACAGCCCGCGTCACCGATCCGGCTGGCCAGGGCGTCGTGCTTGAACAGTTTAAACAGCGGCACCGAGATCGCGCCGACCTTCCAGATCGCCAGATGTGCCGCGGCGCACCACGGCGATTGGCTGAGCAAAACGCCCACCCGGTCGCCGGGCTGCACCTCGGCCAACAACGCCCGCGCCAGACCATCGACCATTTGATGCAGCGCACCGTAGGTCACGTCGCGGCGGGTATCACTGGTCAGGTCGATAATCGCCAAAGCATCATCTGGCTGCGCAAGGCATTGCGCTGCCATATTGCCCTGCCAGATCGGCCACTGAGCGTCTTGTGTCATATCAGCTTCGATACTCCGGGTTCTCAAAATCAAACCGCGCGCCTGCGTCCCATGCGTTGCGGTCGTTGCCCTCTTGGGGATAGCCGCCCGCGCCTTTCAACATCCGCGCAAGATGCATCGCGTTCCATGTCATGATCGTGGTGTTGCGCTGCGTGAATTCGTTGTCAAAGCCCGCGCGCTTGCCGTCCACGTCATCGCCATAAGACGGCCCCGGCCCCGCCTCACCAATCCAGCCGCAATCGGCCTGCGGCGGAATGGTATAGCCAAGGTGGTTCATCGCAAAGCCGGTGGTCATGGCGACATGTTTGATACCGTCCTCGTTACCCGTCACCACCGAGCCGCCAACTTTGCCGTAAAAGACCGACTGACCCTTGTCGTTCAACTTACCCGACATGGCATAGAGCCGTTCGATCAAGACCCGGCAGACACTGCTTTCTTCGCCCAGCCATAGCGGCGTGCCGATGATCAGGATGTCAGCGGCCAGCACCTTTTCCCAAATCGCGGGCCAATCATCACGGTCCCAGCCATGTTCGGTCATGTCCGGATAGACGCCCGGCGGCACTTGATGGTCGAGCAGATAGAGATGTTCAACAGAGACGCCCTGCGCCTCCATGATGCCTGCGCTTGCGTTGAGCAAAAGCTGCGTGTGGCTGTCGCCCGGTGTCTTTTTCAGCGAGCAATTTACGTAGAGCGCGTTGAGGTCGGAAAGATCAGTCATCGCCAAGTTCCTTCTTCAGTTGTTCAAGTTCCCGGTCGAGGAAATACGACGTGATGGACCTGATGATGACCAGCATCAGCAAGAACAGAAGGTCAGCGAAACGCAGGCTGATCGCGGTGTGGATCACGTCAGAGACGATGAACAACTCCAGCCCGGCAAGGATGTAACGCCCCAGCTCTATGCGCTCGCGGTTGGTGCGGCGCACGCGTTCCGGCCCCTTCTTGACAATCTCGGCAATCGCAACCCCGGTCAGGAACCGCGCTGCGCCAATCAGCAAAAGGATGATCGCGGCGATATCAATGACCGCCGCAAGAATTTCGAAACCCTCAATCAGCCAAGGCAGAAAGTGGTGCATCACACCGCCTTCGGTCTCTAATTTAATTAGGTTCTCCATCCCGATCCTTCCGTCCTGTCTGGCCGACACGCCGTGACGCGGTTAATAGGCCGCTCCAAGACGCAGTGCCTGTTCGCCAGTCATCTGCATCAGGCAAGCAAGTGTCGCAGGCCCGCCGCCGGTGCCACCGCCCCATTGGCTGCGTTCGTAATCGCAGGCGGCATCGCGGAAGGTAATCCACACGCGCTGCATGTCACGCAAAGCCTCGGCCTGAGAAGGCAATTCCGGTTGATAAAGTGCTGCATCTTCATCGGCAGATTTGGCCTGAACCATCCGCGCACGGTAGTTCTCGTTCAACAATTCGTCCCAGAATGACAACTCCGCGTCGAGACAACCGCCCATGCCATAGGTCGAATAACCGCCCGGTCCTTCCATGCACAGATTGGACGAAAGGCCGATGCAGGCGCGCTGGTCGGGGAACTCTTCCGCCCCGGCTAGACATTCTGCCGTGGCTGCGTCGGAATAGGTGATCTCCTGCGCGGCCACCGGCCCGGCCAGAAGCGCGAGAGCCAGCAGCGCGGCGCGCATCACATCGCCCCCATCATCTCGCGGCCCACCAGCATGCGGCGGATTTCCGAGGTGCCCGCCCCGATCTCCATCAACTTGGCATCGCGGAAGATGCGGCCCACGGGGTTGTCCGACAGATAGCCCGCGCCGCCCATCGCCTGCACCGCCTGATGCGCCTGCACCATTGCCTGCTCAGAGGCATAGAGGCAGCAAGCCGCCGCGTCCTGACGGGTCACGTCGCCGCGATCACAGGCCTGCGCGACACTATAGACATAGGCACGCGCCGAGTTCATCGCGGTGTACATATCCGCCATTTTGCCCTGCATCAGCTGGAAATCCCCGATCCGCTGACCGAATTGCTTGCGCTCGGCCATGTAAGGCATGATTTCGTCCAGACAGGCCGCCATGATGCCAAGGCCGATGCCCGCCAGCACAACGCGCTCGTAATCCAGGCCAGACATCAGCACCCGCACGCCCTTGCCCTCTTCGCCGAGAATATTTTCGAACGGCACTTCGCAATCGTCAAAGATCAACTCGGCAGTGTTCGAGCCGCGCATGCCCAGCTTGTCGAAGTGTTTGGACGTGGTGAAACCCTTCATCGACTTTTCGATCAGGAAGGCGGTGATTCCCTTGGAGCCTGCTTCGGGGTCGGTCTTGGCATAGACGACCAGCGTCTCGGCGTCCGGACCGTTGGTGATCCAGTATTTGTTGCCATTCAGTCGGAAGTGATCGTTCCGCTTTTCGGCATTGAGTTTCATGCTGACCACGTCACTGCCCGCGCCCACTTCGGACATCGCTAGCGCGCCGACATGCTCGCCAGAGCAGAGCTTCGGCAGATACTGTGCCTTTTGCTCAGCCGTGCCGTTCAGCTTGATCTGGTTCACACAAAGGTTGGAATGCGCGCCATAGGAGAGCGAGACCGAAGCAGACGCCCGGGCGATCTCTTCCACGGCGACCGTATGGGCGACATAGCCAAGGCCCGAGCCGCCAAACTCTTCCTCAACGGTCATGCCCAAAAGGCCCAGTTCTCCCATCTCGGTCCAAAGCTCTGGCGGGAATTCATTCTTGCTGTCGATCTCGGCCGCCATCGGCTTGACGCGCTCCTGCGCCCAGCGATGCACCATCTCCCGCATGGCCGCGACGTCTTCTCCCAGATCAAACTGCATACTTGCGTTGAACACGGCTTCTCCCCCCGATTTATTGAACGCTTGTTCATTACCTACCGCCCTGTCCGCTTTGCGTCAAGCGGCGCGATGTGGAACCGCCCCGCGCCGCGGCGGGTTGGCCCTGCGACTGGGCGAACTTTACAACAAAGAGAGATGCAAATGAGCGATGATCTGAAAAAAGAGTTTTGGGACCGGCTGGACGACACCCGCGCCGGGATGTTGATGACCAAGACCGCCCGCGCGGTGCCGATGACACACTACATCGACGAAGACGACCGTGCCGCCGTGCTATGGTTCATCACCGCCAAAGGAACAGACCTTGCGAAGTCTGCTGAGGGCCGCGCGGCTGCGGAATATATCATCGCCAGCAAGGACGAATCTCTTTGGGCGCGGATCGACGGGCATGTCTCTGCCGTGACCAACCCTACCGAACTGGACAAAATCTGGAACGCCATTGCCGGCGCATGGTTCGAGGATGGCAAGCAAGACCCAGATGTGCAGCTGGTGCGTTTTGATCTGACCGAAGCCGAGGTCTGGGCCACTGACTGTGGGTTCAAGTTTCTTTACGAGATCGGCAAGGCGCAACTGACTGGCGGCAAGCCTGATATGGGCAAGCACGGTACGATCCGCTTCTGACCTTATCTGATCTGGGAGATGGTGCTGACCTCTGACCGGACGATCCGCGCACGTTCGTCCAATAGGAATATCGTGGTCAGCACCGCCCGCCGGTTCTCAACCAAACGGCGTGCAGAGCAGCAATCACACCATAGCACCCCTAGCCCACTGGGAGGACAGCATTTCACGCCTCAGCAGTGCGACCTCAGCGGCTGTCGCTGGGGACCAGTTCAAGCGGTGTCGCTGCTTGTCCCGTACCTCCTAAAATCAGCTGAGCCTAGGCGAAGCTGCGGATTTGTCGATGCCCCCTCAAGCAGCCTTACCGATCAGCCGCTCAACCACCCCCGGCAGATCGGCGAAATCGTTCAAAAGCGCCTCAGGTTCCAGCGCGGCCACATCTGTGCCGCCGGGGCCAAAGGTGACCAGCACACAAGGCACACCTGCCGCGCGCGCAGTCTTCCGGTCGGTTTCGGTATCCCCAATCAGAACACATTGCGCCGGGTCCCCGCCCGCGCGCCGCGCGGTTTCAAACAGGTGTTCCGGGTCAGGTTTGCGCACCGCCAGCGTATCGGCGCCAAGCATCGCACCAAATGCATCGCGGACGCCAAGCCGCGTGAGCAGAAGTTCCGCCAAGGCTTCGGGCTTGTTGGTGCAGATCGCAACGCGGTAGCCTGCCGCCTTTAGCGCAGCGACGGCCTCCATCGCACCGGGATACATGATCGTATGGGTGTCAATGTCGCGACCATACGCCTCAAGGAGCATCGGATAGTAGCGATCAATCGTCGCCGCATCATCGGCACGGCCAAGTTTCTGCATCCCCAGCGTCAGCATCGCGCGCCCGCCACGCAGCGCGGTCCCTGCATCTTCGGCATGGACCAGCACATCGCCCTCGCCCATGTCGCGGAAACAGGCATTGGCAGCGGCGATCAGATCGCCCGAGGTATCGGCTAAAGTGCCGTCGAGATCGAAAACGACTGTCTTCATCGGATACTCCTAGGGCGGAACCCCGCCTCTTTAATTGTCATCGTGTTGCAGACCGCAATCTAGTTTGATGGGTGGTGGCCTTGCGCCTTTGTGCGAAGCGCGTAAAGAGAATGCAAGCTGAAGGACAAAGAGATTTACATGGATACTGCACTGATCATCCTCGCCGCAGGCAAGGGGACACGGATGAACTCGGACCTGCCAAAGGTTCTGCACCGGGTCGCCTCTGCCCCGATGCTGGAACACGCCATGGCCGCTGGTGCCATGCTGGCGCCGCGCCATACGGTTGTCGTCGCGGGCCACGGGGCGGATCAGGTGCGTGCTGCGGCCACTCTATTTGATGAGGATGCGCAGGTGGTCGAACAGACCGAACAACTGGGCACGGCCCATGCTGTGGCACAGGCCCGCCCGGCGCTGGAAGGTTTTGATGGCATGGCGTTGGTGCTCTATGGCGACACGCCCTTCGTGCAACCCGAGACGCTGGAAAAGATGCAAGAAGCGCTGGCCACCCATGATGTGGTCGTTCTGGGCTTCGAGGCCGCTGATCCGGCCCGCTATGGCCGTCTGGTGATGCAGGGCGACGCGCTGGAGCGTATCGTCGAGTTCAAAGACGCCTCCCCCGAGGAACGCGCCATCACCCTGTGCAACTCCGGCGTGGTGGCTTGCAAGTCAGACCTGCTGTTCGATCTGATCGACAAGGTCGGCAACGAAAACGCCTCAGAAGAATACTACCTTACGGACATCATCGGCCTTGCCCGTGCCGAGGGCCGCAGCGCTACTGTGGTGACCTGCGCTGAGGCCGAGACGATGGGCGTGAACTCCCGTGCCGATCTCGCCCGCGCCGAGGCTGCGTTCCAATCCCGCGCCCGCGCGCTGCTGATGGAAGACGGCGTGACCCTGATCGCGCCCGAGACTGTTTTCCTCGCCCGCGACACCTATATTGGTCGCGATACGGTGGTTGAGCCCAACGTGGTCTTCGGCCCAAACGTTACCGTTGAATCCGGCACTACGATCCGTGCCTTTTCGCATCTTGAAGGCTGCCATGTCTCGCGCGGCGGCGTGGTCGGGCCTTACGCCCGCCTGCGGCCTGGGGCCGAACTCGCCGAAGACGTGCGGATTGGCAATTTCGTGGAGGTGAAGAACGCGCAGATCGCCGAAGGGGCCAAGGTTAACCATCTGAGCTACATCGGCGACGCGACCATAGGCGCGCGCAGCAATATCGGCGCGGGCACGATTACCTGCAACTATGATGGCGTAATGAAACACCATACAACCATCGGTGCCGGAGCTTTCATCGGCTCCAACACCATGCTGGTCGCGCCGGTAACCATCGGGGACGGTGCAATGACGGGCTCGGGCTCGGTCATCACATCCGACGTAGAGCCGGAAGCACTGGCACTGTCACGCGCGCCACAGGTCGAAAAACCCGGCATGGCGCGTAAAATGTTCGAAATTCTAAAGGCCAAAAAGGCAAAAATGCAGAGGGGCAGCTAAAAATGTGTGGAATTGTAGGGGTGCTCGGCAACCACGAAGCTGCGCCGATCCTCGTTGAATCGCTTAAACGTCTTGAATACCGCGGCTATGACAGCGCCGGTATCGCCACCTTAAACGAAGGCAAACTCGACCGTCGTCGGGCCTTGGGCAAGCTGGTGAACCTTTCTGATGCGCTGGTGCATGACCCGCTGGCGGGCAAGTCTGGTATCGGCCACACCCGTTGGGCCACCCATGGCGCGCCCAGCGTGAACAATGCGCACCCGCATCAAGCCGGACCGGTCGCCGTGGTACACAACGGGATCATCGAAAACTTCCGTGAACTGCGGGCCGAATTGGCCGAGCATGGCGTGCAGTCTGTCACAGAGACCGATACCGAAACTGTTGCCCTGCTGACCCAGCACCACATGGCCCAGGGCGCAGCCCCCATTGAGGCGGCCAAGCAAACCCTCGCGCGACTTGAGGGCGCTTTTGCGTTGGCTTTTCTTTTCGATGGGCACGAAGACCTCCTCATCGCCGCGCGCAAAGGCTCGCCCTTGGCCATCGGCTATGGTGAGGGCGAGATGTATGTCGGCAGCGACGCCATCGCGCTGGCCCCGTTGACCAACCGCATCGCCTATCTCGAAGAGGGCGATTGCGCTGTGATCACCCGCACCTCTGTCGAAATCACTGATCGGAACGGCGCGCTGGCCAACCGCGCGATCAAGACTGTGCAGATCGACAGTACCCGCATCGACAAAGCCGGGCACAAACACTTCATGTCGAAGGAAATCGCCGAGCAACCCGGCGTGATTGGTGCGGCTATCGGCCACTATCTAACGCCCGAAGGCCAGATCAATATCAGCACGCAGGATATTGATTTTACGCAGTTTGACCGGATCGTCATGGTGGCTTGCGGCACCGCTTCCTATGCCTGCCTTACCGCCAAATACTGGTTTGAACAGATCGCCCGCCTCCCGGTCGAAGTGGATGTGGCCTCTGAATTTCGCTACCGCGAACCGCCGATCTCGCCGCGCACGCTGGCGGTGTTTGTGAGCCAGTCAGGCGAAACCGCCGATACACTGGCCGCGCTGCGCTATTGCGAGGGCAAAGCGGCGCGGATCCTATCGGTCGTTAACGTGCCCGAAAGCTCGATCGCCCGCGAAAGCGATCTGGCCCTGCCGATCCATGCTGGTGTCGAAGTCGGCGTAGCCTCGACCAAGGCCTTCACCTGCCAATTGGTCGTGCTTTTCGCCCTCGTCCTCAAGGCCGCGCGTGACCGTGAGACGATCACGGCTGAAGCCTTCGCAGATCACATCTCAAGCCTGCGAGGGTTGCCCGCGATCATCAGCACCGCGCTGGAGCAGAACGACACGATGCAAGAGGCTGCGCTCAAGCTGTCTCATGCCCGCGACGTATTGTTCTTGGGTCGGGGGCAGATGTATCCGCTCGCTCTCGAAGGCGCACTTAAACTAAAAGAAATCAGCTATATACACGCCGAAGCTTATGCTTCTGGGGAGCTGAAGCACGGCCCTATCGCATTGGTCGATGAACATGTGCCCGTGGTGGTCATGGCCCCGCGCGATGCGCTTTTCGACAAAACTGTAAGCAACATGCAAGAAGTCATGGCGCGCAAAGGCAAGGTAATCCTGATCTCGGATTCCAAAGGTCAGGCCGAAGCCAATGATGGCGTTTGGTTCAGCATCGAAATGCCACCCGTTCCCGATGCCCTCGCCCCCATCCTCTATGCGATCCCGGCGCAGTTGCTGGCCTATCACACCGCTGTTGCCAAAGGCACGGATGTGGATCAGCCACGCAACCTTGCAAAGTCGGTGACGGTAGAATGATGGTTGAAACCGCTCTTGAAGAGCTTGAAGCACTGGCCAACCCGGCCCGTGCAGAAGAGATGCGCGCCTATCACAAAGCTGACCGCCGCTATCTTGGCCTGACCAACCCGCAAATCGCGGATCTTGCACAGGCTTGGCGCGAGGCGCTCGATGTTGAGGGGCGCGTCGCACTGGCCGACGGGTTGTGGCAGTTCGATATCTTTGAGGCGCGGGTCGCGGCGGCCAAATTACTGACCCAAGCGCGGCTACGGCCCGACGATCAAGCCGCATGGTCACTGATTGCCAGTTGGACCGCGGATTTCGACAGTTGGGCAATTGCCGATCATGCCAGTATGGCGGCGCAGAAACGCCTAATGGCCGATCCGACACGTTTGGACGAACTGGAAGACTGGGTCGCCTCTGATCACCTTTGGACGCGGCGCGCGGTGCTGGTTTCGACCCTGCCATGGACCAAGCAGAACAATCCCAGGCCCGAGGAACTCGAAGCCCGCGACCGCATTCTTGGTTGGGCGGCGACGATGGTTCCGGATCACCGGCAGTTCATCCAAAAGGCAATCGGCGCGTGGCTGCGTGACCTGTCCAAACATGACCCCGACCGCACGCGCACCTTTATCGCGGCCCATGGAGAGGCGATGAAACCTGTGGCGGCAAAAGAAGCCCTGCGCCTGCTGAAAAAGTCCGACGGCGCAGGCTAAAAGCCCATAAGCGTTTAACTTTCGGCCGACACTTCGACCGTGGTGAGATCAGTCAAAGACGCACCGATCAACCGCAATGCGGGCAGCGACATGCGGCTGCCCGCAGTTGCAGGCCCGTCCAGCGGGATCAACGTCACCGAGGCTGATTTGCCGGTGGTGGGATTGGTCACCCGGCCGGGCTGCTCGGATTTTACGAGGGGGGTTTTCAACCACAACCCAGGTTCCGTTGCGCTGCCGAGACTGGCCACAGTCGTTCCCAATGTAGCGCCTGTACTGGCTGGGGCGCGGGTGGCCGCTTCGCGTTCTGCCGCGGTTGTCGTATCCAGCGCCTCGGCACTGGCGCCTGAGGTCGCGATCGGAGAGGCGGCAGGCGCAGGGGCCGCGACCTCTGCTTGGGCGTCAACCGATGCCTCCGCTGATGCGGCAGCTGCGGGTGCCTGCTCTGGTTGGGCAGTTTCCATCCCAAAGCGTTCAGCCAGATTGCTGCAGCCCGCAGTGGCGGCTACGATGAAAAGCGGGAGAATAATACGTGTCATGCTGCAAGACTATCTCTGCCCCGCGCCCTTATCAATCGCCCAAATGCCGCTTGCCCCGCACTGGGCGGAGCATTACCTATGACACATGACAGCACCCCTTATTGACCCATTCATGCGCGCGATCACCTATCTTCGCGTCTCCGTCACCGACCGCTGCGATTTTCGCTGCGTCTACTGCATGTCGGAAAACATGACCTTTTTGCCTAAAAAGGAATTGCTGACGCTGGAAGAATTGGACCGGCTGTGCAGCAACTTCGTCAACTTGGGCGTGGAGAAACTGCGCATCACGGGTGGTGAGCCTTTGGTGCGCCGGGGGATCATGACCTTCTTTGAGGGGATGAAACGGCACCTCGACAGCGGCGCGTTGAAAGAATTGACGCTGACCACCAATGGCAGCCAGCTGGAACGTTTTGCCGATGACCTTTACGCCGCTGGTGTGCGCCGGGTGAATGTCTCGCTCGACACGTTGGATGAGCAGAAGTTCGCGGATATCACTCGCTGGGGTCGCCTGCCGCAGGTGCTGCGCGGGATTGATGCCGCGCAGCGTGCAGGGCTGAAGATCAAGATCAACGCCGTGGCGCTTAAGGGCTTCAACGAGCCCGAGCTGCCGCGCATCACCGAATGGTGCGCTGAGCGTAGCATTGATCTGACGTGGATCGAAGTCATGCCGATGGGCGATCTGGGCAACGAGGACCGCTTTGGTCAGTTCTGGTCCCTCAAGGACGTGCGGGCCCGCTACGCGGAGCATTACACCGTCACCGATCTGGCCGAGCGTACCGGCGGCCCCGCCCGCTATGTGCGGCTGGAAGAGACCGGTCAGAAGATCGGTTTCATCACCCCGCTAAGCCATAATTTCTGCGAAAGCTGCAACCGGGTGCGGGTCACTTGCACGGGTGAGATTTTCATGTGTCTCGGTCAAGAAGACGTGGCCGATCTACGCGCACCGCTGCGCGAGCACCCCGATACGGATGTCCCACTGCAAGAAGCGATCCGCGCGGCAATTGACCGCAAGCCGAAGGGGCATGATTTCGACTACTCCCGCCAGCGCGTCGACGGTCAAATGCCGCGCCACATGAGCCATACGGGCGGCTGAGCCCCATGGTCACGCCGCTTCTTTACCGGGTATGGGTCGCGGCAAGCGCTGTGATGCTGCCTGTTGCTGGGCGCCAGTCCATGGCCAAACTGCGCCGAGCTGAAGTTGACCCGCAACGCGCCCGCGAAAAGCTCGGCCACGCCAGCCAACCGCGCCCCGCAGGCCAGCTGATCTGGTTTCACGCCGCCTCAGTTGGGGAAAGCCTATCGGTGCTGGCGCTGATTGACCGGATGGGCCACGCGCTGCCCCAAGCGCATTTTCTGATCACCTCAGGAACCGCGACCTCGGCCCGGCTGCTGGCGAGCCGTCTGCCGCCCCGTACGCAGCATCAATTCGCGCCGCTCGACGCCCCTGGCCCGCTGAAGCGGTTTTTGAACCACTGGCGCCCGGATGCAGCACTTTTCGTCGAAAGCGAACTCTGGCCTCAAATGCTGCGGCGCACCCATGCACGCGGCACGGCGATGGCGCTGATCAACGCGCGGCTCTCGCAACGCTCGATTGAACGGTGGCAAAAGCAGCCCGCGCTGGCGGGGTTCCTGTTCGGCGTCTTTGATCTGATCTTGACCCAGAATGACGCGATGGCGCGGGCAATGGGTACAATCAATGCCCCCGCTGATCGCGTCGCGGCGGGGATAAACCTCAAATCAATGGCTGGCCCCTTGCCGCAGGAGGATGAAACCATCGCAGAGGCCCGCAAGGCCTTGGGCACCCGCCCGGTTTGGATCGCTTCTTCTACCCACCCGGGCGAAGAGAAATCCGTTTTGGAGGCACATCGGCAGTTGCTCACACGCTTCCCCGATCTCTGCCTCATCCTTGTCCCCCGCCACCCGGAACGCGGTGACGAAGTGGCCGGTCTCATCGCCAGTGTTGGTCTGACCCATGGCCGCCGAACGCGGGGCGACATGCCGGAAGAACAGGTCTATCTGGCCGATACTCTGGGGGAATTGGGCACGTGGTACGCTCTGTCGAACATCGTCTTTCTGGGAGGCTCACTGCACCCTATCGGGGGGCATAACCCATATGAGGTCGCACAGGCCGGCGCGATGGTACTGTCTGGCACCCATGTCACCAACTTTGCCGAAACCTATGCCGAGATGGAGACCGCAGGCGCGGCGCGGCTGGTCGCGGGCACGCAGGATTTGGCGGATCGGGTTGCGGATTTGCTCAGCAACGACATCGCCCGCGCCAATGGTGGGGCCTCGGCCAAATCCTATGCCGCGGCGCAAGCTGACAAGCTCGACAGTATCGCCGAGCGGCTGATCACGGCGCTCCGTCTACGTGAGAGAGGCCCGGATGCCTGAGCTTTACGTCACCAATTACAACCGCAACTTCACCGGGGTTTCCGCCACTGCGGCCAATGTGATCCGGCAACAGATCACACGCCACGAGATGGCGCTGGTGGGCCAGCCCCTGCCCGGCTGCCCGACCCCGCTGACCCGCGCGGCGGCTGCGCGGATCACCCGCAATCACCCGCCCGCAGATCATCCCTTTGCCATCTGGCACGTGCGCCGCAATACTGAGATGCGCAGCGCACTCTGGCTGCGGGATGTGCGCCGCGCCAATATCAAAATCGTCTTCACCTCGGCTGCGCAGCGCTTGCATTCGACCTATCCCCGTTGGCTGATTCGGCAGATGGACGCGGTGATTGCGACGACCGAACGCGCGGCGGAATTCGTCCCCCATGTCCGCGCCGTGGTGCCGCATGGTGTGGACACCGATGTCTTCTCGCCCGCCACGAACCGGGCGAACGCTTGGGAGCAGCTGGGCTTTGGCGGCACCCATGGCATTGCCACCGTGGGGCGCATTCGGCCCGAGAAAGGCACTGACCTTTTTGTAGAGGCGATGCTGCGCCTGTTGCCTGAACTCCCCCGCGCGGTGGCGCTGGTCATTGGCCGTGCGGGCGGCAAGCATGATGCGTTTCTGACCAAGCTCAAGGCACAGGTCGAAGCCGCAGGGCTGGCCGACCGCTTGCTCTTTGTCGGGGAATATCCGGCCGCCGACCTGCCGAAACTGATGCGCGCGCTGTCACTCGTTGTGCAACTGCCGCGCTACGAGGGCTATGGGATGGTCCCGCTTGAAGCGCTGGCCTCTGGCGTGCCTTTCGTGGGCAGCGACGCGGGCTATTACGGGGCATTCTCAAACGCGGGCCGCGTGGGCAAAGTGGTACCACTGGGCGCTGCGGAAGCTGCGGCCCATGCCGCGTTGTCTATACTTGAGCGGGATGACCAAGCCGCCCTCTCAGAGGCCGCGCGCCACTGGGCAGAACAGCGCTTTAGCGCGCGGGCCGAGGCAGACGGGATCGAAACGGTTTACCGCGCGCTTTGGGAACGCGGCTGACCCCCCAAACGAAAACGCCCCCCCCCCCCCCCGAGGGAGGCGCGCAATCTCTTCATGGGGTATGAAATTAAGCCGCTGGCATCCGCTGCTCGACGATCCCCGCCCACCAGCTACACCCAGCCGGAATAGCCTCATCGTTGAAGTTATATTCCGGGTGGTGCACCGCTGCGGTATCGCCATTGCCCACCAAAATATACGCGCCGGGACGCTCTTCGAGCATGAAGGCAAAATCTTCGCCGCCCATGACCAGCGGCGCCTCAACACAATCACCCGAGACGGAGCGCGCCACATCGGCTGCGAACTCGGTCTGCTCGTCGTGGTTCACCATGACCGGATAGCCCCGGTGATAGGTCACATCGGCCTTGCCACCAAAGGTTGCTGCGATGCCGTTGCAGATTTCATTGATGCGTTTTTCAGCAAGGCTGCGCACATCTGCCGACATTGTCCGCACGGTGCCTTTCATCTGCACCCGCTGCGGGATCACGTTGAACGCTTTGGAGGATGTCTCAAATGCGGTGACCGAGACAACGATCTGCTCAACCGGGTCGGCATTGCGCGCGGCGATGGTCTGCAACGCCAGAACGGCCTGTGCTGCCATGACTGTGGTATCAATCGTCTCATGCGGTTTGGCGGCATGGCCCCCACGGCCTTCGAAGGTGATGTCGAACTGATCGGTCGCGGCAAAGAATGCTCCGGGGCGGATGCCGAAAGAGCCGGTGGGCATGCCCGGCCAATTGTGCATGCCGTAAACTTCCTGAATGCCCCAACGGTCCATCATGCCGTCTTCGCACATTTCGCGCCCCCCGCCGCCGCCTTCTTCGGCGGGCTGGAAGATCACAACGACGGTGCCGTCGAAGTTCCGGGTCTCCGCTAGATATTGCGCGGCTCCCAGCAGCATGGCGGTGTGGCCGTCGTGGCCGCAGGCATGCATCGCGTCGGGGGTTTTCGAGGCATAGTCGAGGCCCGTCTGCTCATTGATCGGCAGCGCGTCCATGTCAGCGCGCAGGCCGACCACCTTGCCCGAGGCGGTAGAACTGCCCTTGATCACACCGACAACACCGGTACGGCCAATGCCTTCGACGACTTCGTCACAGCCAAAGGCGCGCAGTTTCTCAGCGACGATGCCTGAGGTGCGGTGCGTTTCAAACAGGATCTCTGGGTTCTCATGCAGGTCGCGGCGCCATGCGGTGATGTCGTCATGCAGTTCGGCAAATCGGTTCTTAACGGCCATTTGGGAAGTATCCTCCGGTTGGGTTTGAGCGCCGCGTTTCATGCATGCGCATTTATCTGCCACATGCTTACGCCCTTGCCAGCCGGTCCTCAACCACCTGCGCGAACCACGAGCAGCCCGCCGGGATCGCAGCATCGTCAAAGTCATATTCTGGGTGGTGCACCGTCGCCCCGTCGCCGTTTCCGATCATAATATAGGCACCCGGTCGCGCATTGAGCATGTAGGAAAAATCCTCCCCCGCCATGATGGGCGGTGTGTCGCGGTCGGTGCCGGGGGTGATCTGGTCGGCGGCCTCAGCAGCAAAGCGGGTGTGCTCGGCGTGGTTGCGGGTGACGGGATAGCCGCGCTGGTAGTCGATCTCGGCACGGCACTGATGTGCCTCGGCGGTCAGGCGGGTGATGTCGTGCAATCGCTTCTCGGCCAAGTCCCGCACATCAGGGTCCAACGTGCGCACTGTGCCGCGCAAGAGCACCTGATGCGGCAGCACATTATGGCTGTCGGTGTCGCTGCGCAGGGTGCAGACCGAGACGACGACCTGTTTCAGTGGGTCAGTGTTGCGGCTGGCGATAGATTGCAGGGCTATCAACACATGGGCGGCGGCGAGGTTGGTGTCGATCGCCTCATGCGGGGCAGCCGCATGGCCGCCCTGCCCGGTGAGTGTGATGGTAAACTCATCCGCTGCCGCCAAGAGCGCCCCTTCGCGGATTGCAAAATGCCCCGTCGGATGGCCGGGCATATTGTGCATGCCGTAAACTTCATCAATGCCCCAACGGTCCATCAGCCCTTCCTGCACCATGACTTCGCCGCCACCGCCGCCTTCTTCGGCGGGTTGAAAGATTAGCACGACACGCCCATCGAAATTGCGTGTTTCGGCCAGATACTGCGCGGCGCCGAGCAGCATCGCGGTGTGACCGTCATGGCCGCAGGCATGCATCTTGCCGGGGGTTTTGGAGGCATAGGGCAGCCCCGTCGCTTCCATAATCGGGAGCGCATCCATGTCAGCGCGCAGCCCGATGGTGCGGCCAGAGGTGTTGCTCTGCCCCTCAATCACCGCCACCACGCCCGTTTGGGCAATCCCGGTGGTGATGTCGGTGATGCCGAAGCTACGCAGCTTCTCTTCGACGAATTTCGAGGTTTCGGGCAGATCGAACATCAGTTCTGGATGCTCATGCAGGTGGCGCCGCCAAGCGGTGATCTCGGCGTGGGTTTCGGCGAAACGGTTCTTGATCGGCATGGGCTATCCTTTAATAAAATCGGGTCAGATCGCCGGGCCGGGGCGGATGGGACTGCCATCACTGAAACGATCGGCGCGGAACCTGCTCAGATCATGCCCCGGCGCATTTCCCATGACCAGAGCTGCCAGCACCCGGCCCATACCCGGCCCTATACCAAAACCATGACCAGACATGCCGGTGCCAATGGTCAGGCCCGGAATTTGCGCACAATGATCCACCACCGGCACGATATCGGGCATTGTGTCGATCATCCCGGCCCATGAAGTGCGCGCCGTGATGGGCGGCAGATCAGGATAAAGGGCAGCGAACTGTTTCAGCACTTTGCGCAGGCGTCGGTGATCGGGCGCGGGATCAAGAATGCGCATCGCCTCAAAGGGGCTAAGGCTGTCAGCGGCCCAACGGCGGGGGGTGGTCCAAGCGTCGGGAAACCCCTTTGGTGCCGATGCGCGGAGCCGCTGGCCAAACGGGTTGTCGCGCAGTTGCGGCAGGTAATGGCGGAAGGCGCGGAAGGCATCGGGGCCGATGTACAGGTCCGGAGCCGCCCCCGGCGCGAGCGAATAGCCCCCATCGGCACGGCGGCGGAAGGCAAGACCAGCCTCGGCCACGGCACCGGCGTGAACTTCGGGCAGCACATTGGTTGCCACGACGGATTCGCGCACCGAAAGTTGAGGCAGGCTGACGCCATGCGCACGTAGAAACAGCGCCGACCATGCTCCACCCGCCAGCACGACCGCGGCAGTGCGGATTGCGCCCGCTTCGGTCACCACCCCCGCGATGCGGCCAGCGGCAAGGTCGAGCTTGCGCACGGCGCAGTTCTCGATAATTCGCACGCCCTCTTTGACGGCCAAGGCGGCCAGCGCGGGCACCGCCACCCAAGGTTCGGCCCGCATGTCCGAGGGGGTGATCAGTCCCCCGGCATAGGTCTTGCTCAGTCCCGGAAAGGCAACAGCAACCTCGCCTGCGTCCATCAGGCGGCTGTCGATGCCGTTCGCAGCCGCATGGGTCAGCCAATCGGCATATCCCTGCATCTTGCCGTCCGAGTCTGCCAGATAGGTAACCCCGGTCTGCTTCAGCCCAATGTCGCGGTCCAATTGTGGGGCCAGTTCGCGCCAGAGTTTTGCCGCCTCGACCATGATAGGCAGTTCCGCCGGATCCCGCCCTTGCTGGCGAATCCAGCCCCAGTTGCGGCTGGACTGTTCGGCAGCGATGCGCCCCTTCTCCAATAGCGTGACCTGTTTACCTGCCCGCACCAGAAACAGCGCCGTGCAAACGCCGATCACCCCGCCGCCAATCACCACGACCTCGCTCTCGCGCGGCGGGGTGCGGGGATAGCTGGCAGGGCTTGAAAGGGTGATGGGGAAAGTAGACATGGCGCGGCCCTTTAGCAAAGGCCGCGTGAGCAGCATCAGGCGGCCGGAAAAATTTGCAGATCGTCTTACCGGGTCGCGGGGGCTGTCGGCCCCCGCCCCCGGCTTAGCCTTGTAGACGGGTCAACAATTTGCGCATGAAGTTATGACCTGCCTCAAATTGCGCCACCTCGATATATTCATTCGGCTGATGCGCCTGCACAATATCGCCGGGGCCGCAGATCACGGCGGAATAGCCTGCCTCCTGAAACTGCCCGGCCTCGGTGCCATAGCTCACCTTATGGCTCGCATTATCCCCAGTGATCTGGCGCACGATCTGCTCAGCCTCGCCGTCTTTCTCGGGCTGAAGCGCCGGCACGTCAAACCGGGTCGAAGTCTCGATATAGGTCTCCGGCACGATGGCCTGCATCTGCTTTTCGACCTCGCGCACCTTTTTGAGGTAGGCGGTGCCCCATTTGTCTTTGTCTTCGCCCGGCACCACGCGGAAATCCATCGCGAACTTGCAGTCTTTCGCGGTGATGTTGTGCGCCGTGCCGCCTTCGATCACGCCGACATGGGCGGTGGTGAAGGGCGGGTCGAACATCGCGGCCGTATCGGTCGGTTTGGCGGCCATATTGTCGCTGTTCACATCATTGGCCCATTCGATCAGCTTGGCCCCCGCCATGATTGCGTTGACGCCGGTGTGCAGCAGCGAGGAATGGACCTCAAACCCCACCAGATGCGTGTTGAAACCGATGCCGCCCTTATGGCCGGTCACGGCCTGCATGGTCGATGGCTCGCCCACGATAACGGCAGAGCCTTTCGGCACCACGCCCTGCATCGCTTGGATCATCGGCGGGGCGCCGGTGCAGCCGATCTCTTCGTCGAAGCTGAGCGCGATCTGTAGCGGGCGCTTCACTTCTGCATAATGCGCCTCAACCAGCGTCCAGATCGCAAGCGCATCGAACCCCTTCATGTCACAAGTGCCGCGTCCGTAATAGCGGCCATCGCGTTCGGTCACGGTGAAAGGATCACTTTCCCAAGGCTGGCCATCAATCGGCACCACATCGGTATGCCCCGAAAGCACGACAGCCCCCTCTTCCCACGGGCCCGCATGAGCAAAGAGCGCGTGTTTGGGTTGGTCGGGGTCGATGTAGCGGTGGCTGTCGATGCCGTGCGAAGCGAGATACTCGGCCACCCAGTCGATCAGCGGGATATTGGTGTCCCGCGACACGGTGGGAAAGCTGATGAGCTTGGTCATCAACTCAAGCGGGGTCAGGCGTTCGGTCATGGGTGTTCTTTCAATAGCCGCTGTCGGTGATAAGCACATGATGGCCCGGTTCCACCTCTTTATAGATCGAAGGCTCGGGCACATAGGAGGCAGGGTGGATCGGCGATGGGATGGGCTTGAAGTTCAAATCCTTCTCGGACTTGCGCCGCCGTGGGTCGGCGATCGGCACCGCTTTCATCAACGCTTGAGTATAGGGGTGCTGCGGGTTTTCAAACACCCGCTGGCGCGAGCCTAGCTCAACAATGCGGCCCAGATACATAACGCCGACATAGTGGCTTACCCGCTCCACCACCGCCATGTCGTGGCTGATGAAGAGGAAGGACAACTCCATCTCGGCCTGAAGCTCCATCATCAGGTTCAGCACCTGCGCTTGCACCGACACGTCGAGGGCCGAGACCGCCTCATCCGCGATGATCAGCTTGGGGTTCAACGCAAGCGCACGGGCGATGGCGACACGTTGGCGCTGGCCGCCCGAAAGCTCATGTGGGAAGCGGCGCATGAAGCTGCGCGGCAGTTCGACCCTGTCAAAGAGCATCTCAACGCGTTTGGTCACCTCGGCCCCTTTCAGGGTGGCGAAGTTGTGGATCGGTTCGGCCACCTGATCCGACAGCTGCATCTGCGGGTTGAGCGAGGCAAAGGGGTCTTGAAAGATCATCTGCATATCAAGCCGCGCGGTGCGTAGCGCGGATTGGTCCAGCGACATGATGTCGACGCCGTCGAGGTTCACCTCACCCGACATCGGTTCCACCAGCCGCAAGATCGACCGGCCCGCTGTGGATTTACCGCAACCGGATTCGCCCACAAGGCTCAGCGTCTGGCCCTTGTTGATGGTAAAGGACAGGTCTTCGACGGCGTGAACATTGGCCACGGTGCGGCGCAGGAAGCCGCCCTGCACTGGGAAACGCGTGGTCAGGTTCTTGACCGACAAGAGCACCTCTTCGCGTCCTTTGATCGGCAAGATTTCCTTGTCTTCCGACCCCAGCAGCTTCATCGGCTCTGGGTAGGGCTTGCCTGTCATCTCGCCCAGTTTTGGGACGGCGGCCAGCAGCGCCTTGGTATAGGGGTGCTTGGGGTTCTCGAAAATCTCTTCGACGGTGCCCTCTTCGACCTTCTTGCCGCGGAACATGACGACGACGCGGTCGGCCATCTGTGCCACCACGGCCATGTCGTGGGTGATGAACATCACCGCTGTGCCGGTCTCACGCTTCAAGCGGTCCATGAGTGCCAGGATTTCAGCCTGAATCGTCACATCAAGCGCTGTGGTCGGCTCGTCCGCGATCAGCAAGCGTGGCTCACAGGCCAGCGCCATGGCGATGACAACACGCTGGCGCATACCGCCCGACAGCTCATGCGGGTACTGCTTCAGCCGCCGCTCTGGTTCGGGGATGCGGACCTGTTTCATCAGTTCCAGCGCGCGGGCCTCGGCCTCTTTACGCGACATTTTCAGATGCAGGCGCAGGCCTTCGGTCATCTGCTTGCCGATGGTGAACACGGGGTTCAGCGCGGTCATCGGCTCTTGGAAGATCATGCCGATCTCATTGCCGCGAATCTTGCGCATGAGGCTGCCGCTGCTGGCCGCCAGATCAAGCTGGCCTTTTTCGCCGCGGTCAAAAAGGAGGCGACCGCCTGAAATTTCACCGCCGCCATATTCCACCAGCCGCATCAGCGACAGCGAAGACACCGATTTGCCCGACCCTGATTCTCCGACCACGCAAACCGTTTCGCCGGGGTTGATGTCAAAACTTACGTCTTCGACTCCCACCACCGGGCCATCTTTGGTTTGAAATTCGACGCGGAGGCCCTGAATTTGGGCGATTGGCGCCCCGCTTGTGTGATCCAGCATCTGTTTCCCTGATGTTTTTATTGGCGCAGATTTACCTGACGCTACGGCGAATGGGAGGAGGCTGTCAAACCTGACGCGTGGACGTTGAGCTTTGTCATAAATGCGCCATGTCCGCCCTTGCAATTTTCGGGAAACCTGTTTCGATACGGCCTATGCGGTTCGGAAAGAGCACTTCGATCACAGGTTGAATATTACTTGTTTTGTTATGTTTAGCTGGTGAAGTTCATGTTCTTTCTAAATCGACAACAAAAAGGCGGGGCTAATCCCGTCCACTAAAAGCGGCACGCCCACGTGTCCAACATGGAGTAAGATATGAAATTGAAGACCCTATTGATGGGGGCCGTCGCATCGACTGCGTTTGCCCCTATGGCCTTTGCCGAAGCCCATGAGGGCGAGCGCGGCCGCGACGGTGAAGTCAAAATCATCTATTGGCAGGCACCGTCGATCCTGAACCCCTATCTGTCCTCGGGCACCAAAGACGTTGAAGCCTCCTCGTTGGTGCTTGAACCGCTTGGCCGCTATGATGAAACCGGCGCGCTGGTGCCTTATCTGGCAACCGAAATTCCGACGCTGGAAAACGGCGGCGTGAGCGAAGACCTCACGACCATCACATGGAAGTTGAAAGACGGGCTCGTCTGGTCTGATGGTTCCCCGGTTACCGCCAATGACGTCAAGTTCACTGCGGACTACTGCATGAATCCCGAAGGCGGCTGCGCGCAGTTGGCAAAGTTTGAAGGCGTGTCCTCGGTCGAAGTCGTTGATGATCAGACGATCAAGGTCACCTTCTCTGAGCCGATGCCGAACCCCTATGGCCCCTTCATGGGCGGGCAATCCCCAATCATTCAAGCGGCACAGTTTGCTGATTGTACCGGCGCCAAAGCGCCCGAGTGCACCGAAGCCAACTTTAACCCCATCGGCACCGGCCCCTTCACCGTCACCGAATTCCGGCCCAATGACGTGATCACCATGGCCGCCAACGAAAACTTCCGCGATGCGGGTAAGCCTGCTTTTGCAACGCTGACCTTTAAAGGTGGCGGTGATGCGACTGCCGCTGGTCGTGCCGTCATGGAAACAGGCGAATTCGACTACGCGTGGAACCTGCAGCTGGCCCCCGATGTCATCGCCAAGATGGCCGAAGGCGGCAAAGGCGAGCCCATGTCAGCGTTCGGTACGTTGGTTGAGCGTCTCGAGCTGAACATGACAGACGCCTCGCCCGACCTGCCAGAAGGTGAGCGCGCCACAGCCAAACACCCGCACCCGATCCTGAGCGATGAAAAAGTGCGCCGCGCGCTTTCCATGGCGATTGACCGCGAACTGCTGGTTGAAGTCGGCTACGGCCAAGCGGGTCGCGCAACCTGCAACATGGTGCCCGCACCAGAGCTTTATGCATCCGACAACACCGACTGTCTGACCCAAGACATCGAAGGCGCCAAGGCGCTTTTGGACGAAGCGGGCTGGACCGACAGCGATGGCGACGGTGTGCGGGACAAGGACGGCAAAAAGCTGGCCCTGCTCTACCAGACCTCGACCAACGCCGTGCGTCAGGATTTCCAAGCGCTGATCAAAGATTGGTGGAGCCAGATCGGTGTTGAAACCGAACTGCGCAACATCGACTCTTCGGTCTTCTTTGGGGGTGATCCCGGTTCGACCGACACGTTCCAGCGTTTCTATGCAGACGTTGAAATGTACGCCAACAACTTCGATGGCACAGACCCGCAAAGCTACCTCGCTCAGCGGACCTGCGCCAAATTCCCAAGCCCGGAATCGCAGTGGCAGGGTGAGAACATCAACCGCTTCTGTAACGAAGAGTATGACGCGATGGTGGCCGAACTAGGCCGCACCGGCGAAATGGAAAAGCGCGGCGAGCTGGCCAAAAAGCTGAACGACATGCTGACCAAAGACAGCTACTCGATCCTGCCGCTGGTTGACCGTGGTCGCGTTTCGGCTGCTGCCAACACCCTCGGTGGCGTCGTGCTGAACACATGGGACTCCGAGTTGTGGAATGTCGCAGATTGGTACCGCAAGGCAGAATAACATAGGACGGAGGCGTGTCATAAAGCGCCTCCCTCCACCGACCTTCGGGGGTGTGCGCCATCCGCACGCCCCCTTTCGCCCCCACCCCCTCACAGACTGACTTACAAAGGCGACGCCCATGTTGACCTTCACCATCCGACGACTGTTTTTGTCGATCCCGACGCTTTTGTTTATCAGCCTGGTGATTTTCCTGCTGCTACAACTCGCCCCCGGCGACCCGATGGCCCAAGTGCCCCTCACGGTCCCGCCTGAGGTGAAAGAGAAGATGCGCGAGGCGCTTGGCCTTGGGCAACCGATCTATATCCAATATTGGAAATGGCTGGTTCAGGTCTTCTGGATCGAACCGCAGGTTTTCATCGACTACCTCACGAACCGTTCTGCCCTGTTTAGCTGGCTGCCCGACACCAACCTGTCTGACGGCAAGCTGCGCGTGATCTCTTGGCAGACCCGTTCGCCGGTGATGGATATCGTAATCCAGCGAATGCCGCAGACCCTTTGGGTCGTGGGGCTGGCCTATATCGTCGGCATCGTCATCGCCATTCCGATCGGCATCTACTCGGCCTACCGGCACTACTCGGTCTTCGACCAAGCCGGTACTTTCATCACCATGATCGGCTTTTCGATCCCGCCGTTCTTTACCGGGCCGCTGTTGATCGTGATCTTTTCGGTCTATCTGGGTTGGCTACCGTCAATCTATGACACGACCCATGTGGTGACTGACTGGGCCAGCTTTAAGGTGCAATTCATGCAGATGATCATGCCTGTCATGGTGCTGGCGCTGCAAACCACGGCGCAAATCAGCCGTTATATGCGTGGCGCGATGCTCGACAACCTGAACCAAGACTACGTCCGCACCGCCCGCGCCAAGGGGCTCAAGGAAAGCGTTGTCGTCATGGTGCATGTATTGCGCAACTCGATGATCCCGGTGGTCACCATCATCGCGCTTGGCATGCCTGCCATCTTTGGCGGGGCAATCATCACCGAGAACGTCTTCAAGGTGAATGGCATCGGCCAGCTGCTGCTGACCGCGCTGCGCGCCAATGACCTGCCGATGGTCATGACCCTGACCTTCATCTTTGCTGTGTTGATCGTTCTATTCAACCTGATCGCAGATATCCTGTACGGCCTGCTTGACCCGAGGATCCGTTATGACTGAGCAACCCATCCCCGCCAGCCCAATCGAAGCCGATCTGGAGTTTATGAAAGCCCTGCAGGACAAGGGCCCGCAGAAACCACCGCGTAGCCAGTGGCGCGATGTTTGGGACCAGTTCCGCAAGCACAAGGGCGCGCTCTTTGGCGGCTCGTTCCTGATCTTCATCACGCTGGCGGTAATCTTTGGCCCCTATATCTGGGACATCGACGCCAAGAAGCTGGACATCCGCAATAAGGACTGGCGGCCGATCTATACGCTGCTGTGGGACAGTGAGGCCAAGGCGGGCTGGATCCATCCTTTTGGGACCGACCAGCTGGGCCGCGATATCCTCGCGCAAATGCTATTCGGCGGGCGCGTGTCGATGGCCGTGGGCTGGATGGCGATGGCGCTGGCGCTGCTGATCGGCACCGCGGTCGGTGTGCTTTCGGGCTTTTTCAAGCGGATGGACTTCTGGCTCATGCGTTTTACCGACCTGATCCTCAGCCTACCGATCTTGCCGTTGGTGCTGCTGGCGGTGACACTCTTTGGCCAACCGCTGCGCTCGCAGTTCGGGCCTGAAGGCGGGATGTTTATCCTGATCGTCTCGGTCATCAGCCTGACCTCTTGGATGCAGACCGCGCGAATCGTGCGGGGTGATATCCTCGCGCTGAAAGAGCGTGAGTTCATCCTCGCCGCCCGCTCCATCGGCACCACACCGGGCAAGATCATCCGCCGTCACCTGCTGCCCAACGTCGTGTCGCCGATCATGGTTTCGGCCACGCTTGGCCTCGCCACGGCGATTATCACCGAAAGCGCGCTGAGCTTTCTTGGCGTCGGCTTCCCGTCTGACTTCCCAACATGGGGCAAGCAACTGGCCGATGCAGTGGACCGGATGCAAGAGTTCCCCGAGCGGGTGATGCTGCCGGGAATCGCGATCTCGCTAACCGTGTTGGCGGTGAACTACCTTGGTGACGGGCTGCGCGACGCACTTGATCCGCGCATCCGCGGCCGCTGAGTAGAAATAAGGACCGACCGGCCCCCGTCCATCGCGACGGGGGCCGGTTGTTTCGCGCACCCTGCTATGGGGTGAACAGCGTCGCCTATTTCCTCATCAAAACAGAATTTATTTCACTGACGCAGCGGACCTCGTCACCAGCTTTCACTTGATTGTGCCCTCCAGCCGCTCCAAATGGGAAATAATTCCGTTTTCGAGGGTTTTTGCGATGTTTGAGTCTTTCGGCTTTGAAGAGACGACAGCGAAAGAGGCGTCCGTTCTGCTGGCGGCGCTGATCGGGCTGGCGTTTGGCGTGTTGGCACAGCGCACGCGCTTTTGCTTCCGTCGCAGCCTTGTCGGCGAAGAACGCCGCCAAGCGCTTGGCATCTGGCTGACGGCACTCGCACTGGCGGTGGTGGGCACGCAGGCTGCCGTGGTTGCCGGTTGGATCAATTTCGACGCGCACCGCTTTATGGCCTCTGACGTGCCACTGTTGGCGATTGCTGTCGGCGGGCTGCTCTTTGGTGCGGGTATGGTGCTGACACGCGGTTGCATCTCTCGCCTTACGGTACTGACAGGCGGTGGTAACCTGCGCGCGGCGCTGGTGGTGCTGGTCTTCGCTGTGGTGGCCCACGCCACGCTCAAGGGCGTGCTGGCCCCGCTGCGCGTGGCGCTCGGCTCGGTGACCGTCGATATGGGCGAGAGCGTGAGCCTTGCCACCCTGCCCGGCGGCGCACTGATCTGGGGCGGCATGATTGCCGTGGCGGCGCTGGCCTATGCGCTGCGTTCGGGCAACCGTCCGGGGCAACTGTTGATGGCCGCGCTGATTGGCCTTTTGGTCCCAGCCGCTTGGATCGGCACCGGGTTTATCCTGCTTGATGAGTTCGACCCAATCGCGATGGAGAGCCTGAGCTTCACCTCCCCCTCTGCAGATACGCTATTTTGGACTATCGCCAGCAGTTCGATCCCCGCAGGTTTCGGGACCGGGCTTTTGGGCGGCGTTTTTATCGGCGCGCTCATCGCTAGCCTGATCGCACGAGAGTTCCAGTGGCAGAGCTTTGACGCGCCGCGCCAAACGGGCCGCTACCTGACCGGCGCTGCGATGATGGGCGTAGGCGGTGTACTGGCCGGTGGCTGCACGCTGGGCGCGGGCCTTTCGGGTGTCCCCACCCTGTCGGTTGCGGCCATCGAGGCCATTTTGATGATCGCACTGGGCGCGCTCGCCATGCAGGCGCTGCTCAGCCGATCTTCCGGCGCAGACGCCGCAGGGTCCACCACACGCCAAGTACAACCGGCAGAGTGACAACGGCGGTCAGCAGCCCCTTGCTGACCCCCAAAGGCTCTGCCAGCGGGTAGAGCAGATAGCCCATCAGTGACACCGCATAGTAGCTGATTGCCACCACTGACAGCCCTTCGACCGTATGTTGCAGACGCAATTGCAGATCAGCGCGGCGGTCCATGCTGGCAAGGATCGCTTGGTTCTGGGCCGAGCGTTCCACGTCCACCCGCGTGCGCAAAAGATCAGCGGCACGCAGGGCGCGGGCAGCGATGGTTTGCAATCGCGTCTCTGTCGACTTTACCGTGCGCATGGCGGGGGCATAGCGGCGCATCATGAACTCGCCAAACCCCTGCCGCCCCATGAAGCGCGCCTCGCGCAGGGCTGAGATGCGTTCATAGACAATAGCCTCATACGCACCCGTTGCGGCAAAGCGATAGGCCGTCTCGGCAGTCAGCGCCTCCAGCGCCACCGATACATCCAAAAGCGCGTGTAGCGTCTCCTCTGCCGCTGTCCCGGCCCCGCTGCGCATGGCCCCCATCAAGGTAGTCAGTTGCGCATCTAGATCATTGAGCGCCGCTGCCATGTTGCGGGCTTGCATAAAGCCCAGCATCGACATGGCCTTATAGGTCTCGATCTCGCATAGCCGCTGTACAATCCGCCCGATACGCCGCTCACCGGTTGAGGCATCGGTAAATAGCGCCAGCCGGAGATGCCCCGCAGGATCAATCCGAAAATCGCTGGCCACCACCGCGGCCCCTTCCAACACCTCGGCCACGGCGAGGCTTTCGGGCACGAACCAGTCACGCAAGTGATCTGCGATCTCCTCGTCCACTGCGGGTTTCGGCAGAACAGTCAGCAGCGCAGATGTGATCCGTTCGCCTTGTATCTCTGACAGCCAGTCTTCGGGAAAGGCATTGAAATCCGAAGCGGCAAATGGCGCAGACCGGCCAGCGTGGGCGATAACCGTATAAGTCACGAATTCGGTATGCTGCTCCCATTTCAGGGTGAAGCGACCCATCTCCCCGTAGTAATGCGTCGCCTCCGCATCCGCGCGCGGCGCGCCGTAATGGGACAACAGCGCGTTCAACTCCGCTTGCGCCACGGCACCCGGCGCAAGCTTCACCGCCAAAAAGGCAACCCGCGAAGGCGCGACAAGCTGCGGAAAAGGGCGCGCGTGCATCTCGCCTGTGAGCGCAAGTCGCTGGGGGTGGTCTTTGATCGGGGCCATGTGGGATTCCGCTGCTTTAGGCTGCATATTCCAGTAAGAATAGCGTTAAAATCTACGCTGAACAGCAAATAATCATTAATTTTCAGCATGTTGCAGTGTACCGAAGTATACCGCCCTTAAAAAGGCAAACGCCCCACCGTTTCCAGCAGGGCGTTAAAGGAATGTGGCGCGGGAATTTTTTGAAAATTCCCGGTCGTTTTCTTTAAAAGAAAACGATCAGTCGATCAGCGGCAGCAGCTTATCAAGGCTGGCTTTCGCATCACCGTAGAACATCCGCGTGTTTTCCTTGAAGAACAACGGATTCTCGATCCCCGAATAGCCCGTGCCCTGCCCCCGCTTGGAGACAAAGACCGTCTTGGCCTTCCAGCATTCCAGCACCGGCATACCGGCGATGGGGCTGTTGGGATCGTCCTGTGCCGCTGGGTTCACGATGTCGTTGGAGCCGATAACAATCGCCACGTCGGTGTTGGGGAAATCGTCGTTGATCTCGTCCATCTCCATAACGATGTCGTAAGGCACCTTGGCCTCGGCCAAGAGCACGTTCATGTGACCGGGCAGGCGACCCGCCACCGGGTGGATGGCGAAACGAACGTTCTTGCCCTTGGCCCGCAGCTTTTTGACCAGTTCGCTGACCGCGCCTTGTGCCTGTGCCACCGCCATGCCGTAACCGGGAATGATGATGACGCTGTCGGCCTCGTTAAGGGCCTGAGCGACACCATCCGCCTCAATCGCTACCTGCTCACCCTCGACCTCCATCGCCGGGCCAGATGTCCCGCCAAAGCCGCCGAGGATCACGCTGACGAACGAACGGTTCATCGCCTTACACATGATGTAGCTCAGGATCGCACCCGAGGAGCCGACCAGCGCGCCAACCACGATCAACAGATCATTGCCAAGCGAGAAGCCAATCGCCGCCGCGGCCCAGCCGGAATAGCTGTTGAGCATCGACACAACCACCGGCATGTCCGCACCACCGATGCCCATGATCAGGTGATACCCGATGAACAGGGCCGCCAATGTCAGCACGAAGAGCGGGAAGAAGCCCCCGGTGTTGAAGTACCAGATCAGGCAGATGACAGAAATCGCAGCGGCAGCAGCGTTCAGCATATGACCGCCGGGCAGTTTGGTTGCAGCAGAACTAACGCGCCCCGCCAGCTTGCCATAGGCGATGACCGAGCCGGTAAAGGTCACGGCACCGATGAAGATACCGAGCACCAGCTCAACCCGCAGGATCGCGATCTCAACGCTGTCTTTCTTGGCCAGCAGTGCTGCGAAACCTTCAGTAGACGCGCGCGCCACCTCGTCCATCGCCATTACGTTTCCCAGTTCGATATGGGCGTTGTAGCCGACGAAGACCGCCGCCAGACCAACGAGGCTGTGCATCGCTGCGACCAGTTCGGGCATCTGCGTCATCTGCACACGGGTGGCCAGTTGATAGCCGATGGCCCCACCTGCCGCGATCAGGATCAGCGAGAGGAGCCAGAACCCCGCCCCCGGCCCGATCAGTGTGGCGATAACCGCCAGCGCCATGCCTGCGATGCCGTACCAAACGGCGCGTTTCGCGCTTTCCTGACCTGACAAGCCGCCAAGCGACAGGATGAAGAGAACCGCTGCAACCACATAGGCTGCTGTCGTAAATCCATAGTCCATTATGCGTGCTCCTTCAGGATTTCTGGAACATGGCGAGCATGCGCCGTGTCACGAGGAAGCCGCCGAAGATGTTGATCCCACACATGAAGACCGACAAAGCAGCAAGAATAATCACCAGCGCCGAGTTCGAGCCGATCTGCATCAGCGCGCCCAGAATGATGATCGAGGAGATCGCGTTAGTCACCGCCATCAGCGGCGTGTGCAGGCTGTGCGCCACGCCCCAGATCACTTGGAAACCGACAAAGACCGCCAGAACGAAAACGATAAAGTGCTGCATGAAGCTGGCAGGCGCCACAAGGCCCACACCCAACAACACTGCCGCACCCACGGCCAAGAGCGTGACTTGGTTCTTGGTCTGCGCTTTGAAAGCCGCCAATTCGTCAGCACGCTTCTCTTCGGGGGTCTTTTCCTTGACCTTTTCCTTCTTCGGCGCTGCCGCGATGGCCGCAACCTTGGGCGGAGGTGGTGGGAAAGTGACTGCCTTTTCATGCGTGATGGTGGCGCCCCGAATTACGTCATCTTCCATGTTGTGGTTGATAACGCCGTCTTTTTCGGGGGTCAGATCGGTCAGCAGGTGGCGGATGTTGGTGGAATACAGGGTCGAGGCCTGCGTCGCCATGCGGCTGGGGAAATCGGTATAGCCGATGATCGTGACGCCGTTGTCGGTGACAACCTTCTCGTTCATCTTCGTGAGCTTACAGTTGCCGCCCTTTTCCGCTGCGAGGTCAATGATAACCGAGCCGGGCTTCATCGCCTTGACCATGTCCTCGGTCCAAAGCTCCGGCGCTTCGCGGTTGGGGATCAACGCCGTTGTGATAACGATGTCGACATCTGGCGCCAGCTCCCGGAACTTGGCCAGCTGTGCTTCGCGGAATTCGGGTGAGGAAACAGAGGCATAGCCGCCAGACGCCGAGCCGTCGGCCTGCTCTTCTTCGAAGTCGAGATAGACAAACTCCGCCCCCATCGACTCGACCTGTTCGGCCACTTCGGGGCGCACGTCAAAGGCCAGTGTGATCGCACCCAGCGAGGTCGATGTGCCGATCGCGGCAAGACCGGCCACACCTGCACCGACGACCAGAACCTTCGCCGGGGGCACCTTGCCCGCCGCCGTGATCTGCCCGGTAAAGAAACGGCCAAAGTTGTTGCCTGCCTCGATCACCGCACGGTAACCCGCGATGTTCGCCATTGACGAAAGCGCGTCCATCTTCTGGGCACGGCTGATGCGCGGCACCATATCCATCGCCATGACGGTTGCGCCCTGTTCGGCGGCGGCTTCCATCAGCTCGGTGTTACCGGCGGGATTGAACATGGAAATGAGCGTTTGGCTCGCGCGCAGACGCTTGACCTCGGCCTCGGACGGCGGGCGCACCTTAGCGACCACATCGGCGGCCTTCCAGAGGGCTGCGGCGGTTTTCGCCACTTCGACGCCTGCGGCTTCATAGGCGGCGTCGTCAAATCCTGCGGCAGCGCCAGCGCCTGTTTCAATAATACATGTATGTCCGAGTTTCTGCAGCTGCAGCGCGCTTTCCGGCGTCATCGCGACCCGGTTTTCGCCCTCAAATACTTCTTTTGGTGTCCCGACCTTCAAACCAAGAGTCCCCCTTTGCTGGCCTGCCACGCCGCCATGGCGCAACTTTGTTAGTCAGAGCGATAGCGCGCGCGCAGCAATAGTACAAGCAAACCAACACGTGAAACGGTGCAAAATTGCTGCACTGCCACATCGGGGGAACGGTTTGCTAATTTAGGGGCGGGGATAGAACAGTTGTTCCCTCAAGTGTCGAAGGCATGGCCCGAAGGCCATGCCTATTGATGTCGCCGACGCAAGACGCGCGCTTGGCCCCTTACAGGCCCGGAATAAGCCGCGAGAAACCGCGCTGTTCAAAGGTCGCACCACGCTCGGCACCAAAGGCGATCGTGCCGCCCAAACCAACAAATGGCTCAGAGTCGCTCAGGCCACCAACGTCCAACTTCGCAGAGCCAATTTCAACAAAGAGGTTCGCCATCGGCGAGACATCACGGTCCAGACGAACGGCAAAACGCGATCCGTCAATTACGCTGGAATCGGCGTGGTCGTAAGAGCCGGTCACCCCAAGACCCGTAGGCGTTTCATACCGCGCCTTAAGGCCACCGATGGTACCGTCGCCACCGTCGAAATCAACGTTGCCAAGATAGCCTTCGAACTCCCAGGCCAGCATCTCATAGCCGGCTTCGACACCGACGATGTCCAAGTCGTCGCCTTCGACGTCTTCGCGGGTGTAGAATGCGCCGAAGGACATTGCCTCGTCTGCGTGGTAGATACCGTGCAGACCCAGCGTATGGCTGTCGATGCCCGAGATATCAAAATCGTTATAGCCCGCATCAAGTTGCAGGCTCAGGTTTTGGTTGAACCCAAATTCAACCGATCCTTCGAGACCGAGACGGTTAAAATCCGTGTCATCGGTAAACGCCGAATAGGACAGCCCGACCGAACCGCCGGTGACTTCGACAGCCTGTGCCGTGGTGGCACCTAAGGCAAGTGCTGCGGTGAGCGTCAATGCTGGGAAATGCGAGAAATTCATAATACTGCTCCAATACAAAACAGGGCCCTGTGATCAGGTTGCCCAGTGCAACCCCTGAGGGAATCTACGGGGCGCCGCAAGGGCTGCTAAAGCCAGCGCAGTGAATTGTGTCTCGGCCGCAACTGCCCCCTCCCTTTGCCGTCTGATCCGTTGCAATTTAACGTCCCGTCATCCCCGGAAGCCTATTGTGCTGTCGCCTATGCCACGCCACCCTGTCCTGAAATGGGAGGTATTATGACACTGCAAGACAAACACGCATTCATCACCGGTGGCGGCACTGGCATCGGATTGGCCATCGCACAGGATTTGGCCGCCAAGGGCGCGCGGGTCACGATCACCGGGCGGCGACAAGAGGTGCTTGATGCCGTGTCGGGCAATGGCATCACCGGCATGGCAATGGACGTGCGCGAAGAGGCGCAGGTCATCGACACAATCGCCCGCGCGGTCGAGGCCAATGGCCCGGTCCAGATATGCATTGCCAACGCAGGCGTGGCCGAAGGGCGGTCGCTTCATAAAACCGACCTCGATTTTTGGCGCGACATGATGGCAACCAACCTTGACGGCGCGTTCCTGACCATACGCGAGAGCCTCAAATCCATGCGCCAGACCGATTGGGGCCGGGTTATTGCGGTTTCTTCCATAGCGGGGCTGCGCGGCCTCCCGGGGGCGGCCTGCTATTCTGCGTCGAAACATGGAATGATCGGCCTGATCCGTTCGCTGAGCGAAGATTACATGGGCCAGCCATTCACCTTTAACGCTTTGTGCCCCGGCTATGTGGATACCGACATTATCGCCCGTAATACTCAAGCGATCTCGCAGCGGGCCGGACTGTCCGAAGATAAAGCGCGCGATGTGATGGTGAATGCCAACCGCCACAAGCGCCTGATTGCCCCTTCCGAGGTTGCGGCAGCCGCGGCATGGCTCGTTGGCGAAGGATCGGAAAGCGTCAACGGGCAATCTATCGAGATCGCAGGCGGACAAATGTAGCGGTGTTAAAGCGAACTTAACCAAGGTGCGCGAAGTTCGGGGTCATGAAACGCGTCGCTTCCTCTCATGGCCCCGGCCGCTATTTCCTGACCTTGCGACTGGCGCGGCGGGGCGATGACGCGCTGCTGCGGCATATCTCGGTTCTGCGGCAGGCCATGCGAGAGACCTTGGCGCGCAAACCTTTCCAAATTGACGCCATCGCGGTGCTGCCGGATGTCATCCATACCATTTGGACCCTGCCAATTGGCGACCACGATTATGCCAACCGCGTTGGCATGTGGAAGGGCCGGTTTTCAAAACACCTTCCGCCTGCCCCGCATCGCAGCCTGCAACAGATCAAGCGCGGCGAGAAAGGGATTTGGCAACGGCGATTTTGGGAACATCAGATACGGGATCAAGCTGATTTCGCCCGGCACCGCGATTTGGTGCACCTCAGTCCGGTCCATGCAGGCTATTGTGAGCGTCCAGAAGACTGGTTATTCAGTTCATACAATCGTAAAGCAGCGCGCAAGGTGCCACCAAATTTCGACGTTGTGGATCACCTAGAGGAAGATGATGTGCTGGACGACAACTTGACACCGCTTAACCAACTTGCTCTGTTCAACGGCCCATCGGATCGATTGCACAGCTAAGGCCAGTGGTTTGCCTATTGCGGTCTATAACACGTTGGATGCGGCGTGAGACGCAGAGACCAACGGCTTGATAGCAAAACTGCGCGTACACCGCCGATATACTTCAGTCTAAGCGGATACCAGAGCAGGCTTTCTTTTAGGTAAAGCGCCCGGCGCTGCTACTGCGCGGCCGTCATCACCGGCAGGGCCGACCCATCCGCCGCCCAAGCCCTTACCGCTGCGCCGAATTGCTCGAACAAGGGCCGCGAGACTGGGTCTTTGGCCGCGTTCCACTCAGGGTGCCACTGCACCGCGAGGGTAAAGCCCGGCGCGTCTTTGATGTAGATCGCCTCGGGCGTGCCATCATCGGCACGACCGTCGATCACCACGCGCGGGCCGGGCTCTTTGATCCCCTGCCCATGCAGCGTATTCGTCAGCACTTTTGGTGCGCCCATCACCTGATGAAACACACCGCCTTCGGTAAAGGTCACGTCATGACGCAGCTCAAACTTCTCCTCGATCGTGCCATCGGGGGGCATGCGGTGGTTCATTCGGCCCGGCAGATCACGGATTTCAGGGTAGAGCGAGCCGCCCATGGCCACATTTACCTCCTGAAACCCTCGGCAAAGGCCAAGGAACGGCTGCCCCCGTGCCACGCAGGCGCGCACGAGCGCCAGCGCAACAGCATCGCGGGCACGGTCAAACGCGCCGTGTGCTTCGGTCTCAGGCTCGCCGTATTCTTCAGGATGGACATTGGGCCGCCCGCCGGTCAGCAGAAAACCATCGCAGACCTCAAGTAACTCATCGACCGAGACAAAGCGCGGATCGCCTGGAACGATCAGCGGCAGGCAGCCCGACACTTCGGCGATCGCTTCGGTGTTCATCTGCCCGCCTGCGTGCACAGGATAGCTATCGTTCAGCAGGTAGGAATTGCCAATAATACCAACGACGGGTCGAGCCATGAGTTACCTCTTTTCCACGATGGCCCAACCATATGCGCTTCGCGCCGGGGCCTCAACCTCAGCGCTGCGCCTTCAACTGCAAACGTCGCGCATGGAGCACCGGCTCAGTATAGCCTGAGGGCTGCTCACGGCCCTTGAGAACCAGATCACAGGCCGCCTGAAATGCCACCCCGTCAAAGTCGGGCGCCATCGAGCGATAGCTTGGATCGTCGGCGTTTTGCCGGTCCACGACCGCTGCCATTTTTTTGAGCGCTGCCTCGACCTCCTCGCGGCTGATGACACCGTGGTGCAGCCAGTTGGCCAGCGCTTGGGCCGAGATGCGGCAAGTGGCGCGGTCTTCCATCAGGCCGACATCGTTAATGTCAGGCACCTTAGAGCAGCCAACCCCGTGGTCGATCCAACGCACAACGTACCCCAGGATACCTTGGGCGTTATTCTCAATCTCGCGGGTGATTTCTTCGGTGCTGAGGTTGCGGCCTTCCATCACGGGGATGGTCAGCAGCGCATCAAGCGTCCCGCGCGCACCGCCCTCTTTGATCTCTTCCTGCCGCGCCAGCACGTCAACCTTGTGGTAATGTGTGGCATGTAGCGCGGCGGCGGTTGGTGACGGCACCCAAGCACAATTCGCGCCGGACTGCGGGTGGCCGATCTTGGCGTCGAGCATCTCGGCCATGCGGTCGGGCATGGCCCACATGCCCTTGCCGATCTGCGCGCGGCCCTGAAGGCCGCAAGCCAGCCCGATATCGACGTTGCGGTCTTCATAGGCGGCGATCCAAGCGCTGTTCTTCATCTCGCCTTTGGGCACCATCGGCCCGGCTTCCATGCTGGTGTGAATCTCATCGCCCGTGCGGTCAAGAAAGCCTGTGTTGATGAAGGCGACCCGATCTTTCGCGGCGCGGATACATTCAGCGAGGTTCGCACTGGTGCGGCGCTCTTCATCCATAATGCCCAGCTTCACCGTGTTTTGCGGCAGGCCGAGTGTCTTTTCCACATGGCTAAAGATTTCATCGGCAAAGGCCACTTCCTCGGGCCCGTGCATCTTGGGCTTCACCACATAGACGCTGCCGGTTGTTGAGTTCCCCCCCTCGCGCTGCAGATCATGCATTGCGATCAGCGTCGTCATCATCGCATCCATCAAGCCTTCGCCAACTTCACGGCCTTCGCGGTCATGCACGGCGGGGTTGGTCATCAGGTGCCCCACATTGCGCACCAACATCAGCGAACGGCCTTTGAGGGTGACGTCTCCGTTACCATCCGGCGCGGTGTAGCGACGGTCTTCGGCCATGCGCCGAGTGACGGATTTACCGCCCTTCTCGAATGTTTCCGCCAAATCGCCCTTCATCAGGCCGAGCCAGTTGCCATAGGCCAGCACCTTATCCTCGGCATCCACCGCAGCGACACTGTCTTCGCAATCCATAATGGTTGAAAGCGCGGATTCGATGATCAGATCGGCGACGCTCGCGGGATCATCTTTGCCGATGGCGTGATCTGGGTCGATTATGATTTCAATATGCAACCCGTTGTTACGCAAAAGGATTACGTCTGGCGCTTCGGCTGCGCCGCGGTAGCCCGCGAATTGCGCTGGCGTTGCCAACCCGCAAGGCGCTGCATCATGTGCCATCACACCTTCCAGATGGCCGTCCACCACACGGTAGCCTGCTAAATCCGCGTGGCTGCCCGCTGAGAGCGGCGCCGCTTCGTCCAAAAACGCTTTCGCGCGTTCGACCACCCGCGCGCCACGCTTAGCGTCATAACCTTGACCGCTTGGCAGGTCGCCCAGCGCATCGGTCCCATAGAACGCATCATAAAGGCTGCCCCAGCGCGCATTGGCCGCGTTGAGCGCAAAGCGTGCGTTGGTAATCGGCACAACAAGCTGCGGCCCCGGCACTTGGGCAATTTCGGGGTCTACGTTTTGAGTATTAATTTCAAAAGCGGGCCCTTCAGGTAGGAGATAGCCAATCTCGCGCAGGAAGGTGGTGTAGCCTTCCGCGTCATGCGCTTGACCTGTGCGATCCCGATGCCATTCGTCAATCTGCGCCTGCAAGTCGGCGCGTTTTTCCAGCAAGGCGCGGTTCTTGGGGCCAAGTTCGTGGACCAGATCAGAAAAACCAGCCCAGAAAGCCGCTGCCGTTACACCGGTTCCCGGCAAAGCCGATGTTTCAATGAACTCAACCAGTGCAGGTTCTACCTGCAAACCGTTTCTATCAACCTTGCCCGTCATTCTCTGCCCTCTCCCGCACTGAATACCATTTGGAAATGTCTAGCAGAAAGGCGAAGCCGCGCAAGCGTGCGGCGAATGCCGGGTCTAGCGGTGCTCCTCAACCGGTTGCGGTCTGGCGATCACGGGCTCAATATCGGCCGGGCCATCGACGGGCTGCACATCTCCATCGGGGGAAGGGTCGGTGGCCTGGAGCACGGCATAAACAATGCCAGCAATCATCAACAGCGCCCCCGCGATGATTGCGGTTTTGATACCGATCAGCGCGTGGCGATGGCGTTTCTTCTGCGTTTTGGTATCGGTGTCGGGAGCGGACATGGATATACCTCATTGCTCGAAGTTAGGGCAGCTCGGCTTGCAGGCCGCCACCTAGAGACCTAACCTCTCCCAAACCATTTACGTTCCCCCCACTGGAGGCCCAATGCGCTACGCCACCCCCCAAACGATCTATCTCAGCGACTATCAGCCGTTCGGCTTTCTTGTGGATGAGGTGGCGCTGACCTTTGACCTTGATCCCCATAAGACGCGGGTGAAAAGCCGCATCTTGTTTCGCCCAAATCCGGCAGCACAGGATGCCGTATTTTTCCTGCATGGCGAAGACCTCAAGCTGGTCTCCGCGCAGATTGATGGCAAGCCGGTTACCCCCAAGGTGACGGACCGTGGCCTAACCTGCGATGTCCCCGACGCGCCTTTCATTTGGGAGGCTGAGGTGGAGATTGACCCCAAAGGCAACACCGCCCTCGAAGGGCTTTATATGTCGGGCGGCATGTATTGCACCCAATGCGAGGCCGAAGGGTTTCGCAAAATTACCTATTACCCCGACCGCCCCGACGTGATGAGCGTCTTCACCGTCACGATTAACGGCCCGCATCCCGTATTGCTCTCCAACGGCAATCCAGTGGCGCAGGGGCAGAACCATGCCGAATGGCATGATCCATGGCCGAAGCCCGCCTACCTATTCGCGCTGGTCGCGGGCGATCTAGTCGCCCATTCCGACCGCTTCACCACCATGTCGGGCCGCGATGTTGAGCTGAACCTCTATGTGCGCCCCGGCGACGAGGGCAAATGCGCTTTTGGGATGGAAGCGCTGAAGGCCTCCATGAAATGGGACGAGGAGGTCTATGGCCGCGAGTATGACCTCGATATTTTCAACATCGTCGCAGTGGATGATTTCAACATGGGCGCGATGGAAAACAAGGGGCTGAATATCTTCAACTCCGCCGCCGTGCTCGCCTCTCCCGAAACCTCGACTGATGACAATTTCGAGCGGATTGAGGCGATCATCGCCCATGAGTATTTCCACAATTGGACCGGCAACCGCATCACCTGCCGCGATTGGTTCCAGCTGTGTCTTAAAGAAGGGCTGACGGTCTATCGCGACAGCCAGTTCACATCCGATATGCGCTCTCCGGCGGTGAAACGCATCAGCGACGTGATCGACTTGCGCGGCCGTCAGTTCGCCGAAGATCAAGGCCCGTTGGCGCATCCGGTACGGCCTGAAAGCTTTCAGGAAATCAACAACTTCTACACCGCCACCATCTATGAAAAGGGCGCCGAGGTGATCGGCATGCTCAAGACATTGGTGGGCGATGACGCCTATGCCAAGGCGCTGGACCTCTATTTTGAACGTCACGACGGCGATGCCGCAACGATTGAAGATTGGCTAAAGGTGTTTGAGGAAACCACGGGCCGGGATCTGACCCAGTTCAAGCGCTGGTATTCCCAAGCTGGCACACCGCGCCTGTCGGTGTCGGAGGCTTGGGACGCGGGCAAAGGCGCCTTTACGCTCACCTTCACCCAACACACGCCGCCCAGCACGGCCACGCCAAAGCCCGAGCCACAGGTCCTGCCCATCACTGTGGGGCTGATTGGCGAGGATGGTGCCGAAGTGGTCCCCTCCCGCGTGTTGGAGATGACCGAAGCCAAGCAGAGCTTTACCTTCGACGGGCTGGATGCGCGCCCTGTCGCCTCTGTCCTTCGTGGCTTCTCTGCGCCGGTGGTGCTTGCACATGACCTCTCAAAACAGGAACGTCTGCTTCTGCTGGCCCATGACAGCGATCCCTTCAACCGATGGGAGGCCGGGCGCACTTTGGCGCGACAGTCCTTGCTGGCAACGATCACCGAAGGCAGCGCGCCGGACGCTGAATGGCTTGGCGCACTCCAGGCCGTATTAAGCGATGAAGCGTTGGAGCCCGCCTACCGCGCGCTGATGCTTGGCCTACCCAGCCATGCCGATCTGGCAAACACCCTCTATGATACAGGCAACACGCCGGACCCTGCCGCGATCCATGCTGCTGTTGAGACCACCCGCGATGCAATGGCACAGGCTTTCGCCTCAACCCTGAGCGGGCTTTACGATCGCCACGCCGTCGACGCCCCCTACCAGCCCAATGCCGAACAATCGGGCAAACGCGCGTTAACCAATGCGGCCCTTGCCCTACTCACCCGCGTGCAGGGTCCGGCGCGCGCGCAGGCGCAATACGATCAGGCCGACAACATGACCCAGCAACTGAGCGCTTTGGCCGCGTTACTGCGCGCGGGCCATGGCGACGAGGCACTGGCTGAGTTTGAGGCGCAGTGGCGCGAGGACCGGTTGGTGATGGACAAATGGTTTGGGCTGCAGGTCTCTCAAGCGGCCCCGGAGCAGGCCGCCGAGGTCGCGCAAAAGCTTACCCAGCACACGGACTTTAACTGGAAGAACCCCAACCGCTTCCGCGCGGTCTTTGGCAGTCTTGCCACGCATCATGCCGGGTTCCACCACGAGAGCGGCAAAGGCTACGCACTGCTGGCCGATTGGCTGATCAAGCTCGATCCTGTGAACCCGCAGACCACGGCGCGAATGTGCTCGGCCTTCCAAACATGGCGGCGCTATGATGCGGCGCGACAGGAGATGATCCAGACGCAATTGGACCGAATCCTCGCCAGTCCCACGCTCAGCCGGGACACGTCAGAAATGCTCAGCCGCATTCGCGGTGCCTGAGACCTTGACCCAAACAGAGTCCATGGCGACCTATGATTACCGCCGCCATGGCCGCAGTCGACCCGCAGTATTGGTGCTGCCCACAATCTGGGCAGGACTAACCGCGGCTTGGGTTTGGTTGGATGCATCGGGCTGGATCATGGGGCTGCTGGGGCTGTTTACCCTACCCGCCCTGTGGGAGGTTTTTACGGATCCCCCAAGCGGCCTAACCCTGACCTCTAGCGACTTGTCATGGTTCACCGGAAAGCGCGACGCAAAGATCGCGCTGTCGCAGATAGATCACATCCGGCTTGATACACGGCTGGACATGTCAGTCCGCGCCACAGTGGTCTTGCGATCGGGCCGCAAGATCAAGCTGCCGTTCGAGGCCACGCCACCGCACCGCGCGTTTGAAACCGCGCTTCAGGCACGCAGCGTCGCCACGCAGCGACATCACTTCACGCTAATCCAATAATTAAGGTCGGCTGCGAGGCCGGGTGGTCCCTAAAGGCTTGCAATAGGACTGCTGCCGCAGCCAGCGGGCAATATCTTCACGTTTGGACGCACTGCGCATCGGCCCCCAATCGGCCCCGACCCCTCGCCTGCCATTTCCGGCGATCACGCCGTCACGGGGCACAGTTGTGGCCATGATCCGTACGGCACAGCTTAGGTTCGCGGCCCCATTCTTGAGCCCATCGCCGCTGCCCGCATTACATTTATAGCCCCGCGCGGTGCCGGGCAGGATTTGCAGCAGCCCATACCACCGCCCCCCGCCGCCCACGGCCCAAGACCGATAGGTACTCTCATGTTTCGCCAGCGTCGACATGAACCCAACCCAAAAGGCGCGCCGCTGGCTGTCTGATGCTGTCGGATAGGCCGGGCACCATTCCTCCACATCTGCGGGCACCATATCCACCAAGGGCTTACCGTGAGATTTCAGTGCCGAGATTGCCGCACGGGTCCATAGGGAATGCCCCCGCATATGCTGCCAACGCGTGCGCGGCAGGTTGCCGGGGCGTGCCGACGGGCGCAAGGAGGTGGTAAAGGGCGCAGTCTCAAGTGCGGGAGGGGTTGTGTCGGCCTCAACTTCGTCGGGAAATGACAGTGGCACAGATGCGGTCTGTACGACGGCCTCAGCCTCGGTCGCCGAAACGGGGCCGGGTTGTTTGGAAAGGTCAGCCAACAAAAAGCTGGGGCTGGCGCAAAGAATTAGGGCAATCATGGCAGGTTTCATGGCGCGCATAAGACCGCCCCAAACGGCGCTTGGCAAGCGCGGTGGCGGCTTGGCATCGGCAGTTTTCCTCTGATCGCGGCTCAAGGGGCGGCACGGCCTTGAGGTTGCCGACCAAGACCGCACGTTGTCCTGCCCCGCTTCGCTGCAGAAATTTCCCGAAACCTCCGCAGCGTGGTCACGGTTCCGCCCCATTGCCCGGTCAAATCTAAGCCATCGAAAATAGCAGGCAGGACCGGCCCCAGATGAAGAACCTCGCTCACATGATCCCGTCCGCCTTGCAGGGGATTTTTGCCAAGTCCGCGCCTCAAGCGCCTGAGCTTGAGCCACTGGAAATGCCGATGCTGCGCCGCCGTGCGCCGCGCGATGCGCTGCTGCGGATTGCCTGCGCCGATCCCACCGCCGAAGAGATGCAGCGCGACCGCCACCAGTACCGCGCGCAGTGGCTGGTGCGCCAGGAACGCTGGGAGGAGATGGCAGACCTGCTGCATGACGCCGATATGAACCGCGAAATGACGCCGGGCGCGATGCCGGTGGCCGAGTTGATGGCCTTTGGCGCGCGGGCGGATGTGATTCTTGCCGCCGAACATGCGCTTTATGACGGCAAACCGGCCAGCGATGCGCCGTTGATGGCCGGGATCGAAGCGTTGGAATATGTGCTGGCAGACCATGCTGGCAACCAAGTGATCGCGGCCATCGTGGCCCAAGCGCACATTGACATCGGCTGGGCGTGGCGCGGTACCGGCTGGGACAGTGACGTGCCCGTCCGCAACCGCGCAGCCTTTGAGGCACACTTTGACCGCGCTGAGGAAATCCTCGCGCCATTCGATAAGGACACGGCGGGCTCGCCCCTGCTCGCGGCGACGCGCTGTGCCTTGCTTGGGGGATCAGGCGGTGACACCCGCATGGTTGCTGACCGCTATGAACGGCTCATTGACCTGAACCCCGAAAACCCGCGCCCCATGCGGGCTATGGGCAACCACCTTCTGCCGCGGTGGCATGGCTCATACGCCCAACTAGAACTCGAAGCCCGTCGCACTGCCGCGCGGACCGAAGAGACATGGGGCGCGGGCGGCTATACGTGGGTGCAATTCGACGCGATCAGCTGCGATGCGCAGGCCTGTGCCAACCTTGACGTGCCGTTCTTCATCGAAGGGCTGCGTGATATCCTCGCGCACCGCCCCGATCCGCATACCGCCAACCTGCTGGCCGCCTATTGTGCCAGCGCCATCGGCCAAGCCGCCCCGTCCGAGGATGCCGCAGGGGCCGTGCGCGCCGAAATCGCAAATTGCGCGCGCTGGATCGTGCGGGATCATATGACCGAACTGCATCCGATGCTGTGGGCCCATGCCGCGCGCGGCTTTGACAACAACCTGCGCGTCCGCTCCCCCAGCCGCTTTGCCGCAACAGGCCGAGACGAGGCAATGCGCATCATCACCGGGCTGTTTCAGCGCGAGATTGATGCCGGCAAACGGGTCATCTTTACCGAAGGACGTCGCGCGATTGCACAGCCGGGCTAAGCCTGCCTCTTGAAGCGCGTGTTGCGCTCCAGTATGACCGGCCAAGTTCCAATTGACCGAAGGCGGCCGCGATGCTTGATCTGAGTTACGACACCCCGAAACCGCGCGTGATTGCCGGTGCCAAACATGACTGGGAACTGGTCATCGGCATGGAGGTGCACGCGCAGGTCGCGTCGAACGCCAAGCTCTTCTCTGGCGCGTCCACCCAATTCGGTGCGGAGCCCAACAGCAATGTGGCGTTTGTTGACGCCGCGATGCCGGGGATGCTGCCGGTGATTAACGAATACTGCATCGAACAAGCGGTGCGCACCGGGCTGGGCCTCAAGGCCGAGATCAACCTGAAGTCCGCCTTTGACCGCAAGAACTACTTCTACCCCGATCTGCCGCAGGGCTATCAGATCAGTCAGCTTTATGAACCCATCGTCGGCGAAGGCGAAGTGCTGGTAGAGCTTGGCGACGGCACCGCGCGGCTGGTGCGGATCGAACGCATCCACATGGAACAGGACGCGGGCAAATCGATCCACGACATGGACCCGAATATGTCCTTCGTCGACCTAAACCGCACGGGCGTTTGCCTGATGGAGATCGTCTCCCGCCCCGACATTCGCGGCCCGGAAGAGGCCGCAGCTTACCTTAGTAAACTGCGCCAGATCCTCCGCTATCTGGGCACCTGCAACGGCGACATGCAGTCGGGCGCGATGCGCGCTGACGTGAACGTGTCGATCTGCCGTGTCGGTCAGTACGAGAAATATCAAGAAACGCAGGACTTCTCTCACCTAGGGACCCGCTGCGAGATCAAGAACATGAACTCCATGCGCTTCATCCAGCAAGCCATTGAAGTCGAAGCGAAACGCCAGATTGCCATCGTCGAAGCTGGCGGCGAAGTCGTGCAGGAAACCCGCCTCTTTGACCCCGACAAGCAAGAGACCCGCTCCATGCGCTCCAAAGAAGAAGCGCATGACTACCGCTATTTCCCCGACCCCGACCTGCTGCCTTTGGAAATCGAGCAAGCCTGGGTCGATGAGATCGCCGCGAACCTGCCGGAATTGCCCGACCAGAAAAAAGCGCGTTTCATTGGCGACTTTGGGCTCAGCGACTATGACGCCTCCGTTCTAACCGCCGATCTCGACAGCGCAGGCTACTTTGAGGCCGTGGCGCAGGGCCGTGATGGCAAGATGGCGGCAAACTGGGTCATCAACGAGTTGTTCGGACGCCTCAAGAAAGACGACAAGAACATCACCGACAGCCCGGTCAGCCCGGCGCAGTTGGGCGCAATCGTCGATCTGATCGCCTCGGATGCCATCTCGGGCAAGATCGCCAAAGAAGTCTTTGAGATCACCTATACAACGGGCCGCGACCCGGCAGAGATTGTCGAGACCGAAGGCCTCAAGCAGGTAACCGATACCGGCGCGATTGAGACTGCGGTGGATGAAATCATCGCCGCCAACCCGGATCAGGTTGCCAAGGCACAGCAGAACCCGAAACTTGCAGGCTGGTTCGTCGGTCAGGTGATGAAAGCCACGGGCGGCAAGGCCAACCCCAAGGCCGTCAACGAAATCGTGTCGCGCAAGCTCGCTCAGCAATGAGCGAGACCCCGGCCCCCTTCCGTTCGAGCGAGATGAAAGTTCTCCCCGAGTGGATTGATTTCAATGGTCATTTGAACATGGCCTATTACAACGTCCTGTTCGATCAGGGCGTCGACCAAGCCTATGCGCAGATTGGTTTCGGCCCCGACTATCAGCGGACCGGTTGCACCACCTATGTAGCGGAATTTCATGTCTGCTACCTGCGCGAGTTGCACGAGGGCGACAGCGTCTATACGACGCTGCAACTGCTTGATTACGATGAAAAGCGTTTTCACAGCTTCCAGCAGCTTTGGCACAGCGACGGGTGGCTCGCTGCTACAGGCGAAGGGCTCACATTACACGTGGACCAATCCGGCCCGCGCGTCGCCCCGATGCCCGAGGCCGTGCTGGCCAAACTTGACAAGATGCACCGCGCGCATGCCACCCTGCCCACGCCCACGCAGGCAGGGCGCAGCATCGGCATCCGTCGCAAATCTACATAACATTCCGGCCTTCGCGGCTTTCTCAATGAGGTTCTTATGCGCTTTGAATACAAGATCGTTCCCGCTCCTACCAAAAGCCTGAAGAACAAGGGCCTCAAGTCTGCCGAAGACCGTTTTGCCTACACGCTGGAAGAGTGTCTGAACGAACTCGCTGCTGAGGGCTGGGAATACCAGCGCGCTGAGACGTTGCCGTCGCAGGAGCGGTCTGGCCTAACGTCGACAACGACAGAATGGCGCAATGTGCTGGTGTTCCGCCGTTTGGCCACCGCCGCCACCCAGCAAGATGACACCGACCTTTTGCCCTCTCCTGCCGCATCCGCAACGCCCGCGCTGGCCGCCACGATTGAGGGAGAAGACACGGCGCTTCAGGCCGATGCCCCCGCCTCCATCACACCGGATGAGGAGGAACCTGCGAAGGTGGAGCCTGCTAAAAAGGCGATGCCCCCGGCGTTTCTTACCCGCACCTCGGAAGGCGTAGCGCCGGAAGTGTCCTCGCCGGACAAAACCGACGAAGACGACGATAAATCAAAGCCCTAAGCGCGGGCTTCTATTCGTCCAGATCAAGCGCTAACGCATGGATGCGCCCCATCAGATCCGGCCCCAAGGCATTGTGCACCGCACGGTGCCGCGCCAGCCGGTTCTGACCCTTAAAACGCTCTGAGCGGATGCGCACGTTGAAGTGGCTTTCGCCCCCCTCTTGAAACCCGGCATGACCGCGATGGCTTTCGCTGTCATCCACCACATCCAACTCTCGCGGCGCAAATTCGGCCTCCAGTCGGTCTGAAATCTCTTGAGTTGTCGACATGTTTTTTACCTCGGCCCCCTTCAATCCTGCGACGCAGGGTATATGGTGACCGGCCTGAGTCGGAAAGGTCTATCCACATGCCAAAAGCTGATCCCTTCGGATTCGACATGTCCGTGTCGTCCTCCAAAAAGAAAAACCCCCGCGGCCGTCGCGGCATGTCTGGTGCGTCTGAGACTTCCACCCGGATTTGCGACCACGAAGGCTGCGAAGAAGCGGGCAAATTCCGCGCGCCCAAAGCGCCGGATGTGCTGGATGACTACTTCTGGTTCTGCCAGCAGCACGTCCGCGAATATAACGCGAAGTGGAGCTTTTTTGATGGCACCACCGAAGCCGAGTTGAACGCGCAAATGTCCAAGGACAAGGTCTGGGAACGCGCCACCAAGCCGCTCGGCGACCCTGAACAACGCGCATGGGCCCGCCTTGGTATCGAAGACCCGCATCAGGTGTTGGGTAAGAACGCGACCCAGAACCCAGGCAAAGGCCAGCAAGCGGGCCGCCGCCTGCCCCCGACCGAGCGTCGTGCGATCGAGATTCTGGAGGCCAAGGACACTTGGACCAAGCCCGAGGTGCGTAAATCCTACAAAGCGCTGATCAAAGTGCTGCACCCTGACATGAACGGCGGTGACCGCAGCCAAGAAGAGCAGCTGCAGCTGGTCGTCTGGGCATGGGATCAGATCAAGGCCAGCCGAAACTTCAAGGATTAATAAATCGGCAAGGCGGCGCAGAGGGCGCACTGGTCCCTGCGGATAATGCCAGTTCCCCCTTCCCCTTGCGGATAGGCACGATATGTTGCACCAGATACGCGCGCGGCCCGAACTGCGCGCCTAAGGAAAAGGATGACGAGCGATGGCTGACGGCGCACTGGAACAGAACATGAGACCCACCGAAGAGCTTTCGGTTCGCGACGTTTTCGGCATCGACTCCGATATGATCGTCAAGGGTTTCCCTGAGCGTACCAACCGCGTGCCGGACATCGACAGCACCTATAAGTTTGACCCTGACACGACGCTGGCGATCCTCGCGGGCTTTACCCACAACCGCCGCGTCATGATCCAAGGCTACCACGGCACCGGCAAATCGACCCATATCGAACAGGTCGCCGCGCTGCTGAACTGGCCCACCGTGCGCGTCAACCTCGACAGCCACATCAGCCGGATCGACCTGATCGGCAAAGACGCGATCAAACTGCGCGACGGCAAGCAGGTTACTGAATTCCACGAAGGCATCCTGCCTTGGGCGCTGCGCAATCCGACGGCGATTGTGTTCGATGAATACGACGCGGGCCGTGCAGACGTGATGTTCGTAATCCAGCGTGTGCTGGAGCATGACGGCAAACTGACGCTGATGGATCAGAACGAGATCATCACCCCGCACCCCTATTTCCGCCTTTTCGCCACGGCCAACACCGTGGGCTTGGGCGACACCACCGGCCTCTACCACGGCACCCAGCAGATCAACCAAGCGCAGATGGACCGTTGGTCGCTCGTCGCCACGCTGAACTACCTCAGCATTGACGCCGAGACCGCGATCGTGCTGGCCAAAAACCCGCATTACAATACCGAGAAGGGCCGCAAGACCCTCAAGCAGATGGTCACCGTGGCCGACCTGACCCGGACCGCCTTCATGAATGGTGAACTCTCGACAGTGATGAGCCCGCGGACCGTCATCGCATGGGCGCAGAACGCGGAAATCTTCCGCAATGTGGGTTACGCCTTCCGCCTGTCCTTCCTCAACAAATGTGATGAGTTGGAGAGGCAGACCGTTGCGGAATTCTACCAGCGTCTGTTTGATGAAGAACTGCCCGAAAGTGCTGCGAGCCTCAGCTTGGGGTGACCTCGCTTCACCATTGAACACAGAAAAAGGGGCGCTGGTATCAGCGCCCCTTCTTCGTCCCGGCTGTGGCCCGTGCTTAGTTGACAGGCGTGGGCTCAGTCGTGACCGCGTTGGGGTCTTGTGGGGCAGCATTCTCAAGCGCTTGCTGCTCGGCTTCCATATCCTGCGCGGTTTTGAAGGCTTCTGCGGCTTCAAGGTCGGTCTTGGTGGCCGAAGACACCAAACGCAGCGTGCCGCTTTCGTCGGTCATGGTTGACAGGCTGTCCATCTTAACAGCCACCCATTTCTCGCCCAATCCGAGGAAACCACCAACACCGATGACAACGCCTTCGACGGTCCCATCAAGGTTGACGATCAAGTCATCCACATCACCGATCTTTTCACCAGCGTCTGAGAAGACATTGCTGCCAATCAGGTCATCAGCGAGGATCGTGTTCTCGCTCTGCATGGTGATTTGACCTTCAACCGGCTTTGCAGGCTCTTCCACTGGTGCTTCGGCGGTTGCATCGGCGGTGGCGGCATCGTCGGTCATCGGCTCAATCGCGGGGGCCTCTGCGGTGTCTTCGGTCATCGGCTCGGTTGTCGCCGGTGCATCGGCGCTGTCGGCGGTCGCATCCGTTTCAGGCGCCTCTGCCGTATCGGCTTCCATTTCGGCGTCAGTTTCAGGCGCCTCTGCCGTGTCGGCTTCCATCTCGGCGTCGCCTTCGGGCGCTTCGGCAGTGTCGGTCTCGGTCTCGGCCTCTACTGCATCATCGCTCGCGTTGGCCTCACCAGCCTGAGCCGCCTCATCAGTCTGCGGCGCTTCGGCGGTGGCTTCATCGGTTGCGGGTTTTGTGGCATCCTGTGCGGTGGCGGCCAAAGGCGCGGCACCCAAAACAGCGATCATAGCCAGACGGCTTGCGTGTTGCATAAAGTTGGTCATTTTCTCACTCCTACTTGCTGAGACGCGTTGCTGCCAGGGTTCAGAGCGGCACCGATGCGTCGACTGCTGGGGAAATGCCGATCTACGGGTGGGGGTTCCCGCTCAGCGGGTGATATGGGCGGAAACTGGCGCATACCGTGCAGTGGTCCTGCCCCTTTGACCCTTCTGCGAAAACCTGCCAAACCTCATGTCAAAGCTGACAAAGGCATGGGCTCATGAAGAAATCCGACAACCCCGCTGACGCGTTCAAAAAGGCCCTCGCAGAGGCGACCAAAGTGATGGCCGATGACGCCGATCTGAATGTCAGCTACTCCGTTGATCCCTCAGGGCTTTCCGGTGATGCGATGCGCCTGCCGCAGGTCAGCCGACGGATGACCCGCGAAGAGGTTTTACTGGCCCGTGGCACCGCCGATGCGCTGGCGCTGAACCGTCGCTATCACGATGACGCGACCCATGCCCGCTATGCACCCCAAGGCGAAATGGCGCGCGAGCTGTATGAAGCGATGGAAACCGCGCGTTGCGAGGCGATGGGCGCGCGCGACATGCCCGGCACGGCGGGCAATATCGACGTAAAGATCAAACATGACGCGCTGCGCAAGGGCTACGATCAGGCCAAACAGGCCAGTGATGTGCCGCTTGCGGTGGCGGCAGGCTATATGGTGCGCCATCTCGCCACCGGGCGTCCGCTGCCCGCCGGGGCCGAGAATGCGATGGAATTGTGGCGCGGCTTTATTGAGGATCAGGCGGGCGGCACGCTGGAGGGGCTCGACGGCAGCCTCGCCGATCAGGCCGATTTCGCACGGTTGGCGCGCAAGATGATCTCTGACCTTGGCTATGGCGATCAGCTGGGCGACGACCCCGACCAACAAGATGATACCCAAGAGGATCAGGCCGAAGAGGGCGCCGAGGAGGAGCAAGATCCCGACAGCACGGGGCAAGACGATCAGGACGAGGAAGAGGCCGAAGGCACGCCCGAAAACAGCCAAGAGCAGCAGCAGGACGAAAGTCAGGCGCAGGTCTCGATGGACGATGAGGCCGATCAGGAATTGGGCGACGAGGCCGATATGCCCGAGGGCGACGCGCCCATGGACCCGCCGCCCCCGCCGCCTGTCTCGGATGCTGACCCCGAATACCGCGTCTATTTGGGCGAGCATGATGAGGTGATCGGCGCCGAAGAACTGGCCGATCCGATTGAGTTGGAGCGTCTGCGCGCCTATCTGGATCAGCAGCTTGAGCCACTTAAAGGCGCGGTAGGCCGTCTGGCCAATAAGCTGCAACGCCGCCTTCAGGCACAGCAAAACCGCTCTTGGGAGTTTGACCTTGAAGAGGGCACGCTGGACGCAGGCCGTCTGGCGCGGGTGGTGGCGAACCCCACCACGCCGCTCAGCTTTAAGGTGGAGAAGGATACGGAATTCCGCGACACCGTGGTGACGCTGCTGCTGGACAACTCCGGCTCTATGCGCGGGCGGCCCATCTCAATCGCCGCGATCTGCGCCGATGTTTTGGCGCGCACGCTGGAGCGGTGCAACGTTAAAGTAGAAATCCTCGGATTTACCACCCGCGCGTGGAAGGGTGGTCAGGCCCGTGAGGCGTGGCTGAACGACGGGCGGCCTGCGCAGCCCGGGCGGCTAAATGATCTGCGCCACATCATCTATAAATCCGCTGACGCGCCATGGCGGCGGACCCGTGACCACCTCGGATTGATGATGAAAGAAGGGCTGCTGAAAGAGAACATCGACGGTGAAGCGCTGGAATGGGCGCATCGTCGCATGACCGCACGGCATGAGGCACGCAAGATCCTGATGGTAATCTCGGACGGTGCACCGGTAGATGACAGCACGCTGTCGGTGAACCCGGCCAACTATCTGGAGAAACACCTGCGCGATGTGATCGCCATGGTCGAGAAACGCCGCGCCGTGGAATTGTTGGCGATTGGCATCGGCCATGACGTGACACGCTACTACGACCGTGCCGTCACAATTACGGATGTTGATCAGTTGGCTGGGGCGATGACCGAACAGCTTGCCGCGCTCTTCGACAGCGATCCGCGGAAACGGGCGCGTGCCATGGGCATGCGTCGCCGCGGCTGAACCGTCGGACGGTATTTAAGAAAAGATGAAGGAGGGGCGTTTGTTCCAGAGTTTCGAGGTCACCGCACGTCCGGAACAGGGGCCGCCGCGTTTGGCGGCGCTGCGCGAAGAATTGCTACGTGCGGGGCTGGACGGGTTTCTGGTGCCGCGCGCCGATGCGCATCAAGGGGAATATGTAGCACCACGTGATGATCGTTTGGCGTGGCTGACGGGGTTTACCGGATCGGCAGGCTTTTGTGCGGCGCTGCGTGATGTGGCGGGGGTTTTTATCGACGGGCGCTACCGCACGCAGGTGAAGGCGCAGGTGGCGGATGTTTTTACGCCTGTAGCATGGCCAGAGACCTCTCTTGCTGATTGGGTGAAGGACCAGTTGCCTGAGGGCGGTGTGATAGGATTTGACCCATGGTTGCATACGCCGGGACAAATGGATCTGTTGATGGATGCACTAGCCGGCTCTGGCATTGAGCTGCGGCGCGTCGAGAACATGGTGGACCGGGTTTGGGAAAACCAACCTGCGCCACCAGTGGGCAAAGTGGCGGCACATCCAGAGCGTTTTGCCGGGGAGAGCCATGAGGCCAAGCGGCAACGCTTGGCGGCGGATCTGCGCGCGGCAGGGCAGAAGGCGGCTCTGATCACTTTGCCGGATAGCCACAATTGGTTGTTGAATATTCGCGGGCAGGACATTCCGCGCAATCCGGTGGCGCATGGATTTGCGGTGCTGCACGACGATGCGCGGGTTGATCTGTTTATGGCGGCGGAAAAGCTGGTGGATGTGCTGGATCATCTGGGGCCCGAGGTGGTGCCGCATGATCCTGAGGCCCTGCCCAACTATCTGAACGCGCTTGAGGGGCCGGTTCGGCTTGATCGGCAGTCGGCTCCGGTTCTGTTCGCGGAACTGCTGGGGGATCGCGCGCAGGCGGGGGAAGACCCCTGCGCCCTTCCAAAAGCTTGCAAGAATGAGGCTGAGATTGCCGGGGCCGCGGAGGCGCATTTGCGGGATGGTGCGGCAGTGGTCGAGTTGCTGGCCTGGCTTGATGCGCAAGAACCGGGATCGATTACGGAAATAAAAGTCGTGCGCCGGTTGGAAGAGTTGCGCCGCCGTGACCCAGCATTGCGCGACATTAGTTTCGAGACGATTTCGGGCAGCGGGCCAAACGGGGCGATTATCCATTACCGGGTGAACGAAGAGACCGATAGCGTGCTGGAAGATGGGCATTTGCTGGTGCTCGACAGTGGCGGTCAGTATCTTGATGGGACTACGGATATCACCCGCACCATCGCCATCGGCACGCCGGACCCAGAAGCCCGCAGCGCCTTTACGCGGGTGCTGTCGGGCATGATCGCCATGAGCCGTCTACGCTGGCCGCGTGGGCTGGCCGGGCGGGATATCGAAATGTTGGGTCGTTTGCCGCTTTGGATGGCGGGGCAGGATTTCGATCATGGTCTGGGGCATGGCGTTGGCGCCTACCTGTCGGTGCATGAGGGGCCACAGCGGCTGAGCCGGATGAGCCATGTGCCGCTGCTACCAGGTATGATCCTTAGCAATGAGCCGGGATATTACCGCGAGGGGGCGTTCGGCATTCGCATTGAGAACCTTCTGGTGGTGCAAGAGGCCCCCGCCCTGTCCGGCGGAGACGCGCATCGCAAAATGTTGGATTGGCGCACCCTGACGCTCGTGCCGATTGATCGACGTTTGATTGATGCCGAGGCACTGAGCCCAGAGGCGCGCGATTGGTTGAACGCCTATCACCGCGACGTTGCGGAAAAGATCGGGCCGCGGCTATCACCTATTACGAAACTGTGGTTGGATGCGGCAACGGCGCCCCTATGAGCGTCCGAATTCAGTAAAACTAGGGGGGTACGGCATGTCCGACCATATTACGATTACTCCGGCCCAAGGCACATGGGTTATCCGCGCTGGCGGTGCAATTTTAGGCGAAACGACAGAGGCCCTGGAACTGCGCGAGGGTGACTATTCGCCGGTGATTTATTTTCCCCGCGGTGACATCGCCATGGCCTTTCTCGATGGCTCCGACAAGACGACGCATTGCCCCTATAAGGGCGATGCCAGCTATTACTCCGTCGTGACCAAGAGCCGCACGTTGGAAGATGCCGTCTGGTCCTACGAAGATCCAAAAGCGGATGTCGCGGCGATCAAAGGTTATCTTGCCTTCACGCCGATGGAAGAAATCGCCATCGAACGCCTTTGATAACGGATCAGGAATGCTCCTCGGCCGCTGTGGCGGCCAAGGCGCGGTTATAGGCCTTCAGCGCATCAACATGGAACAGCGCGCCCAGCAATTCGGGCGGCGCATCTGCGCTGAGGGTGACCACCGGGATAAAGTTGGAGTGTGTCTGGTCAAACAGGGGCAATGCGGCCTCTAGCGTGGCGCTGCCGTCGATATAGGTGCCTTTGTCGATTAGGTCCCAACAGGCGTCTACTGAGGCCGCGTCTTTGTCATCAGGGCGGCGCATGATGCGGCCCACCAAGAACATCGACAGCAGATAGGCCTGCGGGCCTGCGGCCAGATGGATCCCGCGCCGCTCCATCTGGGTCAGGAAGAACGAGCGGTCCACCAGCTTTGACGCCAGTGCCGTCGACATGCTGACGGCAACCATGACGGCGAGGCCGGTCTGCCAATCCCCGGTCATTTCAAAGACGATGAGCGTGGTCGAGATCGGCGCGCCGAGTACGGCGGCGGCCACGGCCCCCATGCCAGCCAGCGCGTAGAGCGATGAAGAACCTGAGATTTCGGGGAAGACGCCAGTGGCGATCAAGCCGAAGGCCAGCCCCGTGAGCGCGCCCACCATCAGCGAAGGCGAGAAGACACCACCGCCCATGCGTCCGCCCAGTGTGATCGCCACGGCGGCGACCTTGAGCACGGCAAATATGATCACCTCGTGTAGTACCAGCTCACCCACCAGCGCGCGGGAGGTCGTCTCATAGCCGACGCCAATGATATGCGGGAACCAGAGCGCGATGATGCCAAGGATCGCCCCCGCCACCGCGGGACGCAGCCAGCGAGCAAGGCCCGTGCGGGCTTGGAGGTAATTGCCAAAATCCTCGGCCCAGAAGATTGACCGCATCAGCACGACAGAGACCAAACCGCAGGTCAGGCCCAACAGCAGGAAGGCGGGCAGTTCGACATAGAATTGCACGTCGCCAAGGCTGGGTAAGACGAACTCGGTCAGCCCGCCAAATTCCAGCCGGTTGATCACCGTGCCCGCTGCCGAGGCGATGACGATGGGGGCAAAGGCGTGGACCGCAAAATGCCGCAGCACAACTTCGAGCGCGAAGAGCGCACCGGCGATGGGGGCGTTAAAACTAGCCGAAACCGCTGCGGCCACCGCGCAGCCCAAGAGATCACGCCCGGTGATCCCGTCGGCTTTGATCAGGCGGCTGACCTTGGTGGAGATCACGGCGGCCAAATGCACCACCGGCCCTTCGCGGCCCGATGACCCGCCCGTCGACAGGGTGATGAGCGAGGCAAGTGCTGACGCCACGCCAGCACGCGTTTCAACCCGACCGTCGTGCATGGCGGCACCAAGGATCACATCGCCGACGCTGCGCGCCCGCCCGTCGCGGGTGAAACGGTGCAGGATTAACCCCACAGTAAGCCCGCCAAAAGTCGGGATCAGCACCACCCAATACCAAGGCAGCCCGGCTAGAAAGCTGTGCAGGAATTGTACATCATCGGTGCCATAAAGTGTTGCTTGTAACCAGTTGATCCCCTTACGGAAAAACAGCGCGGCGAAACCTGCGGCAATGCCGACCAGCAAGGCGATGAACCAAAATGTGATCTTGCCCGGACCGCGCGTGCGCAGCACTTGCCAGCCCAATTTACAGCCGCCAAGCGCCTGATCGAATTGTTGCGAGAAGAATGAGTTATCTTGCGGGGGCATGGGACTTTGACCAGTTGGACCCTTCCTGTCTAGGCCAAGCTGACCTTGGGTAAAACCGCCATTTAAGAAGTAGTTGCGTCCTGTTGCCCGTTCAGCAAAGACAGGGCCGCGGCGCGGGCGGCGTCGGTGATCGTATCGCCTGCCAACATTCGCGCGACTTCATCAACGCGTTCCTCGGCGACAAGGGGCGTGACTGTTGAGGTGGTCATGCCCTTGGTGACCGATTTGGCCACACGCCAGTGATGCGCGCCAAGGGCCGCGACCTGCGGCGAGTGTGTTACGACAAGCACCTGACCCTCAGCCGCGAGCGCTTTTAGCCGGCGCCCTACGGCGTCAGCAGTGGCCCCCCCCACCCCACGGTCAATCTCGTCAAAGATCAGCGTGAGGCCGGATTGGCTCTGGGTCAGGCAGACCTTAAGTGCCAAAAGAAAACGGCTAAGTTCCCCGCCCGAGGCGATTTTGCCCAACGGGCCAGCAGGTGCGCCGGGGTTGGTCGCAACGGTGAAAGACACCGCATCGCGCCCGTCGGGACCGGAGGTGTCTTCTGTCAACTGCGTCTCAAAAACGGCGCGTTCCATCTTAAGCGGGGCAAGCTCTGCCGCCACGGCTTTGTCGAGCTTGATTGCCGCCCTGCGCCGCTTTTCGGTCAAAGCACTGGCGCGTTCGTCATAAAGCGCCTGTGCGTCGCGCACGGCCTTTTCCAGCCCGGCCTGTGCCGCCTCGCCCGCGTCGAGCGCGTCGAGCTTGGCACGCAGCGTGTCAGCGAAACCGGCCAGCTCATCGGGCTGCACGTCATGTTTGCGCGCCAGCCCCCGGATCGCGAAAAGCCGCTCTTCGCAGGCCTCCAACTCATATGGATCGAACGACATGCCGTCGATTGCATCAGCCACGCCGGACATCGCTTCGTCCAACTCCACCATCGCACGGTTAAGCGCGGCCAGTGGTCCTTCCAACGCGCCCTCGGCCTTGTCAGCCACACCGTCGAGCCAGCGCAGCGCATCGCCCATTGCGGTCTCTGCCCCACCTTGACCCATCAGTTCATAGGCGTTGACCACATCGCGGCGGATTTTCTCGGCGCCCTGCATCTGGCGGCGGCGGGTGTCGAGGGTGGCTTCCTCGCCTGCCTCTGGGGCAAGCTTGTCGAGTTCGGCCACTGCGTGGCGCAGGAACTCTTCCTCGGCGGCGATGGCGTCGCGTTCGGCGGCGGCAGCGGCGGCAGCTTTACGTGCGGCACCTAAAGCCAGCCAAGCCTCACGCACGCCAGCAATCGCGCGGTCGTTGTTCGCATAATCATCAAGAATGGCGCGGTGGCCACGGGGATTCAGCAGGCCACGATCATCGTGCTGGCCGTGCAGCTCCACCAGCGTCTCCGACAGCCGTCGCAGCACCTCACCCGAGCAGCGGCGGTCATTGACCCATGCGGTTTTGCGCCCGTCTGAAGTGTTGATGCGGCGCAGGATCAACTCATCCCCGGCAGGCAGCCCCGCCTCTTCGAGCACCACATGAGCCGGATGCCCCGCTGGCAGGTCGAACCAAGCGGTCACCTCGCCCTGTGCGGCTCCTTGGCGCACCAAATCAGCGCGCCCGCGCCAGCCCAGCACAAACCCTAACGAATCCAACAAGATCGACTTGCCTGCGCCGGTTTCACCGGTCAATACATTCAGCCCCGGCTGGAAGCCAAGCTCCAGCCGGTCGATGATCAGCATGTCCGAAATATCAAGTCCGCGCAGCATCTAGAACCGTTGGATGGGTTTGCCCCACCCCCCTTAAAGCCACTCGCCCTTGATGGTCTGGCGATAGGCTGACCCCAGCCAATTGTCTTTGTAGAAGGCAGGGGCAAGGCCACGGCCTGTCAGCAGCTTGTAGCTGTCTTCGTACCATTCCGAGCCACGGTAGTTGTGGCCCAAAATTGCCCCCGCTGTCTGTGCTTCTTTGTCCAGACCAAGCGAAAGGTAGGATTCCACCAGACGGTGCAACGCTTCAGCCGTGTGGGTCGTGGTTTGGAAGTCCTCCACCACAACGCGGAAGCGATTAATCGCGGCGGTATAGTGATCGCGGCGCAAGTAGTAGCGGCCGATCTCCATCTCTTTGCCTGCTAGGTGGTCGAAGGCGAGGTCGAATTTCAGGATCGCAGAGCGGGCATATTCACTGTCCGGGTAGCCTTCAATCACGGCGCGCAGGGACTGCAGCGCTTGGAAGGTCAGACCCTGATCGCGGCCCACTTCGTCGATCTGGTCGTAATAGCTCAATGCCAGAAGATACTGCGCATAAGCGGCGTCATCTTCGGCGGGGTAGAAATCAATGAACCGCTGCGCCGCCGAGCGGCTGTTGGGGTAGTCTTGATCCTTGTGATAGGCGAACGCCTGCATGATCAGCGCGCGTTTGGCCCATTCGGAATAGGGATAAAGGCGCTCAATCTCAGCGAAATAAAACGCCGCCTCACCGGGGTTGTTGCTGGTCAGCTCGTATTCGCCACGCTCAAAAATCTGCTCGGCTGAATAGGTTTCAAGCGGGATTTCCTGCGGGTTAAAAAAGCTCCCGTTCGAGCGTCCGTCACCACCGCCGCAGGCCGCCAGTGTCGCGACCAGCAGCACTGCACTGATCGTCCGCTTGCGCGATCCTGCTACCGTCATGCCCGCACCCCTTGCATCGTCCAACCCATGGTCTTTGACCCTCTTGCGCATGTGACTAGCACAATATTCTGCGTTGCAAAACGCCCATTGCACCCCCCGCCCGCAGCCGGGCGCGCGGCGGCGCATCGCTGGGTCAGACTTGTCACTTTGGATTAGTGAATACAAGGCATTGGCGGGGCGTTCAATGGCAACTCGTCGCCGAAGCGAGATGCCGTCTGGCACCATCTTAGGCAACCGTCGGGTCAGGCCACCTGTGGGATTTCGTTCCAAACCAGCCCGAAGCCGGGGAGACGCGCCGCTTGCGCCGCATCGCAGGTGACAAGACGCACGGCATCCGGTGTCGCGAAAAGCGCGCGCAGCAAGGTATTTGTCAGCGAATGACCTGCGCGTTTGCCTTCGTAATGGCCAAAGAGCGGCGCACCAGCGAGCGCCAAATCACCAAGTGCGTCGAGCATCTTATGGCGCACAGGCTCATCCGCGTGACGCAGACCGCCGGGGCTAACAACCGCATCACCATCGAACACAACAGCGTTTTCACCAGCCTCGCCGCCAAGCGCCAGACCATTGGCCTGCATCGCATCGACGTCGGCTTGACGGCAGAATGTACGGCTGTCGCAAAGCTCACGCGCGAAGGCGCCATTATTCAAGGTCAGCGACTTATGCTGGTGACCGATGGCGGCGTCGGCGAAATCGATCTCGAAATCGATCCGCAGCGTATCGGCAGGGGAAATCGTTGCTGTCGCATCGCCGTCTTGCACGGTCACGGTTTTCAGGACTTCGAAGGCCATCACAGGCGCGGCGAGCTGACGCAGCCCGCGCTGCATGATGCCCCGTACGAAGGGCACGGAAGAACCATCGAGGATCGGCACTTCTGGACCGTCGATTTCGATCAGCAGGTTATGAATGCCGCAGCCCGCAACGGCGGCCATCAGATGCTCTACGGTAGAGATCGACAGGCCTGTGCGGTTTTCCAGCTTGGTGCACAGCGGCGAACGGTTCACAGCATCCCAACGGGCCGGGATCATGCGGTCACCCACAGCCACATCGCTGCGCGAGAACCAGATACCATGATGGGCCGAAGCCGGACGCAAGGTGACAGTCGCAGGCAGGCCGGAATGCAGGCCTGTGCCAGAAAAGCTTACTGCTGATTTAATTGTTGTCTGCACCGGATCATCCTCAAGCTTCGAACATCTTATTGTGTGTTGAACTCTGGATTAAGGCGCTGGTTCGTTTTGCTCAACTCAATCTTTGCAACGGTCTGAAACATGCCCGTAACATTTGGGCGCTAGAGTGCCACCCCAATTGTAATTGTCTGATCTACAACGAAAAAGGGTCGCCCTAAGGCGACCCTGTCGTTCATTATCGTGATCGGATTAATTGGCCTGACGGCGCAGGAAGGCAGGAATTTCGATACGCTCTTGATCGGGATCGTTGTTTTCTTGCGGCTGCGGCGCAGCTGCAGAAGCGCGTGTCTGCACCGGAGGCTGCTGACGCGCAGGGCGCGGCTGTGCTTCGCCTTCGGCGTGACCGGTCATCCGGTTGATCAGAGAGTTGATGCCAAAGCGACCTTTATCGCCCTGCTCACCCTGCTGCTGCTGGGCCTGACGGTGCTGCTCAGGGGCGGCCTTTTGAGCAGCGGCGCGCAGACGGGCCAGTGCTTCGGGGGATGGCGTGCCGGGTGTCGGCGCGCGCGGTGCAACGAAGGCTTCAGGCTGGGCTTCGATCGTTTCTTCCTGACGCGGCTCGAATGCGGCGACTTCGGGCTGGTAGGCCGGTGCAGGCAGACCGTCATCATCTTCAACAACGTTCTCTTCTTCGTAGCGGTCCTGCTCACGCGGCGTCGGCTGAAGGTCTTGGAACAGAGCGGCTTGCTCAACCTCCTGCTTCATTTCCGCAGCAATCGGAGCCGCGACAGGCGCTTGGGCGGCGGAAACCTGGGCAACATCGTCAACCGACACGTTCTGACGCAGCGGCTGGCTCATGGAGCGGCGCGGCACCGGCATTTCGGTGTTCACGTCGGTGGCGTCGATGCCGGTGGCAACAACGCTGACGCGCATCAGGCCACCAAGGCTTTCGTCCAGCGTGGAGCCGACGATGATGTTTGCTTCGGGGTCGACTTCTTCACGGATGCGGTTGGCCGCTTCGTCCAGCTCAAACAGCGTGAGGTCGTGGCCACCAGTGATGTTGATGAGCACGCCCTTGGCACCACGCAGGCTGATTTCGTCCAGCAGCGGGTTGGCGATGGCCTTCTCGGCGGCCTGGATCGCGCGATCTTCGCCCTCGGCCTCGCCTGTGCCCATCATCGCTTTGCCCATCTCGTCCATCACGGCGCGCACGTCGGCAAAGTCGAGGTTGATCAGGCCCGGACGGACCATCAGGTCGGTCACACCCTTCACACCTTGATACAGCACGTCATCGGCGAGCGAGAAGGCTTCGGTAAAGGTGGTCTTTTCGTTGGCCAGACGGAACAGGTTCTGGTTGGGGATGATGATCAGCGTGTCGACGACCTTTTGCAGCGTCTCAACACCGTCTTCGGCCTGACGCATGCGCTTGGCGCCCTCAAACTGGAAAGGCTTGGTCACGACGCCAACGGTCAGTACGCCCAGCTCACGCGCGGCCTGCGCGATGATCGGTGCCGCACCTGTACCGGTGCCGCCGCCCATGCCAGCCGTGATGAAACACATATGCGCGCCAGCAAGGTGGTCAACGATCTGCTCAATGCTCTCTTCGGCAGCGGCGGCGCCAACGCTGGCACGGGCGCCCGCGCCCAGACCTTCGGTGACTTTGATGCCTAGCTGGACGCGGTTCTCGGCCTGTGCCTGCTGCAGTGCCTGAGCGTCGGTGTTCGCCACGACGAAATCAACACCATCCAGCTGCTTCTCGATCATGTTGTTGACCGCGTTGCCGCCTGCCCCACCAACACCAAAGACGGTGATACGGGGTTTCAGATCATCTTGTCCTGGCATTGAAAGGTTGAGTGTCATGTGCTGTCCGCCTGTCCAGTTATCCGCGTTCTGCGGGAGTTTTTCGACCAAATTTACCCGACCCTACCGGGCTAGGGCCGGATCGTCACCTAAAAAACATCGTTTTGACGCTAAATATGGGCAGAAACTTGCCAGTTTCCGCCTTATCTCGGGTCTGCCACCCGATATTGCGGTCACCAGTTGTCTCTGAACCATTTCACCGCGCGTTTAAGCGAGCGTGACGGGTAACGGTCGGCGGGGATGTCGAAATCCCACCACTCGTCCTGTGGGTGCGCCGCAAAGAGCGCGAGGCCCACCGAGCTGGCAAATCCCGGCCCCGTTGCCGCCTGCGGCAGCCCATGCACGCGCAGCGGACGGCCCAGACGGACCTGCTGGCCAAGGATCTTGCTGGCAAGCCCATCAAGCCCCGGTATCTGGCTGCCTGCGCCAGTAAGTACAATCTGTTGGCTTGGCAGGTGGTCAAAACCGGCAGCATCCAGCCGAACGCGAACTTCTTCGAGGATCTCTTCGACGCGCGGACGCATGATGCCGATCAATTCGGCCCGGCTCGCGGTGCGGCGGTCGTGCTCATAGTCGCCCGTCTCGCCGCCGATCTCGATCATGTCGCGGTCGTCCATGCCCGTCGCATGCACGCCGCCGTAGAAGGTCTTGATCCGCTCGGCATTGGCCATCGGCACCTGCAGGCCCATGGAGATATCAGAGGTGACGTGATCGCCGCCCATACGCACGGTATCGGCATAGATCATATGTTTCTTGATGAAGATCGACACGCCGGTGGTGCCACCGCCAAAGTCGATACAGGCCGCGCCGAGTTCCTGCTCGTCCTCAACCAGCGCGGAGATACCCGAGGCATAGGAGGATGACGCAATGCCCGCCAGTTCCAGATCGCAGCGTTTGATACAATGCGCCAGGTGCTGCACCGTATCGGCATCCACGGTGAGCATATGCATGTCCACCGAGAGACTGTTGCCCAACTGGCCACGCGGATCAGCCAGACCGCTGCGGTGATCCAACGCAAAGTTCACCGGTTGTGCGTGCAGCACCTCGCGGCCCTCGCCGTACTCAGGCACATCGCAATCCGCGAGCACGCGCGCCACGTCCTGCTCGGACACCGACTGCCCCTCAAGTTCGACCTGCGCATCCAAGCCGTAGCTGCGCGGCTCCCCGCCCGAGAAACAGGCGATGACGTGATCGACGCGGATACCGGCCATTTTCTGTGCGGCCTGAAGTGCTGTGCGGATCGCACGCTCGGTCTCGCCCATAGCGCAGATCTCGCCAAACCGAACCCCACGGGAGCGGGTGGTCGCGGCCCCGATGACCCGGAAACCCGATTGCCCGGCCAATGAGCCGATGTCGCCGTTCTCTCCGTCATGGGTAATGCCGTCAAAACGCAACACCAGACAGGCAATTTTGGAACTGCCAACATCCAGAATGGCAACCACCCCACGTTGGATCGCCATTTTGCGCATATGGCGCATCGAACGCTGACTGTCGTATAGGTCCATCATTTCGTTACTGTCCCGATTCCAATGGCCATCTTACTGGCCGGAAAGCTGCCTGATGTGCCACCATTCGCGGGTGGCATCTTCGTTCATTCTAACGGTCGGTCTTGCCGCCAACCTCATGTCCACACGCGCCACATCCCGCGTGAGGACTTCTTGTGCGCCTTCCAGCGCGATCACCCGTTCCAGCGCTTGCAGCGCGTTTTCTTCGGGCAACATGATCGTCTGATCGCGGTCCAGCACCACATCCCAACGGCGGCCACCCACGCGAACCAAACCGCGCAAACGGTCGCCCAGTACATTGGCCGCGGCGATCAACTTGAGCGCCTCAGGCACCTCTTTGGCGGCCCCCGCCCCGGCGATCAAGGGCAGATCGGCATGGTCGCGGCGCGCGTCAATCCGTGCCACATGCGCGCCGGTATTGTCCACCAGCGCCAGCCCCGTCTCATCGCGCCAAACGGCAACGGGCACACGCGGCGTGACGTCGATTTGCAACACGCCACCGGGGCGGATACGCACGTTGGCCTGCTTCACGCCGTCAAGCGCCGTGATCTTCTCGCGTATTTGCGGCAGATCGAGGTCAAAGGATGACAGCGGAAACTCCAGCGGCAAAGCCGTGCGGATTTCCGTCGACAGCATATCGCTGCCGCCATCGATGGCCATGAGCTTAACCATGAACTCGGGCCGCTCTTGGATGCTGGAGCGCACGTCGGCGATGGCCTGCACCACGGTGCCGCGCCGCTCTTCATCCGCCATATAGATTGTGCCCACCAGCAGGCTTAGCGTGAAGGGCAGCCCCACGCGCAGAGCAAAGCGAAAGCCGGGCGTGAGCATCAGGCGCTGCATGCGCCATGACCACCGCGAGGGGGCGGGGTCGGCCTTGCCTGTTTCAGGGCGGCGGCGGATCAGCGGTCGCATGATGCATCCTCCACCATCCAAGCGCATAGCTCAGGGAATGAAATGCCGCAGGCGGCGGCCTGTTCGGGCGAAAGCGAGGTGGCCGTCATGCCGGGCTGGGTGTTGGTCTCAAGCAGGATCAACCCCTCAGGCCCGCGCGCTTCGTCCCAGCGAAAATCGGTACGGCTGACGCCCCTGCAGCCAAGCGCCTCATGGGCGCGGCGGGCATAGTCGAAACACAGGTCGGTAATCTCTTGCGGCAAATCGGCGGGCACCACGTGGCGCGAGCCGCCGGGCTTATACTTTGCGTCGTAGTCGTACCAACCAGTGGTGATGATGTCGGTCACCGCCAGCGCGCGGTCGCCCATCACGGTGGTGGTCAGTTCCCGCCCGGGGGCGAAGGTTTCAACCATCACCTCGGCAGGCATATCTTCCGAGAGTTGCGGCGGGCCGTTGTTTTCCTTGGCCACCAAATAAACGCCGACAGAGGAGCCTTCGTTATTTGGTTTAACCACATAGGGCGGCGCCATCACATGGCCTGCCATGACATCGGCCTTGGGCGCAATCATGCTTTCCAGCACCGGCAGTCCCGCGTGGCGGAACACGTCCTTGGACCGTTGCTTGTCCATCGCCAGCGCCGAAGCCAGCACGCCAGAATGTGTATAAGGGATATGGAGCCACTCAAGCAGCCCCTGCACGCAGCCATCTTCGCCCCAGCGGCCATGCAAGCAGTTCAAAACGGCATAGGGCTTGAGGTCGGTCAAAACAGCAGCGAGGTCGCGGTCGGCTTCGACCTCGATCACGTTATACCCGCCATGTTCCCGCAAGGCAGCGGCGCATGCACGCCCACTGGACAAGGACACCTCGCGCTCAGCCGAGGGGCCGCCCATTAATACCGCCACTGTCGGGGTTTGTCCGCTCGACTTACCCACCAAAGTGCCTCTTTGCCTTGGGCCGTTTGCGGCCCCTATCATTGTTATCTTTGTTTTGCCGTCACTTAGCTGCCAGCCAAAGGCTCAGCCCTGCGACACCGGATCACCCAATTTTTCACCGATGCGCATAATTTCCCATTCTAGCCCTATACCGCTTGAAGCGTAAACCTTTTTTCGCACCTCTTCGCCTAAGGTTTCGAGATCATTGGCGGTGGCGTCTCCGGTGTTGATGAGGAAGTTGGAGTGTTTCGGGCTCATCTGTGCGCCGCCAATGGTGGCTCCGCGCATACCGGCGTCGTCGATCACCTTCCACGCCTTTAGGTCGTGCACATCATCTGCCTTCCCGGTCGAGGAGAACCCCGCCGGATTGCGAAAGGTCGATCCGGCGCTGCGGTCCTTAGTGGGTTGAGTTTCATCGCGTTTGGCGAGCTGCTCTTCCATCCGCGCGTGAAGCGCCTCCGGCTCCCCCTTGGGCGGTGCAAAGGTCGCGCCGATCAGCACCGCGCCGGGCGACAGATCAGACTGCCGATAGCGGAAATTAAGGTCATCGGCGGTGAGGGTCACCACTTCGCCCGCGCGGGTCACGGCCTGAGCCGAGACGAAATGATCCGCCGTGTAAGTGCCATAACAGCCCGCATTCATGCGCAAGGCTCCGCCGATGCTGCCGGGGATGGTGCGCAAAAAGGTGAGGTCCAGCCCCGCGTCCGCCGCTTTGCGCGCCACATGGGCGTCCAGTGCTGCGGCCCCTGCGGTCACCCGGTCGCCGTCAATCTCGATCCCGTTGAAGCCACGGCCCAACCGGATCACCACAGCCCGCAGACCGCCATCGCGCACGATCAAATTGCTGCCCACCCCCATCGGGAAAACCGACACCGCTTGCGGCAAACGGCGCATGAAGAGGCACAGATCCTCAATATCGGCAGGTTGGAACAGATAATCCGCAGGGCCGCCAACGCGCAGCCATGTCAGGTCGCTCAGATCGCGGTTCGGGGTCAGCCTGCCGCGCAGGTCGGGGATATTCAGCGTATTCATGGCGCGGGACTTAGCTCATTTCCACGACAGAGCAAACCATCAAGAGCGCGGATCATCAACGCGGCTTTCGCGCCAGCGTTTGGCCACGCGGCCCGCCAGCCAACCCAGCCCAAATCCGCCCACGGCGTAGAGCACGACCGAGACCTGCGCCAAAAGCGCATGCGGCTCGAACACCCGTGCGTCCAACCCGAACACCATCCAAATGGCGTTGAGTGACAGGCCAACGGCCAACACGACGAAAAACCACAGCACACGAGCGCGAAAGCCGGTCCAGATACAGGCGATCAGCCAAAGTGCGAAAACAGCCAACAGCGCGACAAGCGTGGGCGTTAGGGTCATTCTGCCGGTCCTTTGACCCGCCCTGCCCCACGGCGCAGCCAGCGCGCGAAATAGATCACGGGCCAACGCAGCACCGAACAGCCCCCCGCCAGCACCAACAGACCCAGCCACGGGCCATGCTGCGCGGTGACAAAGCCAACGATTGGAATGCCAGCAGCGATCAGCATATAGGCGCTGCGCCAATGAAAGTCCTTGCTCGGCGTCATGGCCAGAACATTCGCAATGACGAACCAAAAACAGGCGAGGATGAGAGAAAGGCTCATTTCGGCAGCTCCGGTTTCCGGCCCCGCAACCGCGCCCAAAGATAGCGCAGCGGATTACGAAACATTGACAGGAACGCCAAAAGCGCCAGCAACGCCAAGGCCCATGAATAGGTCATCCCGATGGCGATGATCAAAGCCGGGGCTGCGATCAGCAAGTTCACCCCCGGCAGATACTGGGAACGCAGAGGCAGCATGGCCACGGTCACGGCGGCGAAGACCCAGAGGATCGACAGCCAGACCAACGTCACGCGGCGGCCTCTTTGGCGGCGCGCAGTGCCTCCGGCAGATCATTGGCCCATGCGCTGATCGTACCAGCCCCAAGGCAGACGACCATATCGCCCGCTCGCGCCTCGCGTAGGACCAGTTGGGTCAACGCCTCCGCATCCTCGACCGCATAGGCGTGGCGGTGTCCGTGTTGGATGAGGCCGGCAACCAGACCATCGCGGTCGGCACCGGGGATCGGCTCTTCGCCCGCGGCATAGACATCGGTGATGCCCACGACATCGGCGTCGTTAAAACAGGCGCAGAACTCATCAAAGTGATGGCTCAGACGCGAGTAGCGGTGCGGCTGGTGAACTGCGATAACACGCCCCTTGCTGGCCTGCCGCGCAGCTTTGAGCACGGCAGAGATTTCGACCGGGTGGTGGCCATAGTCATCAATGACCGTCACCCCATCAACTTCGCCCACGCGGGTAAAGCGACGGTTAACGCCGCCAAAACTGCCCAAGGCGGCACGGATTTGCTCAAGTTTCATGCCGAGGTGCCGCGCCACGGTCACTGCCGCCAGTGCGTTTGAGACGTTGTGATCGCCCGGCATCGGCAGGGCGCAGTTTTCAATGACCATATCCTCGGACTGCAGATGCACATCGAAATGCGCCACGCCGTCCTTATAATGAAGCCCCACCGCGCGGACATCGGCCTGCGCATTAAAGCCATAGGTCATGACGCGGCGGTCTGTCAGCTTGCCCACCAAAGACTGCACTTCGGGGTGATCGGTGCAACAGACGGCCAGACCGTAGAAAGGAATGTTCGACACGAAGTTCAGAAAGCCTTGGCGTAGCGTGTCGAAATCACCCCAATGCTCCATATGCTCGGGGTCGATGTTGGTGACGATGGCAATAGTGGCCGGCAGCCGGTTAAAGGTGCCGTCGCTCTCATCGGCCTCAACCACCATCCATTCGCCCTGCCCCATCCGCGCGTTGGAGCCATAGGCGTGGATGATGCCGCCGTTTACCACAGTGGGGTCGATGCCCCCCGCAACAAGCAGTTCGGCCACCAGCGTGGTGGTCGTCGTTTTGCCATGTGTGCCGGCCACGGCAATGTTGGATTTCAGGCGCATCAACTCGGCCAACATCTCGGCGCGGCGCACCACCGGCAAGCCACGGCGGCGGGCCTCGTCCAACTCGGCATTGCCCGGCTTGATCGCCGAAGAGATCACGATCACCGCCGCCCCTTCGATATTCTCAGCCGCTTGGCCTTCAAAGATGCGCCCGCCCAACTCAGCCAGCCGCACGGTGATTTTGGTGGTTTTCAGGTCAGACCCCTGCACCTTGTAGCCGTGGTTCAACAACACTTCGGCGATGCCGGACATGCCAATACCGCCGATGCCGACGAAGTGGATCGGGCCGACATCGGTCGGCAACTTGGTGGCGGCGGCGTTCATTGGGGGTATTCCTCTTCTGCGGGGGTCAGCGTGCCGTGGGATGCAAGCTGTTCAACCATATCAGCCAGTGTCTCAGCCGCATCGGGTTTGCCGACCGAAAGCGCGGCCCGCGACATCTGCAACGCCCCTTGGGGCATCTCCAGCACCGCGAGGATTTGCTCGGTCATGATTTCGGGGTTCGCCTTGCGCTCAGGCACCATGATCGCGGCTCCGGCCTCGACCAAACCACGGGCATTGGCGGTTTGATGGTCCCCGGCTGCGGCGGCAAAGGGGATCAGGATCGAAGGCCGTCCAATGATTGACAGGTCTGCCACACTCGACGCGCCCGAGCGGCTGATCACCAGCTGCGCTTCGGACATGCGGCGCGGCACGTCGTCAAAGAAAGGGCGCACATCGGCGCTGATGCCAGAGTCGGCATAGTAATCAGCCACCCGCTGACCGTCTTCGTCGCGGGCCTGATGGCTGACGCGGATGTTGCGGATCATGTTCATCGGCAGAGCGGCCAGTGCCGGGGGCACCACGTCACTGAGGATGCGCGCGCCTTGGCTGCCGCCCATCACCAGCACTTCCATTGGATAGTCACCGGGCGGAATATAGGCGGCCCCTGCACGGTCCAAAACACTCGCGCGCACCGGGTTGCCGACGTGCCAGCCCTGCACGCCCTCGGGCAGTTTGGTGGGCCAGATGCCACAGGCCACCGCATGCACACGTTTGGCAAAAATCTCGTTAACGCGGCCCAGAACACCGTTCTGCTCATGAATCATCCGTGGCATCCGCAGCGCCCAAGCGGCGCCAAGGGCCGGGATCGACGGATAGCCACCAAAGCCCACAACAACTGAAGGCCGGTCGCGCAGCATGTTCAGCCCCGCGCGCACCACGCCAGAGGCGATACGAAAGGGCACCAGCGCCTTGGCAGCGACCCCGCCACGGGCAAAGGTGGCGCTGCTGATCTGGGTAATTTCGACCGCTTCTGGAAAGCCCCCCGTATAGCGCGCGCCACGCGCATCGGTGCTGAGTTTCACCCGCCAGCCACGCTGCAACATCACCTCAGCCAGCGCCTGTGCCGGAAACAGATGCCCACCGGTCCCCCCGGCGGCGATGATCAGCAGTGGCGCGGCCATCAGCGGCGACCCCGGCCCAGAATGTCGCTGATCTCACCCTGCGGGCGTGAGCGGGTAAAGGCCAAGAGCATGCCCACGGCAATGCCGCTGGCGATCACCGAAGAGCCACCGTAGCTGACGAAGGGCAAGGTCATGCCTTTTGCGGGCAAAAGCCGCACTGCCACACCCATGTTAATCATCGCCTGTACTCCGAATGTGCAGGCCAGCCCGGTTCCAGCCAGCCGGATGAAAGGGTCACGCTCGCGCACCAACCGCAGCAGCGAACGGACAACCACAACAGTATATAGAGCAATGATACAGACGACCAGAATAAGGCCATATTCCTCGGCGGCGACAGCAATGATAAAGTCGGTGTGCGCGTCGGGCAGCGACCATTTCACTTCGCCCTCGCCGACGCCCACGCCAAACAGCCCACCCTCCCGGATGGCATTGGTGGCATAGCCAAGCTGGGTGGTCGGATCGACATCGACGCTGAGAAAGCCGTCAATACGCCGCGCGAAGTGCTCGGAGTTGGAGTAGGCGAAGGTGCCTGCCAGAACCACCAGCCCTGCCATGCCGACCAGCAGCACCATCGGCGCGCCAGCAACGAAATACATCACGCCCCAACCAAAGAGCACAAGGCAAGCTTGGCCAAAGTCAGGCTGCATCGCCAGCATCAGCACGATGGAGATACACAGCGCAAAGGACCAAGTTTTGCCCGGAGGACCGTTAATCTCGGTCGCGGCGGCCATCATCCATGCGGCGGCGACCATGAAACCGGGTTTGAGAAACTCGGACGGCTGAAGCGAGGCAAAGCCCAGCGAGTACCAGCGCGTGGCGCCTTTGCCAAAGTCGGTGCCGAAAAAGGGCAGCAGGGCCAGCGCTACGAAGGAAAGGACAAACCCCAACACTGCTAGACGCCGGACCAGTGTCGGCGACATCATCGAGGTCAACAGCATCGCAATCAACGCCAATCCGCCGAAGAACGCTTGTCGCTGCACATAGTGGAAGGGATCAAAGCCATTTTTCGACGCCAAAGGCGGCGACGCAGCCAGCCCCAGCAAGATGCCAACGGCAAACAAAATCAACACGCCGGACAACGCCCAGCGGTCGACTGTACGCCACCATTTTGGAAGAATCGGTTCACCATCCCGTACCGGGACCGCGCCATAGACCATCTCTGTCATGGGTATCTGCCTTAACTGCCTCAACGGCCCCTTTGCGGGGTCTCATCCGGGCAGAGTAGCCCGAATTGTTATATGAAGCTAGTGCATTTCACCCGTAGACGGCGCGTAGAGTCGGCGGGGCCGTGCAAGGCCCCGCCATTGAGCGATCAAGCCGCCTTATGGGTACCGCGCACTGGATAGCCTTTGTCGCGGATGAACTTGAGCCCGTTCAGCAGACCTTCCAAGTCGGGGCGCGCAAAGGGCGCGTTGGAGATGTCGATGATCTGCAGCTTGCCTTCCTCGTTAATCACAAAGGTCGCAGGCTCGGCGAAGGGCCGGTCGGTTTCCTGCGGGCTGCGCGGATCAGAGATATAAAGACCAAGTTCAGCCATCTGCGCGAGGCTCATATCATAGCCGATGGGCAGAGTTAGGCTGTCTTCCTCGGCCATTGATTTGGCCTTTTCCTCCGGATCGCCAGAAACCGCGATCACATCAACGCCGATCTCATGAAACTGGCTTTGCAGTTTCTCAAGCTGCGCGAGGTATTTTTTGCAGATCGGGCAGTGCAGCCCACGGTAGACCACGACCAGCTGCCAATCGCGCCCCTCTTGGGGGTTGCCCAAGGTCAGCGTGCCGCCGCCCAGCTTGGCCACGTCCATTTTCGGAAAATCTTGTTCTGCGGTCAGTTTGGTCATTCTCTGCTCCTGTTTAATTTGCGTCTGCACCCCAACTATGACGCTTTAGTGATCCGACAACCGCTGTCACGTCTTCTTGACCGGGGCCGCGCATTCGGGCAGAGCGCGCCCATGCAAGTCGATACAGCCATTATTGGAGCCGGTGCCGCAGGCATGATGTGCGCCGCCCACGCAGGCGGGCGGGTGTTGATCGTCGATCATGCGAAAGCGCCGGGCGAAAAAATCCGCATCTCAGGCGGCGGGCGCTGCAACTTCACCAATATGTATTGCGAGCCGCAGGCTTTTCTCAGCGAGAACCCTCATTTCGCGAAATCCGCATTGGCGCGCTATACCCAGTGGGATTTTATCGAGCTGGTCGATCGCCACGGCATCGCGTGGCATGAGAAAACCTTGGGTCAGCTTTTCTGCGATACCAGCGCGAAAGAGATTATCGCCATGCTGCGCGGGTTGATGCAGCAGACCGGGGTTGATCTGCAGTTGCAAAGCAGCGCGCGCAATTTTGAAAAGGTTGAAGGCCACTTCACCTTTGACCTGCAAACACCTGATAAGACGGTAAAAGTAACCGCGCGCAACCTCGTGATTGCCACAGGCGGCAAATCGATCCCCAAGATGGGCGCGACCGGCATCGCCTATGACATCGCGCGCCAGTTCGGCCTGAAAGTGACGGACACACGCGCGGGGCTGGTGCCTTTCACCTTTGCCGACGGCCGCTTTGCCCCGCTGGCCGGGGTGGCGACGCCTGTCCGTATCACTGCCGGTGCCACGGGCTTTGACGAGGCGCTGCTGTTCACCCACCGTGGCCTCTCAGGCCCCGCAGTTCTGCAGGCGTCATCTTACTGGCACGAGGGCGAAGCGATCACGGTGAACCTCGCCCCTGAAGGAGCCCTTCTGGGCGCATTGCGCGATCAGCGGCAGCAGTCCGGGCGGCGCAACTTTACCACCATCCTCGCGCAACACTTACCGTCGCGGTTGGTCGAGTATCTTGGGCAAGAGTTCGATCTCTCGGGCAACCTCGCTGATTGGTCGGACGCACGGCTGACCACCTTCGTCGAAGCGCTACAGAATTGGCAATTGCACCCCGGCGGAACCGAAGGCTACCGCACGGCGGAGGTGACCCTTGGCGGCGTGGATACCGACGCGCTCTCATCCAAGACCATGGCGGCGAAAGAGGTGCCCGGGCTTTATTTCATCGGTGAAGCTGTGGACGTGACCGGCTGGCTCGGCGGGTATAACTTCCAGTGGGCGTGGTCGTCGGGCATGGCGGCGGCGCGGGCGATTGGCGGCTAGGCCCTGCCCTACTCCGCCAAAACCTTCTGCACCTGCGCCACGAAATCCTCACCGCGCCGTTCGAAATTGTCATATTGATCGAAACTCGCCGCAGCCGGGGCAAGCAGGACAACATCGCCCTCTTCCGCCTCTGCCGCCGCGCGCGCCACGGCTTTTTCCATCGTGCCGCAGACTTCGGCTTCGGTCGTCAACTGCATGGCAAAATGCGCAGCCTCGCGGCCAATGACATAGGCCTTGCGTACTGACCCTTGGGCCTCCGCCAGACCTTTCAGCCCGCCCTCTTTCTCCAACCCGCCGCAGATCCAGCGGATATTGCGGAAGGCCGCAAGCGCCTTGGCCGCGCTGTCGACGTTGGTGGCTTTGCTGTCGTTGACATAACGCACGCCATTCGCCTCGGCCACGGTCTGTGAACGGTGCGGCAAGCCGCCGAAACTGTGGAACGCCGCTTCGATCACGCGCGGGGCGAGGCCAAGCGCGCGGCAGGCGGCATAGGCCGCACAGGCGTTCTGGTGGTTATGCGCGCCCGGCAGCCCCTGAATGCTGCGAAGATCGATCGAGCCGACCTGTTTGCCGCGCCGGTATTCGCTCAAAAACCCTTTTTTGGCAAAGACCTGCCAGCCGGGGCCGGAGAGTTTGGTCTCCGCACTGATGCGGATCACCCGGTCATCGCTTGGTCCCTCGCTCATTTGCCCGGCGAGGAAACAGCCCTCGGCCTCGTCCACACCGATGACGGCGCGGTCTGGCCCGCCTTCGGCAAACAGACGACGCTTCGCGGCATAGTAGCCGCCCATCCCTGCGTGACGGTCCAGATGGTCGGGGCTGAGGTTGGTAAAGACAGCCACATCGGGCGTGAGCGCGCGGGCAAGTTCGGTCTGATAGCTGCTCAGTTCCAGCACGACGACTTCGCCATCCACTGCCGGGTCAAGGTCCAGCACTCCGCGCCCGATGTTACCCGCCAATTGGCAGGGCCGCCCGACATGCTCCAGAATGTGATGGATCAGCGCCGAGGTGGTGGACTTGCCGTTCGAGCCGGTCACCGCCACGACGCGCGGCGCCACATCGTAGTGATCCCATGCCAGTGTCGCAAAGCTTTGGAAGAAAAGGCCAATGTCATTATCAACCGGCACCCCCGCGACGAGTGCCGCCGCAACCACAGGGTTCGGCGCAGGATAGAGGTGTGGAATGCCGGGGCTGACGATCAGCCGGGTGATTTTGTCGAGCGCGCCGGGGCTGTTGAGGTCAACACAGGCAAACCCCTCCCCTTCGGCCCGCGCCCGTGCGGCTGGGTCATCGTCCCAACAGCTTACCTTAGCCCCGCCCGCCTGCAACGCGCGCGCCGCGCTCAGGCCAGAGCGGCCCAATCCCAGCACCGCCACGCGTGCGCCTTCCAAGCCCTGTACTGGAATCATCTGCAAACCCCTGCTACCCGTTGGCCCCAGAATGGGGGCATGATGCGCTCATCACAAGCCAGAGGCCGTCCAAGATGTCCAGCCCCGCCAAACCTGACCTTAACGATGTGTTGCCGCGCCTCAATGACATGATGCGCGAAGATGACCATTGGGGCGATGTGGCGGCCTATATTCCGCAATTGGCCACGGTGGATCCGGCACAGTTCGGCATCGCGGTGGTGACGGCGGACGGCCAATGCCATGTGGCGGGCGACACACAGGTGCCCTTTTCGGTGCAGTCGATCACCAAGGTCTTTACGTTGGCGATCGCCCTTGGCCGGTCTGGCGATCAACTTTGGCACCGTGTGGGGCGTGAGCCTTCGGGGCGGGCGTTCAACTCCATCGTCCAGTTGGAGCAGGAACAGGGCCGCCCCCGCAATCCGTTCATCAATGCGGGCGCGATTGTTACAACAGATGAAGTCTTGGGCAACCGTGAGCCGCGCGAAGCGCTGGCTGAAATCATGCGCTTCGTACGCGAGGCCGCGGGCACTGATGACATCCACATTAATGACACCGTCGCCGCGTCAGAGACCGATTTCGGCCACCGCAATTTCGCGCTGGCGCATTTTTTAAAATCCTATGGCAATCTCATCAACGCGCCGGAGCGGACGCTCGGCACCTATTTCCACCACTGCGCGATGGAGATGACGGTAGAGCAGCTTGCGATGGCGGGCCGTTTCCTCATCGAAGCGCCTGAGGTGCCGCGCTTGGTCGCACCCAGCCGCATCCGGCGTTTGAATGCGCTGATGCTGACTTGCGGGCATTACGATGGGTCAGGCGATTTCGCCTACCGGGTCGGCCTGCCGGGCAAATCTGGCGTAGGGGGCGGCATTCTGGCGATCGTCCCGGGACGCGCCAGCATCGCGGTCTGGTCGCCGGGGTTGAACCGCTATGGCAACAGCCAAAAGGGCACCGAAGCATTGGCCCTTTTGGCGCGTCACATGGATTGGTCGATCTTCTAGGCTTAACGGACCTTGAGCGTCGCCAGCCCCAGCAGGGCGAGGATCAGCGAGATGATCCAGAAACGGATCACGATCTGCGGCTCTGCCCAGCCCTTTTTCTCATAGTGGTGGTGGATTGGCGCCATCAGGAAGACGCGCTTGCCGGTGCGCTTGAAGTAGAGCACCTGAATGATGACCGAAAGTGCCTCGACCACGAAGAGGCCACCAACAATTGCCAGTACCAGCTCGTGTTTCGTCGCCACAGCGATGGCTCCCAAAGCGCCGCCGAGTGCAAGCGAACCTGTGTCGCCCATGAAGACGGCCGCGGGTGGCGCGTTGTACCACAAGAACCCAAGCCCCCCGCCGAAAATCCCAGCGGTAAAGATCAAGATTTCGCCCGTGCCCGGCACGTAATGCACATCAAGGTAGTCGGTGAAATCGACACGTCCCACGGCATAAGCGATAACGCCAAGCGCCCCGGCCGCGATCATCACCGGCATAATCGCCAGACCATCCAGCCCGTCGGTAAGGTTCACCGCATTTGCCGATCCGACAATCACGATAATCGCGAAAGGCACGAACAGAATACCAAGGTTCACAAGCGTATCTTTGAACACCGGCAAAGCCAGTTGGTACTGCAGCTCGGCAGGGTGATATTGCGCGGCCCAGTAGCCCGCGATGCCTGCGATCAGAAAACCTAACAAAAGTCGCACCTTGCCTGGCACGCCGTCAGAATTTTGCTTGCTCACTTTGGCATGATCGTCCGCATAGCCGATGGCCGCGAAACTCATCGTTACGAACAGCACCAACCAGATATACGGATTGTCCAGCCGCGCCCAAAGCAAGGTAGATGTCAGCAGCGCGCCAACGATCAACAGCCCGCCCATCGTTGGCGTGCCGGCCTTGGCGAAATGCCCTTCGGGGCCATCATCGCGAATGGGCTGGCCCTTACCCTGCCGTTTGCGCAACACCTCGATCAGCGGTTTGCCGAACAGGAACCCAAAAACAAGCGCCGTGAAAAACGCCCCGCCTGCGCGGAAGGTGATATAGCGAAACAGGTTAAAGAAATCGCCGCCATCAGACAGCAGCGTCAACCAATAGAGCATATATCGCGTCCTAACTCATCATGTTGGGGTTATTCGCCAATCAGGCGGTCGGGACCGGATGGCCCATTTTGCGGATGGCGTCAACAATACTGCCCAGCTTCATCGAAAGCGACCCTTTGATCAGCACGACGTCGCCGGAATCCAGACGACTGCGGAGACCTTGCAACATTTCTTCGGCGGTCTCTGTCCAATCGCCACGTTGGTGTTCGGGCAGGTTGTCGTAGAAGGCTTTCATCAACGGACCGACGCAATGCACCACGTCAAGCGCGCGGGTAGCCTCCAGATCGGCCAGCCCTGCATGCAGCGCTAACGCCTCGGGGCCGAGTTCTTTCATATCGCCGACAAAGGCAATCCGCCGCCCCTTGCTGACACGGCCAATGTCATGGGTCACTTCCGAGGCCGCCAGCACTTCAAGTGCTGCGGCCATCGAGGTCGGGTTGGCGTTATAGCTGTCGTCGATCAACTCCAGCGCCAAATGGGTATCCACGGGGTCCAGTTGGATGCGCTCACGCACCCCGCGTCCGGCATAAGGCGACCAGCGGCCCAGCGATTGCACCGCCAGCGCCCGATCCGCGCCAAGCGCCTCGGCCAGTGCCAGTGCGCCAAGCGCGTTCATCGCAAAATGCCGCCCCGGAGTGTCAATCTTGAAGATCAGCGGCGCGCCTTCGACCTCTGCTTGGGCCACGGTGGCATCGCCCTGCACTTTGACCTCGCCCAGCTTGTAGTGATGGCCCGCTTGACCAAAGGTCGTCTCGCGCAGGCCCCGTTCCAGCGCCTTGTCGAGCACGATATCGCTATGTTCATGGTCGGCGTTAATCACCGCCACGCCGCCCGGCTCCATCCCGTCGAAGATGCTGGCCTTCTCCACCGCGATGGCGGCGACATCCTTGAAGGCTTCGAGGTGGACGGCGGCGACATTGGTCACCATCGCCGCGTGGGGCTGCGCCTGTTTGGCAAGGGGCGCAATTTCTCCGGGGTGGTTCATACCGATTTCGATCACCGCGTAATCCGTATCACGCGGCATGCGCGCCAGCGTCAGCGGCACGCCCCAATGGTTGTTGTAGCTGTCGACGCTGGCATGGGCTTTGCCCTGATCGCCAAAGATCGCCAGCAGCATTTCTTTGGTCGAGGTCTTGCCCACGCTCCCCGTCACCGCCGCGACCTTGGCCTGCGGGCCAAGACGCGCACGCCCTGCCCGACCAAGCGCTTCAAGCGCGGTTTGCACATCTTCAACGATCAACAGCGGCGCATCTTCGGCCAGGCCTTCGGGCACATGGGTCACGAGCGCGGCAGCCGCCCCATTGTCGAGCGCTTGCGCCACGAATTCATGCCCATCCCGCGCGGCTTTGAGCGCCACGAAGAGGTTTCCCGGTTGCAGGGTCCGTGTGTCGATCGAGACACCGTTGCACGCCCAATCTCCCTGCGCTTTACCGCCCGTGGCTTCCGCCGCTTCCGTCGCTGTCCAAAGGCTCATGCCAATCTCCCGTCCAGTGCCGCCACGGCTACGCTGGCCTGTTCCACATCGTCAAAGGGCAGCACATCGTCACCCACAGTCTGCCCCGTCTCATGGCCTTTGCCCGCGATCAGCAGCGCGTCGCCCGGCTCCAGCGCGTCAACGCCGCGCAGGATCGCTTCGGCGCGGTCGCCGACCTCCATCGCATCGGGCGCGCCGTCCAGTACCGCGGCACGGATGCTGGCCGGGTCTTCGCTGCGCGGGTTGTCGTCTGTGACGATCACCATATCCGCATTCTCTGCTGCTGCCTGCCCCATCAGAGGGCGTTTGGCCCGGTCCCGGTCCCCGCCCGCGCCGATGATGGCGACCAGACGGCCCATCACATGCGGGCGCATCGCGGCGAGTGCGGTGGCAACGGCATCAGGGGTATGGGCGTAATCGACAAAGACCGCCGCGCCATTGTCGCGGGTGGCGGCAAGCTGCATCCGGCCCCGAACAGTGGTGAGATGCGGCAGCGTGTCGAAGACCTCCTGCGGGTCCGCACCGCAGGCGATGACCAACCCGGCGGCCAGCAACACGTTGTCGCCCTGAAAACCGCCAATGAGATTGAGCCGCTTCTGATAGGCCTTACCGCGCCACGTGAAGCGCAGGTCTTGCCCGGTGGCGTCGAAACGCTGGCCTTGCAAATGCAGATCACCCCCGTCGCGGCCCACGGTGAGGACCTCACAGCCCCGCGCGCGGGCGATGGCGGCGATGTCGACGCCCTTTTCGTCGTCGATGTTCAACACTGCCGTGCCGTCTTCGGGCAGAACGCGGGCGAAAAGCGCGGCCTTGGCGGCGAAATAGGCCTCGAATGTCTCGTGATAATCAAGGTGGTCTTGGGTAAAGTTAGTGAACCCCGCCGCTTTTAGCGTCACCCCATCCAGCCGCCGCTGGTCAAGCCCGTGGCTCGATGCCTCCATCGCGGCATGGGTAATGCCATTTCGGGCGGCCTCAGCCAAGGTGCGGTGCAGGGTGATCGGCTCGGGCGTGGTATGCGCCAAGGGGGCGGCCCACGCGCCTTCAACCCCGGTGGTACCAAGGTTCACAGCAGGCAGTCCCATCTCAACCCAAATTTGGCGCACGAAGGTCGAGACCGAGGTTTTTCCGTTGGTGCCCGTCACCGCGATCATCGTGGCAGGCTTGCCACCGAACCACAGCGCCGCCGTGCGTGCCAGCGCCTCACGCGGGGAGTCGGAGACCACCAGCGCGGCGTTGGAGCCTGCCAATTCCGCGGCTGCGATCTTGGCCCCAGCTGCATCGGTCAGCACCGCTACCGCGCCCATCCGCAAAGCATATTGAATGAATTCCGCCCCATGCACACGGCTGCCGGGCATGGCCGCGAATAACATGCCTTCACGCACCTCGCGGCTGTCCACGGCGATCCCGGTGATCAAAGGATTTGCCCCCGCCCGCGCGGTCAGCCCGAGGGAGGAAAGGGGTACGGCCCGGTCAGTCATAGCGATGTCTTTTCAGTTGCTGCTGGTCAGCGTTAGCACAGCGTCGTTCACCGGTTCAACAGCCGGGCGCAGGCCCAGCAATGGCGCAATACGGCGGACCATCTCAGCGGCCACAGGTACGGCTGTCCAACCCGCCGTGCGGCGTGGTTTCGGGCCAGAGGTTTCGACCGGTTCGTCCAGCGTGACGATCAGCACATATTTGGGATTATCAATCGGGAAGATGCTAGCGAATGTGTTGATCACCTTGTCCTCGTAATAGCCCCCGGTGGGCTTTGGTTTGTCCGCCGTGCCGGTCTTGCCCGCGATCTGATAGCCGGGCACCTCGGCAAAGCTCGCCGTGCCATCGGTGACCACTTTGCGTAGCATATTGCGGGCCTGCGCAGCGGTCTCTTCTGACATGACGCGGGGGCCGAGTTGGGGGGCGGATTGTTTCAGCAGCGTCGGCTTCACCACGCGCCCGCCATTGGCGATGGCCGCATAGCCTGCCGCAAGGTGCATCGGCGTGCTCGACAACCCGTGACCATAAGAAATCGTGACGCTCGACAATTCGGTCCAGCGGCTTGGGAGCAGTGGCTTCCCGCCAGAAGCTTCGACGATCTCAAAGGGGGTCGGCTCAAAGAAACCGAGGCTTTTCAGGAACTCTTGCTGCCGCTCGATGCCGATCTCAAGCGCCATACGGCCTGTGCCCCGGTTGGAGGAGTGCACGATAATGTCAGCGACGCTCAGCTTGCCATAGTTCTTGTTGCGGAATTCACCGATGCGGAACCCGCCGACCTTCATCGGGCCGGAGGTGTCGATGATGGTGTCTGCGTTAAACAGCCCCAACTCAATCGCCTGCGCGGCTGCAAAAATCTTGAAGGTTGAGCCCAGCTCATAAACCCCCTGCACCGAGCGGTTGAACAGCGGGCTGTCGGACGCGTCCCCTTGGGTCAGCGGACGGGGGCGGTTGTTGGGGTCAAAGTCGGGCAGCGAGGCGACCGAGATCACTTCGCCGGTATGCACATCCATCAGAATGCTGGTGGCACCCTTGGCGTTCATCAATTTCATGCCGCCGTAGAGCACCCGTTCCGATGCCGCCTGCACGGTCAGGTCAAGCGACAGCTCCAGCGGTGTCCCGCCATTGGCCGGATCGCGCAGATAGTCATCGAAATACTTCTCGGCCCCCGCGACGCCGATCACCTCGGCGGCGTGGACGCCTTCCTTGCCGTAACTCGCCCCGCCAAGCACATGCGCCGCCAGCGAGCCGTTGGGATAAAGGCGCATATCGCGCGGCGCAAAAAGCAGGCCCGGATCGCCGATGTCATGAACGGCTTGCATCTGCTCAGGGCTAATTTTCTTCTTGATCCACAGGAACTTACGCTTGCCAGTGAAGTCCTTGATCAGGCGCTCTTCCTTGAGGTCGGGAAAGATTTTGACCAGCTTTTTCGCCGCCGCTTCGGGGTCGATCATATGGCGCGGCTGCGCATAAAGCGCGTGGGTCTCGAAATTCGTGGCCAGCAGGTTGCCGTTGCGGTCTGTGATATCGGCGCGCGAGGCCGAGATTACCGCGCCCGGCGCATGGCCGCGCGGCTCGGAAGGCTCAGACATCGCCAAAAGGCCCATCCGCCCGCCAATGACGGTGAAAGCACAAAGGAAACAGACGCCCAGCACCAAAAGCCGCCCTTCTGCGCGCATACGGGCTTTGTCACGCATTTGCTCATGGCGGATCCGCTTGTTCTCGCGCTCAATCGCATCGGGGTTTTCACCCTTTTCGCGGGCGTCGAGGATACGGGCCAGAGGGCGCAGCGGGGTGCGGATCATTCGAAGTCCTCCTCGGACTCATCCGCGCCGGTAAGCGCGTCGTAATTCATGGTCGAGACATCTACGGGATCGGTGATCGGCAGCATCGGCGCGGGTGGGTAAGTCACCTGATCGACCTGACCGAATTGGCCGGGGTGCAGTGGCAAAAGGCCAAGACGGTCAAAGTTCAGATCGGCCAGATCGCGCAGCCGGTCGGGGCGGTTCTGAAACGCCCATTCGGCGCGCAACACGGCGAGCCGGGCATGGGCGGCGCGAATATTGGCGTGCAAGCGGTCGGCGTCACTCAGTGCCTGTTGGGTCGCGTAATTCTCGCGGTACGCCCAGAAGGCCAGCCCGACCACGGCAATGGTGGTGAGGATATACATCACCGTGCGCATCTCTCAGATCCCCCTGACCATCGGCATGCCGATGGATTTCGCATCAATCTCACCACTGGGCGCATCCGTGCGCGTGGCGACCCGCAGTTTGGCCGAACGGCTGCGCGGGTTTTCATCCAATTCCTGCGCGTCAGGTCCGATAGCCTTGCGCGATTTCAGTGTAAACTGCGGCGCTTCCTGTTCTAGCGCAGGGGCGAAGCGGTTGGCATTGCCCCCAGCCCCTGCCCGCGCGGTGAGGAAGCGTTTGACCATGCGGTCCTCGACCGAATGGAATGTCACGACAGCTAGTTTTCCGCCCGGCTTCAACGCCCGTTCTGCAGCCATAAGACCTTGAAACAACTCGCCGTATTCATTGTTCACCGCGATGCGCAGCGCCTGAAAACTACGCGTGGCCGGGTGGCTTTGACCAGGCTTCGAGCGCGGCAAACAGCCTTCGACCAGCTTGGCCAATTCCAACGTAGTGGTGATCGGCGCATCTTCCCGTGCGCGGACAATCGCCTTTGCGATCCGGCGGGAGGCGCGTTCTTCGCCGTATTGGAACAGGATATTGGCGATGATCTCTTCTTCGGCCTCATTGACCAGATCGGCAGCCGAGGGGCCGTCTTGGCTCATCCGCATGTCGAGCGGGCCGTCCTTCATAAAGGAAAACCCACGCTCGGCCTGATCGAGCTGCATTGAGGAAACGCCGAGATCAAGCACCACGCCGTCGAGGTCTTGGGCATATTCATCCATGCGCGAGAAGACACCCTGCTGCATGGTGATGCGGTTGCCATAGTCTCCGGCCCATTTGGCGGCCATTTCAAAAGCCAGCGGATCACGGTCCACTGCAATCACACGCGCGGCCCCGGCCTCTAGAAAACCACGGGTATAGCCGCCAGCACCAAAGGTACCATCAAGCCAAACGCCTTCGACAGGCGCCACAGCAGTCAGAATGGGGCGCAGCAGAACAGGGGTGTGGGGGGCGGAAGGGGCAGAAGCAGCAGCCATTCCGTCAGACCTCCATATCGCCATCCAGGAACGAGAGCGGATCAACATCATCCGGCAGTTCCTGCTGCCACGATTCTTCCTCAGTCTCGTAGGTTTCGGGCTTCCAAATTTGGAAGGTGTCACCGGCGGCGATGAAGAACGCCTCGCCGTTGAGTTCGATCTTGTTGCGCAGCTTGGCGGGCAGCACCAAGCGGCCTGTCTCATCTACCGTGGTCGGGAAAGACTGGCCGTGGAACAGACGCTGAAGCGCCTTACGCTGCATGGAGCCACGCGGCATGCGGTCGATCTTGGCGTCGACCTCGTCAATGGCTTCCATTGTATAGCATTCAAGGTAGTTGCGGCGCTGATCGCCATAGACGATGACCAACTCAGGGTTGTCACCGCTCTTCCAGTTCGGATCGCCAGCCTCCAACACACGCCGAAAAGAGGCTGGGATAGACACCCGCCCCTTCGTATCGACCTTGTGTTGGCTCTCGCCTCTGAACCTGCGGCTCACGTGTTGTCCCTGCCTCTTGCGCGTTTGCGCTTAATTCGTTGCTCGCCCCGAAAATGCTGCTCTGGAAATGGAAACGGCGGGTTGATCTGCTGCCACTGATCAACCCGCCGCCCACGTCCCGCAGCTTGGCGGGGAAGTCCGACTGCGCGCGCCACCTGGGGGGATGTCTGCTCGCTCACGCGCCGGATCTCTTTGGTCTGATGAAAGCGAGGTGCCTGTATGAAACCTGCTAGGTTTTGTTTTATTTTTGGGGTCGTTTGCTGCCCCGTGTCCCGTTCTCATCCGATGAACTAGGGATGCCATGGGAATTGATGGGCGTCTACATTTTTTTTGAATCTCAGCGCAATATTTTGTTTTGCACAGGCTGTGGGAACAACATCTGGTATAACTTCTTGAGCGGAAATTGGCTCAATTAGGGATATTTCACCGATAAAACACAATATATTGATTCGATCTTGGAACCTGCATATCGTCCCACGTATTCCCACTAAAATTTGCACACATAGTTATCCACAGGGCATGTTCGTTGCCTGTTCTGCAGATTAACGCATGACGGCCGAACCATTGCAACGCAACCCGCCAAAATACGCGCCATTCCCGTGGCTCCGAATCGGCGAAGGCGTCCAGCGGGCCATGACAGACCCATCATTTCCCAGACTTCCCATGTTTTCCCGCGACTTTTCCTACGACCTCCCGCTTGCCCATGCTTTCCCAGCCAATCGCCCCGGACAGCCCAGCCGCATCTTGTCCTTTCACCGCACCCACGCCATGTAGTGCCCCGAAACGAGGGAGTGCATCATGATCCAATCCACAGCTCTATTTACGCACGCACTGAACATGCTTTTCCACGCGCCCGCGACGACGCTGCGTGTGATCCTGCCAGCGCTGCTTTGGGTAATGGGTGCAGCGGCCGTGGCAGGCGTGCTGGCCAAAGATGCGCTTGGCGCGATGAACCAAGCTCTAGAGAACGCTGCCCCGCCGCCCACAGATCAATTGCTGATCCTGATCGCCTGCGGTCTTGCTGGCATCCTTGGCTACGCGCTGATGGCCGTGCTCTGGCACCGCCACGTGCTGCTTGACCGTGATCGCACCGGGGCTGAGGTGCGCCCGGGTGCGCGGCTGTTCTGGGCCTATGTCTGGCGCGCGCTCGTATTGGGGTTTGTACAACTGCTTGCCGCGGTCCCGATTGGTCTGGCGATGCTGCTGCTGGGCGGGCTTACCGGATCGAGCCCTGCAGCATTGCTGCTGATCGGGTTGGCCGCGGGGGTGGCATTCTTGTGGGTGGCGCTGCGGCTTAGCCTTGTGCTGCCCGCAGCGGCCATGGGTCATGTCATGGCTGTCCGCGACAGTTGGCGCGCGACGGAACCGCTCGCGGGTACGCTATGGGCGCTGGCGGTGTTGCTGGCTGTGGTGAATACGCTATTGGGCGTCATCGCGGGCATATTGCCATCTGTCGACCCAGGCCTGCGCCTGATGCTCGATTCAGCACTCTATCTTATAGAGGGGCTTGTCTTCGTCTCGATGCTAACGACGCTCTATGGTCATCTGATCGAAGGGCGCGAGCTGGGTTAAGCCGCCCGCGCCCCTCTATTCAAGCCATGCCGCCGTCGATCAACCCGCGCGCGATGCGGGCATAAGCGTCGGCCATGGCCCCCTCGCCTGCGGCAACCGGTGTGCCATTGTCGCCCGCAAGACGGGTCTCCAGATCAATCGGCAGGCTGCCCAGCAGCGGCACACCCATCTTGTCGGCCTCTGCCGCAACGCCGCCATGGCCAAATATCTCATGCTGCGATCCGCAATCAGGGCAGACGAACATCGACATATTCTCGATCAGACCCAGTATGGGGGTTTTTAGGGTGGCGAACATATCCAGCGCCTTGCGTGCATCGATCAGCGCCACATCTTGCGGCGTGCTGACGACAATAGCGCCGGACAATTCGGATTTGGTGCAAAGCGTCAACTGCACATCTCCCGTGCCCGGCGGCAGATCAACAAGCAGCACATCAAGCTCGCCCCACTCTACCTGCCCCAGCATCTGCTGCAACGCGCCCATCAGCATTGGGCCACGCCAGACCACGGCCTTGCCCTCTTCTAACATAAAGCCAATCGACATCATCGTGACGCCATGCGCTTGAAGGGGGATGATCGTTTTTCCGTCCGGGCTGGCGGGGCGTTTGTTGATCCCCATCATGCGCGGCTGGCTGGGACCATAGATATCAGCGTCCAACAGCCCCACCTTGCGACCCGCGCGCGCCAGCGCCACGGCGAGGTTAGAGCTGACCGTGGATTTACCCACCCCACCCTTGCCTGAGCCGATTGCCAGGATGCGTTTTACACCACTGGGCTTCATCGGCCCCTCTTGTGGCTTTGGGTGGCCGCCAACTTTAAGACTGGGCGCCTTGGGCGCAGGGCCATGGGCGGTAAGGGCCACGGAGACATCGCCAACTCCCGGCAAATCGCGGACCACCTGCTCAGCTGCGTCTCGCAGCGGTGCCATCTGGCGAGCCACATCAGCGTTGGGTGCCTCAATCACGAATCGCACCTTTTCGCCGTCAATCACCAATGCGCGAACCAGATCATGGGACAACAGGCTTTTTCCGTCGGGCAGCTGCACCCGCTCCAGCGCCGCTTCGACTTCTGCTTTGGTCACAGACATGCGCAAATTCTCCTCTATTAGGCCTCCTGAAATGGCAGGTTCTGCGCCAAGCGCAAGGGGACGGCCCGTTTCGCACAAGGATCAGGCGGAACGCCTAAGGATTGCGCAGGGATCCCATGTTTTTGCTGCATGGCAGCATTGCAAAAACAAACATTGTGCACTTGCAGCAATTAGCGCTAACTTAAGTTCATAGGCAGGGCGAAACGCCCAGCCTTCGGAAAGACCAGACACATTCATCCTCCTCCCGAATGTGTCTGATTTTGACAAGGCCCAGAGCATCCATCCTCCTCCCGGATGTATCTGAGTTCGGAAAGACCAGACGTATCCATCCTCCTCCCGGATGTGTCTGTAATTGGCGGCGACATCTACCTCCTCCCAGATGTCGCCGCACTTTTCCCTCCCCACCCCAAAATGACAGTTTTATGACAGCGCGCTACTTTGTCGCGCGACTAAATCTCTTTTTAATCAACCTCTTACAGGTTTTTTCACCTATGCGATTTCTGCATAGCGGCATTGCCTTTATGCCCGTTGTGCAAATGCAGAAAGAGCGTAAATAGCAGGCAACGAGATAATCCACAGATGAAAAAAGAGGCGCCGAAATGGCTTACATGAACACAACTACCGCAAACACAACTTCCGTCTTCGCCCGCGTTGGCGCAACACTCGAAGCACTTGCCACCCGCTACAAACAGCACCGTCTGTACCGTGAAACTTTTGACGGTCTGAGCGCGTTGAGCAACCGCGAACTGGCTGACCTTGGTCTGAGCCGTTCCGAACTGCGCCGCGTCGCATGGGAATCTTCCCGCGGCTAAGCCGATATTGAGATCGGACGTCAGAACCCCTCCCTGTTCTGTCGTCTGAAAGCCGGGGTGCGCGTCACTTTCCTCCTCCCTGATGAGGCGGACCCCGCAAGGAGACCCGAAGCCGACCCTCCCTCGACGCTTCGGGCCAACATAGAAACGGCACCTTCCTCCCAAGGTGCCGTCGTTTTTGTTTGTCTGGGTCCGCGTTTAAGCAGCTAAACACGTATAAGCGTCTGCTATCTATATTCAGATTGATGAAAAGCGCGCTCCGCACAAACGCGGAACGCATAAGGCATTAAAATGGGACGTCTTGCCCGCCGGTCAAAAACCGCGAGACGACCTTCTTGGTCCCGGCCTTCTCAAAAGCGACTTCCATTTTATCGCCTTCGATGCCGATTACTTCGCCGTAGCCGAATTTATCGTGAAAAACGCGTTCACCCATCTCAAAAGCGGCGACTGCTTGCATGTCGATGGTGACATTACGGCTTTCTCGGGGCTGACTGGTGCCCCGCGCCCCACTGCGCGATTGCAATCGTTTCCACCCGGGCGAGTTATAGACATTCGCATTGGCCGCGCGGTCATGCAGATCAGACTGCGGCATCGCAGCGCCAAAGCCCCCACCGTAAAGCCCTGGAGGGGTTAACACCTCAACATGCTCCTCTGGCAGCTCATCGATAAACCGCGACGGCATTGCATTTTGCCATTGTCCAAAGACACGGCGGTTCGCGGCAAAAGAGATTGTGCAGATTTGCTCGGCCCGGGTGATTCCCACATAAGCAAGCCGCCGCTCCTCCTCGAGCCCCTTGATCCCGCTTTCGTCCATCGACCGCTGCGAGGGGAAAAGCCCATCTTCCCAGCCTGGCAAAAACACCATTGGAAACTCAAGCCCTTTGGCGGCGTGAAGGGTCATGATCGATACCTTCTCGCCATCGCCTTCCTGCTCGTTGTCCATGATTAAGCTGACGTGTTCGAGGAAACCCTGCAGATTCTCGAACCCCTCTAATGCCTTGACCAATTCCTTGAGATTCTCCAACCGTCCAGGCGCTTCGGGCGTTTTGTCGTTTTGCCACATGCCAGTATAGCCGCTTTCGTCGAGAATCATTTCGGCCAGCTCGACATGAGAAACTTCGGGTGGGCCGTAATCAACCCGCAGCGGCACCGAGCCATCATCAAGCACGCTCTCATCTTCGCTGATCTCGATCCGAGGGCCATGCAACATCGATGACCAGCGGTCGATTCCGTCGACCAGCAGCCGCAACTGGGCCGCTCCTTTGCCGCCGATCCCGTCATGTGCCAAGAGGATCCGCGCCCCTTCGACAAGGTTCACCCCATGATCGCGCGCGGTGCGCTGAATTTTTTGCTGGGCCTTGTCGCCAAGACCCCGCTTCGGTGTGTTTACGATGCGCTCAAACGCCAAATCATCGTCAGGGCTGGTGACGACGCGGAAATAGGCCATGGCATCGCGAATTTCCAACCGCTCATAGAATCGCGGGCCGCCGATCACCTTATAAGGCAGCCCAATGGTTAAAAAACGATCTTCAAACGCCCGCATCTGATGGCTCGCCCGGACCAGTATCGCCATATCGTCGAGTGAGAATGGATCGAGGCCCCGCGTGCCGCGCTGTGCAGATTCGATCTCATCCCCGATCCAGCGCGCCTCTTCCTCGCCATCCCAATGGCCGATCAGGCGGACCTTTTCGCCCTCAGTCTCTTCGGTCCATAGCGTCTTACCCAAGCGCCCTTCATTTCCGGCAATCACGCCTGAGGCAGCCGCCAAAATATGTGGGGTCGAGCGGTAATTTTGCTCCAACTTGACCACATGTGCACCGGGGAAATCCGTTTCGAACCGCAGGATATTGCCCACTTCGGCCCCGCGCCAACCGTAGATCGACTGGTCGTCATCGCCAACGCAGCAAATGTTCTTATGCCCCTGCGCCAAAAGCCGCAGCCACAGGTATTGGGCGACGTTGGTATCTTGATATTCGTCCACCAGAATGTACTTAAACCAGCGCTGATACTGCGCCAGAACATCCGGGTGCTTTTGGAAAATCGTTACCATATGCAGCAGCAAATCGCCAAAGTCGGTCGCGTTTAATTCGATCAAACGACGTTGATATTGCGCGTAAATCTCGGGTCCACGGTGGTTATAAGCCCCGGCATCCGCCGTTGGCACCTTGTCGGGCGTCAGCGCCCTATTCTTCCAGCCATCGATAAGCCCTGCCAACATCCGCGCCGGCCAGCGTTTGTCATCTATCCCCTCAGCCGCCACCAATTGTTTCAGTAGTCGCAACTGATCATCTGTGTCTAGAATGGTAAAATTACTCTTAAGCCCCACCAATTCCGCATGGCGCCGCAGCAGTTTGACGCAGATCGCATGGAAAGTGCCGAGCCATGGCATCCCCTCCACCTGCTGGCCCAACATCTGACCCACACGGTTCTTCATCTCCCGCGCGGCTTTGTTGGTGAAAGTGACCGCCAAAACCTCATTCGGCCGCGCCCGCCCGGTGTTAAGCAGATGCACGATTCGCGCCGTAAGTGCCCGCGTCTTGCCGGTGCCTGCCCCCGCAAGCATCAGCACTGGTCCGTCCATCGTCTCAACCGCGGCACGCTGGGCGGGGTTCAACCCCTCCAGATAAGGCTGCGGGCGCGCGGCCATGGCGCGGGCGGACAATGATGCGCCTTCAAAGGCATCCATTTCGTCAAAATCACTCATGAACGTAATCTAGCGCGTCCGCGATACGAGATAAAGAGACGTTCCGCAAATGTTCTCGCAAAGGATTTACGACCGGTTAATTCCCGCCGTGAAATAACACTGTCGTACGCAAAGACTGGCGAATTTGAAGAGTGCTGCAAATCTTTACCCGTTGCTAATGCTTTGGCCCCAATGTGGCAGAACAACGACAAACGAGAGGAACCGCTCATGTTCAGGAATGATGATACTTCGGTACTACGCCGAGAGATTGATCGGTTCAAACTGCCAATGTTCATTGCGGAATTGAACAATGATAGTGGGCATTTCGAACTTCTCGCGCTTAATACCGCCCATGAGGCCCATAGCGGCATGGTTATGGAGGAGGTGATAAACCGCCCCCTTCATGCCTTCATGAACGAAGATGAGGCCGAAGCCGTCAATGAACGCTATGCGCGCTGTGTCTCAAACGCAGGCCAGATCCGGTTTCGCGAAATGCTGCATATGCCGCGCGGCCCGCTTATCTGGGACACCACGCTGCATCATGTGCAATCGCATCGTGGCCTTGATCGGGTGGTGGGCAGCGCAATTGTCGTGGAACGGGTGCAACGCGATAATCGTGACACCCTAGCATTCGAAGATGTTCGCTATTTTGCAGCGACTTCGTCGTTCAAGCTTGAACAGATTTCGACTGTGCTGGACGCCGCGGAAAAAGGGCTGATTGATCCTTCAAAACTTACAGGTTCTGCGGGGATGCTTGCAGGTCTTTGCCGCGCGATTGACAGCACCATGCAAGAGCTTCGCTCGATCGCGCAGGAGCGTTTGGAGGCAGAGGCCAGTCCGACAGTGCATTTGATCGACTTAGACAGTGCAGATGCGCATGAGGGTGATGAAATCGAAGCTGCTATCGCAGCGTTGGTGGACATGGCGGACAACCTGCCGACCGCGCCGGGCGACAAGCAAAACGACACCCCTCCGCTTGTTCGGTCGGCTCAGCGCCAGTGACCTTGGCGTAGATGAACTGTGCAATATAGGCCTGAGGTTATCATTCCGGGATCGGCTCCGCAGGCGGGCCACTGCGCAAACAAAATCACCACAAATCTGATTGCGTTTTCACTATCTGGACAATCTGCAGTCCTTTGGCGCAAATGCGGCCATGGACTTACATGCAACCTATCCCGCCCTCTCAGACCTCCGCAGCCGCGCGCAGTCGCGCCTACCTAAGTTTGTGTGGGAGTACCTTGATTCCGCAACAGGGACCGAGGCGACCAAACACCGCAACCGTGCGGCTCTGGATCGTGTTGGCCTTATGCCCTCGGTATTGCATGGTGAATTCAGCCCCGATCTAGGCGTTGAGCTTATGGGGCAAAAAATGCCCCTGCCCTTCGGCATGTCTCCCTTGGGTATGTCCGGCCTGATTTGGCCGGATGCCGAAGTACACCTTGCCCGCGCCGCGGATCGCGCTGGCATTCCCTTCGGTCTTTCAACTGTCGCTGCCGCCAGCCCCGAAGACGTAGCACCACATTTAGGCACACACGGCTGGTTCCAACTTTACCCTCCGCGCGACCCTGAGATCCGCACAGATATGCTGGCCCGTGCCAAGGCCGCGGGTTTCACCACGCTTGTTCTTACAGTCGATGTTCCGGTCGCGTCGCGCCGCGAGCGGCAAACTCGCTCCGGCTTGACCAGCCCACCTAAACTTACACCACGCTTGATGGCACAGGTTGCGATGCGGCCCGCATGGGCGATGGGCATGGCACGCCGTGGCCTGCCGCATATGAAAATGCTCGATAAATACACCGAAGGCACGGCCACCGCAAACTTACCGCCGACGGCCCATGTAGGCTATCTGCTGCGCACCGCGCCGGATTGGGATTATCTACATTGGCTGCGAGACCATTGGGACGGGCCATTGGTGATCAAAGGCGTTCTGCGTCCCGAAGATGCGACTGCATTAGAACAAGCCGGAGCAGATGCAATCTGGGTTTCTAATCATGCGGGCCGACAGTTCGACGCCGCGCCTGCCAGTGCCGAAGCTCTGCCCGCGATCCGCGCCGCCACAAAACTGCCCGTGATTTTCGACAGCGGCGTAGAAACGGGCCTTGATATTCTGCGTGCCTTTGCGCTTGGCGCGGATTTTGTCATGCTGGGCCGGGCCTTTCATATCGCGCTCGCAGCACTTGGGCCGCGTGGAGTGGAACACCTTATTGATCTGCTCGCCCGCGACCTCACCGCGAATATGGGCCAGTTGGGCGCGCACAACCTACGCGAGTTACCCACCCCCTTTGATCTGTCGCCCCTTTAACGACAATCCTTGCAGAAATGTGACAAAGACTGCCACAGCCCCCTTGCGCTGCACCGCAGCATCCCTAAGCTGCCGTTAAATCCAGCAGGGGAGACCAACGAGTGACCGATTTCAAAAAGATCCTGATCGCCAACCGCGGAGAGATTGCGATCCGCATCATGCGCGCCGCCAATGAGATGGGCAAGAAAACGGTCGCGGTTTACGCCGAAGAAGACAAGCTAGGCCTGCACCGGTTTAAAGCTGACGAAGCCTACCGCATTGGCGAAGGACTGGGCCCCGTCGCGGCCTACCTCAGCATCGACGAGATGATCCGGGTCGCCAAGGCTGCGGGCGCTGATGCGATCCATCCCGGCTACGGCCTGCTGTCGGAAAATCCTGAATTTGTCGACGCTTGCGTGAACAATGGCATCACTTTTATCGGACCCCGCGCTGAAACCATGCGCGCTCTGGGCGACAAAGCCTCGGCCCGCCGCGTGGCGATGGACGCGGGCGTGCCGGTCATTCCCGCCACCGAAGTGCTGGGCGACGACATGGATGCGATCCGCGCGGAGGCGGCTGAGGTTGGCTATCCCCTGATGCTCAAGGCGTCATGGGGCGGTGGCGGCCGTGGCATGCGCCCGATTATGTCCGAAAAGGAACTGGCCGAAAAAGTCCGCGAAGGCCGCCGCGAAGCCGAAGCTGCTTTCGGCAATGGCGAAGGGTATCTGGAGAAAATGATCCTCCGCGCCCGCCACGTCGAAGTGCAAATCTTGGGCGACAAACAGGGTGACATTTACCACCTTTATGAGCGCGACTGCTCTGTCCAGCGCCGCAACCAAAAGGTGGTTGAGCGTGCCCCGGCCCCCTACCTCACCGAAGAACAACGTGCCGAAATCTGCGAGTTGGGCCGCAAAATTTGCGCCCATGTAAACTATGAATGCGCGGGCACCGTCGAATTCCTGATGGATATGGACGACGGCCAGTTCTATTTCATCGAAGTAAACCCCCGCGTGCAGGTCGAACATACCGTCACCGAAGAGGTCACGGGCATCGACATCGTGCGGGCGCAGATCCTTATCGCCGAGGGCAAATCGCTGGCCGATGCCACCGGTAAGACACGGCAGGAGGACATCACCCTCACCGGTCACGCCCTTCAAACCCGCGTGACCACCGAAGACCCGCAGAATAACTTTATCCCCGACTATGGCCGCATCACTGCCTACCGTTCGGCCACCGGCATGGGCATTCGTCTTGATGGTGGCACGGCCTACGCGGGCGGCGTCATCACGCGCTACTACGACAGCCTGCTGACCAAGGTCACGGCCAAAGCCCCAACGCCCGAAATGGCCATCGCCCGGATGGATAGAGCCTTACGCGAATTCCGCGTGCGCGGGGTGTCGACCAACATCGCCTTTGTGGAAAACCTGCTGAAACACCCGACGTTTCTCAACAATGAATACACCACCAAATTCATCGACGAGACGCCCGAGCTTTTCAACTTCAAGCAGCGGCGCGACCGCGCCACCAAGGTGCTGACCTACATCGCCGATATCACCGTTAACGGCCATCCGGAGACCAAGGGCCACGCCCTGCCCGCCGCCCATGTCCGCGATCCCAAGCCGCCCGTACTGCGCGGCGAGCCGCAGATGGGCACACGTAACCTATTGGAACAAAAGGGCCCTCAGGCCGTGGCCGATTGGATGGGGCAACAACGCCAGCTTCTTATCACCGACACCACCATGCGTGATGCACATCAATCCCTGCTAGCCACGCGCATGCGCAGCATTGATATGATCAAGGTGGCCCCGGCTTATGCCGCCAATCTGCCGCAACTTTTCTCGGTCGAATGCTGGGGCGGGGCGACTTTTGATGTGGCCTACCGTTTCTTGCAGGAATGCCCTTGGCAGCGCCTGCGCGATCTGCGCGCGGCCTTGCCCAACGTAATGACGCAAATGCTGCTGCGCGCCTCTAACGGTGTGGGCTACACCAACTACCCTGACAATGTGGTGCAAAAGTTTGTGGCGACAGCCGCCAATACCGGTGTCGATGTGTTCCGCGTTTTCGACAGTCTCAACTGGGTTGAAAACATGCGCGTGGCGATGGATGCGGTGGTCGAAGCAGGCAAGGTTTGCGAAGGTACAATCTGCTACACCGGTGACATTTTTGACCCTGATCGTGCGAAATACGACCTTCAGTATTACGTGAATATGGGCAAAGACCTGAAAGCCGCAGGCGCGCATGTGCTGGGGCTAAAGGATATGGCCGGACTGCTGAAACCTGCCCAAGCCCGCGCCTTGATCAAGGCTCTGAAATCCGAAGTTGGCCTGCCGATCCACTTCCACACCCATGACACCGCCGGCAGCGCCACCGCCACGATCCTTGCCGCATCTGAGGCGGGCGTCGACGCCGTCGATTGCGCCATGGACGCGCTCTCGGGCAACACCTCGCAGGCGACCCTTGGCACCGTGGTTTCGGCGCTCCAGCATACCGATCGCGACACCGGGATCGACATGAAGGCCGTGCGCGAAATCTCTGATTACTGGGAAGAAGTGCGCGGCCACTACGCCGCCTTTGAGACCGGGATGCAGGCACCTTCGTCTGAGGTCTATTTGCATGAGATGCCCGGCGGCCAATTCACCAACCTGAAGGCACAGGCCGCCTCCATGGGGCTGGAAGACCGCTGGCCCGAGGTTGCGCGCACCTATGCGGACGTGAACCAGATGTTCGGCGATATCGTCAAAGTGACGCCCTCCTCCAAGGTCGTTGGCGACATGGCTTTGATGATGGTGTCCCAAGGGCTGACCCGCGCGCAGGTCGAGGACCCGAACGTTGATGTTTCCTTCCCCGACAGTGTGATCGATATGATGCGCGGGAACCTTGGACAGCCGCCAAACGGTTTCCCGGCGGGGATCGTCAAGAAGGTGCTCAAGGGCGAAGCGCCCAATACCGAGCGCCCCGGCAAACACTTGGATCCGGTCGATTTTGAAGCTGTACGCAAAGACCTGTCAGAGCAGCTTGACGGCATAAAGATCGACGACGAGGACCTGTGCGGCTACCTCATGTATCCCAAGGTTTTCCTCGATTACATGGGCCGTCACCGCATTTATGGCCCGGTCCGCACCCTGCCTACGCATACCTTCTTTTATGGGATGGAACCGGGCGCGGAAATCTCTGCCGAGATTGATCCCGGCAAGACCTTGGAGATCCGTCTTCAGGCCGAATCTGAGGCCGGAGAAGATGGCGAAGTGAAGGTGTTTTTCGAGCTTAACGGCCAGCCGCGGGTGATCCGCGTGGCGAACCGATTGGTAAAAGACGCCACCGTGCAGCGCCCCAAGGCCGAGGCTGGAAACGCCAATCACATCGGCGCGCCGATGCCCGGTGTTGTGGCCTCAGTTGGGGTCAAGGAAGGGCAGAAGATCAAAGCGGGCGACTTACTGTTGACCATCGAGGCGATGAAGATGGAAACCGGCCTGCACGCCGAGCGGGATGCCACAGTGAAGGCCGTACATGTGCAAGCAGGCGGCCAGATCGACGCCAAGGACCTACTTGTCGAACTGGAGTAATTTCGCGCCGGGTGCGTTTGGACGCGCCCGGCGACCGCTCTGCCGAACGGCAAACCCGCCCCCCTATGGCACCTGCGAGCTCTGATGAGCCAAACCCTCCGCGTCGCCGCGCCGCATTGCCATCGCTTCCGTCTTGGCTATCGTGGCAGCTGAGTGAGCCTGAGCGACGTCATGCCCTACGAATGGACAACCCCACCTCGCGCTGATCCGCAAAAGATGCGCCTTTGGCCGCATCAATCTCTGCCCGCGCGCGGCTTTGCTGCCTTTATGTTGGCGACCTTTACACTCGCGATGATTCCGCTGATTGCGATGCTCGGCACCGCATTGCTTTGGGGGCTGCTGCCATTTGTAGTGCTGGCTTTGGGGGCGGTCTATTGGGCCTTGCGGCACAATCACCGTGCCCGCCAGATCGAAGAGACGTTAACCCTCGACGCCTCGACGGTACGGCTGGTCCATACCACTGCCAAAGGCGCGGTGAAGGACTGGACCTGCAACCGATATTGGACCCGCGTGAAGAAATACGACGGCGACGGCCCGGTGCCGCACTACGTCACCCTACGCGGCGGAGGCCGCGAGGTAGAGATCGGCGCATTCCTGAGCGAGGAAGAACGTATTGCGCTGTTCGAAGACCTATCGCGCCACCTGCAAACCTGAAAAAGGGGCCGGGCCCACTGGCCCAGCCCCTCATTCTGACAGCAAAGTAAGTCGCTTAGCTCAAGCGGTCTTTAATGACGGGCCCAACAGCGCCGAAATCCATTTGGCCGGTGTAGCGTTCCTTCAGCAGCCCCATGACCTTGCCCATATCGCGGATCGAGGTTGCGCCAATCTCTTTGATGGCGTCATCCACAGCAGCGGCGGTCTCTGGCACAGTCAGTTGCCGTGGCAGGAATTCTTCGATCACCTCGACTTCTTCGCGCTCACGCTCAGCAAGGTCGAGCCGCCCACCCTCTTCATAGGCGCGCGCCGATTCTTGGCGTTGTTTGGCCATCTTGCTTAAGATGCCCAGCACTTCGGCATCGGACACGCCGTCGTCCTTACCGGTTGCCCGGGCGGCAATGTCCTTATCCTTGATCGCTGCATTGATCAGCCGCAGCGTCGAAAGCCGGTCCGCCGCCTTGTCTTTCATAGCCTGTTTCAAAGCATCTGAGATGCGCATCCGCAATGACATGGTGGTTTCCTGTGTTTCGCTTAATCCAAGGGGCGCAGCTTACCTGCTCTCTTCGCGCGGAGCAATGGGGGGCGACGATGGGTAAGCCGCTGATGTAAAAGGATATCTCATTTCCCTCTGCCTATTGACCCCGCGTACGCGCGGGATTAGGTTGCCACCCGTTTACCCGCCCCCCTTCTGCCCGGAGACTGCCCCATGTCCGCGCCTGCTCGCCCCCGCCCAACCGCCTGCCTTGCCCTCGCGGATGGATCGATTTTCTACGGTTTGGGGTTTGGCGCCACAGGCCAAACCGTGGCGGAGTTGTGCTTCAACACCGCGATGACCGGTTACCAAGAAATCATGACCGACCCCTCCTATGCGGGCCAGATCGTGACCTTTACCTTCCCGCATATCGGCAATGTCGGCACCAACCCCGAAGATGACGAGACCGGCGATCCGGTCGCTGCAGGTATGGTCGTCAAATGGATGCCAACCACCCCAAGCAGCTGGCGCAATGTACAGCCGCTGTCGGACTGGCTGGCCGCGCGTGGCCGTATCGCCATCGGTGGCATCGACACCCGCCGCCTGACCCGCGCGATCCGCCAACAAGGCGCGCCGCACGCAGCCCTAGCGCATGACCCCGACGGCAACTTTGACATCGAAGCGCTGGTCGCCGCGGCCCGCGAATTTGCCGGCCTTGAAGGGATGGATCTGGCCAAAGACGTCACCTGCGCCCAAACATACCGTTGGAACGAGATGCGGTGGGCATGGCCTGATGGCTACGCACCGCAGACCGAGGCCAAGCACAAGGTGGTCGCCGTGGACTACGGCGCCAAACGCAACATTCTGCGCTGTCTTGCTTCTGCTGGCTGTGACGTGACCGTGCTGCCCGCCAGTGCCACCTATGACGATATCATGGCGCATGAGCCGGATGGTGTCTTTTTGACCAATGGCCCCGGCGATCCGGCTGCCACCGGTGTCTATGCGGTGCCGATGATCAAGGATGTCCTAAACAAAACCGACTTGCCGGTCTTCGGAATCTGTCTTGGCCATCAGATGCTGGCACTGGCGCTTGGCGCCAAGACCGTCAAGATGAGCCACGGCCACCACGGTGCCAACCACCCGGTCAAAGACCGCGATACTGGCAAGGTCGAGATTACCTCAATGAACCACGGTTTCGCGGTCGACGGCCAGTCCCTGCCCGAAGGCGTACGCGAAACGCATGTGTCGCTGTTTGATGGATCGAACTGCGGTATCTGCGTCGATGGCCGCCCCGTCTGGTCAGTTCAACACCACCCCGAAGCCAGCCCTGGCCCGCAAGACAGCTACTACCTGTTTGAGCGTTTTAGCGAGGCCATGGCCGCGCGAAGTGCTTAAAATTCACTACATGCATTGATTGCATAGGCGACTGTTAACTCTCGATTAACGGTGGCCTGCCAGTCTCACTCCGGAACCTTAGCGAGGCCCGGGATGAGCAACCTTCGCCTGAAACTTTCGGCACCACGCATTGCCACCGCCCCCGCCCGCCGAATGCGGTTGGGCCAGCATTTGGTTGCAGCAGGGATCATTGGACCAGATGATCTGCTCCATGGCCTGGCCCTGCAACGCCGCATTGACGCCCCTTTGGGTGAGATTCTTGCAGCCGAAGGGCTAGTGTCGCCCGATGACGTCGTAAAAGCTCTGGCCCGGCAATATGGTGCACAGCCTGTCGATCTAACCCGCAGCCCGTCCGACCCGCGTCTGTCTCGGCAAATCCCCGTCGCCCTTTGCTTACAATTCGGCGCGGTTCCTTGGCTGGAACTGGGCGACCGGCTTTTGGTGGCCACCGGACGACCCGGCGATTTTGCGCAGTTGTGCACGGCCTTGGGTGAAAAAGGGGAAGCCTTGATACTGGTCATTGCCGACCCGCAACAAGTGCTGACCCAGATTGGCCGTCTCTACGCCACAGAGCTTGCGCATCAGGCCGCGACCCGAGTGCCCGCAGCCGAAAGCTGCCGGAACTGGGGTGCGCGACAGGAAAAGCGACAGTCTTTAACGCTTGGTCTATGGGTGGCCATCGTTGCACTGCTGGTTCTCTTCCCCTCGGCAGTTTGGTCCTTAATGTTGATCTGGGCGACCCTTACACTGTTGATGACCAGCGGCCTAAAGGGGGCCGCGCTTTGGGCATCACTGGCTCTTGCGCGCTCACCGCCAATCCCTTCAAAGCCCGAAGACCTAACTGGATTTCGCCTGCCCCGCGTCTCCGTACTTGTGCCCCTGCTGCACGAAAAAGAGATCGCGCAGGAGTTGATCGCACGGCTTTCGCATCTGACCTATCCAAAATCGCTGTTAGAGGTGGTTCTGGTGCTTGAAGAAAGCGATCATATCACCCGCGGCACGGTCGCGCGCACCCACCTGCCCGGCTGGATCAACGTGATCGAAGTGCCCGACGCAGGTGCGTTAAAAACCAAGCCCCGCGCCTTGAATTACGCGTTGGACTTTTGCCGTGGCAGCATCATCGGCGTATGGGATGCTGAGGACGCGCCCGAGCCGGACCAGATCGAACAAATTGTCACCCGCTTTCAGAGTGCACCTGAAAACGTCGCATGTTTGCAGGGAGTTCTGGATTTCTATAACAGCCGCAGCAATTGGATGGCCCGTTGCTTTGCCATCGAATATGCCACGTGGTGGCGGGTGATCCTTCCCGGTATCGCTCGGCTGGGGCTGGTCGTGCCACTGGGCGGAACGACTCTGTTTTTTCGCCGCGATATCCTCCAGAAACTCGGCGCGTGGGATGCGCATAACGTGACTGAAGATGCCGATCTGGGCCTACGGCTGGCGCGCCATGGCTATGTGACCGAACTTTTACCCACCACCACCTACGAGGAAGCCAACTGCCGTCCGTGGCTATGGGTACGACAACGGTCACGTTGGCTTAAGGGATATCTCATCACGTGGTGTGTCCACATGCGCAGACCGCGGGCGCTGCTAAAAGACTTAGGTTTGTTGCGATTTCTAGGCGTTCAGGCAATATTCCTTGCCACATTTTCGCAATTCGCTCTCGCCCCGTTGCTCTGGTCGCTCTGGCTTAGTTTCTTTGGGCTGTATCACCCCGTCACAGATTGGCTGGGGCCGCCACTAATGACGGCGATTTTTACGCTCTTCATTCTGTCGGAACTGTTGAACCTCTGTGCTTCTTGTCTTGCTGTGTCAAAACGCGGGCATCGGCACCTGCTGCCATGGGTAATCACGCTGCCGCTTTATTTTTCGATAGGGGCCATCGCTGCCGCTAAAGCGCTGTATGAGCTCTACCGCAGGCCACATTTCTGGGACAAAACCGCCCATGGACAAACCCTGCCTCACAACGATGCGCGCGAGAACGCCGCCTAAAACTCTTCCTCGCGCCGGGCCGCTTCCTGCTTCAGCCGGGTCATAAACGCGACAGAGATATGGGTGCGCAGCGCCTCGTCGGCACCGTCCTCGTCACGCGCTTCGATCATTTGCACGATCCGGTCATGTTCCGCCTGAGCAATCTCGCCGCGCCCCTCCACCGCCAGCGAAGATGTCGCCATCAGCGCCATCGAGCGATGCACAAGGTCAAGCTGCTGAACTAAATAGCGATTATGTGAGGCCAGATGGATCTGCTTATGAAACCGCTTATTGGCCCGCGCCAGCGCATTTGGATTGCCCGCCAAGGCATTGTCGGCATCCACCATCTCGCGCAGCACGCGTACTTCTTCGGTAGTGGCATGGCGCGCGGCCAAACGCGCGGCCAGCCCCTCCAACTCACCCCGGACCACGTAAAGCTCGGCCATCTGGTTGTGATCCAGCGAGGCAACGATCAGGCTGCGCCCATCGCGCACCAACAAAGATTGCGTCTCAAGTCGTTGTAAGGCCTCACGGATCGGTGTGCGCGAGACGCCGAAGCGCTCGGCCAGCTCGCTCTCGACCAACCGGTCGCCGGGGCGATAGGTGCCGATGTCGATGGCCTCAAGTATCATCGAATAGGCGTCGGTCGGGCCAGTTTTGGCGTCGGGCATGCATATCAGTCCTTGAAAGTTGCGCCACCTTACCCACCGCGACCATATGCGCAACCCGGGAGGGCTTGCGCGGCTGCCCGTCTCGGCCTACCTCTGCGCCATGCCGCGCGATGCTTTCTCTCATGTCACCACCTGGGTTTTCGACCTTGATCAGACGCTCTACCCGCCTGAAGCGCGGCTTTTCGATCTGATCGAAGCGCGCATGGTCGATTGGGTGATGAATGCCATCAAGGTCGACCGGGCCGAGGCCAACCACCTGCGCCAGCACTATTGGCAGACCTATGGCACCACGCTCGCGGGCCTGATGCGCGAACATGGCGTCGATCCCGGCCCCTATCTTACCGATGTGCATGACATCCCGATGGACCGGCTGACCCCTGATCCGCTGCTGGCCCAAGCGATCCGCGTTCTGCCGGGGCGGCGCATCGTCTACACCAACGGCTGCGCTCCTTACGCCGAGCGGGTGCTGGAGGCGCGCGGGCTCACGGGGCTTTTCGACGCGGTCTACGGCGTCGAACACGCCGATTTCCTGCCCAAACCCGAACGCGCGGCCTTTGACAAAGTCTTTGCCATCGACGGGTTTCAAACCGCCGCAGCCGCTATGTTTGAGGATGATCCGCGCAACCTTGCCGCCCCCCACGCGTTGGGGATGCGCACGGTGCATGTGGCCCCCGAACGTGGCGAAGGCGATCACATCCACTACCATACGCAAGACCTTTGCGATTTCCTGACACGGGTGGCGGGCTGATGACTTTCGATTGCGATATCCTGATTTCCGGCGGCGGCATCGCCGGGCTTACCGCCGCGGCGGCCTTCGGCGCGGCAGGCTTTGATGTGATCTGCGTCGACCCAACGCCGCCCGTCACAGATGGCGCCGCCCAAGGGGCCGATATGCGCTCCACCGCCCTGCTGCAACCGGCCCGCTTGCTGCTGGAAGACGCCGGCCTGTGGGACCGCCTCGCCCCGCATGCCGCTCCCTTGCAGATCATGCGGATCGTGGATGCGGGTGGCGAGGACCCGAGCCCCCGCGTCACCCGCGAGTTCGATGCCGCCGATATTTCCGATGCCCCCTTCGGCTGGAACTTCCCAAATTGGTTGCTGCGTCGTGAGATTCTCACCCGCCTCAATGAGCTTCCCAACGTCGATTTTCGCCCCGGCACCGGCACCACCACGCTCTTTACCCGGCAAAGCGAGGCCCGCGTGGGCCTGAGCGACGGCAGCCGGATCAGAACGCGACTGGTGATCGCCGCCGATGGGCGCGACAGCCCGATGCGCGAGGCCGCCGGGATCGAAGTTACCACCCGCCGCTACGGGCAAAAAGCGCTGGCCTTCTGCGTCACCCACCCGATCCCGCATGAGAATGTCTCAACCGAAGTGCACCGCTCCGGCGGCCCCTTCACACTTGTCCCCCTGCCCGACCGCGACGGCATGCCTTGTTCCGCCGTGGTCTGGATGGACAACGGCCCCGCGACCCAGGCCCGTGCAACGCTTGACCCGGCCGCCTTTGAGGCGGAGGCGACGGCACGCTCGGCCAATCTCTTCGGACCGCTCACCCTCGCCAGCCCCCGCGCGCTCTGGCCGATCATCAGCCAAGAAGCCAAACGCCTCTCTGGCGAGCGGTTGGCGCTGGTGGCTGAGGCTGCGCATGTGCTGCCCCCCATCGGCGCGCAGGGGTTGAACATGTCTCTCACTGATCTAGCGACCCTGCTGGACCTTGCCCGCGCCGCGCCGGAAACGCTGGGGGATGCGAAAATGCTGGAGGCCTACCACAAGGCCCGCCATGCTGACATCACGCTCAGAGTGCGGGGGATCGATCTGCTGAACCGGGCAAGCCAAGCCAGCAGCCCACTGGCCCGCGACGCGCGTGCGGCGGGGCTGAATGCGCTCTACGCCCTGCCCCAAGTGCGCAAGATGCTGATGCAAATGGGGCTGGGTCTGCGCCGCTAACCCGCGGCGCAGTTGATCTTACAAAACTTCGTCGAGCACCGCCGTCAGCCGCGCCACGGTCGCGTCCACATCATAGAGCTTATCCAGACCGAACAGCCCCAGACGGAAGGTGCGGAAATCATCCGGCTCGCCAACCTGCAAAGGTACCCCGGCAGCGATCTGCATGCCCTTGGCGGCAAAGGCCTTGCCGTTTTGGACATCGGGATCAGTGGTATAGCCGACCACCACACCCGGCGCGGCGAACCCGTCGGCAGCAACCGAAGTCACCCCGCGCGCGGCCAGCGCCTGACGCACCGCTTCGCCCAAACGCCACTGCGCCTCTTTCAACCGGTTAAACCCATAATCGCGGGTCTCTTTCACCGTATCGCGGAAAGCACGCAGCGCATCCGTCGGCATGGTCGCGTGATAGGCATGGCCGCCCGCTTCATAGGCTTTCATCATGTCACGCCACTTGCGCAGGTCGATGGCGAAACTATCCGATGTGGTCTCACTAAGCCGCGCCTCGGCCCGAGCTGACATCATCACCAACCCGGCCGAAGGCGAAGCACTCCACCCCTTTTGCGGCGCTGAGATCAGCACATCGACGCCAAGCGCCTTCATATCAACCCAGACACAGCCCGACGCGATGCAATCAAGCACCATCAACGCGCCCACCTCATGCGCCGCTGCGGCCATTTCTTTGATGTAGTCATCGGGCAGGATCATGCCTGAGCTCGTCTCCACATGCGGTGCGAACACCACCTGCGGCTTGCCTTCGCGGATCGCGGCGGTGACCTCGTTGATCGGTGCGGGCGCAAAGGGCGCGGGGCTGGCGTTGCCCTGCATCCGTGCCTTCATCACCTCGGCGCTGTTGGTCAGATCGGCGCTCTCGATGATCTGGCTCCAACGGTAGGAAAACCACCCGTTGCGCACCACCAGCACGTCTTGGCCCCGCGCGAACTGCCGGGCCACGGCCTCCATCGCATAGGTGCCGCCGCCGGGCACCAGCGCCACGGCATCGGCGTTGTACACTTCGCCCAGCCAGTCCGAGAGGTCGCGCATGACCTGCTGAAACTCTGCTGACATGTGGTTGAGCGAACGGTCGGTGAAAACCACGCTGAATTCATCGAGCCCCGTGGGGTCTACCGTGTCGAGCAATGCCATCGTTCTTCCTCCATCTTTCGATCAAAGGCATATGGCCCGCCGCCGCAAAAGGCAATTGACGGCTAAAGCGGCCCCGGCAAACGTTCTTCGCTCAAGAGCACATTGGCCTCCACCTCTCCCGCGCCGGGCAGGGTCATGATCCGCCGCCTCAGCACACGTTCGAAATCGGGCAAATCCCGCGCCACGACCCGCAGCCGGTAGTCGAAAAGCCCCAAGACGTGCTCAACAGTCTGCACCTCGGGAATAGCACTCACCGCCCGCTCGAAAGCCTCCAAACTCACCCGGCCCCGCGTGGCCAGTTTGATGCCCAGAAAAACAGTTACGCCAAAGCCCAAAGCCTCGGCATTCAGCCGCAACCGTCTCCCCGAAATCGCGCCGCCCTCCTCCAACCGCCTGATGCGCCGCCACGTTGCAGGCTGCGACAGACCAAACCGCCGCCCCAAGGCGCTCGCACTTTGCGTCGCATCCCGTGCCAATGCGCGCAGCAAGGCGCGGTCAATCTCATCAAGCTCAATCACAACGGAAGCCCCTCTTGCGTCTTAATCCGCGCCACGTGCATCAGCGCCTCAATCTCGGCGATATGCGGCAGGGTGAGGATACGGCTGCGATAGATCTGCTGATAATGTGCCATGTCCCGCGCGATGATCGACAGCCGCAGATCGACCCGACCCAAAAACGTCTGAAGCTCGATCACCTCAGGCACCTGCCGCGCCTCTGCCATAAAGATGTCGAAGGCATTGGGCTGCGTCTTGTCCAGTGTCACCCGCAAGGACACCTCCAACGCATATCCAAGCGCCGCCCAATCAATCACCACGCCGCTGCCCTGCACGATCCCCTGATCTTGCAAACGCGCAATCCGCCGCGCGGCCTTGCCAGAGGTGATATTGCACCGCTCCGCCAACTCGCCGGGGCTGAGGCTCGGCTCAGCCTGCCAATAGCGCAGAATACGTCGATCCAAATCATCAAGCATGAATTTTCCGTTTTTCAGTAAGACGACGAATAACTATCTTCATTCTTTCACAAATACCTCTGCGATGGCAATGGCTCCTAGACGCTACATCGCTATGGTGAACCCCAGATAGAGATTAACCAAAGGACAAGATCATGCGCGTTTACTACGACCGCGATTGCGACGTGAACCTCATCAAAGACAAAAAAGTAGCGATCCTCGGCTACGGCTCCCAGGGCCACGCCCACGCGCTGAACCTGCGCGATTCGGGCGCCAAAAACCTCGTCGTCGCCCTGCGCGAAGGCTCCGCTTCCGCCGCCAAGGCTGAAGGCGAAGGCCTTAAGGTCATGGGCATCGCCGAAGCGGCTGCTTGGGCCGACCTGATCATGTTCACCATGCCCGATGAGCTTCAGGCCGAAACCTACAAGAAATACGTACATGACAACATTCGCGAAGGTGCCGCCATCGCTTTCGCCCACGGTCTGAACGTCCACTTCGGCCTGATCGAGCCGAAAGAAGGCATCGACGTGATCATGATGGCCCCCAAAGGCCCCGGCCACACCGTACGCGGCGAATATACCAAAGGCGGCGGCGTGCCCTGCCTCGTGGCGGTGGATCGCGACGCTTCCGGCAAAGCGCTGGAGATCGGCCTGTCCTATTGCTCCGCCATCGGTGGCGGCCGCTCCGGCATCATCGAGACCAACTTCCGCGAAGAATGCGAAACCGACCTCTTCGGTGAACAGGCCGTGCTTTGCGGTGGCTTGGTTGAACTGATCCGCATGGGTTTCGAGACATTGGTCGAAGCGGGCTATGCGCCTGAGATGGCTTATTTCGAATGTCTGCACGAAGTGAAGCTGATCGTCGACCTGATCTATGAAGGCGGCATCGCCAACATGAACTACTCGATCTCGAACACAGCGGAATACGGCGAATATGTCTCTGGCCCGCGCATCCTGCCCTACGACGAGACCAAGAAGCGCATGAAAGACGTGCTGACGGACATCCAGAACGGCAAGTTCGTGCGTGACTTCATGCAGGAAAACGCTGTTGGCCAGCCCTCGTTCAAAGCCACACGTCGCATCAACGACGAACACCGCATCGAGCAGGTCGGCGCAAAGCTGCGTGAGATGATGCCGTGGATTTCCGCGGGCAAGATGGTGGACAAGGCTAAGAACTGAGCCATCTACCCTCTATCACAACTGACACTGACCCCGGCCCTGCGCCGGGGTCTTTGCGCTTGCCCCCGGAGCCTTGAATGACCGACACCCCTCAGATCACCTTGACCAGCTGGCTGTTGATCATTTTGCTGGGCTTAGTCTGGGGCGGTACTTTCTTGCTGATCGAGATTGCCCTCACTGGCATCACTCCCTTCTGGCTGGCTGCGACGCGGATCGGTTTGGCAGGTGTGATCATGGCCGCAATCTGGGCCTTCCGGGGCTTCACCCTTTTCAAGCAGCGTCCGGAACCTGGCCAAATCGCGATCGTAGGGATTATTGGCATTCTTAGCTCAGCCCTGCCTTTTTCGTTGCTTGCATGGGGGCAGCAATACGTGACCTCAGGCTTCGCCGGGGTTTCCATGGCTTCGGTGGCGCTGATCGTGCTGCCGATGGCGCATTTCCTGCTGCCGGGCGAACGGCTCACCCCACGCAAGCTCGGCGGCTTTGTCATTGGGTTCTTGGGCGTTGTGGTGCTGGTTGGCGGGCAAGCCTTCGAAAGCAGCGGTGCCGCGATGGAGACACCGGGACGTCTGGCTTGTATCGGCGCGGCCTCTTGCTATGCCGTAAGCTCGATCCTGATGCGCCGTCTGCCGCCGGTGGACCCGATGGGGCTGGCGGCTACGCTGATGCTGGTGGGCGCTGCGGTCATGTTACCCTTGGCGCTGCTTACCGAAGGGGCCCCGCCACTGCCTTCGTCAGAGACAATGGGCGTGCTGTTGCTGCTTGGGCTCGTGCCCACAGCAGGCGCGGCCTTTCTGCGGACCTATGTAGTGCGCACTGCCGGGCCGGTCTTTATGTCACTGGTCAATTACCAAGTGCCGGTCTGGTCCGTTCTACTCGGCGCGCTGATCCTGTCCGAGCCACTGCCGATGTCGCTGCTTTATGCGATGGCGCTGATCCTCGCCGGGGTCGGCCTTAGCCAATATGGCGCGCTGAAACGGTTGTTCCAGCGCGGACGGGCCTAGCTGCCCACTGCCGCGTTCACTGCGTCAACCACACTGTCCACCGCACGCTCCATCAGCGCCGCATCTTCATGCTCTGCCATCACCCGCACAAGCGGCTCGGTGCCAGACTTGCGGATTAACAGCCGCCCACCTTGAGCGAGATCGGCTTCGGCTTGTGCGATGGCGGCCTGCACCTGTGCGTCTTCCAGTGGGGTCTGCCCGCTGGAAAAGCGCACGTTCTTCAGCAGTTGCGGCACCGGATCGAATTGATACAGCAGTTCCGAAGCAGGCTTGCCCGAACGCACCATCTCGGCCAAGAACTGCATCCCGGCCATGAGGCCATCGCCCGTGGTGGCGTGATCGGTCATGACGATATGCCCCGATTGTTCCCCGCCGAGGTTAAAGCCCCCCGCGCGCATCCGCTCCACCACATAGCGGTCCCCAACGGCGGTCCGCTCCAGCTGAACCCCGCGATCGTTCAGGAAACGCTCTAGCCCAAGATTGCTCATCACCGTGGCCACCAGCGCCTTGTTCGCGAGCCGGTCATCCGCAGCCCAACGCGCCGCCATCAGCGCCATAAATTGATCCCCGTCGCCAATACGGCCATTCTGGTCGATCAAGATCACCCGATCCGCATCACCATCAAGGCAAATGCCGATGTCTGCGCCATTCGCGACCACGGCCTCGGCTGCCGATTGTGGCTGGGTAGACCCACAGCCATCGTTGATATTGAAGCCATTGGGGGCCACGCCCACGGGGATCACCGTCGCGCCCAATTCCCAAAGGGCCATAGGCGCCACGTGATAGGCCGCGCCATGCGCGCAGTCGATCACCACCTTCAGCCCATCCAGACGCATCTGACGCGGGAAAGAGGATTTGACCCGCTCGATATAGCGATAGCGGCTGTCGTCGATCCGCTTTGCGCGACCAATCTGGTCAGGGGCCGTAGGCTCCACCCCTTCGGCGACCAAGGCCTCGATCTCGTGTTCGACCTGATCAGACAGCTTGAACCCGTCCGGGCCAAAAAATTTGATGCCGTTGTCACTGGCCGGGTTGTGACTGGCGGAAATCATCACCCCCAAATCCGCCCGCATGGAGCGTGTCAGAAGCCCGACCGCCGGGGTCGGCACCGGGCCAAGCAGCAGGACATTCATCCCCGTGCTGGTCAGCCCCGCCGTCAATGCGTTCTCAAACATATAACCCGACAGGCGGGTGTCCTTGCCAATCACCACACGGTGCACACTGTCTTTCTCGCGCCGGAAATAGCGCCCAACAGCCGCGCCGACACGCAGCGCCATTTCGGCAGTCATGGGATGAATATTGGCCGTGCCGCGCACGCCATCTGTACCAAAAAGCTTTGTCATATCTGTTTTCCTGCCATGGCTGCACGGTAAAGTGCAATCGCTTGAACGGTTTGCGCCACATCATGAACGCGTAAGGATTGAATGCCGTGGTTCAACGCCGCCAGCGCCACCGCGATGGACCCCGGCGCGCGGTCTTTCCCCGCATCGCCGCCACCGATCGTTCCGATAAAGCGTTTCCGCGACGCACCCAGCAAGACCGGCACGCCAAGGCTGTGAAACAGGCTCAAACGGGCAAGCAGCGCGAGATTGTGCTCTAACGTTTTGCCAAACCCGATACCGGGATCAGCGATGATGTTGCTGCGTTCAATCCCAACCGCCTCTAGCGCGGTAATCCGCTCGGCCAGATAGTCATAGACGTCCAGCAGCACGTCATCATAGCGCGGGTCGCGCTGCATCGTCGCCGGATCACCTTGGGCATGCATCACGCAGATAGGTAGGCCACGGGCAGCGCAAAAGGGCGCAAGGGCAGGATCGAAAGTCAGCGCGGCCACGTCATTAACCAGATCCGCCCCCGCCGCCACGGCTGCGTCGGCCACGGCAGCCTTGCGCGTGTCAATGCTGATCGCCCCTGCGCCTGAGGCACGCAGCCCTTCGATCACCGGCACGATGCGAGCGATCTCGACAGCCGCTGGCACCGTCTCTGCCCCCGGACGGGTCGATTCGCCGCCCACATCAAGCATGTCGACCCCGGCAGACCGCATCGCCACGCCCGCCGCTACCGCCACCTGCGGATCAGAATGACGCCCCCCATCGGAGAAACTGTCTGGCGTGGCGTTAAGGATGCCCATGACACGGGGGCGGTCGAAAGACAGTCCGGCAACCGGCGCGCGCGGTGCGGTCAGCGTCTCCAACGCCACTTGGGGCAACTTAGCCGCTGGGATCACACGCGGCGCACTTGCGCGGCTCAGCACTTCAACATGGGTAAACCAGCCCCAGCCGCCCGCAAGGGTCACGGCCCCATCAGGCCGCGCGGGACCAATTTGAACAAGCGGGCGGTGGTAATCAGACATCAGAGGATTTTCGCCATATCAGCCGACTGTGCCCGCATCGGTACGCCCGCACCCTCAGGCAGTTCGGCACCAATCACCAAAAGCTCGGTCGCAGCACAGCTTTCCGCGAACCATGCCGCCAAAGCAGATGCCGCGTTTGGGGCGGCGGTGGGGCCATCGACCGCGTCAAGCACGATGCGCGATGGGGCCCAGATGCTCAACTGACCGTTTTTCATGGCCCAGTCTAACTCTGTTCGGCTGCCGACAACGACGCCGCGTGGATCGCAGGCGGCAAGTTTCCAGGCATTCTGCTCAATCGCCAAGAGATCAATATGGCGCTGCGCCTTTTCTTGTCCAGCCTGCGGTGCGGCAGTGTCTGCCGGACCGACACAAAGGATCACCGGCTGTGCAGCGCTTTCCAACTGGTCCAACCAACCGCCCAGATGCGGGGATCCAATGGCTGCGTTAGAAAAATACACTACGCGGGGCTGTGGCGTTTCATTTTCTGGCTCTTGCGTCACAGCACCACCGCCCCGTGCCCGCACGATCTCAACCCCAAGGGCACCGGGGCCGCGGTCCAGCTTCTCAATACGGACAAAAACCCGCATCGCTTGCGGCTCAACCAAGATCCGATCCGCCACCCGTTCAGCCAGTGTTTCCAGCAGATTAAGTCGTTCGGCAGCAAGCTCGGCGGCAATTGCCTCGGTCACGCGATCATAAGAAAGGATGCGATCTACATCGTCATCCACAACACCCGCCAGGGGGGCCACCTCAACCACCACGTTGAAAGAGACCCGCTGCGTCACATCCCGCTCGGCCTGAAACGCGCCGATTTCAACCTCAACGATATGATCGCGCAGGGAAATGCGGTCGCGTAGCTCAGCGCCGGCCATCGCCGCGGCCCGCTCTGAGGGGTGGGCAAAAGCAAGTCGAATTTCGTCGGACATCGGCAGCGCCTATCGGATCAGGGTAACATGCCCCTTTGGGGGCGCCTCAGGGCACCTCTAGCAGGCCCACCGTCGGCAGGCCAGCACCCGAAAACAAATCTGCGCCCTACCCTTTAGTTCGACGCAGTTTTCCACGTGTGGCGGTAGAAGAGATGCTGACCGATCCGTGCTGTCTTGGTATAGACCCGCGCCCAGTTGGGGTTCACGGCGGTCGTGTGGTAGTGGGTTGCACCGTTGGTCAGCTTCGGCGCGGAGCCGTCGATGATCGCGCGGGCCACTTTCGAGACACGGGCAAAGGCGCGCGGCTCGTTGATGACTTCTTTGTTGCCATCGCAGGTGTAGGTAAATTGGCACTGGTACTTTCGGCCAGTCCCTTGATTGATGACACCGCAAAGCGTGCCGGGGAAGCGGGCTGATTCTACGCGGTTCATGATCACTTCGGCCACGGCGAACTGACCTTTGACGGTCTCACCACGGGCTTCAAAGTAAAGCGCTTCGGCAAGGCACTGCAACTCAGCGCTGCCTTCGGCCTTGGGCTGGCTATCAACCCATGCCTTAGAGAATTTCACATCGGTCTCACTGGCCGAAGCTGGCTGCGCGACCATTTCCTGAAGTCGGGCAGTGCCCGCGGATTTCAGACCTTGAATTTCGATCTGCGCAAGATCGCTGGCGCTCTCGGAACTGGCTACAGCGGCCAAAGGCGCGCTGCAAAGAGCGACGGAAAGTGCAAAAGAGATCGACCGGGTAAAACGCATCATGCGCCTCGCATCATTGTTAGGGCTGCGGGGCGGATAGCCAAAAGGTTCCTCGCGGTAAACCCAACTGGGCATTATGTGCAGAAACCCGCCGAATTATGGTATAAGTTGGGCCGTTGCCCGCCGCCGCTACCCGATCTTGTGGGCGATGGCGAGCTGCGCCGCGGCTAAACGTGCAACTGGTACGCGAAATGGCGAGCAAGAAACGTAATCGAAGCCCGATTCGCGGCAAAATGCGATCGATTCTGGGTTCCCGCCATGCTCGCCACAGATTGAGAGCGTGATTCCCGGCTGTGCTTTTCGGCCCCGTTCGGCACCCAATTGCAGCAATTCGCCCACCCCATCGGTGTCGAGCACATGAAACGGATCTTCGGGATAGACCCCCTGTTGGACGTAATTCGACATGAACCGTCCCGCATCATCACGCGACAATCCGTAGGTCATCTGCGTCAGGTCATTGGTGCCGAAGCTGAGAAAAGCACAATGCGGTGCGATCTCTTCGGCACGCAAACAGGCGCGCGGGGTCTCGACCATGACACCAAGGCGGTAGGTAAAGCTGGCGTCCCGCTCACTGCGCACGGCGGCAGCCACGGCATCAACGCTGGCTTTGACCAGCTCCACCTCGCGCCGGGCGCTGACCAAGGGGATCATAATCTCGGGCACCACCGGCTCGCCATCCCGGCTGGCCTCAATGGTCGCCTCAAAAATCGCGCGAGCCTGCATCTCATAGATTTCCGGCACCGTGACCCCCAGTCGCACGCCGCGCAGGCCCAGCATCGGGTTATATTCCGTCATCGCCGCCACGCGCCGCGTCACGTCAGACATCTGCAGCCCAAGCGCCTCAGCCAGTTCGCGCTGCCCGGCTTTGTCGGATGGCAGGAATTCATGCAGGGGCGGGTCAAACAGGCGGATGCAGACGGGTTGGCCCTGCATAATGCGGAATAGCTGAGTAAAATCATCACGCTGCATGGGCAAAAGACGTTCCAACACCGCGCGGCGATCCTCACCACTTTCGGCAAAAATCATCTCGCGCATCACGGTCAGGCGGCCAGGCTCGAAAAACATATGCTCGGTCCGACACAGGCCGATGCCATGGGCGTTGAAGTTCCGCGCGGTCTGCGCATCGGCAGGCGTATCGGCATTGGCGCGAATCCCAATGTCGGCCACATCCTCAGCCCAGCCCATCAGCCGGGTGAAGGTATCATCAAGTGCGGCCTCCTGCATCTGGGGTGCGCCGGCCAGCACCTGCCCGGTAGAGCCGTCCACGGTGATCTGGTCGCCCTCAACAAAGACCCGCCCATCGGGGGCAATGATCTGCCGCTGGGTCACGATAAAGCGCATGTTCGTCGCGCCCACTACACAAGGCAGCCCCATGCCGCGCCCAATCACCGCCGCATGGCTGGTAATGCCACCGCGCTCGGTCAGCACCGCGCGGGCGGCGTGCATGCCGCGGATGTCTTCGGGCGTTGTTTCGCGCCGTACAAGGATACAAGGCTCACCGCGCGCAGCGCTGGCCTGCGCATCACTGGCAGAAAAGACGATCCGCCCGGTGGCGGCGCCGGGGCTTGCAGCGATGCCACGTCCGATCACATCGCGTTTGGCGCTTGGATCAACCTGACGGTGAAGCAATTCCGACAGCGTGCGCGGCTGCACCCGCATCAAGGCTTCCTCGCGGCTGATGATCCCCTCATCCGCCAAAGCCACCGCGATCCGCACCGCCGCGCGGGAGGACCGCGCCACTTTTACGCCATCAAGGATATGCAGCTTGCCTTGGTCGATCACAAACTCGACCTGCATTTCGGCGCGCAGGCGTTTGCGCATCAGGGCCGCGTGTTCTTTCAGCTCGGCAAATGCCTCGGGCACCAGTTCTTCCAGCGACGGTCCGCGCGGATCGCGGGTAAGGTACATCGCCGCCGCATCGCCTTCGAGCGCATCGCGGCCTTGGCTCTGGCTCAGATAGCGCCCGGTGATCTGCGGCAGGCCAGTGTCACTGTCGACCAGTTGCAAAACGCCCGAACCGCACTGCCCCTGCCCCACACCGAATGCCATCTCTTGCACGATCAGCCCCAAACCGGCATCCGCAGGCGCACCTTTGGCCTGCCGCAACAGCCGCGCCGAAGTGCCATTCCACGCCCGCGCCATAGAGCGCAGCACGGCAGCCAATTGCGTCGCTGGGTCTTGAGGGAAACGCTCTTCTGTCTCGGCCTCATAGGCGCGCAACGACTCCATCAGCGCCGCGCGGCCATCGCCGTTCACATCGTCGAACATATCGGGGTCAAGGCGGGCAACATTGACGGCATAGGACTGCACGAAGCGCGAATAAAGCGCCGCCGCCGGACCTTCGCCGATCGTCTTGGCATAATGTTCAAACAGCGCGTCATTGATGCCGATGTTCAGAACCGCCCCCGGCCCGCCCCAATCGGGGTCTTGGCTGGAGGGACGCACACAAAGCAACGCGCCCTTGGGGAATTGATCGACCACTGCCTGCACATCGGGCAACTGCCCGCGGGCAATTTGTTGCACCGCATTAAAGGAAACCGCCACGGTGGACGGCACCGGCAGCTCAAGCCGCACAAGGCGCTGCAGGCATTTCGCCCGCCCGCCGTGGGTGTCATTTGCGATCGGCGCGGTGGGGGTCACCAGCGTGGTATTCGGGTCATTCTGCACTGCGGCACCTTCAACGTTCAGATGCAGCATAGGGGTTAAGGCAAAAGGGGCAAGTGATCTTGCCCCTGCCCCGCTTACCCGTCGAGCTTGGTCAGATCGGCCACAGCACTACAGATTGTGCGAATGCGGCTCAGCAGATTGAGCCTGTTGCGCCGCATGGTCGGGTTGTCTGCATTGACCTGAACCGCCTCGAAAAACGCATCAATCGGCCCGCGCAACTCGGCCATCGCTGCCATCGCGGTCAAGAAATCCTGCGCTGCCATCGCCGGGGTGATCTTGGCCTCGGCCTTGTCGAGCGCGGCGAAGAGGTCTTTCTCGGCCTCCGTCTCGGCAAACTTCGGATCGGCGCCAAAGGAATATTCCACGCCATCGGCCTCTTCAGCTTGGCTGAGGATGTTGTTGGCGCGTTTGAAGCCTTGGATCAGGTTCTCGCCGTCGTCGGTTTTCAGCGTTTCCGACAGGGCGCGGGCGCGTTTGACCAAGAGGGTTAGATCGTCGCTGCCGTCCATCGCGATGCAGGCGTCGATGATGTCGTGGCGGATGCCTTGATCGCGCAGGTAGACTTTGAGGCGGTCGTGGATGAAGGAGAGGAGATCGCTCTGTAGGTCGCTGTTAAAATGCCACTCATGGATCGTAACTCGGGTTCGACCCGCTTCGGCGAGTTCTTTTAGATCGAACTCACCTCGAATGTCCTTTGTTCGTCCTGTTGCGATAACACGACCGTCTTCTTGAACCGTTGCGGCAGTATCAGCTTCGATAGTGGCGCGGTGTGACTGCAAAGTTTCCGCCAATGAAAGATGTAAGTCATTCTCAACCAAGATCCGAATAACCCCCAACGCCGCGCGGCGTAGCGCAAAGGGGTCTTTGCTCCCGGTCGGCTTCTCATCAATCGCCCAGAAGCCCGTCAGCTTGTCGATCTTTTCAGCCAGCGCCACAGCAATCGACACCGGCGCAGTCGGCACGTCATCGGACGGCCCCAGCGGCGCGTAGTGATCTTTCGCCGCATCCGCCACAGCATCCGACAGCCCGGCCTTGCGCGCGTAGTAGCTGCCCATCAAGCCCTGCAATTCGGGGAACTCATAGACCATCTCGGAACTGAGATCAGCCTTGGCCGCCCGCGCGGCCTGCTCTGCCTCATCAGCATCAGCCCCGACCAGCGGGGCCAGCTCATGCGACAGGGTCGCCATGCGGTCGATCAATTCGGCCTGTGTGCCCAGTTTGTTGTGGAAGGTGACGTTTCCGAGCGCCTTCACCCAAGTCTCCATGCCCGCGCCCGAGGTCACGGTGCGCAGGTCATTGTCCCAGAAGAATTTCGCATCCGACAGCCGCGCGCCGAGCACCTTCTCGTTGCCCGCAAGGATCGTCGCGCCATCGTCGGCGGTGGTGCGGTTGGCCACGGTGACGAAGCGTTCAATTTGGCCTGACTTTGGATTGCGGACGGAGAAGAACTTTTGGTGCTCTTTCATCGAGGTTTGCAGCACTTCGGGCGGCAGACCTAGGAAATCGTCGCCAATGCGGCCCATCAGCACCACGGGATATTCGACCAGCCCGGCGACCTCGGCCAAAAGCCCTGCGTCTTCGACAACCTCAAGTCCGGCGGCGAAGGCCATGTTGGTGGCGTCATGCCAGATCGTATCGGCCCGCGCGGCGGGGTCGAGCACGACATGGGCGTGGGCGAGTTTGGTCTGGTAGTCTTCAAAGCCCGTGACTTCGATCTGATCGGGCGCAAGGAACCGGTGTCCGCGCGTGGTGTTCCCGGCTGTGATCCCGTCGACGGTCAGCGGCACAACCTCGGCCCCGGCTTCATCGCTGATGACGCAAAGGATCGAATGCAGCGGGCGGACCCATTTCAAGCTCCCCGTGCCCCACCGCATCGACTTGGGCCATGGGAAGTTGCGGATGGTCTGTCCCAGCACTTCGGCGACGATCTCTGCCGCCGGGCGGCCCGGCTTCTCGATTTTAGCAAAGAACACTTTCCCTTTGGGGGTATCGCGTTCCTCAAGCTGATCACGGGTCAGACCAGCACCGCGCAAAAACCCTTCGATGGCTTTCTCGGGCGCGTCGGCTTTTGGGCCTTTGCGTTCTTCGACCTGTCGTGGGCTGGCGGCCAGCATATCACCGAGTGCCAGCGTCAAGCGGCGCGGCGTGGTGAAAACAGCGGCGGAACCATAGGTCAAATTAGCCTCAACCAGACCATTGGTCACCAGCTTTTGCAGGTCTTCGCCCGCACGTTTCTGCATCCGCGCAGGGATTTCTTCGGAGAAAAGTTCAATCAGCAGATCTGGCACGGGCGGCCCCCAATTCTTGCCGCGACGGCGGCGTCTCATCGGAGGCTTGGATAACGAGTGCTAGGCGGAGGGTCTAGCCCCCCGCCCTGCGTTTAATCCAACAAGGTGCGGATATCGTGATCGGAGAATTTCGGGATCACGCGATAGCCCGCTTCGACGAAGTTATAGATCGCAAAGCCAATCAGCCCCAGACCCGCGCCCCCCAGTAGGAACTGCCCAAAGGCCATGCCGCGCAGACTTTGCAAAGCTTCGCCCAGACCACCGGCCTGTTCTGGATTGGCCGTCAGCGCCGCATAGCCCAGTGAAAAGGCGACCAGCCCCAAAATACCGCCGTAGATGACAAGGCCGATTTTCACGACTGGGTCGATGCTTTCGGTGAAATGTGTGCGCGCCAGATGGCCCTTATATTTCCCGCTCCACCCCTTGTAGGCGTAGTAGACCCCTGCGCCCAATAGGATCAGCGCGCCAGCGGCCACGATATAGCGCCCGCCAGGCATCGCCATAAGCTTTTGCGTCCAATCCTCCGCAGAACTGCCGCCGGAGTTTTTGCCGCTCATCGCCAAGGCCAGAACCGAGACGCCGATACCGCCGTGGATAAGCCCAGTCGTGACTTGCCCCAGTCGCGCGACTAGCCCCTTGGCGTCTGTGCCGTGGTCTTCAACGTCTTTCACCCCAGCCGCCACGCGCCAGACCAAATAGGCCAGCAGGCCAAGGCCAATGGCAAACAACGCCGGCACGCCGTAGGGTTCGTCGCGCAGGGCGGCCAACGCATCTTTCGTGCCCGAGGCCTGGGTAGATTTGAACGCCGCCAAAAAGGCCAGCCCGCCAACGATCATATAGATTACGCCCCGCGCGCCATAGCCCGCCCGCATAACCCATTTCAGTCCTTCATGTGATTTGTCTGACACGTGCGCCCCCATTCTATTGGAGGACAAGCGTTCGGCGCAGGGAAAAGGTTCCACGCTATCTTCAACGCGGCGCCTTATCTAGTTTAGTTCTCGGGCCGCTCCGGGCAGGTCTCGCCGATTACGGTGCCGTCATAAGACTTTTCACCGCAGTCGTTAAGCTCGTGCCAGATATAGCCGCGCCCGTCATCGGTCAGCGCCACGATCCGGTCGACACCATAGTGCACGTTCTTCGCCCCAAGGAAGGTCAGCGCTGTGCCCGCCTCGATCTCAGCACCAATGGCTGCGGCATCAAAGCAATCGAACCAACCCGGCGCGTTACGCGGGTCGGTGTGGTCGGTCATCTCATAAGTCTCGGTCGCCATGGCGAGGCTTAAGTCATGCGTAAAACAGGCGCGAAACCGGATGGGAGAGCTATCAGCGTCAATGGCTTGCAGGTTGTCTGCGGCGATCTCTTCCGGTTCTTGGGTGGTAAGCGAAACCAGTTCGACCTGCGCGTCAGGCACATCATCGTAAAAGCCATAGATCTGCAAATAATAAAGCGCAGCCCCGGCGATCAGCGCAGATACAAGGATCACAATACCAACAATCTTGCCGCTCATGCCGCGTTGTCCGCTTCAGGCGTCCAACCGCCTGCGCGGGTCTGCACGAAGGCATCGGCGCATTGTTTGGCCAAGGCCCGCACCCGCCCGATATAGGCCTGCCGTTCGGTGACTGAGATCACGCCACGCGCGTCGAGCAGGTTGAAGATGTGGCTGGCCTTGATGCATTGGTCATAGGCCGGATGCGCCATGACGATGCGCTTGCCGGTCTTGGGGTCTTCGGCGGGTTGCTCCAGAATGAACTGGCAATGCGCCTCTGCCTCGTTGAACTGGTCCAGCAGCACCTCGGTATTGGCGGTGTCAAAGTTCCAGCGCGCGAATTCTTCTTCGGTCTGTTTGAAGATATCGCCATAGGTCAACGGGATCGGCGCGTCGGGGCTGTTGAAGGGCATGTCCATCACGTGATCCACGCCCAGCACGTACATCGCCAAACGCTCCAACCCATAGGTAAGCTCGCCCGAGACAGGATGACAGTCATGGCCGCCGACCTGCTGGAAATAGGTAAACTGGCTGACTTCCATACCGTCGCACCAGACCTCCCAGCCCAGACCCCACGCGCCCAGCGTCGGGCTTTCCCAGTCGTCCTCGACAAAGCGGATGTCATGCAGCGCCATGTCGATGCCGATGGCCTCAAGCGAGCCCAGGTACAGCTCTTGCAGATTGGGCGGGCTGGGTTTGATGAGCACTTGATACTGATAGTAATGCTGCAAGCGGTTGGGGTTCTCACCATAGCGCCCATCAGTAGGGCGGCGCGAGGGCTGCACATAGGCCGCAGCCCACGGTTGGCTGCCGAGGCTGCGCAGCGTGGTGGCCGGGTGAAAGGTGCCCGCGCCCACTTCCATGTCATAGGGCTGCAGGATCGCACAGCCATGGCGCGCCCAGTAGCCCTGCAAGGCAAGGATGATCTCTTGAAAAGAGCGTGGTTTCTGCGCCGCGTCAGACATGGTGATTGCCCCTTAATGATGCGCGCCTTTCCTACGTCTGCAATCCATGAGGGTCAATCGCAGCTTTGTGAGAAATTCAGCCCCTTTCCCATGGCATTTAAGCTGCTTTCCAGCGTAATCTGGCTCGGATTTGGTTTTGCGAGAGTTGAGTGACGATGAAGCGATTTCTTTTTGCCCCCGTGGCGATGTTTTTGACCCTGAGCCTGTTTTGGGCCGGGCTTGCACGGGCGCAATCGGCAGAGGATGTCGTTTGGGTACAGATCGAGGCGCAACCGTCTTTGGCAGAGGCCACAGACCGCGCGCGCGCCTATGAAACCCTTCTGGATGATGTGAACGGCTTTTCTTTGGGCGGCGGGTGGTACGGTATCGCCGTGGGGCCCTACAGCCGCGCGGATGCCGAACTGGTGCTGCGCAGCTATGTGCGTGATGGTCTGGTACCCCGGGATAGCTTCATTCAGCAATCAAGCCGCTTTCGCCAGCAGTTCTGGCCGGTTGGTGCCAATGTACTCGACACTGGCCAGATCGACGCGCCTGCAGGCGTGACCCCCGAAGGTGAAGCGGAAACCAGCACAGGGACCACCACGCCTGAGGTCACGACAACCCCGCTTGATCCGACTGCCCCAGCTGACGCGCAGGCCGAAGGCGAAACGCCTGTCGCTGAGACCGAAGCTGAGAATGAGGCCGAGATCGAAACCGTCGCCGCTCCTGAACCACCAAAACCGGATGAGACCCCGGCAGAGGCGCGCCGCTCCGAGCAATCCCTCTCGAGTGAAGAGCGCAAAGGCCTCCAGATCGCCCTGCAATGGGCTGGCTTTTACGACGCGGCAATTGACGGTGCCTTTGGCCGTGGCACCCGCGCCTCCATGGGGGCATGGCAGGCCGCGAACAGCTATGACCAGACCGGCGTGCTGACCACCCGCCAGCGCGCGGCGCTGATCGCACAGTATAACGCCGTGTTGGACGGTTTGGGCCTGCAAATGGTGCGCGACGACAAAGCTGGCATTGAGATCATGATGCCCACAGCCGAGGTTGAGTTTGCCCGCTATGAGCCGCCCTTTGCGCATTATGACGCCAGCGGCAACGTCGGCGCACGGGTGCTGTTGATCAGCCAACCCGGCAACCGGGATACGCTCTATGGTCTTTATGACATCATGCAAACGCTTGAGATCGTGCCGCTTGAGGGGCCCCGTGAGCGCGAGCGCGACTCGTTCGAGTTGATCGGCGAGAACGGCAGCATCATCAGCCAGACGCAGGTGTCGCTGGAAGACGGTCAGATCAAAGGCTTCACCCTGATTTGGCCCGCCGGAGACGAAGACCGCCGCCGCCGCGTATTGGCCGAAATGTCCAAAAGCCTGACCCGTCTACCAGGCGTGCTGGATGCCGCCGCGGGTACCAGCGATACGCAGGCGATTGATCTGGTCGCTGGCCTGCAAATCCGCCAGCCTAAAATTGCCCGCAGCGGCTTTTTCATCGACGACAATGGATCGGTCGTGACGACAAGCGAAGTGGTTGCCTCCTGCTCTCGCGTGACGCTGGACGCCGATACCGATGCCACGGTTGTCGCCACGGACGACGCGCGCGGCCTTGCACTGTTGAAACCCGCAAGCCGTCTGGCCCCACTGGCCGTGGCCGAGTTCAGCAACCGCGCGCCGCGCCTGCAATCGGAAGTTTCGGTCGCGGGGTATTCCTATGAGGGTGTGCTGAGTGCTGCAACACTGACCTTCGGCGCCCTTTCAGACCTGAAAGGGCTGAACGGTGATGAGAACCTTAAGCGGCTGGCGGTCAAAACACAGCCCGGCGATGCCGGTGGGCCGGTTTTTGACGAGAATGGCCATGTCGTTGGCATGTTGCTACCCCGCGCGGAAGGGGACCGCAAACTGCCCGAAGACGTGAGCTTTGCCCTCGACGGAAGTGTCATCCTTAAGGCCGCGCAGGAGGCAGGGCTGGGCAGCAATATGGCTCAGGGCACCACCGGCCCCATCGCACCGCGCGACCTGACGCTTCGGGCGCAGGGCATGACAGTGTTGGTCAGCTGCTGGGAATAACGAAGCGCGGGGCGGCCTTCGCCCCTTTGATCGATTACGCAAAGGGCGGCGCCAAAGGTGCCGCCCTTTCGCGTTTTAAGCGCGCCAGAATTTCGAGGTAAACATTACATAGACCGCCATCAGTTCCAGCCGTCCGATTAACATCGCGATGATTAGGATCCATTTCGCCGTGTCGTTCAGGCTGCCAAAGTTCCCCGCCGGTCCGATGATCGGCCCCAAACCCGGCCCGATATTGGCCAGCGCCGCCGCAGCACCCGAAATGGATGTGACGAAATCCAGCCCAGTGAGGCTGAGCGCGACAGAGATCAGCCCCAGTGATACCACGAAGAACATGAAGAACGACATCACCGAGCTCAGCACGTCGCCCCCCACCGGGCGGCCATCATAGCGCGGGGTAAAGATGCCATGCGGTGACCGGATCCGCCGCAGCTGTGCGCGGATGGAGGCAAAGAGCAATTGGTAGCGGAAGATCTTGATCGAACAGGTGGTCGAGCCCGCACAGCCACCGATCAGCCCGATGAAGAAAAACAGTGCTACTGCGAAGGCACCCCATTGCATGTAGTCCGCCGAAGCATAGCCGGTGCCCGAAATGATCGATGTGATGTTGAACAGTGCTTCGCGCAGCATCCGCTCGCTTTCATAGGTAAAACCGCTGCGCAGAACGAGGAAAACGACCCCCACCAGAAATGCTACGGTCAACAGAAAGCCCCGCACCTGCGGATCACGGTGCAGCGCTACTGGGTTGCCGTTGATCAATTGCACGTAGCGTACGAACGGCAGCGCCGCGAGGATCATGAAAACCACAGCAACATATTCGGCCGGGCCAGAGAAGGTGCTGAAAGACGCATCGTAGTTCGAAAACCCGCCTGTTGAGACAGTGGTCAGCGCATGAACCGTCGCGTCAAAGGTGCTCATGCCAAGGGCGAGATAGCTCAGCATACAGGCCAGCGTTAGCCATAGGTAAATCACAGAAATCTGGGTGGCGATCTGCCCCGCACGCGGCAGAATTTTTCCAAAAGTGTCAAAGGATTCGGATTTAAAGATCTGCATCCCCCCAACCCGCAATTCAGGCAGAAACACCATGGCGACAACGATGATACCAATGCCGCCCAACCACTGCAGGATCCCTCGCCAAATAAGCAGGCCTTTGGGCAGTTCCTCAAGCCCCGACAATACGGTGGAACCGGTGGTGGTCAGCCCCGACATGGCCTCAAATACGGCGTCGGTGACGCTCGCCTCTGTCGCGCCCAGAATGAACGGCAACGCGCCAAACAGCGGCAGCATCAGCCAAACGCCGGTGGTCAACATGAATGTCTGTTGGATGGTAAGCCCTTCGCGGACCCCATTGGCGCTGGCGAGGGCGATCATACCGCCACCCAACGTCGTGATCAGTGCGCTTTCGACGAAAACCCACCATTGGCCCCGGCCCTCGGCCAGATCGACCAAGATCGGGATGATCATGGCAAGGCCAAGCACGGCCACCAAAAGGCCCACGACATATCCGACAGGTCGTATATCCAACATGGGCGCAGCGTTGGCTTGGCCGCTCGTCGCTGTCAAGCCGAGACGGGACCGGGGCGCGATTTGGCCCCGATCCGTGTCGTCTTAGATGTAGTAGAGGTCTTTGAAAACGTGGTGAACGATGTCGTCACGCTTGATGCCGAGTGCGGCCAGATCTTCGTCGCTTTTGGCTTGCAGGATTTGGACCTGTTCAAACCGACGGTGAGCAGTGGAGCTCACCTGGAGGCCGTGGGCGATCCCCACGAAAAAGCGGCGCAAACCGGCACCGGCGCGCCGTAGCCCATCAAGGGGTGAAACGGAGTGGGCGGGATGAGCGGTGCTCTGGTAGGTCATTTGATTGCCTTTGCAATTTTCAGTATTTCGATGACCATTAGATAGGCAATGCTGCGTCGCAGCAGAACCGACGTTTATGCATAGCGGCTGGGCGTTGCTTGCAGGGCTAAAATACGGGAAATATACAATAAAGAAACTACGACGGGCATGTCACAACGGACACGCATGTCGCTGCGGGTGCAAAGAACCGGCAGGTGAATGGACCGTAAGGCGAGTTTCAACCGACGTGGAAGAGCGTATTAAAGAGCTTAGGATCAATGCTCTGCGCCGCAAATGTACCGCCTTGGGTCAGCACACTAATCGCATCATGGCTGTGCAGGCTTTCTTGATGGCTGGCGACAATGCGAAAATCGCCCACGCGCCCGTCGGCCAAAAGCTGTTCACAAAACAGCCGCGCTGCATCCTCGACAAAGATCGGATTGGCGGCGTTAAGTTCGGCAAAGGCCTGTTCATCCTCGCGCTTGACCATCACCTGTGTCTCGGTCGGCACAGCGCGGCGGCAAATTTCGATGAGGTCTTCGAACCACAGGCAATCGCCTTCGTCCCGCGTCTCAACCGAGATGCGTGCGACGGAACGTTGCGAATGCGGCGTCGCCAGCTGCCCGCGTGTCTCGCGCGCATGTTCGCTCAGTTCCAGCGAACAGGGGCAGGTGCTGGAATAGACGTAATCGAGATGGACGATCTTTTTGCGCTCTCCGTCCTGCTCAACCAGTTCCAGTGCGATGTCGTAATACTGATAGCCCGTCAGCCCGGACCGCAGGCTGGCGATCTTCATCGGAAAGGAGAAGCGCATCTGGATCCGCGCATCAAGGCTTTCCAGATCGGTCTTATAATCGTCCAGCGCCGCTTCGATCACCTCAAAGCTAAAGGTCGCCTCTGCATGGCGGTAAAAGCTGCGCATGATGCGGGACATGTTAATGCCCTTCTTCTCGGCATCGAGCGAGACTGATCCAGTGACCGAGGTCTCCAGCCGCATATCCCCGCCCTCGCGGCTGCGGTAGCGGATCGGCAGGCGGAAGTTCGAGATGCCGACATGCTGGATCAGCTGCTGCGCGCCCCGGATCAGGCTGGAGGGGCCGTTTTGCAAATCAGGCAGGCTGGCGCGGTAATTGTCGCCGGCGGTGAAATCTTCGGGGTAGGCCCGGCTGAGCGCCGGATACTCGGCAGAGGTCAACATCTGCGACATCGCTGGATCAAGCGCAGCAATCTCTGCAGGAGTTGCCGTATCGGCCCAAGCGCGCAGCGTGGCGAGCGCGGCCTCTGCCGCATCCCGATCCGGTGTTTCGGACATTTCAGTCACGATATTCATTGCGCGGCCCTCCGGTCTTTCGTCCCTAATGTATGGTGCGCGGGGCAAAAATGCCACCGCGCCTGCGACACATCAGGTTAGGCTTGCGTCGCCGCATCCAAGGCCTGCAACAGATCAGCCTTAAGATCTCCGGTATATTCCAGCCCCACGCTAACGCGGACCAGCCCCGGTGTGATGCCCAAAAGGTCCTTGGTTTCCTGTGGCAAACGCTGGTGCGTCGTGGTGGCCGGGTGCGTCACGATGGTTTTCGCATCGCCAAGGTTGTTGGAAATCACCCCCACCTGCAGCGCATTCAGGAACGCGAAAGCCGCCGCTTTGCCGCCCTTCAGGTCGATCGACAGCACGGTGCCGCCTGCCCCCATCTGCCGCATCACCAGCGCGTTCTGCGGATGCGCGGCCAAGCCGGGATAAAGCACCCGCGCCAATGCTGCGTGGCCTTCGAGCGCCTCTGCCAACTCCTGTGCGCTGGCCGCTTGCGCCCGCACCCGCAGGTCAATGGTCTCGAGCCCCTTGAGCATAATCCACGCGGTAAAGGGGCTCATCGAGCCGCCGGTGTGCTTCATATAGGGCTCAAGCGTGCCGCGGATAAAATCGCGGCTGCCCAGCACCACACCGCCAAGCGCGCGCCCCTGCCCGTCGATATGTTTGGTCGCCGAATAGATCACCACATCCGCCCCCTGCGAGATCGCGCGGGAAAAGACCGGCGTGGCGAAGACGTTATCGACCACCACCAGCGCGCCCTTGGCATGAGCGAGTTTGGCGACGGCTTCGATGTCGATCACTTCAAGCGTCGGGTTGGCGACGGATTCAAAGAACACGGCGCGGGTGTCCTCGCGGATCGCCGCCTCCCATGCGCCCAGATCGCTGCCATCGACGAAGGTGACCTCAACGCCATAGCGGCCAAGGATTTCCTCAAGCACATAGATACAGGAACCGAACAGCGCACGCGCCGACACCACATGATCGCCCGCCTTCAGCATCGAGATCAGCGCACCCGAAACCGCCGCCATGCCGCTGGCGGTGGCGAATGCGTCTTCGGCCCCTTCCAACGTGGCGATGCGGTCTTCGAACATCGCCACCGTGGGGTTGCCATAGCGGGCATAGATGAACTCATCTGGTCCGATCTCTTCGAAACGCGCTTCCGCCTGTTCGGCGCTGTCATAGACGAAACCTTGGGTGAGGTAGATCGCCTCGCTCACCTCGCCATACTGGCTGCGGCGGGTGCCTGCGTGGATCGCTTGGGTGCGTGGGTGACGGTCATTGCTCATGTATCTCATCCTTCCGACCCGACCTTGCGGGCATAAAAAAACCCCAGACGCGGCCAAGCGAAAGGGGGTCTTTCATCCTGACCTTTTAGCGGCATGTTTAACGTGGCCCACAATCCGGTAACAAATCGCCACGCGAGTGGAAGTACGCCGAGCAGCGCCACAGGTCAATCACTTCGCGCAGGCGAGGTTAAGATTGGCAGGGTCAGCTTTGATCTTTCTTCTCGCCGTAGGCTTCGAACAGCTTGCCCTGCGCCATGAAGAAAACGAAAATCGCAGCCGTCAGACCGAATGTCTTGAAATAGACCCATGTGTCCGTCGAGAAGAACCGCCAGATCAGCTCATTCGCCAGCGCTAGCCCGAAGAAGAAGAACATCAGCCGTTTGGTCAGCAGCATCCAGCCCTCATCGCGCAGCGGCATCATCTCTTCCATGACGTATTTCAGGTAGGATTGCCCCCGCAGCAGGCCGATGGCCAGCAGACCGCCAAAGAGCACATAGATCAGCGTCGGCTTCATTTTGAAGAAGCGGTCGTCGTTCAGCCAAACCGACAGCCCGCCGAAGATCACCACCAGCACCACGGTGGCGACCTGCATCCGGCTGAGCTTGCCCGTCAGCGCCCAAAGCGCCCCGGTCGACAGCACCAAAAGCGGCACGAACATCGCCGTGACGACGATGAACCCGTCATATTCGGTCCCGCCAAAGGTGTAGGTATTATCCTTCAACCACAAATAGGCGACGAGGAAGGCCAGCACCGGCCCGTATTCCAGCGCCGCACGCAGCATTGGGTTGATCTCTTTTGGTTCTGACATGCCTATTCCTTTAGCCGCCCATTTCAACAATCACCGCCCCAGCCGCGATCAGCGCCATCAGCGCAATGCGGCGCGGGCCGACGGTTTCTTTCAGCACTAGCACCCCGATCAGCGCGGCAAAGACGGTCGATGTCTCGCGCAGCACCGCCGCCTCGCCCACCTTATCTAGCCGCGTGGCCAGCATGACCGATCCAAAGCTCGCGAATGCAATGAACCCGCCAAAGACACCGCGCAACATCAGCGGGGCCACCTCGGGTGGGTTCTCCATTCTATGCCAGCGCCGCCATGCAATCACCGGCATCACCAGCCCGTCGATCATGAAAAACCACGCGAGGAAGGTGAAAGGATCAGCCGTGGCGCGAATGCCATATGCGTCATATGTGGTGTAAAGCGCCACGAACAAGCCCGTGAGCACGGCAAGACCCAAAGCCGCGTGCAGCGTATCGCGCGCGGCAACAAGATTGCGCAGATTATAGACCGCCAGCCCGAAGATACCGCTGAGCAGCACAGCCACGCCGAGCCATTGCACCGCGTTGAACCGCTCGTCAAAGATCAAATAGGCCCCTACCACTGCAAAGAGCGGCCCCGTGCCGCGCACCACAGGGTAAACCACCGTATAAGCGCCCTTGGTATAGGCCCAAGCCTGCAACAGCTTGTAGATCACATGGATCACGAAGGCGCCGAGAAAGATCAGCCACATATGTGGCTCGGGCCACGGCACGACGAAGAGCGCAAAGGGCGCAGCCATCACGCAGTAGGACACATCAATCGCCCCGCGCGTCAGCCACGGATCATGCCGCCCCTTTTGCAGCGCTCCAAAGACCGCATGGAGAAAGGCCGCCGAAAGCGCCAGCCAAAGCGCCGCAGTATGGCCCGCGGGCGTGCCTTCGATCGACAACAGCCATTCGGTCATTGCGGAACCACCGGCGCAGCGAGCGGTTTAGCCTTGAAAGCCCTCTCAACAATCGGAAATTCTATGTTCGAAAGCCTGCTCGCCGATCTGACCAACAGCTTTTCCAAAGTGCCCGTAACCGTCGCGGCGGCGCGGTTGTTGATGGCGGCGTTCTTGGCCGGTGTTGTGGGCTTCGAGCGCGAGCGGCGCGACAAGCCTGCGGGGCTGCGCACCCATATCTTGGTGGCCATCGCAGCCTGTCTGTTTATCATCATCGGGCAGGAGTTGGGCAGTCTGGAATTCGGCAAGGGCGACCAGATGCGTTTTGACCCACTGCGCTTGATCGAGGCGGTCACGGCGGGCGTCGCCTTCCTCGCCGCGGGGATCATTTTTACCTCGAACGGCGAGGTGCGCAACATCACCACCGGCGCGTCCATGTGGTTGGCCGGGGCCATTGGTCTTGCCTGCGGTGCGGGGCAGATTTTGCTCGCTTGCCTCACGGCGGGGATCGTGGTGCTCGTGCTCGTGGTCCTGCGCCAGATCGAGAAAATGCTCGGGACCCACGAGTAAGCAGGGCCAAACAGCACGACGGCCGAGGTATTGTCAGGCATCAATTCCGACCAGTGCAGCGGCAAATTCGTCCGGGTCGAAAGGCGACAGATCGTCGATCTGCTCTCCCACACCCACCGCATGGATCGGCAAGCCAAAGCGGTCAGCCAGCGCCACCAGAACGCCGCCCTTAGCGGTACCATCGAGCTTGGTCATAACCAGACCGCTAACATCCGAAATCTCTTGAAAAACCTTCACCTGATTAAGCGCGTTCTGCCCGGTCGTCGCGTCCAGCACCAAAAGCGTGTTGTGCGGCGCGGTCTCATCCTTTTTACGGATCACCCGGACGATTTTGGCCAATTCCTCCATCAAATCGCCCCGGTTTTGCAATCGGCCTGCGGTGTCGATCAGCAGCAAATCTGCGCCGTCTTCCTGCGCGCGGCCCATCGCATCAAACGCAAGGCTCGCCGGATCACTGCCATGCGCGGCGGTCAATACCGGCACGCCCGCGCGATCCCCCCAAACCTGCAATTGCTCCACCGCAGCAGCGCGGAAGGTGTCGCCAGCGGCGATTACGACCTTCTTGCCCGCCGCGCGGAATTGTGACGCCAGTTTGCCGATGGTTGTCGTCTTGCCAGAGCCGTTCACGCCGACCACCAGCACCACCTGCGGGGTCTTGGAATAGATCGGCAAAGGCCGTGCGACCGGCTCCATGATGCGGCTGACTTCGCTAGCAAGGAGTTGCTTGATCTCGGCCACCGACAGTTTCTTGCCAAAGCGCCCTTCGGCCATGTTCGCGGTGACGCGCAGCGCGGTATCAACGCCCATATCAGCGCTGATCAGCAGCTCTTCGAGCTGTTCCAACATGTCATCGTCCAGCGTGCGACGCACCACCGGCTGAGCGGCGCTGCGGCCCATGAGGCGCCCCAGAAGGCCCGGCTTCGCGGGGGCAGCATCGGCGGAGGCCTCGTCCAGCGCGGGTGCTACCGGGGTCATCGCTTGGCGCAGATCGATGGGGGGAACTTCGCTCGGCGCCGGAGTTGGTCCGGGATCGACAGCGGGGGGCACTTGCACGGGTTCGGGCGTGGGCCCCGGGTCCGACACGGGCTGCGGTTCTGGCTCGACTGGGGGCTCGGGCTGCGGTTCGGGGTCGGGGATGGTCACCGGATCCGGCGTCGGCTCGGGCGTGGGGACTGGCTCGGGCGTTGGGACTGGGTCAAGCTCCGGGGCGGGCTCGGGCTCTTCAGCGTCGTCCCGCTCGGCGGCCAGCATCGGGCCGCTGTCATCCTGCCCGTCGGGCATCACATCTGACGCCACACCGGGCTGGTCCATCACCGCGTCTACGGGGGCCGCCTCGGCCTCCGCTTCGCCGCCATCGCTGACAATCGCCTCCAGCCCCTCGTCGATCTTGGACGAGGATTTGAACAAGCGGTCCTTGAGCTTCGTGAAGAAGGCCATTGGCGTCTCCCATGCAGTTTTGTCATGATCTATAGGCTTGCCCGCGCAGATGGAAGGGCGCCCGGGCAGATCAAGCGTGCTGGCAGGGGTCGAGGTCAGATTTCGTCTGGGAAATGCTTCATCACAAGCCGGATCGGGTTCGGCGCCGCCTGCCCCAGCCCGCAGATTGAGGCATCAACCATCGCGGTCGAAAGCTCCTCCATCAGCCCTCGATCCCAGCGATCTTCCTGCATCAGCTTGACCGCCTTTTCGCAACCCACCCGGCACGGCGTGCACTGCCCACAGCTTTCATCTTCAAAGAACCGCAACATGTTGAGCGCGGCCGCACGGGCGCTGTCGTGCTCTGACAGCACCACCACCGCCGCCGAGCCGATGAACGAGCCATGCGGTTGCAGCGTGTCAAAATCGAGCGGCACGTCATCCATCGACGCGGGCAGCAGGCCCGAGGACGGACCACCCGGTTGGTACGCCTTCAGCACATGCCCCTCGGCCATGCCCCCCGCCGCCGCGATGATATCGGTGATGGTGGAGCCTGCGGGCAGCAGGTACATCCCTGGCTCCGCCACACGGCCCGAGACTGAGTAGCTGCGCAGTCCCTTGCGGCCATTCTTTTCGGTCGCGTTCAACACCTGCGGCCCTTCGCGGCAGATGCGGGCGATCCAGTGCAGGGTCTCTATGTTATGCACCAATGTCGGACGGCCAAAGACCCCCACCTGCGCCACATAAGGCGGGCGGTGACGCGGCAGGCCGCGCTTGCCTTCGATGCTCTCGATCATGGCGCTTTCTTCACCGCAGATATAGGCGCCCGCGCCGCGACGTAGATCGACATAACCGGGGGCGATCACGCCCGCATTCTCCAGCGCCGCAATCTCGCGCCGCAGAATTTCCAGCACCGCGGGGTATTCGTCACGCATGTAGAGGAAGACTTTTTCGGCTTCCACGGCCCATGCGGCAATTAACATTCCCTCAAGGAAAAAGTGAGGGCTGCGCTCAAGATACCAGCGGTCCTTAAAGGTGCCCGGCTCGCCTTCGTCACCGTTCACCGCCAGATACCGCGGCCCCGGATTGGCGCGCACAAAGCCCCACTTCTTGCCCGAGGGGAAGCCCGCCCCGCCAAGCCCGCGTAGCCCGGCCTCTAACAGTTGTTCTTGCACCGCTTCCCAATCACCGCCCGCGCGCAGGTTCAACAGCGCCTCGTAACCACCTGTATTCGTGTAGCTTTGATAAGGCTCATAGTCTGGCAGCTGGGCATGCGTGTCTTGTGCTGCAATCGCCGTCTGCACCTTTTCGGGCGTCGCGTGGTCGATATGGTTGTGCCCCAGTTCCAGCACTGGCGCGGTATCGCAGCGCCCCATGCAAGGCGCGCGCAGCACGCGGACCTGCGTAGGATCCAACCCCTCTTCCAATGCCGACTTCAGCGCCTGCGCCCCGGCAAGTTCACAAGACAGCGAATCGCAGACACGGATGGTCAGCGCGGGCGGTGGGGTCTCGCCCTCTTTCACCACGTCGAAATGCGCGTAGAAACTGGCAACCTCATAGACCTCGGCCATCGACAGACGCATTTCTTCGGCCAAGGCGCGCAGATGCGCGGCAGAGAGGTGTCCATAGCGGTCTTGGATCAGATGCAAGAACTCGATCAGCAGATCGCGGTGGCGCGGGCGCTCGCCCAGAAGTGCGCGAACCTCCTCCCACGGCGCGTCCTGCAACTGCCGCCCCTTAGGATGATGCCGCCCCTTCCCCTTGCCGGATTTCCAGACGCCCTTTTGCGGTCCATCCGCCGCAGCCTTGTCGTGATCATCCAGCGCCATGTCGTTCCTCCACCTTGCTTTCCGCCTTGGTAACAAATTCATAGGCAGCCCGGCGACCGAAAAGCGACAATCGCGCGGGCGTTTGCGTTGTGCGCAGGTCGCGCGGCGGGCAGAATGGTGCGGATACGCCGCAAGGCGCACCACGATTAAGGGAACGCGCATGCTTTGGTATGTGATCGCGAGTTTGACCCCGGCGATGCTGATCGCCGCCGCCGCCCTTTGGGGCGGGGTCTGGCCTGTGCTGGCGCTTTTGTCGATCACTGTGCATGTCGCGTTTATGGACCGTTTGGGCCGCGCGGTCCCGCTCTCCGAAAGGTCTGGCCGGGCACTGACCCTCGCCTTGGCTGTCGCGCACTTGCTGCTCTTGCCGCTTGGGGTCTGGGCGATTGGCGGTGCCGCGCATCTGGAGGTCTGGGACCGGGCGCTGATCTTTGCCGCCCTTGGCCTGTTTCTGGGTCAAATCAGCAACTCCAACGCACATGAACTGATCCACGCCCCGCGGCGATTGCACCGGCGGATTGGCACGGCGATCTATATCTCTTTGTTGCATGGGCATCATGTCTCGGCCCATCTACGGGTGCATCACCCAGCGGCGGCTACGCCCGCCGATCCAAATTCTGCCCCTAAGGGCATGGGGTTTTGGCACTTTCTACTCAGTGCAAGTTGGGGCGAGTTTCGCGCCGGGTGGCGGGCCGACACTGCGCAGCGAGCGCGCAAGGTCGGGGCACGCGGGCTGCATCCTTATGTGGTCTACCTTGGCGGCGCGGCGCTGGCTCTGCTCACAGCGCTGCTTCTGGGCGGCGTCCCCGGGCTGCTCGGCTATCTGGGCCTTGCCGCTTATGCACAGATGCAGCTGCTGCTGTCGGACTATGTGCAGCACTATGGGCTGCGCCGACAGCAGCGCGCCGATGGCCGGTTCGAGCCGATTGGCCCGCAGCACAGCTGGAACGCGCCGAAATGGTATTCTGCGGCGATGATGCTGAACGCGCCGCGCCATTCGGACCACCACATGCGCCCCGCCCGCGCCTTCCCAGCGTTGGAGGTGACCGAAGAGATGCCAAAACTGCCCTATTCGCTACCGATCATGGCCGTGATTGCCCTAGCCCCGCCGATCTGGCGCCGGGTTATGGACGCCCGCGTCGCACGCTGGGGCCGTGGCTGATCTCACTGGCGCGGCACGCGGGCTTCTGGCAGGCTGGGCATTATGAAACATGCCCTCGTCCTGATCTGCGCCCTTCTGCCCCTGCCCGTCTTGGCCGAGATGTCGGCGACGGAATTCAATACCTATACCAAGGGTAAAACACTTTATTACGGCAAATCCGGCGCGCCCTACGGGGCCGAGGTTTATCACGAGAACCAGCGCGTGCAGTGGTCGTTTCTAGATGGGCGCTGCAAGGACGGTCGCTGGTATGAGGCAGATGGGCTGATCTGTTTTGTGTACGAAGACAACCTCACCCCCCAATGCTGGAGCTTTAGCAAAGGCCCGCGCGGATTGGTGGCACGGTTCGAGAACGACCCCTCCCAGACCGAGCTTTATGAGGCAGAAGAGCAAGACGACCCATTGCTTTGCCTTGGGCCCGAAGTGGGGGTGTAGCGCGCCTTAGCTGGGGGCATCCTCTCTGCGCAGAACCTCCAACCGGTCATCCGCGAATTCGATTTCCAAACGCGTGGCGGATTTAGCGGCCTCGGCGCTGGTCACCACATTGCCATCGCCGCGCACCACGGCAAAACCGCGCGCGAGGGTCTCGCGGTAGCCAAGTGTGCCCAAGGTCCGGCCAAGCGCGTCGATCTGCCGTCGGCGGCGGTCCTGCGCGGCCTGCCCCGCGCGCGCCAGCCGGGCCAACACTTCCGTCAACCGCTCATCCTGCCGCGCAAGATCACGCGACAACACCTCTGGTCGGAAATTCTGCGTACGATCAGCAAGCCGCTCTCGGCGGCGCAGGATTTGGCGCTGCAGCACTTCAGGGTGGAACCGATCAAGGCGGGTTTTTAGAAAGTCGTTTCGCCCTTTCAGATTGCGCTGCCATGCTGGATCGAGCCGCGCCGAAAGGTTTGTCAGTCGCTGCCGGTCGGCATCCAGATGGCGGCGCAGGGTGCCGGGGCGTAGCGCGCCGGACATATCGGCCAGTTTCACGCGGCGGCCTTGGACGCCGGCGATGAGCGCGGGGGCGAGTTTTTCGCCCCCCCGGTCAAGCCGTTGGCGCGGCCCTTCCAACAAGGTATCGGCCCGTGGCAACGCCCGCGCCACATCGCGCATGCGCTGGCCGCGCCGGGTGAGCCCTTGGCTCAGCGCCTGTCGCATCCTTGCGCCCTGCCCCTCCAGCCACGCCGCCAGTTCATGCCGTACGGGCACGGCAAGTTCCGCTGCCGCCGTTGGGGTCGGTGCGCGTTTGTCAGATACGAAGTCGATGAGCGTTGTATCGGTCTCATGCCCCACGGCAGAGATCAGCGGGATGTCCGAGGCCGCCGCCGCGCGGGCCACGCTTTCTTCGTTAAATCCCCAAAGGTCTTCGACCGAACCCCCACCCCGCGCCACGATCAACAGATCGGGCCGTGGCAGCGCGCCACCGGGGGTGAGCCGGTTGAACCCTTCGATGGCGCACACAACTTCGGGCGCGCATTTCGCGCCCTGTACGGCAACCGGCCAGATCAGCACCTTGCGCGGGAACCGGTCGCGCAGCCGGTGCAGGATATCGCGGATCACAGCCCCTGAAGGCGAGGTCACAACGCCGATGATATCAGGCAAATACGGCAGCGGCCGCTTGCGTTCAGGGGCGAACAGCCCCTCCGCCGCGAGCGCTGCTTTACGTTTCTCCAACAGCGCCATCAGCGCGCCCATGCCCGCCGGCTTGATATCCTCGATGACGATCTGATATTTCGATTGCCCGCCAAAGGTGGTGATGCGCCCGGTGGCGATGACCTCCATCCCCTCTTCTGGCTGGGTCTCAAGCCGCGCGGTGACGCCTTTCCAGATCACCCCGGAAATCACCGAACGGTCATCCTTGAGGTCAAGATAGACATGCCCCGAACGCGGGCGGCTGACGCGGCCCACCTCACCCCGAATCCGGACATGGGCAAACTCACCCTCGATCACCCGTTTGATCGCGCCAGAAAGCTCGGTGACGGTAAATTCGGGGCTGTTTGCACCGGGGGCGGGGTCGTCGAACAGATCCATCTGGGCACCTTGTGTCTGTGGGCACCCCAGCTTAGAACGCGGGGCAAAGAAGTCCAAGGGAGTGCGCGGCATGAATATCCTGATCCTCGGCAGCGGTGGCCGCGAACATTCACTTGCTTGGGCGGTCATGCAGAACCCCAAATGCGACAAGCTGATCGTGGCACCAGGCAATGCGGGCATCGAGGCCATCGCGCAATGCGCAAAACTGGATATCATGGACGGCGCGGCGGTGGTGGCCTTCTGCGAGGGCAATAACATCGACTTCGTCATCATCGGCCCCGAAGCGCCCTTGGCAGCGGGCGTGGGCGATGACCTCCGCGCGGCGGGTTTCGACGTGTTTGGCCCCTCCAAAGCGGCGGCGGCGCTGGAAGCCTCCAAAGCCTTTACCAAGGAAATCTGCGACGCCTGCAATGCCCCAACGGCGGCTTATGGCCATTTCACCGATGCCGCCAGCGCCCGCGCCTATGTCGAAAAGCAAGGCGCGCCGATCGTCATCAAGGCCGACGGTCTGGCGGCGGGCAAAGGTGTCATCATCGCCATGTCCGACGCCGAAGCACTGGCTGCCGTGGATGAGATGTTCGACGGTGCCTTTGGCGATGCGGGCACGGAAGTCGTGATCGAAGAGTTCATGGAGGGCGAAGAGGCCTCCTTCTTCGTGCTTTGCGACGGAGAGACAGTGCTGCCCATCGGCACGGCCCAAGACCACAAGCGCGTCGGCGACGGCGACACCGGCCCCAATACTGGCGGCATGGGCGCCTATTCCCCCGCCCCTGTGCTGAGCGACGAAATCGCCGACCGCGCCCTCGACGAAATCATCCGCCCCTGCATGGCCGAGATGGCCAAGCGGGGGATGCCCTATCAGGGTGTGCTCTATGCCGGGTTGATGATTAAAGACGGCGCACCACGGCTTGTGGAATACAACGTGCGCTTTGGCGACCCGGAGTGCCAAGTGCTGATGATGCGGCTCGGCGCGCAGGCGTTTGATCTGATGCAGGCGACCGCCAGGGGCACGCTGGCCGATATTCAGGTTAACTGGGCCGAAGACCACGCGCTGACCGTGGTGATGGCGGCGAATGGCTACCCCGGCGCCTACGATAAGGGTAGCGAGATCAAAGGGTTGAAAAACCTACCCGAAGACAGCGCCAATATGGTGTTCCACGCGGGCACCGTGGCAAAAGACGGGGCGATCTTGGCCAATGGCGGGCGCGTGCTGAACGTCACCGCGCGGGGCGCTACGCTGGCCGAGGCGCAAGAGCGTGCCTATGCGATGGTTGACGGAATCGATTGGCCCGAAGGTTTCTGCCGCCGCGACATCGGCTGGCGCGCGCTGAGCTGATAGGCGGCGGCTTTACGATACTCTAGAGCCGCACCAGCGCCTCATTCACAGGCAAGAGCTGCCGCAAAGCTCTCGGCCCCCGCGAAGGGGCCGATGTCGCGCTGTGCAAGCTGCCCGCCTTTTAAGGTGACGGCCACCACGCGCTGCCAATCGGCATCCGCCAGCACCATTTCCGGCACGCCCCCACAATCACGGATACCGCCTGAGATATATTGCTCACCGATTCGATGATTGGTGAGCCCCTCCATCTGGGCGACTTCGCTGAGACTGCCAATGGCAAAACGCCAGACCCGCAGCACCCGCACCAGATGGGGGCGGTCGACATAGGCGATCTCAATCGCACCGTCGCCATCCAGATCCGCCGCGCCAAGGGGGGCAAGCCAGCGGTTGCTCTGGCCGATATGGGGTGTCTCGGTGATCTTACCCTCGGGGCCATAGATCGCCAGCGCCGCGCCCCGGTCCACATCGGTCTCGATAACCAACACTTCGGGGGCGCCATCGCCGGTCACATCGACAAGCCGGGGGGCGATATCTTCGAAAACATGGTCGCGGGGCAGATCGAAACGCCGTGCGCTTCCGTCTGCCAAGGACAACTGTAACCCGCCCCATTCCAGCGCGTCGCCGAGAATGCCATGGGCGTAGCGCCCGGTCGGAGAGATGTAGCGCGCGGCGGTGATTGTCTCTGCCGCGGCGCTGGTCGCAATCAGCGCAAGCAGGGCTGCGCCGATTACCCGCATCAGATTTGCTTTTCTGGCATCTGCACGCGCAGACCGTCCAGCGCATCGGTGACTTTGATCTGACAGGTCAGGCGCGAGCGCGCTGGATCAGGCTCAAACGCGAAGTCGAGCATGTCTTCTTCCATGTCGTCCATCGCTGGCAGCTTTTCCGCCCAAGCCGGGTCAATATAGACATGGCAGGTGGAGCAAGCGCAGGCGCCGCCACAATCGGCTTCGATGCCAGGAATGTTATTGTCCCGCGCGCCTTCCATGACCGTGAGACCATTGGCCACCTCGACCACATGTTCGGTGCCGGAATGTTCGACATAGGTGATTTTGGCCATTGTGATGCCCTTTCGTCCAAGAAGTTCGGCCTTGTTTAGCGGGCTATGGCGGGCGGTTCTAGTCCCCTTTTCGTGAGGTCACGCGGCGCGCGACATTGCTGTGGGCAAGCCCTGCCGAAGCCGCTAATCTGCGGCGCAAACAACAGGCAAGCCCGAAAGAAACGGCATGAAACAGCCCAACCCATCCCGATCCGCCACCCTGCGCGCGGCGATGCTGCTGGCTATTGCCGGGATTGCGGGGTGTGACAGCACTGCTTCTTCCGCATCGCGCCCCGAACCGGGCGTGCTGGAGGCGACGCGCAACGGCCCCGCAGGTGCGGCTGAGGGCAGTTGCTGGGGCCGCACGGTTAGCCCGGCGGTGATTGAGACGGTGACCGAACAGGTCGAAATCACACCCGCCAAGATGAACCCCGATGGCAGCATCACCAAGCCGCCCGTCTACAAGACCGAAACCCGGCAAGAGATCGTGCGCGCGCGGGTCGATAATTGGTTCGAGACCCCCTGCCCCGATGTGCTGACGGCCGAATTCAACAGCACGCTGCAACGGGCGCTACAGGCGCGCGGCTACTACGCGGGGCCGATCACGGGCGCGATGGATACCGCCACCCGGCAGGCCGTCCGCCGCTATCAGGCGCGACAGGGGCCGAACAGTGAAGTTCTTTCCCTCACCACCGCCCGCGCGCTTGGGCTGGTCGCCGTGCCCAGACAGGGCGGCTGACTGCGATACGAAAAAGGGCGCCCGAAGGCGCCCTTGAATACATATCTTCGGTGAGATCACTCAGCCAGCGACAGCGCCACAAAGCGCGGGTCACCGCCGCGACGCACCAACAACAACAGCGACTTGCGACCTGCATCCTTCGCCGCAGCAATCCGTGCTTCCAGATCAGAAATGCTGGTCACCTTTTCCTGCCCTGCTTCGGTGATGATGTCGCCCATGCGCAGACCCTTTTCGTAAGCCTCCGAAGTCTGATCAACGTCTGCTACCGCGAGGCCGGTCGTGCCATCGTCGGCTCCAAGTTCGGCACGCAGCGCATCGCTTAGCGGTGTCAGGGTCAGCCCCATCAGCATTGTCGACTGCGGCTCGGCCTCGGTACCCTCATCAGCGTTTTCGTCCATTGCCGCAGGGACCGCACCATCGGCATCTTCACGGCGGCCCAGTACGACTTTAATGGTTTGTGTCTTACCATCACGCAGGACGGTGACACGCACAGTCGCACCCACAGGGCTATTGCCCACCTGACGGACCAAGCCGCGGGTATCGGCCACTTCAACGCCATCAAAGGATTTGATCACGTCACCGGTCTTAAGCCCCGCTTCACGCGCCGGGCCTTCTGGTACATCGGTGATCAACGCGCCCACGGCTTTCTTCAGACCCATGGCATCGGCCACATCATCGGTCACATCTTGGATGCGAACGCCAAGCCAGCCGCGACGCGTCTCGCCGAACTCTTTCAACTGGTCGATCACCCGTGTCACCACGTTAGAGGCCATCGAAAAGCCGATCCCGATGGAGCCACCATTGGGCGACAGGATCGCTGTGTTTACGCCGATCACTTCGCCATCCATGTTGAACAACGGCCCACCTGAGTTGCCCCGGTTAATGGCCGCATCGGTCTGGATATAGTCGTCATAGGTGCCCGACAGCGCCCGGTTACGCGCCGAGACAATGCCTGCAGAGACAGAGAACCCCTGCCCCAGCGGGTTGCCCATCGCGATCACCCAATCGCCGACACGCGCGGCGTTGCTGTCGCCGAAGGAAACGAATGGCAGCGGCTGGCTGGCTTCGACTTTCAGCAACGCAATGTCGGTTTTGGGATCGGTGCCGATGACTTTGGCCACCAGTTCTTCGCCCGAGAAAAACTCAATCGTGATCTCATCGGCGCTTTCGATGACGTGGTTGTTCGTCACCACATAGCCATCTTCGGAAATCACAAAACCTGACCCAAGCGCCGAAGACCGACGCGGACGGTCCCCCTCGTCGTTGTTGCGGTCCTGAAATTCGCGAAAGAAATCCTCAAAAGGAGAGCCTTCGGGGACGATGCCCTGCGGTCCGGTGCGGCCCTCAACCGTGGTTGAGGTGGTGATATTTACCACCGACGGGCTGATCTTTTCCGCCAGTGGGGCAAGGCTTTCGGGTTTGGCCAGCGCCATGCTGGCTTGCAGGATCAAGAGGGTCAGCGCCATCACCCCCATTGCCATCGCTCGCATCCATTGGGTGTTTTGTGCTGTTTTGGACAGGGAAACCGCCTTGGCCTGCATTCATCGTCTCCTGATTGTTCCTGTTGTTGCCAACGTGGGCAGAGTGCAGTCCGAAGGGACGCGCTGCAACAGGAAAGATGGGGTCGATCACCGGCATTTCAACTGCCGGGGGCATGACGATTTCGTGGACCTGTCCATTAGCACAGTCACGATTTGACCGAAACGCGCCCCCATGAGCGGCGCATGTGAGCCGTATCTAAACGCCCAATTGGAACGCCAACCAGACCAGTATCAATCCGACCACCACCGCCAGCGCGCCGAGTTGACGCAGAGCGGCCTCGGGGATGCGGCGTAGCATCTCAAGCATCTGCTCCAAAAACGAAGGGGCCAGTGCGTACACCAGCCCCTCGAAAATCAGAACCGACCCTAAAGCCAGTAAAACAAGGCTCACTCGCGTTCGCCCTCGACAGAGCGGCTGCCCTGATCCGAGCGCAGGTAGTTGAAGAACTCGCTATCTGGCGACATCACCATGGTCGAGTTATCGCCCTGCAGCGCCTGCTCATAGGCTGTCAACGACCGGTAGAACTCAAAGAACTCCTGATCCTTGCCATAGGCCTGAGCGAAGATGTTGTTCCGCTGCGCGTCGGCCTCACCTTCGATGATCCGCGCATCACGGCGCGCCTCCGAAAGGATCTCTTCGTAGGTACGATCTGCAAGGGCAGTCACACGCTGCGCGGCTTCGCGGCCACGGGCGCGTTCATCGGTGGCTTCACGCTCACGCTCGGCGATCATCCGCTGCAGGGTCGCGTCAAAGTTCTGCTCGGGCAGGTTAGTTTGACGCAAACGCACATCGACGACCTTGAGACCAAGCGCCTGTGCACGGGCATCTGCACGCACACGGATCTGTTCCATCAGGTCAGACCGCTCGGGCGAGAGGATCGTGTTGGAAGTCACACCTTGCGAACCGAGCACGGCACGGATTTGGCTTTCCATGATGCCGCCCATTTCGCTTTCGGCCTGACGTTCACCGCCTGCACCCAAAGCTTGCCGATACTGGACCATATCGTCGATCCGGTAGAGCACGAAGGCGTCGATTTCCAAACGGCGGTCATCGGCAGGGGTGACTTCGATCACCGGCGTTTCCAGCGACAGAATGCGGTCTTCGTAGCGCACGACCTCATCCAAGAAAGGCACCTTGAAACCAATGCCCGGCTCGTTGCGGACCTGTTTGATCTGACCAAATCGCAGAACCAGCGCTTTCTCACGCTCGTCCACGACGAATACAGCCGAGAGGATTCCAACGATGGCGATCACCACGATGGGGATAATAAGGCTAGTTTTCCGCATCAGTTCGACCCTCCGCTGCGTCGCAGCTCGTTCAGTGGCAGATAGGGGACAACGCCCTGACCATTTTGGCCACTGCCATTTTCGAGGATGATTTTATCCACGTCGCCCAGCACCTTCTCCATCGTCTCAAGATACAGCCGCTTGCGCGTCACTTCGGGCGCGTTGCGGTATTCTTCCAGTACAGCTTCAAACCGGCTGGCTTCACCCACCGCGTCGTTCACCACGCGGGCGCGGTAACCTTCGGAGGCTTCCAAAAGCACCGCAGATTCACCGCGTGCTTCGGCAGTGCGGCGGTTGGCATAGGCATCGGCCTGACGCTCCACCCGGTCGCGCTCCTGCTCGGCGGCTTGCACGTCGCGGAAGGCATCGACAACCGATTGGGTCGTGGTCTCACCCGCGGCATTGGTAACCGTCACAGTCTGGCTTGGCGGGTCGACCTTGTTCACGTTGACACGCAGCACATTGATGCCGGTGTTCCGGTTGTCGAGCGTGGTTTGGATCAACTCCTTCACCCGGTCTGCCGTGGCACCCCGGTCCCGGTTCAGGATCGGCGCAAGCTCGGACTGAGCGATAACTTCGCGCATCGCGGATTCGGAAATCGCACGCACAGATGCTTCAGGGTCGCGCAGCGAGAATTTGAAGTCGCGTGCGTTTTTGATGTTCCAGACGACCTGAAAGTCGATGTCGACGATGTTCTCGTCCGTGGTCAGCATCAAACCTTCGTTGCCGCCCGTCCCGCGCCGCACACCGAGTTCTTCGGTACGGTTGGTGGTGACGTCAAAGACCTCTGCCGTGACCAGCGGCCAAGGGGCAAAGTTCAGACCCTCAGTGCCGATGCCGGAAAACTCGCCCAAGAACAGCTCAATCGACTGCTGTTCGGGACGTACTGTATAAAAGCTCGCGAACCCCCAAAGCGCCACACCGGCCAAGAGCGCGATGCCAACGGTGCTGCGGGTCACACCCGGGCCACCGGGACCACGTCCGCCGCCGCCAGTGCCATTGCCCCGGTCACCACCACGGCCGCCCATCAGGACGCGCAGCTGCTCTTGACCCTTGCGGACCAGATCGTCGATCTCAAGCATCTGCGGACGGTCGCCCTGCCCACGCGGGCCTTTCGACACGTCCTTGCGTCCTCCGTCGTTACGGTCTCCACCGGTGTCACGGTCTCCGCCGTTGCCCCGGTTGCCGCCTCCGCCGCCCCCCCAAGGGCCTTGCGAATTTCCTGCCATTGTTATGTTCCCCTCTTGGCCGCCCATGCGGCCTATCGTTCTAAAAATTGTACGCTATTGCGTGGAATTCAAGCAGTTCGCACCGGATTGCGCATCGTGACCAGCTCTTCGGACATGGTCGGGTGTACCGCACAGGTGGCGTCAAACTGCTCTTTCGTAGCGCCCATCTTGACCGCAATGCCCACCATCTGGATCAATTCACCCGCGTTTGGTGCGACGATATGACAGCCTAAAACAACGCGCGTATCCGCACAAACGATCAGTTTCATCAGCACCCGGTCGGCCTTGCCAGCGAAAGCGCCCTGCATCGGTTTGAACGAAGTCGCATAGACCTCGATAGGTCCTTTGTCGCGGGCGTCTTCCTCGCTCAGACCCACTGTGCCCATCTCTGGCTGTGTGAAGATCGCTGAGGGCACGAGATCATGGTCGACCGGGGTCGGCTTGCCGCCAAATACCGTTTCGACAAAGGCCATGCCTTCGCGGATCGCCACGGGGGTTAGGTTAACACGGTTGGTTACATCACCGATAGCATAGATCGAAGGCACGGCAGTCTGGCTGTACTCATCGACCTCAATCTCGTGGCCACGGCCCAGTTTCACACCGACCTCTTCCAGCCCCATATCATCGCTGTTCGGGCGACGGCCCGTGGCAAAGAGCACCTGATCGAACATCTTTTCAGTGCCGTTCGTGGGTTTGACCTTCATCGGGCCGCTGCCGTCTTCGTGGCTGGGTGTCATTTCCAGAATGTTGGTGCCGACATGCAGATCAATGCCCTTTTCCTGCATCATCTCGGCCACCATACCGCGGGCCTCATCATCAAAGCCGCGCAGGATTTGCGCGCCGCGGTAATACTGCGTCACCTCGACACCCAACCCGTTCAGGATACAGGCAAATTCGCAGGCAATATATCCACCGCCGATGATCAGGATCGACTTGGGCAGCTGTTCAAGATGGAACAGATCGTCCGACACCAGACCCAATTCCGCGTTCTCAAGGTCCGGGCGCACGGGGCGACCACCGCTGGCAATCAGAATGTGTTTCGCGGTCTTTTCGGTGCCATCGGAGAGCGCCACGGTATGCGCGTCTTTGATCCGCGCGCGCGCATCAAACGTCTCTACGCCCGAGTTCTTCAGCAGCTTGCGATAGACACCTTCAAGGCGATCCAATTCGTCATTCAAGCGGGTGCTGAAGGCGTGCCAATCAAACGGCCCGGCCTTCAAATCCCAGCCGAAACACTTGGCCTCATCGACCACATCAGAATAGCCCGAGGCGAACACCATCAGCTTTTTCGGCACGCAGCCCCGGATCACGCAGGTCCCGCCATAGCGGTCTTCCTCGGCCAGACCCACTTTGGCGTCATGCTCGCCCGCCGCGACCCGCGCCGCGCGCACACCGCCCGAGCCGCCACCGATGACAAACAGGTCGTAGTCGAATTCATTCTTGGCCATTGGGGCGCCTCTCTTAATCGTTTGTTGGTCTTGCGCGGGATCGCGCGTGTTTGCTTGGGGCGTCAGTCGCTCAGGTCGGAAAACAGGTTGTCGGTCTCGACAAATTCCAACCGGTCGGTCGCCACAGTGCCTTCATTTATGTCGCGCACCTCCACCCTGCCATCCCCGTAACCGATCACAACCGCGTCACAAATATCGATGAACAGGCCGTTTTCCACCACGCCGGGCATCTGGTTGAGCACCAGCGCCAGTTGCCGCGCATTGCCGATGCGGTTCAGCCGCAGATCAAGGATGTAGTTCCCCTCGTCGGTGATGAAGGGCACCTCACCGTTCATCCGCAGGGTCGAATTGAGGCCTAGCACATCCATCGAGATCAGCGTTTCTTCGACCAGCGCCTGTGTGGTCTGCCAGCCAAAGGGAATCACTTCAATCGGCAAGGGGAAGGCACCAAGATGCTGCACCTCTTTGCCGACATCGGCGATCACCACCATCTGGTCGCTCGCGGTCGCAACGATCTTTTCTTGCAACAACGCACCGCCGCCGCCTTTGATCAGGTTCAGATCGCCGTCAAATTCATCAGCGCCGTCAATCGTCAGGTCGAGCCATTTCGCCTCGTCGAGCGAGATTACCTCGATCCCCACATCCCGCGCCAATTGCGCAGTCCGTGATGAGGTCGGCACGCCTTTGATCCGCAGCCCATCGTCGCGCACCAGCTCGCCCAGACAGCGCACCAGCCACGCGGCGGTGGACCCGGTGCCAAGCCCGACACGCATCCCGTCTTCCACAAAGTCACACGCCCGTTTCGCGGCCACGAATTTGGCCTTGTCGATGGGTGATAGTTCTCCGGACATGGGGCAGCTCCCTAGAGGCGTTTGCCGCGTTATAGGGCGAATTGGCATAGTGTGCGAGGGGCAAGTCAGCGGTTTTTGAGGCTGCGCCTGCCCGATTGGCCGCTCTGGCGCGAAAGGGGTCGCTTTTATCGCGGCGCAGCGGCGCAGATCGGCTATCACTGCGCCATGACCTATGTGCTGCACTACGCCCCTGACAATGCTTCGCTAATCGTCCGATTGGCGCTAGAGCACCGCGGACTGCCCTACCGCGCCGCACTTGTAGACCGCCGTGCCAAGGCGCAGGAAAGCGAGGATTTTCGAGCGTTGAACCCCAATGGGCTGATCCCGGTTTTGGAAACGCCAGAAGGGCCGCTTTTTGAAACTGGAGCGATACTGCTTTATCTCGCGGATCGGCATGGCGGCCTTGGCCCCGGCCCGGATGATCCCGCGCGTGGGGATTTCCTCAAATGGCTGTTTTTCCTGTCTAATACGATCCACCCTGCCCTCAGGCGGCTGTTCTACCCGGAGAAATATATCGCACCCGCGCATGTCGACGCACTGCGCGCGGGCACGCGAAACGACCTCACACAGCACTACGCGACGCTAGAGATACAGGCGGTACGTGGCTGGCTGCTGGGCGGGACGGCCCCAACGGTGCTGGATTTCTACACCGCCGCCCTGTTGCGCTGGCCGGTGCTCTATCCTACCGACCAGCCGCGCGATTGGTTCACCCTTGCGGCCTCTCCGGCTCTGGCCCGACTTTCCGCCGCCGTTGAAGCCCTGCCCGCGACAGTCGTCTTGCAAAACGCCGAAGGTCTGGGCGATACCCCTTTCACCGCACCCCGATACTCCCAACCCCCAGAAGGGTCCGCCACCTAATGTTTCTTTCCGTTTTCGACATGTTCAAAGTGGGCATCGGCCCGTCGTCTTCGCACACCATGGGGCCGATGGTGGCCGCGGGGCGTTTTCTTGATCAGATGCGCGCTTCGCCGTTTAAATTCGCCGGGCTGCGCGCGTCTTTGCATGGTAGTTTGGCCTTTACCGGGGTGGGCCATGCCACAGACCGCGCGACGATCCTTGGCCTCGCCGGGTTCACGCCCGGGGATTATGACGCCGAGGCCGCCAAGAAGGTGTTAGAAGAGATCAAGCAGACCCACCGCATCACCGTCGATGGCCTGCCCGAACTGCGCTTCGATCCCGCGCAGGACATGATTTTCGACTATGACACCAAGCTTTCAGGCCACGCCAATGGCATGATGCTGATGGCCACCGACGCCCAAGGCGACGTTGCCTTGCGCGAAACCTATTATTCAATCGGCGGCGGCTTTGTCATGACCGAGAAGGAATTGGCCGCAGGCAAGGACACGGACGAAGGCGCGCCGGTGCCGTTTCCCTTTAAGTCCGCCGCAGAAATGCTTAAGATGGCGGCGAAATCCGGCAAGACCATCGCTGGCATGAAACGCGCCAACGAAGAGGCGCGCGGCGGCGCTGACAACCTGCGCGAGGGCAGCAAACGGCTTTGGCAAGTGATGCGCGATTGTATTGACCGTGGGCTGACTACAGATGGCATCCTGCCCGGTGGCCTACAGGTGAAGCGCCGTGCCAAGGGCATCCATGACGCGTTGATGGCCGAGCGGGGGCAGAACCAATCCGCGCCGCATACGATCAATGACTGGATGAGCGTTTATGCCATGGCGGTGAATGAAGAAAACGCCGCTGGCGGTCAGGTTGTCACGGCCCCCACCAATGGTGCCGCAGGCGTGATGCCCGCGACCCTGCGCTATTACCTTGATCATGTGCCAGGCGCATCCGAGGCGCATATCGAAGATTTCTTGCTCACTGCCGCCGCGATTGGCGGGCTGGTGAAATACAATGCCTCAATCTCGGGTGCGGAAGCGGGCTGTCAGGCCGAAGTGGGCAGCGCCGCCGCGATGTCTGCCGCAGGGCTTTGCGCCGTGATGGGCGGCACGCCTGAGCAGATCGAAAATGCCGCCGAAATCGCGCTGGAGCATCACCTCGGAATGACCTGCGACCCGGTCAAAGGGCTGGTGCAAGTACCATGTATCGAGCGCAACGGGCTGGGGGCGATCAAGGCGGTTTCGGCGGCCTCATTGGCGCTGCGCGGGGACGGCACGCATCTGGTGCCGCTGGACGCTTGTATTGAGACCATGCGCCAGACCGGGGTTGATATGAGCGAGAAGTACAAGGAAACGTCGCTTGGCGGGCTAGCGGTGAACGTGCCAAACTGCTGAAGGCGCAGCTGCGCAAATTTGCACAGCTGCCGTTCATTCGGGCCAATTGCGAGGCGCAGGGGCGCCACCTATCTTTGGGTCAAACAACAAAGGAGACGACCATGTCCCTCAGACCCACATTGGAAACCCGCCGCGCCACGCCCACGATGGAAGGTGCCGGGGTAAAACTGTACCGCGCCTTCGGCTTTCAGGATCCGTCAGAGCTGGACCCGTTTCTGCTGTTTGACGATTTTCGCAACGACCGTGCGGAAGATTTCGAGAAGGGCTTCCCTTGGCACCCCCACCGCGGGATCGAGACGATTACCTATGTGCTTGAAGGCACCGTGGAACACGCGGATTCGCTGGGCAACACCGGCGATTTGAACGCGGGCGATGTGCAGTGGATGACGGCCGGATCGGGCATCCTGCACCAAGAAATGCCGCGCGGGAATGCCGCCGGGCAGATGCATGGTTTCCAGCTTTGGGGTAACTTGCCCTCGGCCCAAAAGATGACTGCGCCGCGCTATCAGGATATGAAATCCAGCGACATTCCTGTGGTGACCGATGACGATGGCACGCGGGTGAAAGTCATCACTGGCGAGTTCTGGGGCAAACGCGGCCCCGTCGATGGCATCGCGGCTGACCCGCAGTATCTGGATGTCTTCGTGCCCGCAGGGGTCAAGAAGACCTTTAAGATCGACACCTATCGCCGGGCCTTCGCCTATGTCTTCCAAGGCACGGGCGCTTTCGCGGATGCCTCTGCCCCCTCGGGTGTGCTGCTGGAAAAAGAAGTTGGCGGCGAAGAGGTCAACATCCGCGACATGTCGGGCGACCGGACGCTGATCCGCTTTGGCACCGGGGATGAGGTGACGGTTCAGGCTGGCGAGGAAGGTGTGCGATTTCTTCTCATCTCAGGCGCGCCGATTGAAGAGCCGGTGGCCTGGCATGGACCGATCGTGATGAACACCCGCGCCGAATTGCAGCAGGCGATGCGCGATCTCAACAACGGGACCTTCATCCGCCCTGCACATTGAATGAAGGGCCGTGGCCGCTCAGGCGGTCACGGCCTTGCGCACCATATCCCAATATTGCGCGACGACCTCGTCCAGCGACAGCCGCCCGCCCGCGCGGTACCAAGTGTTCACGCCCGTCAGCATCGCGATGATCGCCAGCGTCACGATCTTGGTGTCGGCGACGGAGAAATCACCGCTGGCGACGCCGGCGCGGAGTATCGCTTCTAGCCCATCCTCATATTCACGCCGCAAACGCTCAATCACGGCGAAATTCTCCTCCGTTAGATTGCGCAGTTCCATATAAGCGATGAAAACCTCGTCGGGTCGATCCGCATGAAATGAGATGTGGAAGGCGACGAAATCCTGCAATTGCTGCACGGCTGTGCGATCAGCATCACTAGGCGTTTCCGCCAGCAGGTCGGTCATATGCGTCTGCATTAGGTCAAACAGCAAGCTTTGCTTATCAGGCGTATAGTTATAGAGCGCCCCGGCCTGAACGCCGACCTCAGCAGCAATCGCGCGCATCGACACGGCAGCATAGCCCCCCCGCGCAAAAAGCCGCAGCGCAGCCGCGCGCACGCGCGGGCCGGTGATGTCAGAGTGTGAGCCTGTAGTTCTTGCCATGGCGGCAATTTAATGAACAAGCGTTCAAAAGCAAACCCCGCTTGCGCGAAGATCGCCACTGGGGCAGAACGAGGCATGATCCACATGCCCGCGCCCCGCCCTCTTTCGATTGCCGCCTTGCTTCTAGGCGTAACGCTTTTCGCGGGCTGCGCGCAATTCCCCGAACTTGATCGCACGATCACCCCCGAACTCGAAGCCGCACTCTACCCCGACATTGTGCCGATCGACCCCCTTTTGGCCCAAGCCACGGCCGGGCGGATTGACCCAGTGCAGACCGAAGCAGAGCTTAGCGGACGTGCAGCACAACTAGAGGCACGCGCCGGACGGGTATCCAGCAATAGCACTGATACCACCACCGCCGCACGGGTGGCACGGCTGCGCGCACGGGCCGAACGTTTGCGCCAACAGCGGATCACCTCTGACGAACGTGAACGTCTGGCGCAGACACCAGCACTCTGAAGCGCGTTTGGCGCGTTGCACGCAGGCGCTGAACCAGCTACATCGCGGCAATGCCCGGCCAAGCCTGCCGGGCCTCTCAGTTCAGACCAAAAGGACCACCACCATGTCTAAGCCGCTTCGCCTCGGGATTGCTGGATTGGGAACTGTGGGTGTGGGCGTGCTGCGCATTTTGCGCCAGCAAGCCGCCCTGTTAGAGGCCCGTACCGGTTGCGCGATGACGGTATCTGCGGTCTCTGCCCGCACCCGCAACAAGGATCGCGGGCTTTCACTAGCCTCCTACGATTGGGAAGATGATCCCGTCAAACTGGCGACGCGCGATGATGTGGATGTATTTGTCGAACTGATGGGCGGCGCGGATGGCCCGGCGAAGGCCGCGACCGAAGCAGCACTTGCGGCTGGCAAACATGTGGTCACCGCAAACAAAGCCATGCTGGCCATGCACGGTCAGGCGCTGGCCGAACAGGCTGAAGCCGCGGGCGTGGCGCTGCGCTATGAAGCGGCGGTGGCGGGTGGCATCCCGGTCATCAAGACATTGATGGAAGGGCTTGCAGGCAACGGCATCACCCGGATCATGGGGGTGATGAACGGCTCGTGTAACTACATCCTCACCCGCATGGAGGACTCAGGCAAAACCTATCAAGAGATTTTCGCCGAGGCTGATGGGCTGGGCTATCTCGAAGCCGATCCACAGCTGGACGTAGGCGGCATTGACGCGGCGCATAAGCTGGCGATCCTGTCGTCCATCGCCTTTGGCACCAAGATCGACTTTGACGGCATTCAGCTTGAGGGGATCGAGCGGGTCGCGATCGAAGACATCCGCGCTGCCGCCGACATGGGCTATAAGATTAAACTGCTGGGCGTGACTCAGAAGACCGGGCGCGGGCTGGAGCAGCGCATGATGCCCTGTCTTGTGCCGCAGACTTCGCCTCTGGGGCAGCTTGATGGTGGCACCAATATGGTGGTGATCGAAGGTGACGCGGTGGGGCAGATCGTGCTGCGCGGCGCAGGCGCGGGCGAAGGTCCGACAGCCAGTGCCGTGATGGCCGATGTCTGCGACATCGCGCGCGGGCTCTGCGGGCCGGTTTTTGGACAACCTGCCGACACGCTTGAGCAAACCACCCCCTCCAGCAGCCAGACCCCTGCCCCTTATTATCTGCGCATGGCGCTGGTCGACAAACCGGGCGCGCTGGCAAAGATCGCGACTGTACTGGGCGAAGCGGGCGTCAGCATTTACCGGATGCGGCAATATGAACATGCCGACACCTCTGCGCCGGTGTTGATCGTCACGCATAAGACCAGCCGCAATGCGCTGGTTGAGGCGCTGGCGAATATGGACAAGACGGGCGTGCTCGCGGGCGAGCCCGTGGCGCTGCGGATCGAAGAGGTCTGAGGGTCATCGCCTGCCCGCGGGTCGGCGATGAGACGGTTCTTCGCGCCACTTTATAGTGCGTCCGTGATCTGCGTTTCGCGAGGGCGCACCTAGCATCACCAAAGCGCCTACCCGGTCGCACCAAAGGTGCGCCCTTATAATACGGCACGCCTTTGGCGTGACGGCCCGCCGCCTGCGGCTTCTTTCCGGGCCAAGTGCTACCTGCGCACAACCCAAAACTTGCCCCGAGGCCCGCGCGAGGGTACAGGACAGAAAACCCATCTGATCCCAAGGATATTCCATGACCGCTTCCGCCGAATTTCAAGACCGCATGCTCTCGCTCGGCCTCGCCCGCGTTTCCGAAGCCGCCGCGCTGGCCTCGGCCAAGCTGATCGGCAAGGGTGACGAGAAAGCCGCCGACCAAGCCGCCGTGAACGCGATGCGCGAACAGCTCAACATGCTCGACATCGCAGGCGTCGTGGTGATCGGCGAAGGCGAACGTGACGAAGCCCCGATGCTTTACATCGGCGAAGAGGTCGGCACTGGCAATGGCCCCGGCGTGGACATCGCGCTGGACCCGCTCGAAGGCACCACGCTGACCGCCAAGGACATGCCCAACGCGCTGACCGTGATCGCCATGGGGCCACGCGGTTCTATGCTGCACGCGCCCGACACCTATATGGACAAGCTGGCGATTGGCCCGGGCTATGACGCCGATGTGGTAACGCTCGACATGACCCCCGGCGAACGCGTCGAAGCGCTGGCCCGCGCCAAGGGCTGCGCGGCTTCTGATATCACAGTCTGCATCCTTGAGCGCCCCCGCCACGCCGACATGATCGCAGAAGTGCGCGCCACGGGTGCTGCCATCCGCCTGATCACCGACGGCGACGTGGCAGGTGTGATGCATTGCGCCGACCCGGAAACCGGCATCGACATGTATATGGGTGCCGGTGGCGCCCCCGAAGGGGTGCTGGCCGCGGCCGCGTTGAAATGCATGGGCGGGCAGATGTATGGCCGCCTGCTGTTCCGCAATGATGACGAAAAAGGCCGCGCCGCCAAAGCCGGGATCACCGACCTTGACCGCATCTACTCCCGCGATGAAATGGTCACCCAAGACGTCATCTTTGCCGCGACTGGCGTCACCGGCGGCAACATCCTTCCGGGCGTGAAGCGCGAGCCGGGCTGGTTGACCACCGAGACACTGATCATGCGGTCGCGCACCGGCTCCGTCCGCCGCATCAACTACCGCACCCCGGCAGAGTGAGGGCCAGTCTGGCCTTCACCACCCCCTTCCATAATGACCAAATGAGGTCCGAATGAGCTTTCTCGGTGTCGAAACATCTTTGACCGGGCGGCGCTGGATCGGCCCTGATGTGGAATTGACCCGCGCGACCGAGTTGCTGGTGCAACGCGCGGGCCTACCCGATCCGGTCTGCCAAGTGCTGGCGCGGCGCGGCGTGGTCGACACCGAGGCGGCGGGCTTCTTGGCCCCCGCCCTGCGCGACCTCCTGCCTGATCCGCGCAGTCTGCGCGACATGGAGACGGCGGCGACGCGATTCCTCGCAGCCCTTCAATCCCGCGAACGCATCGCCATCTTTGCCGATTATGACGTGGATGGTGGCTCTTCGGCGGCACTCCTGCTGGTCTGGCTGCGCGACATGGGCCACCGCGCCACGCTCTATATTCCCGACCGTATCGACGAAGGCTATGGCCCCAATGACGAGGCTATGTCGGCGCTGGCGGCGGAGCATGACCTGATCGTCTGCGTTGACTGCGGCACGCTTTCCCATGGTCCAATCGTTGCGGCCAAGGGCGCGGATGTTATTGTGCTCGACCACCACTTGGGCGGCGAAACGCTGCCCGAGGCACTGGCCGTGGTGAACCCCAACCGCCAAGATGAAGATGGCACACTAGCGCATCTCTGCGCCGCTGCGGTGGTCTTTTTGATGCTCGTCGAAGCGGGGCGTCAGTTGCGCGAAGCGGGCCGCAAAGGACCGGACTTGATGTCGATGCTGGATCTTGTGGGGCTGGCCACCGTGGCAGATGTGGCCCCCCTCATCGGGGTCAACCGCGCTTTCGTGCGGCAGGGGCTGAAAGTGATGGCCCGCCGCGCGCGGCCCGGGCTGGCCGCGCTCGCAGATGTTTCGCGGATGGACACGGCCCCTACCGCCTATCACCTCGGCTTCCTCCTCGGCCCCCGCATCAATGCGGGCGGACGCATTGGCCAGGCCGACCTCGGCGCGCGGCTTTTGGCCACCGCCGACCCAAACGAGGCCGCCGCATTGGCCGAACGCCTTGACGAGCTCAACACCGACCGCCGCGAGGTCGAGGCCGCCGTGCGCGCCAGCGCCATGGCACAGGCTGAGGATCGCGGCTTTGACGGACCACTGGCATGGGCCGCTGGGCCCGGATGGCACCCCGGCGTGGTGGGCATCGTCGCCTCACGGCTCAAGGAAGCGTCCAACCGCCCCTCAATCGTCATTGGCGTCGAAGACGGCATTGGCAAAGGCTCAGGCCGCTCGATCAGCGGCATCGACCTTGGCGCGCCGATCCAGCGCCTTGCCGCTGAAGGGCTGCTGATCAAGGGCGGGGGTCACAAGATGGCGGCGGGCCTCACCGTGGCCGAAGACAAAATCGATGCGGCCATGGAACGCTTAGGCGAATTGCTCACTAAACAAGGCGCACATTTGGCAGGCCCTGCAGATCTCAACCTCTGCGGCATGATGATGCCCGGCGCGGCCACGGTGGAGCTGGCCGAGATGGTTGACCAAGCCGGCCCCTTCGGCGCCGGCGCCCCTGCCCCGCGCTATGCCTTCGCCGACATGCAGATCCGCTTTGCCAAACGCGTGGGCGAGAACCACCTCAAAGTCAGTTTTGGAGACGGTCTGGGCGCGAACCTGGAAGCGATTTCTTTCGGTGCCTACGACGGTCCCCTCGGCCCCGCGCTAGAGAACCACGGCGGCGCGCGTTTCCACCTCGCGGGGCGTCTCGACATCAACAATTTCCGTGGTCGGCGCAGCGTTCAACTGCGTTTGGAAGACGCCGCACAGGCCTGAAAACTTTTTCTAGAAAAAGTTCATTTTTCTGCTTGCAGCCCTCCGCAGGATTACTTAAACGTCCGCTCACAGACAGAGCAGCAACACTTCAAACGCTGCACTGACACAGAGTGGCCCGTTCGTCTATCGGTTAGGACGCCAGGTTTTCAACCTGGAAAGAGGGGTTCGATTCCCCTACGGGCTGCCACTTTACCTCCCCCTAGACAAGCGAAACAGACCCAACCCAACCGCAGAGAATCCCTCTGAGGCGAACTCGCCTTTTGAGCAGATTCAATCTCGCGCGCCCAAGCTCTGCGCCCCGCTGCCGCCCATTTGTTGCCTTAACATTATTGTGAGAACGGCGTCAGCCGGTCCAGTGCGTGCTACAGCTTGCCCCCTCCAATCATCACCAACTGACTGACACACAAGCGTTGGATGACTGCCTATCCATGGCGCCTCTGGCAACCCATTCCGCCCGCATCATATTTTATCTTTACGTTATTAATCAAACTCTTAGAAAACTCTACACCCGTCGATGCAAGGCCCTTCCCGGCAGCTGAACGCGTGTGTTCGCCCCACCATCTGCCCTATACGGATCCGCTCTAACCCCCCTAGGACATTGGTCAATTTCCGCCGATCCGCTCCAAATCGAAACAGTCTGTTTCTTAGAAAATGGATCGAATAAGGCGAAAAGGTGGTAACAAATGATACATATCCTACCTGAACGTATAGGCCGGATACGCCTTCGAGATGAACCGGTGAGAACAAGCCGAGAGCCGCTGTGGCCCGGATGAACGCGATAGAACCCTGGGGGGTTTGAATGAAGTACTTTAATGCCGACAGACATGCTTATGGTCTGATGGAATTTTCCGCAGGGGTCCCAATGATGGGCCGCGCGCTGAACGCTGCGCAGCCTGCTGCTGCAGGCGCTGCTGTGTTGCAAGCGCCGCGCGGTTTGGCCTCCTTTTGCCTGCGCCCGACTGGCCTTTATGGCCGCTATGCTAAGCCGGTTCTCGACAAGCTCTTGATCCTTGCCACCCTGCCCGTTGTGCTGCCGATTATTGCGCTTTGTGCCTTGGTGCTGTGGATCGAAGGCGGCCAGCCCTTTTATACGCAGCAGCGGTTGGGCCGTGGCGGCAAACGCTTTTCTATTTTGAAATTGCGTACCATGGTGCGCGACGCTGATGCGGTACTGGAAGGCTACCTTGCGCAAAACCCCGCGATGCGCGCGGAATGGGATGAGATGCAAAAGCTGAAGAATGATCCGCGCATCACGCGGGTCGGTGCCTTTCTGCGCGCCACGTCTTTGGACGAACTGCCCCAGCTTTGGAACGTGTTGACTGGCGAGATGAGCCTGATTGGCCCGCGTCCGATGATGCCCGACCAACTGGAGATGTATGGCGACCCAAAAGCCTACTTTGCCCTGCGTCCCGGCATCACTGGGCTGTGGCAGGTCTCTGCCCGCAACAACAGCCGCTTTACCTACCGCAATGAGGTAGACGGCGCCTATCGCCGCAACATCTCGCTGCCCATGGACCTGACCATTCTTTTCAAAACCGTCGGTGTCGTCTTGCGCCGAACCGGGTGCTGAGCGATGCTTGACGCGTCTGATAACAACCGGAAATTTTTCGCCTCATGTTTAGAAAATCGAAAGGGAAGAAGATGAAGGATCTTTACGCATCTGACGCCCTCGGGGCGGATAACAGCGATGTTCTGGCGGCTTTCGGCGCGCCCGGAATGCGGCACAGCATTCGCCCGCGCCGCACCGTGATGGACCAAGAAGACGAATTCGACGGCGATTTGTCGTTTGAAGAAACTCTGCCTGTCACCACCCCGACGGTCGCACGTTATGTGGGTGATGACCGCGCCCCGCGTTGGCAAGACTTGCCCATCGCGACGCCCGGCCCCAATGGGGACATGCCGCTGGTTGATGATCACCGCAACAGCGCCGCAGCGCGGGCTTTTGACTTGCTACGCACTCGCTTGCGTCAGACGACGCTGGAGCACGGTTGGGTAAATATCGCAATCACCGCGCCTACATCAGGGTGCGGCAACAGTTTTTCGGCGACCAATCTCGCGCTGAGCCTGTCACGGGTTCCGGGTTCGCGGACCGTCTTGATGGACATGAACTTGCGCAACCCCGGTTTGGCCCGCGCATTTGACATGGACGCCCCCGGCGCAATGAGCGATCTGCTTGGCGGGCGGACCAGTTTGGGCGAACAGATGGTTCGGGTAAGCGATACTCTGGCGCTTGGCCTGAATAACCAAGTCGAAGTGAACGCTGCGGAAATCCTTCAAGACAGCACCACCGCGGAGACCCTGCTGCGCATGCGCGCAAGCTTGCAGCCTGAAATTGTCCTGTATGACATGCCGCCGATGCTGGAACATGATGATCTTTCTGCATTTTTGCCGCAACTCGACGGGGTTCTGCTGATCTCTGACGGCAGCCAAACTATGGCGCGCCATCTGCGTGAGTGCGAACGCATGCTTGAGGGACAGGCTCCGCTTTTGGGTATCGTTCTGAACCGGGCGCGGGCATCGAGCCTGCCGAATTATGCCTGACACCCCCTGTCTTTGCGCCCCTTAGCGCCCTATTGTCGCCCAAGTCTTCTGGTCTAGGCAGGGAAACCCCGCCGGGCAACGGTTTGGGGGCTTTGGGCAGGTTGGAAAGAGGCACATGGGACCGATCTATACATTCGATGACATCATCGACATGCTGCGCCGTCGCGCGGGCGTGATCATTTTGATTACACTCGTGGGCTGCGTTGCTTCGGTATTTTGGGCACTGTCGATCGCCCATGTTTACCAATCCTCCGAGGTTATACAGATCGAGCAGCCCAAGATTGCCAATGATCTTGCCCCGTCCACCGTCGAAGGGTCTTCGGCCCGGCGTCTGCAGTTGATTGAGCAGCAGTTGATGGCGCGGGGAACGCTCATCGACATCATTCAACGCTTTGACCTCTATGATAATCAGCCTGCTTTGCGGACTTCTGAAAAAGTTGATTTGCTGCGCCGCTCTGTCACCATCACCGGGGTCGCTGCTCCACGTGAAGGTTATGCTGATGACGGCACCATCTCTGTCATGACCTTCACCGCCGAGATGGACAACCCAGCCGACGCGCAGGCCGTTGCGCGTGAGTTTGCTGACCGGACCCGCCAGATGTCTGCAGCGCAGCGCCAAAGCCAGACCCTTGAGACGTTGGAGTTTTTCCAGCGCCAGGAACAAAATCTAATCCGCGACATCTCAGCACTAGAAGCTGAACTGGCCGATTACCGCGCCGAAAATGACCTTTCCCTCGCCGGCAGTCTCGAATTCCGTCGCGGAGAGATCAGCAGTCTGAATGACGCCATCCTCGAGCTCGACCGCGAAATCATTGCCACGCGACTGGCCCGCGACCGGGTGAACCCCGATGCCCGCGCTGCCACCATCGCGCGCGAGCAAGACGAGTTGAACGCGACACTCGAAAGCCTCTCGACACAGCGTGATCTGCTACAGGAACAACGCGAAATACTGACGACGAGCCTGCAAACCTCACCCGAGGTCGAGCAAGAGCTGGCCCGGTTTGAACGCCGCATGACCCAGTTGCAGGACCAACTTGAGGTGATCACTGCTCGGCGCAACGAGGCAGAGGTGGGGTTCTCACTTGAATCCGATCAACGCGGTGAAAAACTGATAACGCTAGAGCAGGCCGAACTGCCAGATTATCCGGTATCGCTCAGCCGGAAAAAGCGTGCAGCCGTTGGGGGCATGGGCAGTTTGATGCTGGCACTGATCGTCGCCTTTTTGCTGGAACTGCGCCGCCCGGTCATTCGCTCTGCGCGGCAGATGACCCGCGAAACCGGGCTGATGCCCGTTGTGTCTATCCCTGACCTTAGCCCGCAAGAAAAGCGCCGGACACTTGGCAAAGTTTGGCAACAGCGTTTGAACGCCGGCAAACAGGGCCGTGCGGCACGTATGGCGCGCAAGCAAAGGGGCTGAGCGGCCTCTCAGACCGTGGTGCTTAGACCCAGCACCCGATCCCAGTGCAGCCAAAGCGCCAGCGCGCCAAACGCCAGCGCCAGCACAGCGAGGGTCATATCATGACGCGCGTCCCAAACCCCATGCGCCCGTGCCAGCCAGATCAGCACCAGATGCGACAGCAGCATCCCCACCCCCATCCCGATCAGCGCACCGGGCAGCCCTGCATAGATCACGCCAACCAACAACATTCCGATCTGCAGACTGGCCCGTAATGCCGAAGAGATGAAGAAACGCCGCGAATCCCCTGCTGCCAATGCTGCCTGATCATAGGTCATCCCAATGACCTGCGGCATCAATGCTAGTGCCAGCATCACTAAAATCGCCCCGCTTTGCAGATAGCGTGAGTCGTAAAGCACCGACACAAGCCATGGTCCCGCCAGCGCCATCACCACCAACAGCGCCAGCAATCCGCCACTCAGCCCATAGCGCATGCGCCGCAGTTTGGGAAAATCGCCACTGTTCGCTTCGCGGTAGATGGGGATCATCACCCGCCCGGTGACATTCTGCCCCAACAGCAGTGGAAAACTGGCGAGGAAATAGCCGATGTTGTAGATCCCCAATCCTTCGAGCGAGAGGAACTTGCCCAAGATAGCCCTGTCGCCTTGGCTGGCGAAGAACCAAAACATCGTCGACAAAAAGATCCATTTGCCGAAACTCACCAGCTCCTGCACGGCAGGTCGCTCCAACCGAAAACGGTTGCCCGGACCTGGCAGGAACGCATGGGTCAGGGCCAGCTTTGCCAACGCCCCCACCACAGCGCCAACCACCAAGGTCGCCACGGACTGGTAGAGCAACGCGCCGATAATCATCACCACAATGCCCATCACCTGCGATGTCAGGTCCAGCAGCGTCAGTCGCCCCATCTGCAGGTGCCGATGGGCGGTTTCGATCCGGGTGGGGTTGAAGCCAGAGATCACAAGCGTCAGCGCCGCGATGGGCAGGTAGGTGAGCAGCAAAGGCTCGTTGTAAAACCCCGCTATCGGCCTTGCCAGCGCGCAAGCTGCCAACCACAAACCGAGCCCCCGGATCGTTTGGATCGTCCATGCGGTATCTAGAAAGTCGCGGTCATCGCCGCGTTTGCTTTGGGCGATCGAGGGTGCAATCCCTACGTCAGAAAACAGTGTTAATCCGACAATCACCACCTGTATCAGCGCCATAAGGCCAAAGGCCTCGGGAAACAGTAGCCGCGTCAGGATCAGGTTCGAGGCCAGCCGGACGGCCTGAGCGCCACCATAGCCCAGCACGATCCATGAGGTTGAGCGCAGCGCACGTGCCATCAGGCGGTTGTCCGTTACCGCTTGGGAAACCTTTGAAAACACTTAATACTGCGCCTCTGCCTATTCCTCTTGAGAGACTAAAGCCTTGCCTGCTCTTGTGCCAGTGGCAAGCGGGCGGGTAACAAGGTTTATCGCCCCCAATTCAAGGCCCGCCTCCCGTGAAGATTGCCTATATTCTCAACACCTATCCGCAGCCTTCGCACTCTTTCATCCGGCGCGAAATCACGGCATTGGAGACGGCGGGTCACGAGGTTTTTCGCTTTGCCATGCGCGGGCCAGACGTTGCGCTGGTTGATGCTCAGGACAAGGCCGAAAAGGCGCGGACCCACTATGTCTTGGCCGCCGGAGGAGGTGCACTCAGCGCTGCTATCCTGCGCGTTCTGCTGCGATCGCCTATGCGTTTCGGCAAAGCGCTTGGGCACGTCTGGAACGCCGCGCGCCGGGCGGAAGCGGGCCTTTTCCGGCATCTGATTTATCTGGCCGAGGCTTGTTACCTGCGCACGCAGCTAGATAACAGCGACGTCCAACACCTGCATGCACATTTTGGGACAAATGCCACCATGGTCGCCATGCTCTGCCATATTCTGGGCGGCCCGCGGTATAGCTTCACCACCCACGGGCCTGAGGAATTCGACAGTCCCCGTGCGCTCTCTCTCGGTGCAAAAATCCATTATTCCGGTTTTGCCGTGGCAATCAGTCAATTCGGGCGCAGCCAGCTTTGCCGATGGGCCGATCCTGCGGATTGGAAGCGCATCAAGGTCGTCCATTGTGGTATCGAGCCTGCTAAATTCCCCGCCCCTGCGCTCCTGCCTAATGGCCCACGGCGCTTGGTCTCTATCGGTCGTTTCGTGGAGCAGAAGGGTCAGCTCGCGCTGATTAACGCCATGGCGCTGTTGCGTGACAGCCACCCTGATCTACGACTTACGCTCATCGGTGACGGTGAATTGCGCGGCGTGATAGAGGCTGAGATTGCCCGGCACGGCCTTCAAGACCGTATCACCCTGACCGGTTGGCTTGACGAGGGCCAAGTCACCTCCGAACTCGCCGCCGCCCATGGGCTGGTGATGCCCAGTTTTGCCGAAGGCTTGCCCATGGTGGTGATGGAGGCCATGGCCGCCGCCCGCCCGGTAATCGCCACCTATATCGCTGGCACACCAGAGTTGGTGCAGCCCGGCCAAACCGGATGGCTGGTGCCGGCAGGCGATGTGTCAGCCTTGGCCGAAGCGATGGCCGCGCTGCATGACGCCCCCTTAGCAGCACTAGAAGAGATGGGGACGATAGCCCGGACACGGGTGTTCGCGCGCCATGATGTCAACCTTGAGGCTGCAAAATTGGCTGAATTGATGACAAACGCCGCCCGCTAACGCCCCCGCACCCAGCGGTTTGAACTGCGAAAGATCGGTGCGTGGATCGCCAGACGCACAGTTAGAAAGACCAGCGCGCCCAGGGGATCCGCCACTGCCCGCCGCCAGAAGGGGCGCATTTGATCGTGGCTATCGTCGTTTCGCATCAGATCGGGGAAAAGTTGCGTAACCTCGGCCACTCCAACGTCCTGCCGCCGCCGGACCCGCACCAGCGGGACATATCCCTCGATCATCGGCCAGTCGTATGTGGCTGGCACGGCCATACGCTCATCCGGGGTAAAGTTTAACCGCGCGAACGTGTCGTCCGAGATGATATCCGGCCAATCGCCCCAACGTGCCCGTCCCGCACGGTTCATGGCAAAGATGCCGAACCCCGGCACACCGTGGGTCATAAAAGCCGTGGTCTGCCAAAACCGCGTGTAATGGCGCGTCACCCAATTGCCTGATGTCGTCACCTTTGGCAGCCCGCTGGCATAGCGCGGAGCGTCCTTAGTCAATGCCTCGGCCAATTGGCGCAGCAGGGACGGTGAGACCCGCACATCTGCATCGAGATAGACCAAGACTTCGCCCCCTGCCGCCCCTTCGCCCGCGTTCCACGCGCCAAGCTTGCTGCCTTCGGTCAATTCAATCACGTTCAAAACCCAGCCCCGCGCTTCGAAATCGAGCGTCGATTTGGCTGCGATCTCTGCGGTATTGTCCGAACACCCATTGGCTATGACGATCACTTCAACCGGCCCCGCGACCGGCTCAGACGCGCAAAGTGCGTCGAGGCAAGCGGGCAGCCAATCGGCCTCGTTATGGGCAGGGATCAAGACGCTAACCCCTGTGATGGCGCCCGAAGTTACTGCCATGCGGTCAAAGCTTCCCATCGCGGATTGTCGTCCGCCAAATAGCGCAGGGCGCCCCACGAGCCCCACTTTGTCGGCGCATAGACATCCGAGTAATGTGTGAACAGTTGACCGCCCACAGCCTCCCAGCCCGCCAACAGGTCATCGTAAAGCGCGCCCATTTCGGATGAGTAATTGAAATGGTGAAAGAAGTCGGTGAGCGCCTCATCATTCACCTGCGACCCAAGGCCGACCACATGGCTGCCCCCCTCATACATCACCAAATCAAGATCATGCGCACGCGCCACGGCTGCGTGATAGGGCCAGGCGCGCCCTATAAGATCGGCCAACGTGTCATTTTCAAGCCCACTGGCACCGCCGTTGCGCAAGTCTTGCTCCGCGAGGGCCGAGGCCGCGTCGTAGCGGTGCGTCTGAATGTAGTCCTGCAGATCAGCGCCGGTTAAACCCTGCGCCTCTCCCTCCGCGCGGGCAGTGGCGAGACTGTCGGAAAGCCAGCCACTCACCAGATCGGCATTGTCTTCCAACCCAAGCACTCCTCCGAAATACCCGGTGATTGCATAGGCATCAAAAGCGGTGGCGGGCGCGCTGTTGCCGCCCTGTTCGGCGACATAAAGCGGCGCTTCCAAGGCTTCCCGCTCTAACCCCAGCCACCCGGTTTGGCTGGCGATCACGTTGCGCAACCGCGCCTCTGCGTCACCACCAAATACATCGGTCCAGACGCGGGCGACCTCGGCCGCGCGCAGGCCGTAGAACTGCATGCCTTTTTCAGCCTCGCCCCAGCGGGCCTGCGCCATCTCATCAGCCCAGCGGGTCTGCGCGAACTGCCAGTTCCAGACTTCATTGGAGAATTCCACATAAGCCTTACGCTCGGCATCAAGCGCCTCTTCAACATAGGTGGCAAAGCTGGTGACATAGGCATCTTCCGCCAGATGCGGCATGTTAAACCACGGGTCGGTCCCTAGCTCATTGGCCAGCGCCACCATGACCTCTACCGGGACGCCGCGCAGGGCATAGGTCACATCTTCGACGCGCGGGCGGTCCTGCCATCTGGCAATAGGGCTGTCATTGGTGCCCATCCAATCCATGAAGCGCAGCACCGTCATTCCCGCCAAATGTTGCGTCCAATCTGGGTTGAACCGCGCGCCCGCGTCAAAATCGGCGGCCCGATCTTCACGTACAACGGTGATAGCGTGGGGCGGGTCGCTGCGGTGCATCCGTTGGATGCGAATGTCGACACTGCCCGGTCCCGGTGCGTAATCAAACCGCACCTCATTCGAACCATAGCGCACATTGGTGGCCCGGCCTGTAACCTCGATCACGCCCTGCCCTTGATAGCGCAGCAGATAGCGCCCTTTTAGCGAGGTGGCCTGTTGCGGCATGTCGGTCAGGATCAGGGTGCCGATGCTGCCCAAAGCGCGCGGCATTTTAACGGGCCAGCCTTCGGCATCAAGATAGCCGCCCTCGACCAGTTGCGCGTATTCCATACCGCCGAACCGTCCGGCGACATGGCCGAGCCAAGGGCGCGACGTTTTCATCAGATCAAGGAATGGCGCCTGCGTGCTCCAGTCGGCAATGGCGGTAAGGCCGATGCCCATATCGCGCGTGCCTTCGACCGCGGCATCGGGCGCTACGATCTCAAAGGGGGCATTCGAAACGGGTGTAATTGCCACCTGCGGCTCATTGCTCACCGCCGCGCGCTTAGCCGTGGCAGGCGGGCCAGTGGAGGAGATCGGCGCGGTTTGGGCGTTATCGGCAGCAGCAGGGCGCGTCGCGGGAGGGACCGGCACCACCGCGCGACCCTGATAGGCGCGCACCGCATCCCAAGCCACGCGCTGAAGCTCGCGTGCCAGATCAGGGGACGGCGTGTCAAAGGCGTTGCCCCAACGATCATTGAAATCGGTCGGCATCCCAAGTGGATCTTTGCCCGTCAGTGTGGCGTATTGCACCATGGCCACAAAGTAGTGGCCCAGATCATTCAGATGAATATCGTCAGCAAAAAGCGCGTTTATCTCTTTGAGTTCGGACACACGCTCAGCGGCGATCTCATCATAAAGCCGCCCCATCGCTTGCCCCGCGGGTATCACCTCAATCGTGGCACTGTCCGCGCTGCGCCCGTCGCTGACCGCCGCAGCGATCCCTTCCCATGCGGGCAGGTCGCTGTCCAACCGTTCACGCCAAGGGATATGGGCATTGTCATCATACTCTACCGCCGCGCCGCTGCCGCTTTTCAGCGAATGCCACGTCTCTTGCAAATAGACCTTCACCGTCGGATTGGCGGCGGCGGCGAGGCCAAAGAACGCCTGCGCATAGACTTCGGTATCTGACCATCGGGTGTGGTTGGCCAGCGGTATCGCCTCGGTCAGGATTAGATGGGTCGTCTTACCCTCGGGCAACACGTCGCGAGCATCGACGCCCTCCGCACTGTCAGATTCCTGCCAATTGTAGCGCAGCGGTGCCCCATTAATGATCTGCGCGCGCACCTCCCCTTGCCCCAGCCCGGCGCGCAACACCTCTTGCAACATGTCCGGCCCATCTGCGGCAAAAAGACTGTGGCCCACCATCAGAACCGAGAACAGCCCGCCCAAACCGCTCACGCTGCGACCCCGCTGTCGGGATGGGCGCGGACCACGTCCCAGACCACGCGCTGCATCAGTCTGGCAGCCTCGGCGCTTGGGGTCTCAGCCGGAGTGCCGTCGGCGCGGTTCAGTTGATGTGGCAGGCCCGCAGGATCGCGGTGATAAAGCGTCGCATAATGGGTCAGCGCCACGAGATAGGCCCCCTGATCGTTGAAATGGATCGTATCGGGACGGCCAGTGTCATCGCGGGTGAACAGATCATGCAGACTGATGATGCCGCCCACTCCTCCAACCTCTTCGACTGCGCGGACAAAGGCCGCCATGGCCTGGCCTGCGGGGATCAGATGTATCGGCGCCTCAGACTGCTGCAAAGCGGGGTAAAGCACCTGCCGCCGCCAGTATTTATCGATATCCCGGTCGATGCGGTTCAGCCAACCGTTGCCATCATCCGTGTGGTGCCATGTTTCATAGAGGTAGACGCGGGTGTCAGCCCGTGTCTCTCGCGCCAGAGTGGCCCAGCGGGCAAGGTAGTCGGGGCTGTTGTGGTATCGAATGGCATCGGCAATCTCCACCATCTCGGTCAGCACCACGGCGTCATACGCGTCTGAGCCGATGGCCTGACGTGCCGGACGGTGCTGTGCGTGATCGTTGGAGCGTTCAAACCCATTCACCGGCACCCCCGGCTCCCAATGCTCACGCAACGAAGTGCCCCAGCCCGTCTGGCTGTGGTAAACGTGACCCGTCCCGACCATCTGCGCCAGCATTGCGGGCATATCATGCCCCACCAGCGAGTGACCCAAATGGTAGACCTGCATGGGCCCCGGCGGCGGGGTCAGCGGCGTGGCATAAAGTTCCTCCGCGCGGTCCTGCACCTGCGCCCGGCGAAAGACCCAAGTCCCACCACCGAGGCTGGCAAGGGCGGCTCCGCCTAGAAGGAGGCGGCGTGAGAGTGCGACCATGGGATCAAGCTCCTTTGCGATTAATCTGCCCAATCGCCACCGCGCTGACAAGGTGGCCCGCCACGGAAACGATCCGCCCCGGCAGCTTATCGCCGCGCCTAAAGCATTCAGTGTCTTGGGTAAATTGCGCATCGAAGGCAGAGTTATCTGCGGGGAGCGTGACATCAAGCCGATCAAAACCGAACAGCGTTCGTGTGAGCGGGTATTGCGCCTTATAGGCGGCTTCCTTGGCACAAAAGATGCGCATGGCGGCGGCGAGGTGACCCGCTTCTTGCAGCTGGGCAATCTCGCTCTGGCTACAGATTTCGTCCAATAAATCGCCGGGCAGCGGCCTGTCTTCTTCTATATCAATCCCAAGGGAGCGCGCGTGGCTGTCCCGCACCAGCACGGCAATACACCAGTCAGCGCAATGGCTGATAGAGCCGGTCAGACCCTGCGGCCAGATCGGCGCGCGGTCGGACGTGGCGAGCACCGGTTTGGGCGCATAACCGAGGTGGCGCATCGCCTCGCGCGCCGCGCTGCGCCCCGCGGTGAACTCAGCGATCCGTTCGGGCCGCGCGCGGGCGATCAGGGCGGCTTCGTCATCAAACAAAGGGGGATGGACCGCGTCAGGCCGGGTCACTGCGACAGCGACAGGCAGGTCGAACAGCCCCCGTACCGCCGCCGCAATCTCGGCCCCTTGCGTCATTCTAGCTTTGCCCGCGTCCACGGCCTGCGCGCATCATCCGCCGTTTCGACATGGTTTCAGACCGTGCAGGTGTATCGGCGATCGGGGGGGCTACGACTGGCGCCGAAGTCTTGCCACCTTCCCCGTCGATATGCGCTGCCAAGCCCGCAAGGGTCGGGAAACGGAAGATATCGGTGATCGCCAAAGTATTGAGGTTCAGCGCCTCTTTAATGTCGCGATGCGCCTGCACCGCCAGCAGCGAATGACCGCCCAGCGCAAAGAAGTTATCCGTCCCGCGAATGTCCCCGATGCCTAAAAGCGCGCCCCAAACCTGTGCAATCGCGGCTTGGCTGCCATCAGAAGGGGGAGCCTCCCGAGCATTGGCTGCACGTTCCGCGCGACGATTGGTGGGCGCAGGCAAGGCTTTTCGATCTATTTTCTTATTGGGTGTCAGCGGCATGGCGGGCAATGACACGATCACATGCGGCACCATGATATCGGGCAGATGTGCAGCCAGGTGCCGTCTTGCGCCGTCACTATCGACAGGGGTGTCTGCCACGACATAGCCAACCAAACGAGCCCCGCTGTGTCCAGCATCGTCGCGCAACATGGCTACGGCCTGTCGAACACCCGGCAGGTCGCCCAACCGCGCCTCAACCTCACCCAGCTCAATTCGGTGGCCCCTAATTTTAACCTGCGCATCGGCGCGGCCCTCAAAATGCAGCAGCCCGTCCGCGTCCATCCGCACCAGATCACCTGTGCCATAAAGGCGGCCCGTACCGATGAAAGGATCATCGATGAACCGCTCCGCCGTCAACTCCGCGCGCTTCCAATAGCCTTGAGTCACACCGTCTCCGCCGATCCAAAGCTCTCCCGCTGCGCCGACTGGCAACGGCTGGTGGGCAGCATCAAGGACATGGACCTGCGTATTGGCAATCGGCGTGCCAATGGGGGCGGTGGTGGCCTCCTCGTTTTGCAGTACATGGGTCGTCGACCAGATCGTTGTCTCGGTCGGACCGTACATGTTTTGGATTTGCGCCTGCGTCGCCTCGCGCAGTTCGCGTGACAGGCGAACGGGAAGAGCTTCGCCCCCGATCATCAGTGATTTAACCCGCGCCAGCGCACCTCGGGCTTCGTCATTCGTCACCATCATCTGCGCCATCGATGGCGTGCATTGCAGATGGGTTACGCCATGACGGATAATCTGCGCGGCGATGGAATGATCGTCCGGCGCAGGTGCCCCGCCCGCATTGGCGCGGCGCAGCGCCTCGGCCAAAGGCTCCAGCCCCGCCATCACCTTATCGGTGGCGATGCCGTAGTCGATCAGGCAAGCGATCTCATCCACGCCAATGCGTTTGAGCTGCTCGGCCCGAGCAAGGCCATCGTCCACGGTTCCAAACATGCCGCTGTCGTTAAAATACCGCTGGAAGGCGAACTCTAGGATCGCGTCCATTTCCTCAGCCGAGAGCCCGTCAAGGTCAATTTCAAACGGGTTCGTCGTGCCTGCAGGTTTCTTGAAGGCTGGAAAGGCCCAAGCATATTGTTTGATCAGCCCCGCTGCCGAACGCAGGTAGTCTTTCATAGGTTCGCGGGCGACCTCTTCGGCCTCGGCGCGGGTTGCGGCCAGATAGCTGTGCAGCATCACCGTGACCTTGTGATCCGCCGGATCATGGCCCGCACCCTGCAAGGCGTCGTGGTAGATTTTGATCTTGTCCGCGACCTCTTCAACCGATTGGCCCAGCAAGTGCGTCAGTACATTAGCCCCAATCTCCCCCGCTTCTTTCCAGGTCTGCGGATTGCCGGCTGTGGTGACCCAAATGGGCAGGACTTTGGACACGGGGCGCGGCTGGGTGACCACCGCATGGGGCGTGCCATCGGCACGAGGGAATTCTACTGCGTCCCCGGCCCAGAGCTTGCGCAGCTGGTCAATGGCGTCATACATCGCGGGCTTGTTCTGCGGCGGCGTATTTTCGGGGCGCAGGACGAAATCATCGGGGTGCCAGCCGCTGGCGATGGCCAAGCCAACCCGCCCATTGGTCAGGTTATCGATCACCGCCCATTCTTCCGCGATCCGGGCGGGATGGTGCAGCGGGGCCACACAAGACCCTGCCCGCACATCAAGGTTATGCGTTACCGCCGCGACGGCCGCGCCGGTGACGGATGGGTTGGGATAGGGGCCGCCAAAGGCATGAAAGTGCCGCTCCGGCGTCCAGACGGCGTTGAATCCATTGGCATCGGCGAATTTCGCCCCTTCAAGCAGCAGTTCGTATTTCTTGGGGCCGACGCCATCGTCGTTACCCCAATAGAACAGGTTAAAATCAATTTTGCGGTCGCTCGTCGCAATCGGCCCATTCGACATCAGCGCCCGGCTGTCATCGCCCGCGAGCACCAGTTTGAAACCACGCGAAAGGGTCCAAAAAAGCTCTAAGACCGAAATGTCAAAGCTCAGGCTCGTCACGGCCAGCCAGACTGCACCGGCTTCATGGTCAATCCGGTCGTCCATTCCGGCAAAGAAGTTCGCCACATTGCCGTGGCTCACCATCACACCTTTGGGCGTCCCGGTAGAGCCGGAGGTGTAGATCAAATAAGCAAGGTCATCCGGCCCTGCCACAGCGGTAGGGTTTGTGTCGGATGCACTGGCAAGGCGCGGGTCGCGGTCAATCTCAATCACCTGCGCGCTGTGGTGCGGAAGACCGGCAGTAAGGTCCGATTGCGTCACCACGACCGACGCGCCACTGTCCGAAAGATAATGTGCCAAACGATCCGCCGGATAGGCCGGGTCAAGCGGAACATAACCCGCACCTGCCTTCAAAATACCAAGCGCGCCGACCAAAAGCTCCACTCCGCGCGCGGTGCAAAGCGCCACGGGCGTCCCCGGTCCGGCACCCATCTCACGCAGCACATGCGCCAATTGGTTCGCGCGTGCATTGAGTGTGGCATAGCTCAGCGTTTCACCTTCAAACACCAGCGCAGGCGCCTCTGGGGTCCGGCTTGCCTGAGCCTCGAAAGCGACGGGGATCGTGATGGGATCATAGTTGCGCGCGGTCGCGTTCACGCAGTCCAGCAGGTCTGCTTCAACCTTTGGCAGCGCCCAAACGGTGGCACAATCAGAGGCATCCGCGACCTTGGCAAAGGCAGCTTCCAAACGCGCCGCAAGCAGATTGATCGCGTCATCGGTAAGCCGTGTCCTGTCAGCATGCAGCGTGGCGCCCTCAGGGCTGAGGCACAGTGTAAGCGCTGCACCGGAAAGGGGCTCACCGTCAAAGGACAGGGCGAAATCAGGGGTGTTCAAGACGCCGATGGCCGGATCGCGCAGCGGCAAGTCTACGGCGAATCCTGTGGCATCCCGCGCGCGGGCAAACTGCGGCTCCAACTGCGCGCATAGCTCGGCAATCGAAGTGCCTGCCTCTGCCACAATGGTCATGGGCAGCCAATCGGCCAGCAGTGCTGCGGTTTTTGTACCGTGACGCAGCGCAATGCCGCCTTCGTTCAGTCCAGCACTGCGGAGAGCCACCAATGCCGCTGCGGCGGTTTGCAGTGGTAGACCGAGGCATTGTGACAGGGCGATCTCACGTCGGGCTAATGTGGGGGCCAATGTGGGGGCCAGTGTGGAGGCCAATGTGGAGGTCAATGTGGAGGTCAATGTGGCGACTGATTCCGGTGCGGTGGCCAGAGGGACCGGCAGCGCTTGAAACCCCGTCAGCGCGCGTCGCCACTGCGGCTCTTCGCTCGGCGCGGGGGGCGTGTTTGCCGCATGGGCCAAGCGATCACCGGGGGTAAAAATGTCGGACAGATCAACATTTTGTTCCGTAAGATTGCGCACCCCGTGGAGGGCCAGATGCATGTCCCCCGTGGCCACGACCATGCGCGCGGAGCTAACCTCTGCCACTTCGCCAGGGGTGCCGCCTGTTGTCTCCAACACCTCAGCACGGGAAACGATGAAAAGCTGCCCCGCAGCGCTGATGATCTTCGCCGTGGTCAGCGGGTTCCAATACTCCCCAAAGTCCAGCCCGCGAACCAATGCGCTAATTTCCTCGGCGCGCTTGGTAAAGTCGATGACCCCACCATTCTCAGGCCGTTTGTCCTTTGCAAAATAGCTACGCCTGCTCAGGTCTTGGATGCTGCTTTTCAGAGTGCCGCTTTCCAACTGGGCAAGCACCTCGCCAAAACTTTCCATCCCGGCGGCGTAGCATTTGGAGTTGAGACTAAAGGCCGTCTCGTCCTTTGCGATATCAACCATGCGCTGCACCAGCAGGTTGCCTGTATCAACGCCCGTCTCGATCAGGTGCCAACTCACCCCGTGGCGCACTTCCCCATTGATAATCGCCCATGCAGGGGTATTCAGCCCCGCATAGCGCGGCAGCGGCCCGTCGTGAAAGTTGATCGCGCCCTGTGATGGCAGCGCCAGAACCGCCTCGGGGATCACCCGAAGGTTGGCGATGCTCAAAAACCAATCAGCAGCCACGCGCGTCTGCAATAAGTCTTCTGCATCGCGAAAAAGCACCAGCCCCTGCCCTTGGGCCCAGTCGCGCACCGTGTCGTCCCGGCTGATGACGGCGGCAATCTGATGCCCGCCCGCCAGCAGCATGTCACCGCAGGCGATGGTTAGGGATTCGTCGCCCATCAGCAGGGCTGAAAACGGATTGGCATTGAAGCTGGCGGTCATGATCGGTCCTCCGCAACGGGGCGACGGTTGAGGTCTTTGGATGTGAGAGCCGAGCGTCTGGCTGTGAGCGCGTGCGCAGCAAGGTCACGGTAAAAGCCCCCCTCATCTTCGGGGCTGCGCCCTGTCACCAGACACCGCAGATGGTGCAGCCCGCCCCCAGCGAGCCGTGCCAACAGGGCAAGCGTTGCATAAGTTCTGCCGTGGTTCTTGGTAAAATAGCGACGCCGGCTATCAAACCAATAGCGCGGTGTGCGCTGTGCTTCTTTCAGACCCGTCGAGGCCGAGCCGATGTGAATGCAGCGCGCTTGGGGCACAAACCAACACTCCCACCCTGCCCGCGCGGCGCGCAGGCAAAGGTCGGTTTCCTCATAGTATAGGAAATACTCTTCATCAAAGAGACCGATCTCTGCCAACATCTCCCAACGCATCATGACGCTGGCCCCAGCAACCCAGTCGACAGGCGCCGCCACACTCGGCAACGGGGGGGCCACCACGGAGGATGACAGCAACCGCGTTATTGGGCCAAACCGAACGGCCCCCTCGAATTCTCCAGCGACAGAAGGAAAACGGAAAGCGGTGGAATGAGGCAGATCATCCTCACCGCGCACATGGCTTCCGGCCAATCCTGCGCGAGGATGTTTTTGCAGGTGATCCATCAAACCCGCGATACAGCCCGGATCAAGGAATGCGTCAGAGTTCACAACGTGCACGAAATCAGGCGCTGACCCATCAGACATGCCAGCGCGCATGGCTATGTTGTTGCCCGCACCAAATCCGCCGTTACTTGGGGCCGAGATCAACCGCACCCGGTTGCCCGCATCCCATCCGTGCGCTGCAATTGCCTGCGCCAGCAGCGCATCCGAGCCGTCACCGCTGTCATTGTCGACGATCACCAATTCGGCGTTCTCTTTCGGCATATCCGCCAAAGCAGTCTCGGCCGCGCGCAGGGTCATATCTGCGGTCCGGTAGTTGAGGATGACAACCAACAGTCGGGAAGGCTGCTGCATCATTCTGCCGCCGTTGCTTGGCGATGATTGCCGTCGGCTTCAGCGGGCAAGGCTGCCGCGATCACTTCGGACAGCTCCTGCGCTAATACCGTTACATTGGGGGTCAACACCATGCTGACATGGTCACCTGGCACTTCGATCACTTGCAGACGGGGGGCGTATTGACGCCATTGATTGTCCTCAAAAACATATTCCTTTTCGGCGCTTACGTGATTGCCGTCTGACACCGCCCAATGGTGGTCCAGCGGTGGGCGGAACAGCGTCAGCGGACCATCCCAACTTGGCGTTTGATAGTGCCCTACGGCGCGCAGGAACGCCGCCTGAATACGCAGGCTATTGAAGGAAATACCCCCATCCCCATCGGCACCCGCATCCAAGACCGGGCGGCGGCGCTCGCGTTCCCACGCCCAGCGGTTGCGCGCCCACTCCAGCAGATATGCAGGCCCATTATCGCGAAGCTCTGCCAATTTGATATGCGCTTTGTCGATTTTCGTCAGCGCCGGGCGCACCGGCAACGGCGTGTCGATCAGTGCCAAAACGGCCACCTCCTGCCCTGCGGATTTCAACTGTTGGGCCATTTCATAGGCCGTGATGCCGCCCCCGGAATAGCCCGCTAACAGGTAGGGCCCTTCGGGCTGACGAACACGAATTTCAGCGATGTAGTCCGCAGCAGCGGTTTGCACGTCCTCATGCGGAGGGTCCTCGCCGATCAACCCGCGGGCTTGCACTCCAAAGACCGGGCGTTCATTGCTGAAGGGTAAGGCAAGATGGCGCAGGTTCAACACGTTGCCGAACATGCCTGCAATGATAAACAGCGGTGTCGTCTCGGCACGTGATTGGTTCAGCGGCACAAGGTAGTTAAAGCGCGGCTGGGGGGTGGACGGTGCCACGTCTTTAGCGTCGGTCTGTATGAGATCGCCACGCTCTGCTGCGATGAGTGCTGCGCATTTGGCAATCGTGGGCGCCTCAAACAAAACAGAGATCGGGAACTCGACCTTGAACGCGCGTTTCACGGCGGCAAAGAGCCGCACAGCGATCAGCGAATGCCCCCCAAGGTCAAAGAAACTATCTTCCATCCCGACCGGGCTGATACCCAAAAGGTTGGACCAGATGTCAGCCAACTTTTCTTCGATCATGTTTCGTGGTGCCACGAATGTGCCATCAAGATCGGGCCGCTCAAAGCTCTGCCCCTGCGGGGCGGCTTCGGTCACCGGAGCGTCAGATTGGGCGATTAATGTCTGCAACGGGAGCGAGGAAATCATCACCTGCGGCACGTCCAGCGCCAGCGCGCGGCGCAGGGCCTCTGGCCCTTCTTGTGCGCGGATACCTTGGCGTACCATACGGGCCAACCGTTCTTCAGCCGGGCTGAGCGACGGTGCGCTATCGACCCCTTCAAAGATCACCTCACGCGCGTCTGGTGGTGGGACTTCGGCAAGGGCACCTTCGAGCCGTTTCATAGCGAAATCGCGCACGTCCACGAGGGTCGCCCCCTGAGCGTCAGTGATCGTCACATGGAACCGGGCAAAGCCTTCTGCCGCGGCCCCTTCGGCCAGCCGCACATGAGAGCGGATGTCGGCGGGCAGCGGTGCGTGGAGTGTGATGTCGCCGTAGGACAGGGGCACCCAAAGGTGGCGCGCGGTATAGCCGGGGATCAGCGCCATGGCCCAGCCAGTGGCAATATCCATCAGATTGGGATGCATCAAATACCCCTCGGCCAGATCACTTAGCGCCGCATCGGGCAAATGCAGTTCGGCCAGCCCTTCGCCCTGCCCCAATGCGGTACGTTGCAACACATGCCAACGCGGTCCGAAGTTCAAATGCGGCTCTTGAATAGCAGTCAGACGGTCGCCGGGTTCCGCCTGTGCGACGGTGGGACAGCGGGCCGCGATGGCGTCCAAGTCAAGGGTTTCGGCCTCACGCTCAGTCGGGATTAAACGCACTTGGGCGTGCAGTTGCCACGCGGGCTTTCCGTTCACCACACAGGCGCTGCGCAACTCGGCGGCAAAGCCTGCGCCCTCGGGGTTTAGGGTAATCTTGATCTTGCGCGTCGCATCGTCTGCCAGTGGCATCGGGCGCAGGAAATACAGGTCCTGCAGCGAAAATCCCTGCAACCCCTGTGCCTGTGCCGCTTCGGCGAAAAGTTCGATATAGCCTGTCCCCGGCATAACTGCGCGCCCATCATGGGTGCGGTGCTGGTCAAGCAGCCAATGTGATGCCGCGATTTCGGTTGTGAACTCTGGCACGCCGCTGTCGCCTGACCCGGCGGTGTCCAGCAACGCGGAGTTGATCCGGCGCGCAGGCAGCGCGACAGCCGCTCCGCCGCCCACCGTTACAGCGGCCATGCCAACATCAGCCCAAACGCCCCAGTTGACCGCAACCACGCGGGTCTTCGCCCCCCGTCGGGATTGGGCAAAGGCATTCAACCACCCGTTCGCCGCCACATAATCCAATTGCCCTGCCGCGCGGGTGGCTGTGGAGGTGGAAGAGAACAGCACCATCAGCTCGACCGCGCCGTCAGGCAGCAGCTGATCCAGAACGCGCAGCCCCTGCACCTTGGGCGCCAGCACCGCCTCGATTCCAGCATCGGATTTTGCCAGCAGCGGCGCGTCATCGAGCACCCCTGCGGCATGGATCACGCCTGTCACACCGCCGTGCCGGGTGGTTAGGTCATCAATCACCCGGCGCATCTGTGCAAGGTTTGCGACATCTGCACGAGCAACCTCAACCGCGCCGCCTGACTGCGCGGCTTGCGCCTCAAGACGCATGACCGCACGCAGACGCCGGGCCGTGGCATCGGCAGGGCCATGGCTGGCCAGATAGTCGTCCCATTCATGGCGCAGCGGCAGGGTGCTTCGGCTGAGCAGGAAGACACGGGTGCCCTTGGTTTGTAAAATATCCGCCGCGAGGGTCAAACCAATGCCGCCGAAACCGCCTGTGATGAGGTAGCTCCCCTGGGGCTTCCAGCCCGGCAAATCCCGCGCTGGCAAAGCGGCGGCGCGATAGCCCAGCTCATACCGGCGGCCGGTACGGTGGGCGACTTGAAGATTGGCCGGACTCGCCAAAAGCTCTTCCAGCAGGTCATCGGACTCCATCACCGGCGTAGGAGCCATAGATTTTGTGAACCAGCCAGACGAGGGCGGAGCCGCTGCAACAGCGAGATCGATCTGCGTTGCCGTCAGCCCCGGCAATTCCCGCGCCATGACGCCAACGGGGCCTGAGGTCAGTGCCTTTTCGGGGTAAACCAGCGCCTCCTCCGCGACCTGCATAGCGCCGGTGGTAAAGACATTCAGGTGCAACGGCGCGTCGCGCTCAACTTCGGCCAAGGACTGTGCAAGCCAGGTGAGGCTCCAAAACCCTTGTTCGATATTACGGTCAAACCTGCTGGATCCGGGGCGCGGCTGAGCAGTATCATCAGTGAGCCAGAAATGTGCGATCCTGTCGGGCATCTGTCCGTCCGCTTGCAGGGCCGCAATCAGTTGGTCATAGCCCGGGCGTCCCTGCTCTGCAGCCAGCGTGAAATGATCGGCATCGATCCGTGTAAAGGCATCCCCTGCGGCGACGAGTACAACACGGTGCCCTTCTGCTCGAAGCTGCGCGACAGCCTCTGCCCCCAACCCTGCCGTATCCGCGAAGACAAGCCAGTTCAGCGGGCCGAAAAGGTCCATATCACGCTCAGCATAGCGCGGCTGCCAATGCGGTACTGCACCCCATTTAGCGATGTCGTCCTCGCGCTGGATATGGGGCTCGGGGGTCGTTTTGGCGGCTGCTCCCGGCTCTACAAAGTAACGCGCACGTTGGAATTGATAGGTCGGCAGAACCACCCGGTTGCGCCGCGCCTCTCCCCAAATCTGCGCCCAATCTGCCTCGACCCCGCAGGCCCAAAGCCGTCCCACCACACTCAAGAAATAGGCATCATCCGCGATGTCTTGATCAGTGTGGCGCAGCGAGGACATCACCTGCCCCGGTCCCACGTTTGAATTCATCTGCGCCAAAGCCGACAGAGCCTTGCCCGGCCCGACCTCAAGGAAAACTTTCGGCGCAGCAGCTGCCAGATGGGTAATACAGTCCGCAAAATTAACCGTGTTGCGAAGCTGCTGGACCCAATAGTCTGGATCGGTCGCCATCTCAGCGGTGATCAACTCTCCCGTACGGTTCGACAGAAAAGGCATTTGGGGCGCACGCAGGTCGAGTTTGGCAAGGAAGGCGCGGTAGCGATCAAGGATCGGATCCAGCATCCGCGAGTGGGCGGCGATGTCGATGGCGATGCGCTGGTATTCAACGCCCGCAGTGTCAAGACGGGTTTGCAAAGCGGCAAGCGCGTCATCCGGGCCGGAAACCGCAATCAGTTTTGGGCCGTTGACGCTGGCAATATCGAGCGCATCGCCCAAAAGCGGCTCGATCTGCTTAAGCGATGCCGAGATGCTGATCATCCCGCCTGCTGGCACCTCATCAAACAACCGCCCGCGCAGCAGCACAAGGTCGATACAATCCTCGAAGCGCATCACCCCGGCCAAAGTGGCGGCGCCGTTTTCGCCCATGGAGTGGCCTACCAGCGCAGCAGGTTTCACGCCCCATGACAGCCAAAGCTGCGCCAGCGCGTATTCGACAATCATGATAAGCGGCAATTGGACCGACGGCTTTTTCAGCGTGATCTCCGCTTGGGCACGGTCATCGGGGTCCGGAAGCCAAATTGCGCGGATATCATAGTCAAGTTGGGGCTCTAAGTGCTTAAGGCCACGGTCCATCCACTCGGCGAATACCGGTTCGGTTTCATAGAGATCGCGCGCCATACTTGCGTATTGCGCCCCGCCGCCGGGGAACATGAAGACGACCTCAGGATCAGGGCCAAGGTGGTCATGGGTAAAGACGCGGCGGCTGTCGCCAGCCTCCAACAAGGCCGCAGCCTCTTCATGGCTCTCGGCCACCAACACACGGCGCTTGTCAAACGCGCGGCGGCCCTGCTTGAGGGTGAAGGCCACATCAGCCAAGGGCTGCTCGGGATGCGCGCGCAGATGTGCGGCAAGGGCGGCGCTATTGGCCTCAAGTGCGGCTTTGGAGCGGCCCGAGAGGCAGATCACATGGAAGGGAAAATCGCTTTCCTCGGATGCTGCGCGCGCGGGTGCTTCTTCAAGGATCATATGCGCGTTGGTGCCGCCGACGCCAAGTGCGTTTACCGCCGCACGGCGTGGAGTGGCGGCGGCGGGCCAGTCAAAAAGCTGGTCATTCACGCGGAAGGGCGAGCCTTCAAATGGGATCGCCGGATTAGGTGCCTCATATCCCAATGACGGCGGGATTTGGTGATGATGCAGCGACAGCGCGGCCTTGGCCAGCCCCGCCACCCCGGCAGCGGTATCAAGATGGCCGATGTTAGTCTTGACCGAGCCGATGCGGCAAAATTCCTGCGCCTGCGTCTCTGCCCGGTAAGCCTGCGTCAGTGCTGCAACTTCGATCGGGTCGCCCAAGTAGGTGCCGGTACCGTGGCATTCGACCATGCCAATGCTCTGCGCCGCCACGCCTGCGGCATCCAGCGCGCGCTTGATGGCAGCGGTCTGACCGTCAACCGAAGGGGCCAGATAGCCCGCCTTTGCCGCCCCATCGTTGTTGACCGCCGAGCCTTTGATCACCGCCCAGATGTGATCACCATCGGCGATGGCATCCTCCAACCGCCGAAGCGCCACAGCGCCCGCGCCAGAGCCAAAGACGGTGCCCTGCGCGCGGTGGTCGAAGGCGTGGCATTCGCCATCGGGCGAGAGGATTTCGTTTTCCTTGAACTCATACCCCCTGCCCTGCGGGAACTCGATCGTCACCCCGCCCGCCAGCGCCATATCAATTTCACCCGACCGCAACGCTTGCGCGGCATAATGGATCGCCACCAGCGAGGTTGAACACGCAGTTTGCAAGTTGATCGACGGCCCCTTGAGGTCAAAAACATGGCTGACGCGGGTCGATAGAAAATCTTTGTCATTGCCCGTATGCCGTAGCAAAAACATGCCCACGTCATCGACCAGTTCAGGGTTTGAGCAAATGTTGAAATAGAAGTAGCTGCCCATACCACAGCCCGCATAGACGCCGACCGGGCCAGAGAGGCTTTCAGGCATGTGCCCTGCCTGCTCCATCGCCTCCCACGCAACCTCAAGAAACTTACGGTGCTGTGGATCAAGGATCGCCGCGTCCTTGGGGGAGAAGCCGAAGAACTCCGCATCGAACATGTCATAGCCAGGCATTTCGGCGGTCACGGGCACATAGTTTGGCCGGGCCATCCGCTCAGCGCTCTCGCCGGCGGCGCGCAACTGGGCCTCGTCCAACCGCTTGAGCGCGCTCACACCGTCACGTAGGTTCGCCCAATAGGCATCAATACCTTCGGCCCCCGGCACATTCACAGACATGCCGACGATTGCGATGTCATCGCGCGAAAGAGAGTGGTCCGTGCTGTTCATTGCTACACTTGTCCCATCGCCCGCTCGGTCACAGTGATGAGCCTTCTGAGGTTCAATTTAGGCTTCGGGTGCATGATACAACAGCCAAATTTGTCAAAAATGAGCCGAGACCGTGCCCTTGCGGAAGTTTCCGTCAAGTTCGCCCTACACCGCAGAGAATAACACGCGGTCTAGAACACCGTCCGCTTAGCAGAAATCATCGGGTTTGTGCTTTCATGCGATGCGCTTTTGTCCGCTCGCGCTGCAAAAAGCGTCTCTGCATGGCCAAGGATCGCCCCCGCCGTGAGCCATGTTAGTGGTGTCAGGGTCGCGTTAAGCAACATGTCCATCATGGTAATGCCAAGAATTAAAAGCAGCGGTGCAATCCAAGGGGAAAGCTCCGCATCTCCATTCCGGTAAAGATGCAAACCCATCATGAAGATCGGCAAAGCCAACAGCCCCATTTCGCACAGGTAGCCGACCCATCCAAAGGATCCGAATACGATGATCCAGCGGCCATCGGGGATTGAAATTATATCGCCGGTGGTCGGATTTAAGAAGAGGTTCCGACCCCACTCACCCCACCCAAACCACGGCTTTTCGGCAGCCCGCGACAGCAACTGCTCTTCGTTCATGAAACGATAGCCAAGCGATTGCGCCCGCTCGGCGCTAATCGCCTCGGCTTGGGCCAAGATAGCGTCAAGCGGCACCAATCCCGCGTTGCGCAACATAGGATAGATCACCGCGACAGCCGCAAAGACAACGGCCAGTCGAATTTGCCAGCGCGCCGGGATCAGCAGCACCACCGGCACCAACAGTAATGCATAAGCCATAGAGGCAAAGCTTTTACACAGCAACAGAACCACCGCCAGATAGCCCGCCAACAACAGCATCTTCCAGCGGTCAAGTACCGGGGCTTGCCGCGCCAGCGCGACCGCCGACAGCAACGCAATACACATGAACAACGCCAGCCACAGCGCGTGGGGCAAAAAGACGATGGGACGGAAACCACCATTGCGCATCATTTGCTCAAATGAGTGTTGGAAAAACCCATAAATCCAAATGTTCAATTGCGGTGAGAAACGGATTTCAAACAGGGACGGCACCGAATAGATGACCCCGCCCACCGCAAAGGCCAACAGCAACTCACGCAGCCCCTGTTCATCTGCAAGAAATTGACGCGCCAGCAAAAACGGCACCAACACCAGTATCTGCCCAATCAAGACCGAGCCGATGTCACGGATCGACAGGCCCGGCAGGGCGCCAACGGGGAAGGTCACCGGTTCAAGCCCGCGGATCGTTTGAAACAGGATCGGATCGCCATTCGTCAGCACCGTCGGCACAACCGAAAAGACAAGTCCGATCACCAACAGCCGCGTCACGCGAGAAGCTGGCCAGAGTTGCAGTTTCTCCTGCGTGCCCAACCAGATAATTAACAACACGCTAAGGTTTGGGATCGACACTTTGTCGAGCGCCGGCACCAGCGGTAGGTTGAACTCTGCCGCCGGCGGCAGAAATAAATAGCCGCCAAGGATCGACCAAATAAGCGCCCGCTGCAGGGGCAGGTTGCGAAACAGGCCAAGACAGACGAAGGGCCAGATCAGCAGCATCAGATAAGCGATGGGATTTGGCATGGTGTCCTTGCATGACGGGGCGAAACGTGCGGAATGAAATATACGCTTAAGGGGCGCGTTAAAAATACCATCTGGTCTGCACCCTGTCATCCCGCTAGTTTTGCGGCGAATTTACTTAGCCGCGGGCGTGATCGTGGGATGGCACATGATATCAATCACATAGAAGGCACGCCTCATTCCGTTCACCCTACCCAATATGACCCGCAATTGAGACAAACCCCATGAAGTATGGCACAGGCGACGCTGCGGTGGTGGTTAATGTGGCGACACAGGCCGCATTGTTTCAGGCTCTGCGTGAGCGGTTTCTGAAACGCGAAGGGTTTGCACTCGCAACTCTTAACCTTGACCATCTGACCAAACTGCCGCGCGACCCGGACTTTGCCGCGGCCTACGGTGCGCAGGATTTGATTGTGGCCGATGGCCGCCCCGTCGTCTGGCTTTCACAGCTGGCGAAACGGCCGGTTGAGCTTATGCCCGGCTCCGATCTGATCTTACCTATTTGCGAATTGTCCGCCGAGCTATCGCTGCCTATCGCCTTTTTCGGCAGCGATGTACCCTCTCTCAGGGGGGCGGCCCAAGCCCTTCAGACCCGCGTCCCGGGGCTGGAAATCTGTCATATTGCGGCCCCGCCGATGGGGTTTGACCCCCAAAGTGACGCCGCTGACGCCGCGCTGCGCGACATCGCGCAAAGCGGTGCGCGGCTGTGTTTTCTAGCCCTCGGCGCGCCCAAGCAAGAGATTTTTGCTGCACGCGGGCGCAGCATTGCGCCGGAGATAGGCTTTGCCTCAATTGGGGCGGGCTTGGACTTTCTGGCGGGGCGGCAGCGCCGCGCACCTAGATGGATGCGGGTGCTGGCCTTAGAATGGTTTTGGCGCGCGATGCAAAGCCCCGCGCGCATGGTGCCGCGTTATGCGCGATGCTTTGCCATCCTGCCGGGGCTTGCACTTGAGGCCTGGCGCGCACGCTAGTAGTCAACGGTATTCGATGATCCGCCCGTCGCGCCGCATGTGGTATTTCAACACGCCCAACGCCTCGGGGAATTTACCAAGTAGGGTAAAAAACCCCCAAAGCCCCCCGCCACGGCGCATCAACCGCAACAGTTGTATCGGATAAAGCAACGCCAGAACCAACGCGGCCCAAGGCATTACCAACGCCAGCAACAAAATCATAGCAGGCAAGAGCGCCCCCCAAAGAAGCGCGCGGCGGGTCTCAGCCACCCAATGGCGGTCTGGGCCGCTGCCATGCAAGGCGGCCCCTTCGGCAAAGGCATGACCGGCGCGCAGGCTGCGTCGCCACCACTGACCAAAACGCGCCAACTGCGCATCATGCGATGTCATCTCGGCATCCAGACGCCATATCTGCCAGCCCGCGCGGCGCAGGCGTTGGCAAAGCTCCGGCTCTTCACCAGCGATCATATCGGCCCGGTAGCCGCCCACGGCGCGCAAGGCATCCAGCCGCATCAGAGCGTCACCGCCACAGGCACGGCTCTCGCCCACTGGGGTATCCCATTCGCGGTCGATCAGCGTGTTATAGATTGACGCTTGAGGGTGCTCTTCTCGCCGCCTGCCGCAAACCACTGCGACCTCTGGATGTTCGTACAGATGCGCCTCTGCTACTGCCACCCAGCCGTCTTGCAGAATGCAATCGCCATCCAGAAATTGCACCAGCGCGATCCCCGGGTCCAGCACCTCTACCCCCGCATTGCGCGCGCGCGCGGCGGTGAAGGGCTGCTGCATGTCCAACTCGACAACCCTAACCCCCAACCCCTGCGCCATAGCGACGGACCCGTCGGTTGAGCCGCTGTCGACATAAATTACCTGCGCCACCTGCCCTATCAAGGCCGGCAACGACCGTTCCAACCGCGTGCTTTCGTTTCGACCGATGACAACGGCGCCGATCATCATGCGGCACTTTCATCACGCCAATTGGCGACATGGGCGCTATAGGCGTCGGAAGGGGCCAGAAACCCGGCGCGGTACAAAAGTTCGACCCGGTTCCAGCGTCGCGCATCCAGCGAAAATAGAGAGATATCCGGGTTCTGCCCAATGACTGCCATACGCCGTGCGTCTCCTCCATGCGCGAGATTGCCTGCGCCCAGCGTCTCAGCGTCCCACGCGGCGGCATCATTGGCGAATTTATAGTGTTTGAGCACGGCTGTCATGTCGGCCACGCGCACCCCAGTCGAAAGATGCGGATGCGGGGTAGGCGTGACCTCGGGCGCATTAAAGAACAGCGGGTGTTTCGTCAGACAGCAGTCTTCGCCAAAAACTTTACCACGCACGCCGCCGAAGGCAATTTTGACGCCTTCGTTAGACAGTTCGTTTTCGGTCAGCAGGTCCGAAAAAGAGATGTCCGCGCTGTGATAGTCTAGTTTTTTGACGGCGCTAATATCGTAGTAAAGAAAGGACTGTAGCGCCTGTTTATAAGGAAATCCCGCCGCCGCGGCGAGGCTTGTTTTTGGAAACATCTCAAGCGTCTGAGCGACCAGAGCGGTATAGCTATGCTGCTCAAGATAGGCGGTTAGCCCCCTGATACCGATCTGGGTGCGCCCTTCAAAATCAAAGATTTCGTCCACATCGACATAGAGACACCAGCGGTTTTTCCCGTAAGTCTGTACAGGATGCTGACGGATTAGGTCTTGGTATTCCGCTAGCGGCAGTGTGCATCGGTCGATCACCGTGCCTTTTTGCGCTTTGATGCGGCTAATGGTGTCATCGCGCGAGCCATTGTCGATGAACACGAAATGCCGCACGCCCATGGCACGGTAATGACGAAAGAAGGCATCAAGGTAATAGCTGCAGTCGCGTACTAGGGCGATCAGCACCACGTCACCCGGCGCCACGTCAAGTTTGCTGGGCCCGTGGAGATGCTGCACAGATGCGGCAAAGCGCGCGCGCCGGCGGGCGTCGTGTAGACGTTGGCGCAGGCTGCGGAAAATGTGCAGGGGCGATTTCATGCAGGGGTGATACGACAGGCAAACTGTGCGGTCTACTGCTCGGATGTCAAATCAACCCAACGCGGTACACCCTCAGGCAATTAGCTGCCGCAAGCGTCCTGCTCTCCAGAAGCTGGAGGATCGAAGTTCGCGGGACGACGCAATGCGGGGCTATAAAACGTATGCCGCGCGCGGCCTGCATGTTTTGACGCATAAAGCGCAGCATCCGCATTTGCCAAAACCACCTCACGTGATTGCCTATCGCCACGCTGGATCCACACCGTGCCAATACTGGCAGAGACCTTACAGGCCTCTCCCTTAAATTGAATTGGCTCTTCCAATTGGTCAATAATGCGCTGCCCGATCCGCTTTAACATGCTCTCGTTGCGCACATCAGGCAGGACCACCGTGAACTCATCCCCTCCCAAGCGGACCACCATATCAGAGCTTCGGGTTTCCTGAACCATAATACGGGCGACCGTTTGCAACACATGATCGCCTGCCGCATGGCCAAGGCTGTCATTCACCGCCTTGAAGTAATCAAGGTCGATGTGCATCACGGCAAAGCTCTCTCCAGCCGTGATCAATCTTTCCAATACTGCATTCAGCGCACGACGGTTTTTGAGACCGGTCAAGATGTCGGTAAAGGCCTGCTCCTCCGCGGCGATGCGCGCTTCTTGCAGACGCAGGTTCAAGCGGCGGGAGGCCTCCATAGCGGCTGATTTTGCCTCCATAAGATAGAGCATTTCAATCGCCATGTCGGTCGCGGCAAAATCGGCATTTGTCAGCGCATAGTCTTGTACCCCATCGAAAATAGAGATCCCGAAAGAAAGGTTTACGATCGTGCGGCCATCGCCCAGCGGCACCAGCAATCCCTTCAATTCAGTCCGGGGGGCATCGCGAAGGGCGAGATGCAGTTTCACGCCCGTCGCACGCCGCAGGCCTTCCATTCCATGGATCCCGCGAGGTCGTTTGACGGCCATGGTATCGAAAAACCGCTGCCCAACGAGCGGGGACTGAGGCCGCAGTTTTTGGATTGTCGGCCCCGCGTGGCCAATGACCCCCGTGGCGGACAAGAGCAGATGCATGGGGCAGAGCTTGTCCAAAACTGCTGTATCTTGGATCACCTCACTCATGCCCGCGCCCCAAGCTCGAAACTGCGGCCTTCTGAAAAATCGACCTCAACCAGAATGATCTTTAGCGTTTCGACCCCAGCGGACCGTCCACAGTGCTCTAACAAAACAAGCGCACCATAGTCGTCGGCCATGGCCCGCAAGACCCCCATCATGAGATACCCATAGCCAACAAGCGGTGCTGCGCAGATCAATGAATACTGACCGTCAGGATCTTCGCGCAGTTCAATCCACGGCAGTCTCAGCTCGGACAAGGCGAGGCGCGTCCGGTCTGGCAAATCATCAAGCGACTGTAGAAAATCACCAAAACTCACCCCGCCAAATCGCAGCAAACGCCGCACCGCCCCATAGCCCGGCTGCGCCACGAGGAAGGTTCCGACATCTTCCATCACCTCCGCGCGTGACCGGTCAAGGACAGCGCAAACCGCATCCAGAACCGCCGGAGTGATGTGGTCCGGATAGGTGAGCATCACCTCGAACTCTGTAAAATCCAACCCGGCGCGAGAGGCCACATCGGCCCAAAGCTCCTTACCATAGTTGGCGCAAAAGTAGTTTTGAATGCTGCGGTTTATAAGCCCGTGCATGACTGCCTCATTCCCATTTTTCCCGCTGCTAGAATGCACGTGTAGTGGTTAAGATTGGCCTGATGATTCCAGTTGTTCGGAAATTGACCTTGGCTGTCACATCCCATTCATGCGGAACTGGCACCCCTAGCTGTGCGTTTGAGTGCAGAGGATGGCACGGTGCCTTTCCTCGACGCGTAGCTAGCGAGGAGTATTCCCATGAGCGATGATCCAAAACACCCTAAGGACGACAACAAGACCCCGCCCAAAAATCCCCAAGAGAACCTGCACCGCCCCGAAGCCACTTGGATGAGGCCCCCGCAGGGAGCCCCAATGCCGAGGAACGCTCGCGTCTTTCGGACTGATATCATTCGGTCTGGCCGCCCGTGCCAGGCCGCATACGTTAATTGGCGGCGAAGGTGGGTTTGACGAAATGAGTAATAAGGTCACAGTTCCCCGCCAGCACAGCGCACCGGAATTTATGAGTTGTTTGGGCTGGAGCGCGATCATTGGCTGTGTGGTATTCGCCGTCTCAATCTTGATCGCAGATTTTGTGGTTCCAGACCACGACTGGATTGCAGATACGATCAGTGACCTCGGTGCGGGACGGTATGAGTTTATCGTTGATATTGGCATCTATGCGTTTTCAGCCTCGCTCGTAGCTTGCGCCCTTTTATGCGCGCATGTTCACTTCGGCGGCGGACGTTGGAGCACCGGCACTATCGGCCTTGCCGTGTTGGGGCTTATCGTTTTTCTGGTGGGTGCAAGGAACGAATACGGGGATCGCGACTCCGACGGCGTAGTGATCCATATTTATCTGGTCTACGCGCTTGGCGTGATCATGCTGGCCGTACCGTGGCTGCTTTCTAGCGGTTTCGCTGAGGCTTCTCCCTCTCTCGCAAAAGCGCTCAAAGTCATTTCGATACTTTGGCTGATATCTGCGCCGCCGTTTTTCTTTCTCCCGACCGGGATCGATGGGATTTATGAGCGCTATCTGGGGCTGATTGCGATGGCTATGGTGGTGCTCATCGGGCGCTTCTTTATCCAGCGCGGCAAAGCGCTAAATGAGGGACTAGGCTGATGTTTTTCGACAGTGTTCCGCTTGATATTATTGCGCGTGCGCTATTGCTTTCCGGCCTCGCACTGGTTTGGGTGGTTTTTGTGGTCCGCGTCATCGGTCTGCGCACTTTTTCAAAGATGACCGCCTTTGATTTCGTGGCCACAGTTGCCACCGGCTCGCTTCTTGCAGGGGCCTGTCAGGCGACCACATGGCCGGAATTTGCACAGCCTACCTTGGCAATCTTGGCGCTCCTTGGTGCGCAATTTGTTATCGCCCGATTACGGCAAGCCTCTGATCGATTTGAAGACGTCGTGCAGAATGAGCCTGTAATTCTGATGCGTGACGGGCAGATTTTTGATGAGGCGCTGCGCCAGACCCGCGTCGCCCGCGCTGATTTGATCGCCAAGCTGCGTGAGGCCAACGTGATGAAATTTTCCGACGTGCGCGCCGTGGTGCTTGAAACAACGGGGGATATTTCGGTCCTCCATGGGGAAGACCTGGATGAGCGGATACTTGAGGGCGCATCTGCGACCACAGGTTGAGTACGCACAGCTATTTCAGGGCAGATACTTTAGCAGATGGCCGATATCTGGCAGCACCATATCGGCATGGGCTGCAAGGTCCTGCTGGCCTGCGGGCCCGGTCAACACAGCAATACGTAGCATGCCAGCCGCGCGACCGGCTTCTAAGTCGTGAATGCTGTCACCGATCATAGCAATTGATGCGGCGGGCAGGTTCACATGGGACGCAAATGCAAGCAGTTGCCCCGGCGCAGGCTTGCCCCCATGCCCGGTATCGAACCCAGCAATAAAGTCGAACATATCAACCACCCCTGCCGCAGAAAGATGCGCCCGCGCGGGATGTTCGGCGTCATTTGTCGCCACGCCAAGCCTGAGACCTTTGTCGCGAAGCTGCTGCAAAAATGGTTTAAGAGGCACGGCTTCGCACTGCGGGGCAAGGCTTGCCTCGGTGTTGATCATCTCAAGCAAAGCTGCGGGCGATTGATCCGGAAAATGCGGCGCCAAGGCATCGACCACTTGCTGAGGTGTGCCAGCGATCGCGATGCTATACGGCGCAAAGCGGCGTGCGGCGAAATCAAACCCGATATCTGTGCCGACCCGTGCGGCAAAGCTGCGATTGCCCCCGCAGGCACGCAGCAAAAAGGCTTCGGCCCAAGGCACCCATGTCGCGGCGAAATCAAAAAGCGTCCCGTCTTTATCGAACAGTAAACCTTTAATGTTTTTTAAGTCCAATGCACCTGCTCCCCGCCGGGCAATGCAGCGCGGGCCTGCATTATCCGTTCATAGGGGATAGCTAAATGGTCGCAAAAGCCGATGACCCACGCATCATCCATCATCAAGAAATCCAGCACAGCGCCAAGAAATACAGGGTCGCTGGCCTGTCGTTTCAGGTCTGCTTCCGACGCGCCGGTGCTGCCTAGAAACACGGGCAACAGATCGTCATTCGCCGCCAGCCAAGCAAGCGCTTGTAGCGCCAAGGTCTCGGCGGAATCTTGAGTATAGGACATAGGAACCGTCTTCTGCAGCAGGTTGGAAACCCTTTGTTAACCATTAGGGCGCAAACACTAGAGCATCAAACTGATTTGTACGGTGAAGGAGCTGTCGTGCAAGGGACCATCCTTATTGCAGATGCGATTGCGACCAATCGTATCGCCCTCAAGGTCAAGCTTTGTGCGGCGTTTTATCAGGTCGTTCAGGCCGTAGATATGGAAGAGGCCTTGGCTACTGCGCGGGAAAACCCGCCTGACCTTGTGATATGCGCGCTGACCCTGCCCGGCGGCGGGGCTGCCGATCTGTGTGAGGCGCTGAAAGCGTCTGCCGATACTGCGCAGCTTCCGGTGCTGGCCATCGGAAACGGGGATCAAACAACAGATCGACTTGCCGCATTAGAGGCGGGCGCCAGCGATGTGTTGTTAAGGCCGCTTGATACGACATTGCTACTTGGCCGCGCGCGCAGCCTTATCCGCGCCCGCAATGCGGCGGGCGAATGGGAAATGCGGGATGATACCACCCGGGCGCTTGGTCTGGCTGAACCATCCACCGAGTTTACAGCCCAAAGTCACTGCGTTTTGATCCATTCCGACAGCGCGACGAGCGTCAATTGGGCCAGACAACTGCGCCCCCTATTGCGTGCGGGGCTTACCCTCGCCAATCCGGAGGAGGCCATTCGATCTGCCTCTAAAAACGGGCCACCCGATGCCTATGTGCTGGTCCTGTCAGAGATACCTAATACTGCCAACGCGGCGCTGCGGCTGATTTCGGTTCTGCGCGCCAATGCGCAGACCCGCCACGCCGGGCTGTTGGTCGTGCAATTGACCCCCGACGCAGCACAGGCGGCGACCGCACTTGATCTGGGCGCCGACGATTTGATGACCGACGGCTTTAACACTGCCGAAATGGTTCTGCGCCTACATGCTATCCTACGCCGCAAACGCAAGACCGACCAACTGCGCAACACGGTGCGTACAGGGCTGAAAGCTGCGGTATTCGATCCGCTGACGGGGCTGCACAACCGCCGCTATGCTCTGCCCCATCTAGACCAGATCGCAGAACACGCCCTTGAAACGGCCCGCCCCTTTGCGGTGATGGTCGCCGATTTAGATCACTTCAAAGGAATTAACGATCGCTACGGCCATGCAGCTGGGGATTCGGTATTGGTGCAAACTGCAGAGCGGCTGCGCAACAATCTGCGCGGTATGGACCTAGTCGCAAGGATTGGCGGTGAGGAGTTTCTCATCGTGATGCCCGGCACCAACCTCTCTAACGCTGAATCCACTGCCGCCGATATTTGTACTGACATCGGCAATCGGGGGTTCGTTGTCCCCGGCACACCTGCGCCTGTGCATGTCACCATCAGCATCGGCCTCTCCATCGGGCCGATGGTGCAAGACGGCAGCCCGCTTTCAGCAGAAGCCCTGATGGCGCAGGCAGATCGGGCGCTTTATTCTGCAAAATCGCACGGCAGGAACCAAGTAAATTTAAGCCGCCCTGCTGCCTAGCCCTCCACGAAATAACGCCAGTTTCGCAGATCCGCGCCTCAGCCGTCAGCCCTATGCCGTCAGTCGTCAGTCGTCAGTCGTCAGTCGTCAGTCGTCAGCGCGATTTCCCCCTACGCCTTTCAACCAATGATTGCGCATTTCACTAATCTTCCTTAGCGTAACCCAATGCAGCAGGATCGGCCTCTTATCGGAATAACCCTGATGATGGGTTTTTGCATCATAGCCCCTGTCGGTGATGCAGTAGCCAAGCTGCTTGGCGCATCGGTCCCGCTTGGGCAGGTCGTGCTTATCCGCTTTGCCGTTCAGGCGTTGATCCTCATCCCAATCGTTTGGGCATCGGGCCGGGCGTGGCGCATGAGTGGGCGGGTGTTCTGGCTAACCCTTTTGCGGACCATCCTGCATATGGCGGGGATCGCCGCGATGTTCACAGCTTTAAAGTATTTGCCTCTGGCCGATGCCGTTGCCATCGCGTTCGTCATGCCGTTTTTCATGCTGCTGCTTGGCAAGTTTATCTTGAATGAAGAGGTCGGCCCAAGGCGGCTCGGGGCGAGCATTGTTGGATTTCTCGGCACGCTTTTGATTGTTCAGCCCAGTTTCGCAAATGTCGGCTGGCCTGCGCTGCTGCCGATCGTGGTGGCGGTGGTCTTTTCATTCTTCATGTTGGTCACCCGTCAAATCGCGAAACAGACCGACCCGATCAGCCTTCAAGCCGTCAGCGGTGTTATGGCGGTGGTGATGATCTTACCTTTGCTTGCTCTCGGCTCTGCAATGCCGATCGCCCCGCTCCAAATCATCCAGCCCGATGCGTTGGACTGGTCCCTCCTGCTCGGCATCGGGCTTCTTGGCACCATCGCCCACTTGCTGATGACATGGTCGCTTCGCTTTGCCCCATCGACGACCCTCGCCCCGATGCAATATCTTGAGATTCCTTTTGCCACACTGCTTGGGTTAATCATATTCTCCGACCTGCCGAACCTATTGGCAGGATTGGGCATTTTGATCACCGTCAGCGCGGGGCTTTACATTATTATGCGCGAGCGGGCCACGGCGCATGCTCTGGCCGCAGCAGTTGTGCCACCAGCGGCGCCACAAGGGAGCGCGGCAAAATCAACAGCATTTCCGGTCCGGCCATCTCCAGCGCGACAGGCCCCGTAGCTCGGTTCGAGGTTCCAATCCGCCCGCCGGGGGCGAAGTTTAACCCGTCAATCGGCCATTCCAAACCGACGCTGCGCCCCTGCACCGGGCCGAGTGGCATGAGGGAGACCACATCCCCCGCCGCCGTGGGTAGCGTGATCCGAGGCGGTGCGAGCAGAACAATCTCCTGCGCGCCCAGTAAGATGCAGGACCGATGCGGATAGGCCGCAAGCGTGTTGAACGCCGCAAGCTGGTGATCCACGCGCGCGCCGGTAAAGCCGACCCCTAAGATCAAAGGCGTGTCGATCCGGGTTAGCGCCTTTTCGAAATCTGTGCTCTCTTGCTCGTCGATCCGGTGACGGCGCTCTGCTGGTATCTGCGCCAGCACCTCTGCCGGTGTGGAATCAAAATCCCCAATAACAGCCGCCAGTGGCACACCCGCCGCCACGGCCAGCGCGGCACCGCTGTCAGCCGCGACACATGTCGGCGCCAGTGCCAGCGCCGCCTTAAGATCACCCTCAAAGGCCTCCCCACCGCCAAGCAGCGTGACTGGACCCTTGTCGCGAACTATGTAGTCTGAAGTGGTCAATTCACGCCCCTTTTGGAAATCTGCCTTAATCTTGCCTTGAAATCATACGCTGAATGGCACAGATTCGAGCCGCTTTGGTCTTGGACATCGTGGTAAACGATACCTGCAACACCGCAGAGGACGAGCATCCGATGATGAACAGCAACAAAATCTTAACGGTCTCCTATGGCACTTTTTCGTGCACCCTGGAAGGCTTCGACGATTCATTTGGCACCATGAAAGCCATTGCCGAATATTTCCGCGACCTAGCCTCGGATGACCGCTACTTCGGTGCCGAACCTCCACAGCCGGATGCGGAAATGCTCACCCGGATCGCACAGCGTGAAGTATCCCGTCGGGTTCAGGCGCGTGAGCAGGAAGGCAAGATCGTGCTGAGCGCGCTGGAAGATCACAGCCCGGATGCCCCGGCCCAGGCTCCCGTGGCTCAGGCTCCCGTGGCTCAGGCCGCACCAGCCGAGACTCCGGCGGCAGCACTCCGCACGGCAGAGCAAGCCCCCGTTGCGGAGGAGGCACCAGCCCCGCTCAAGGCTGAGATTGCCGATACCGCCGCTGTTGCAACGCCAGAAACACCTGAGGCCCCCGAAGCCGTGATCGCAGACACTGCCGTGATGGCCGAGCCTGCGCCTGCGGCGGTTCCCATGGCCCATGCACCGAGCGTGGACATTGAGGAAGACGACACAAGTGACGCGGAAGCATTTTTTGCCGCGAGCCCGCAGCCGCAGTCTCACTACGAAGACGAAGCGCAGACAGCTGCCGCCGAAGAGGTTCCTGCTCCGAACACCGCGCCTGCCGACAGCATCGCCGCCAAACTTCAGCGCATCCGCGCCGTTGTCGCCCAGCAGGACGAGGACGATGCACCGGGCTATGACGAGGAAGAGGCGCCTGCCGCACCGAAAACAGCACCTGTCGCTGCTGAGCCGCGCAGAGAAGCCCAAGAGAGCGAAGCTGCCATCGCCGCCGCCCGCCGTGACATCGAAGACGCGCTGCAGGCTGATGAGGCCACGCATAAGGCCGACGCGGATGTAGAAGACGAAGAAGATGATCTTTCCGACATCCTTAACCGCCTTGACGCCACTGAAGCTGATGAAGGCGAGACTGCAGAAACTGCAGAGAGCCTGTTTGACGAAAACGCAGAGGCTGCATCGGGAGTCGAAGCCGCCGATCTGCCCCGCAAGGGTCGGGTGATCAAAGTCAAACGCACTGATCTCGACGCCGCTGTGGCACGGGGCGATTTGGAAGAAGTCTCTGACGAGACCCCGAAAAAAGCACCTGCAGCAGAAGCGAAGCCCAGCTCGACCCTTTCGGTAGAGGATGAAGATGAGTTGGCCCGTGAGCTGGCTGCTTTGGAAGCCGAACTTGGCGGTGCGGCCCCCAAGCAAGAGGAAAATGCGCCTAAGCCCGCAGTCGAAATGACCGAGGAAGAGGCAGCACCTGCTGAGGCCGAAGACGAAGATTTCGCGCCCGCAGCAGAGGCTGAAACGACCGAAGAAGCAGAAGAAGATGTGGCCCCAGTGGCAGAGGCCGAAGACGCAGCTGAGCTGGCCGAGGAAGAAGTCGCACCTGCTCAAGCCGCGCGCCACAGCCTGCCCACCCTCGATGACGAGACCGGCCCAGACATGTCGCGGCTGATGGCAGAAACCGACAGCAAGATGGATGAGCCGGAAAGCACGACGCGCCGCGATGCCTTTGCCCATCTGCGCGCTGCTGTCGCTGCCAAGAAGGCTGATGAAGCCATGGGTGGCCGTGCCACGACAGCGACGTCGGACGACGCTTACCGCGAAGATCTGGCTGATGTGGTCCGCCCGCGCCGCCCGATCAGCCGTCCCACGCGGACCGAGCGCCCGAACAACGACGCCCGCCCTGCCCCGCTAAAGCTGGTGGCCGAGCAGCGCATCGACGTTGACAAACTGCGCAATGCTGGCCCCGTACGTCCGCGTCGCGTGGCCGCGGTGGTTGAGCCCGTCAAGACCAACCCCGATGCCGAAAGCTTTGCCGATTTCGCGGCGGACATGGGGGCCACCAAACTGCCCGAATTGCTCGAAGCGGCGGCGTCTTACATGTCTTTTGTGGAGGGTCGTGATCAATTCTCCCGCCCACAGCTGATGGGCAAGGTACGCTCGGTCGGCCTGCCGGACTTCACCCGCGAAGATGGGCTGCGCTCCTTTGGGCAGTTGCTGCGCGCCGGCAAGATCGAAAAGATCAAAGGCGGGCGGTTCACCGTGTCAGATGAGATTGGCTATCGTCCCGACCACCGCGCCGTGGGTTAAGCCCCGGCCACAGTGCTGATACGAAAAAGCGCCCCGCGGGGCGCTTTTTTTATTGCGTGTTACTGGTCGTCGTCCGCGTCCGGGTCCGCCTGTCCAATGCCCTTAAAGACAAATTTGAACGGCAGTGCCCAGACGATGCCAAGGGCGACATAGATGCCAAGCTCAAGCAGCACCGGAGGGCGGTCGAATTGGGCCACCGTCCAGACCGCCACCGCGATATAGCTCGGCAGCCCGATCAGCAGGATCACCAGCGCCCAACGGCGACGTGCTTTATAGCTCAGCGCCATCAGATCAGTCCGCGAAAGGGTCGGTCACCAGAATGGTGTCCTCCCGCTCCGGCGAGGTTGAGACCAGTGCTACGGGGCATTGAATCAATTCTTCAATTCGGCGCACGTATTTGATCGCATTGGCGGGCAATTCCGCCCAGCTGCGCGCGCCTTCGGTCGATTCGGACCAGCCCGGCAGTTCTTCATAGATTGGCACGCAGCGCGCCTGCTGCTCGGCGGCGGTCGGCAGATAGTCGAGCCGTTCGCCATCAAGGTCGTAGCCCACGCAAACCTTCAGCGTCTCAAAACCGTCGAGCACGTCAAGCTTGGTCAGGCAGATACCGGTGATGCCAGAAGTCGCGCAGGTCTGGCGCAGCAGGGCCGCGTCGAACCAGCCACAGCGGCGCTTGCGCCCGGTGGTGGTGCCGAATTCATGGCCCCGCTCACCCAAACGTTGGCCGTCTGCGTCTTCCAACTCTGTCGGGAACGGGCCTTCGCCCACGCGGGTGGTATAGGCTTTAACGATGCCCAGCACATAATCGATGGCCGTGGGGCCAAGGCCCACGCCGGTCGCTGCCTGCCCTGCAATCACGTTCGACGACGTAACGAAGGGATAGGTGCCGAAATCAATATCGAGCAATGCCCCCTGCGCCCCTTCGAACAGGATGCGTTTGCCCGCTTTGCGCTTTTCGGCCAAAACTTTCCAAACGGGCGCGGCGAAAGGCAGAATTTTCGGAGCGATTTCCTTAAGTTGCGCAATCAGCGCATCGCGATCAATCGCCTCAACACCCAGACCTTTGCGCAGCGGATCGTGGTGCTGCAACGCGCGGTCAACGCGGGCTTCCAGCGTCGCAGGGTCGGCCAGATCGGCAACGCGAATGGCGCGGCGGCCAACCTTGTCTTCGTAACACGGCCCGATGCCGCGGCCAGTGGTGCCGATCTTGGTGCCCTTGCTCGCCGCTTCTTCGCGGGCGCGGTCCAACTCACCGTGGAACGGCAGGATCAGCGGCGTGTTTTCCGCGATCATCAGGTTCTCGGGGTTAATCACAACACCCTGACCTTCGATTGTCTCAATCTCTTTAAGCAGGTGCCACGGGTCCAGCACCACGCCATTGCCGATGACCGACAGCTTGCCGCCGCGCACCACGCCCGAAGGCAGCGCGTGCAGCTTATAAACCTTGCCGTCGATGACCAGAGTGTGGCCCGCGTTATGCCCGCCTTGAAAGCGTGCGATCACATCGGCGCGTTCGCTGAGCCAGTCAACGATCTTGCCTTTTCCCTCGTCACCCCATTGGGCGCCGACAACGACGACATTGGCCATGATATATTCCTTTGCGATGTCCCGCGCCCGTATAGCGACAGTGGCTGGTGTGTGAAACTCGAAAAACGCGCTTAGCGCCACCGAGTAGATTTAGACGCTTTGCGGATCGTTCAAATGCACCGGCGCGCCGTGCGGCGTGCTGAGATAGGCGGCCTCCCACCCGTCGCGCAGGGCACGCAGATCACCGGGGCGGGCGTGGCCCGCGTCGGTCAGCAGGGTTTCGAGGGTTTCCAGCCATGCGGTGAAGTAATCCTCACCCCCGTTCAACTCTCGCGCCAGCCCGTGTCGGGAGAGTGTCGCGCCAAAGCGGTCGGCCCAAAAGGGCCAGTCGAAAAGGCCGCTCTCGTTCAAATGCACCGTCAACGCAAAAAGTTGCGCGTGCCAAGGCGCTTCAAAGGCCGGTTCCGGGGCGCTCATGGAATTTCCAGATAGCTTTGCCATAGATCGAGCACAACCTCATCACGGGGATGTTCGGGATGCGCCCAGAGCTCGCTGGCTGGGAAGGCCACAGCATAAAGCGGCTCGGGCGCCTCGCCCAGATCGTGGGCGTTGCTGTCGGGCAAGACATGTGTGCCATGCAGCCGCAGCACCCGCCCCCGCGCACCAGCGGCATATGCGGGCAACCGAGTGTGGCCGCCGGCGACGATGGTATTTCCTGGCTGTTTGCGGGTAACGACAGCGTCACCGGGCGCGAAGATCGCAGCGATGTCAGAGGTGCGATCCGCCGGACCACCACGGGCCAGCACCCCGGCGACTTGAGGTGCTTTCAACGCCTTTTCCGCCAGCGGGCTTGGCGTGGGGTCTGCCGTTCCTGCAAGCTCCTCACGACTGACCACCCCACGGGCGACCAGCATATCAGCCACTCCGGCAATCCACTTCTCGTAATAGCTGAACCGCGCGTAGTCGGCGGGGTCGAGACATTCGCGGGTATGGCGCGAGACGTCGATGTTCCATTTGCCTAACGCGCCGGTGGCCAAGGTCAGCGCCAAGGCGCGCGGGTGCCAATCGGCGTGAAAGACCACGTCTTCCGCCTCCGGTGTGACTGCGCCATCGCCGAAACGTCCGCCCATATCATGCACGCGGTTCATGGGGCTTTGGCCAATCCGGTGCCAATCATACTATCGCGCGTGACGAGATCGGCCAGCGCGGCGACGTCTAACCCCTCACTGCCTGCTGGGCGCTGCGGGACGACCAGATAGCGTACTTCGGCGGTTGAGTCCCAGACGCGCACGGCGGTCTCAGCGGAAAGTTCGACACCGAACTCCGCCAGTACCTTGCGCGGCTCACGCACCACGCGGGCGCGGTAGGCATCGGATTTGTACCAGCCCGGCGGGATGCCGAGCAGTGGCCATGGATAGCAACTGCACAGGGTGCAAACGACGATGTTGTGCACCGCGTCGGTGTTTTCGACCGCAACCATATGTTCACCTTGCCGCCCAAAGAAGCCCATCTCGGACACCACGGCGGTCGCGTCTTCCAATAAAGCCGCGCGAAAATCAGGATCGCTCCAGGCGCGGGCGACAACTTCGGCGCCGTTGCGCGGACCGATGCGGTTCTCATAGGTGTCGATGATTTCATCCAGCGCTGCGGGGTCAATCAGCCCCTTGCGCGTCAGCAGTGTTTCCAGCGCCTTGACCCTAAGCGCAGGCTCAGGCGGCAGCAGGGCATGGGGGTGGTCGTGGTCTGAATGATCATGGGGCATGGTCGCAGATTGCCCGAGGCGCGGTCGGCTGTCCATTGCCGAAACCGCGCAATCCCTTCATTTTCCTGAAAACAATACAGGCGAATTTGGCGCTGTTTTATGTTATGATATCTTTACGAGGCGAGTCTGCACCACCTTAATTCCAGGATAGCCCTCTTACATATTGTGGTTGAGTACCGCTTCAAAAGACCGTCGCCCCAAAGCGGCGGTCTTTGTCTGTGGGTCTCCCCGTTGCCTCCTGTCCAATCCGATCGCCGCCGCGCGGCAATCCACCCTTGCCCCCATGGTCAAAGACGAATAGATACCCGCCAACCAAAACCGAAAGCAGTCTCACCCATGGAAAATGTCGTTCTGATCATTCACCTGATTCTGGCCCTTGGCCTAATCGCCGTGGTGCTGCTGCAACGGTCTGAGGGCGGCGGCCTCGGCATGGGGGGCGGCGGCGGCGCTGTTTCTGGCCGCTCGGCTGCTACCGCTTTGGGCAAGATCACTTGGTTTCTCGCCGCTGGTTTCATTGTGACTTCGATCACCCTGACCATTATCGCGGCTGAAAAATCTGCAGGTTCGTCGGTCATTGACCGGCTGAGCGCGACACCGCCCGCCCAGAACGGCAGCCCGGCGCTGCCTGCAGGCGACGATCTGCTGCCGCCGTCTGCGGATGGCAACACACCGCTGGTCCCTGCGGCCGATTAACCTAACGAACACAAAACCTTGAGGCACGGCCCGAGTTTGCAACATCATGTTGCGGCGGGCCTTGCTTTGAACGTCCGAATCCTATAAGGCTTAAATCCCGTGGGCTGCGGTTTTCCGCAGCGCGTTTGGTTGGTTTTTGCCTGCTACAAACTTTGAATTCACGGGGGTCTCTGATCACATGGCACGCTATATTTTCATCACCGGCGGTGTGGTCTCGTCTCTGGGCAAGGGGCTGGCCTCGGCGGCCTTGGGCGCTTTGCTTCAGGCACGTGGCTTTTCGGTACGTCTGCGCAAGTTGGACCCTTATCTGAACGTCGATCCCGGCACGATGTCGCCTTTTGAGCATGGCGAAGTTTTCGTCACCGACGATGGCGCGGAAACCGATCTTGATCTGGGCCACTACGAACGCTTCACCGGCGTTGCCGCGCGCAAGACCGACAGCATCAGCTCGGGTCGCGTCTACTCCACCGTTTTGGAGAAAGAGCGGCGGGGCGATTATCTGGGCAAAACCATTCAGGTCATCCCGCATGTGACGAATGAGATCAAAGAATTCCTCGACATCGGCGGCGATGAAGTTGACTTCATGCTTTGCGAAATCGGCGGCACCGTGGGCGACATTGAAGGCCTGCCCTTCTTCGAAGCGATCCGCCAGTTCAGTCAAGACAAGCCGCGCGGACAGTGTATTTTTATGCACCTGACCTTGCTGCCTTTCGTTAAAGCGAGCGGCGAGTTGAAGACCAAGCCGACACAGCACTCGGTCAAAGAATTGCGCTCCATCGGCATCGCACCGGATATTCTGGTGTGCCGCTCCGAGGGGCCGATCCCGGCGAAAGAGCGCGAGAAGTTGGCGTTGTTCTGCAACGTGCGCCCTGACTCGGTGATTGCCGCGCAGGATTTGAAGTCGATCTACGAAGCGCCGCTCGCCTATCACCGCGAAGGGTTGGATCAAGCGGTGCTGGACGCCTTTGAGATTACCCCCGCGCCCAAGCCGAACCTGACGCGGTGGGAAGATGTGGCGGATCGCATCTACAACCCCGAGGGCGAGGTCAAAGTCGCCATCGTAGGCAAATACACCCAGCTTGAGGATGCCTATAAATCCATCGCCGAAGCGCTGACCCATGGCGGGATGGCGAACCGGGTGAAGGTCAAGGTCGAGTGGGTCGACGCCGAGATTTTCGACAGCGAAGACGCCGGGCCGCACCTTGAAGGCTTCCACGCGATCCTCGTGCCCGGGGGTTTTGGTGAGCGCGGCACCGAGGGCAAGATCAAAGCCGCGCAATATGCGCGCGAACACAAGGTGCCCTATCTGGGGATTTGCCTTGGCATGCAGATGGCGGTGATCGAGGCCGCACGGAATGTGGCTGGGCTGAAGACGGCTGGCTCCGAAGAGTTCGACCATGAGGCGGGCAAGAAACGGTTCGAGCCGGTTGTGTACCACCTCAAGGAATGGGTGCAGGGCAACCACAAGGTCGCGCGTAAGGTTGACGACGATAAGGGCGGCACCATGCGTTTGGGCGCTTATGACGCAACGCTGGTCGAGGGCTCGCGCGTGGCTGAGGCCTATGGCACCACCACGATTGATGAGCGTCACCGTCACCGCTATGAGGTTGATATCGCTTATAAGGACCAGTTGGAGAAGGTTGGGCTTAAGTTCTCGGGCATGTCGCCAGATGGTAAGTTGCCGGAGATCGTTGAATGGTCGGATCACCCGTGGTTTATCGGGGTGCAGTTCCACCCCGAGCTGAAATCGAAGCCCTTTGAGCCGCATCCCTTGTTCAAGGATTTTGTGCGGGCGGCAAAGGAAGTGTCGCGGTTGGTATAAGATTTTAAGGCCCGAGCGTTAAACGCCGGGCCTTTTTCCTATCTGGCACCCACCATCAGGCTCGGAATCAAGCCGCAGGCGCCGGGCCATCGCCTGCCCGCCCGTCACGCCAAAGGCGTGCCTGTATTGATTGCGCACCTACGGTGCGACGGGTAGGCGCTGGCCCTCATCGTCCCACTCTTTCGCATTGCACCCGCCAACCACTCCGCTACACCTGAGTCATGCTCAGCTATCAACATATCTACCACGCCGGAAACCTTGCAGACGTGCAAAAACACGCGCTCTTGGCGTGGACGCTGTCTTACCTCACCCGCAAAGACAAACCGCTCACCTATCTCGAAACCCACGCCGGAAGAGCGCTCTATGACCTTTCTGACGCGGCGGCGGAAAAGACCGGCGAGGCGCGCCAAGGCATCGAGAAAGTGGCGAAATGGTTCGCTCCAGATCATCCCTATGCGCAAGTGCTGCAAGCCCTGCGCCAGACCCACGGCCCCCGCGCCTACCCCGGCTCGCCCCTGCTGGCCGCGAAGCTGCTGCGCCCGGATGACCGCATTCACCTTGCCGAACTGCACCCACAGGAACACAGTGCGCTCGATCTGGCGATGTCGCCCTACGCGGTGAAATGTCACCTGAGCGACGGGTTCGAAATGGCATTTGCCCTGACCCCACCGACCCCGCGCCGGGGGATGCTGCTGATTGATCCCAGCTACGAGATCAAGACCGACTACGACACGATCCCGCGCCAGATCGCCAAGCTGCACCGCGCGTGGAACGTCGGCATCATCGCCCTGTGGTATCCCATTCTGACCAACCGCGCGCATCTGCCGATGCTTGACGCGCTTACCGCCAACCACCCCGATGCACTGCGCCACGAAGTGCGCTTCCCGCCTGCGCGGCCCGGTCACGGCATGGTCGGTTCGGGCATGTTCGTGATCAATCCCCCCTATGGGCTGGAAGTTGAGGCAAAGAACCTCACCGCCCTCTTTGCCACCTTGACCCAACAGGAGAAATAACAAATGCCAAAAGGCTATTGGATCGCCACAATGGATATCCACGATGTTGAAATATATGACAAATACCGCGCGGCCAACGCCAAACCTTTCGCCGACTTTGGCGCAAGGTTTCTGGTTCGCGGCGGCACCCAGCAGGTTCGCGAAGGGCAGATGCGCGCCCGCACGGTGGTCTTGGAATTCGACAGCTACGCCGATGCGGTCGCCTGCTACGAAAGCCCCGGCTACCAACGTGCGAAAGACATCCGCTTGAATGTCGCGGATGGGTCTTTGGTGATCGTTGAGGGCTATGACAGCTAGCCCTTGGCAGGAACAACCGCGCGTCTCGCGCAGTTCCCCCCTTGGCAATCCTGTTTCTTGCAAAAAGTGAGCCCCATGCTGAACCGACTGTTCCCCCGCCGCAAGGCACAGCCGAAACCACTGCCGCAACCCAATGCGCAATTGGCATTGGGCGCGCTTTTGGTGCGTGTGGCCTTTGCAGATCGCAATTACCGCGCGTCTGAGATTGGCCAGATTGACCGTATCCTCGCGCAGACCTTTGGCCTGAAACCTATTGAGGCCGCCAAGCTGCGTGCCACCTGCGAAGCGTTGGAGCGTGACGCGCCCGGCACGCCCGAGTTTACGCGCATAATGCGTGAAGAGGTCGACTATGCCGACCGCAAAGCATTGGGCGAAGCGATGTGGCAAGTGGCCCTGTCCGACGGCGCGCGCAATGATGACGAGGAAATCCAGCTTGTCGCCATTGAAACCGCGCTTGGCCTGTCGGACGATGACATGGCCGCCGCCCGCGCCAATGCGCTGAATACGCTCTGATCCTCCCTTCTTATCCCGCGCGAAGGCCGATTGGCCTTTGCCAGCAGCAGGACTATATCGCAAAATATGTTTGGTGATTTCCTCAAGCGGCTGACCCAGCCCGAGCCCGATCCGATGGCCGACAACGATGCCCGCCTTGCGCTGACCGCGCTTTTGGTGCGCATTGCCCGGTCTGACAATGACTATGCCATGAGCGAGCGGCGCTTGATCGACCGCATCGCGGCAGAGCGTTATGGCCTGAATGAGGCCGATGCCGCCGCCCTGCGTACCGAGGCCGAAGAGCTTGAGGCCCAAGCACCCGACACTGTACGTTTCACCCGCGCCATCAAAGATGCTGTTCCCTATGAGCGCCGTCTAGAGGTGATCGAGGCACTTTGGCAGGTGGTTCTGGCCGATGGCAGCCGCTCTGATGAAGAGGATGCGCTGCTGCGCTTGGTGTCGAACCTGCTGGGTGTGACCGACACCGATAGCGCCATGGCACGCCAACGCGTCGCCAAGGAAAGCTGACCTAGCGTCAGGACCATCACTGCGGTGCAACGCGGGCCAAACTCTGCGTTGCAATCCGTGTCGATTCGTCGCTTTATAGCGCACTGAAATGACAGATTGGCGACAGTTTCCGTGACGACAGATACCCCGGTTATCCAGATCAAGAACCTTCACAAGGCCTATGGCGCGCTGGAGGTTCTTAAAGGGGTCGACCTGACCGCTCCCCGTGGCCATGTTATTTCGCTGATCGGGTCTTCAGGCTCTGGCAAATCGACCTTGCTGCGGTGCTGTAACCTGTTGGAAGACAGCCAACAGGGCGAGGTCATCTTTAAGGGTGAGCCAGTGCGCTGGAAAGGCGATGGTCACCACCGCTGCCCGGCCGACGCCAAGCAAGTGCTGCGCATCCGCACCAACCTGTCGATGGTGTTCCAGCAGTTCAACCTCTGGGCGCATATGTCGATCCTGCAAAACGTGATGGAAGCGCCGCTGACCGTGCTGGGCCGCGACCGTAAGGAAGTGGAACGCGCCGCGCGCGGCTACCTCGAAAAGGTGGGGATTGGCGACAAATGCGATGTGTACCCCGCGCAGCTTTCCGGCGGCCAGCAACAGCGCGCCGCCATTGCCCGCGCCCTTTGCATGGAGCCAGAGGCGCTGTTGTTCGACGAACCAACCAGTGCGCTTGACCCTGAGTTGGAGCAAGAAGTCGTTAAAGTTATCAAAGACCTAGCTTCAGAGGGGCGCACGATGGTAATCGTGACCCATGACATGAAACTGGCGGCTGACGTCAGTGATCATGTTGTGTTCCTGCACAAAGGTCTGATCGAAGAACAAGGGACGCCGGAAGAGCTTTTCGGCGCGCCTAAATCGGAACGTCTGCGTGGGTTCCTATCGGCAACCCAGCCTGCGTAAATAAAAAACCAAAGGGAGCAACCTAATGAAAAAAATCCTACTTGCGACAGCCGCGCTGAGCCTCACAACAGGCATGGCTATGGCCGAAGCCCATGGCAAAACCATCCGCATGGGCACCGAAGGCGCCTACCCTCCCTACAACTTCATCAACGACGCTGGCGAAGTTGACGGGTTTGAGCGTGAACTGGGCGACGAGCTGTGCAAACGCGCCGAGTTGACCTGCGAATGGGTCAAAAACGACTGGGACAGCATCATCCCCAACCTCGTCTCTGGCAACTATGACAACATCATGGCCGGCATGAGCATCACCGACGAGCGTCGTGAAGTCGTTGCTTTCACACAGAACTACTACCCGCCCACCGCGTCGGCCTATGTCGCGGCATCTGAGGGTGCGGACATCGAAGGCGGTGTTGTATCGGGTCAAACGGCGACCATTCAGGCCGCTCACGTGGCCGAAAGCGGTGCCACGCTGATCGAATTCGCCACGCCTGAAGAAACCGTCGCTGCTGTGCGTAACGGCGAAGCGGATGCGGTTTTCGCTGACAAAGATTACCTCGTGCCAATCGTTGAGGAATCCGGCGGTGAGCTGATGTTCGTGGGCGACGACGTGCCACTTGGCGACGGCATCGGCATGGCGCTTCGCCAGTCCGACGGTGAGTTGCGTGACACGTTCGACGCTGTCATCACCGAGATGAAAGAAGACGGATCGCTTAACGAGATGCTCAAAAAGTGGTTCGGCGAAGACACCACCACCTACGAGTAATCCAACCTCAGGCGCGCCCATCCCGGCGCGCCTGACCTTCCCTGCCCGGCCTGCCCGCGCAGATCAGCCCATGGGGGCCCATGTTTTCTTTCTGCACTGACCCATCGATCTTGGACGACTGGTTCTGGTTCTCCTGTTACCTGACAACCGGCGTCCATATGTCGTTCTACATGTCCTTTCTTAAGGTCTTACTACTGCTCGCCGTGACCGCCCCTGTGGCGCTGGCTTTCGGTTTTGGTGGGGCCATGATGGCACGCGCGCGATTCGCGCCGCTCAGCTGGGTCGGTAAGGGCTATATCGCGTTGGTGCGCGGTGTACCGGATATCGCATTCTTTCTGTTTTTCGTCATCGCATTGGACCAGGGCATCGAGTATCTGCGCCACAAGGCGCTGTGTTCTGACTGGGACATGCCAATCCGTCAAGGCAGTGATTTTGTCGTCTGTCAGGCCGCTAAAATGCCCTTGGGCAACGCCGCGCAATGGGTGCATGAGACCTACGGTTTTGGCCTTGCGGTGTTTACTTTCGCCATCGTGTTCGGCGCCTTTGCGGCCAACGTCCTGTTCGGCGCCATGCGCGCCGTGCCGCGCCCGCAGCTTGAAACCGCCGAGGCCTATGGCATGAACCGCCGCCAGACCTTCTGGCGCGTGCTGGTGCCGCAGATGTGGGTCTATGCCCTGCCCGGCCTCAGCAACCTTTGGATGGTCTTGATCAAGGCCACGCCGCTGCTGTTTCTGCTGGGCGTCGAAGACATCGTCTATTGGGCCCGTGAGCTGGGCGGCACCAAGACACCGCGCTTCACCGATTACCCGCACCCCGACTGGCGCATGTGGTATTTCCTCGCGCTGCTGGTGTTTTACCTTCTCTTCACCCGCGTCTCTGAGATCGCGCTAGACCGGCTGATGAAACGACTGACCCGCGGCCAAGCCACCACCGGCGGCGAAGCACAGCGGAGGGCCGGCGCATGAGCTGTCTTCAGACGATCCAAGACTACGGCCTACGCTCGCTCGGCATCGGCGAACGGCTGCTGCCGCGTGACAACTTCACCCTGTGCGAGCAGTTCACGCTGATCGGCTCTGGCATGTTGTGGAACATCTACTTCGGCGTGATCGCTCTGTTGACGGGCTTTTTCTTTGCCACCGCACTCGGTGTTGGCAAGGCCAGCCCGAACCCGTGGTTTCGCAAACCGGCAGAATGGTTCATCTTCATCTTCCGGGGCTCGCCTCTGTTTATCCAATTTTTCTTTGGCTACTTCTTGTTCCTGACGTTAAAATCCGAATACGCCTTCTTCGCCCCGTTCACAGCGGCATGGCTGGGGGCGCTGATCGTGCTTTTCCTCAACACTGCTGCATATTCGGGCGAAATCTTTTACGGCGCTCTGCAATCAATCCCGAAAGGCGATGTTGAGGCTGCCGATGCCTATGGTCTGTCGGGCTGGTCGCGCTTTCGCCGGGTGATCTGGCCGACCTCGCTGCGCCTTGCTTGGCCCGCCTATACGAACGAAGCGATTTTCCTTTTTCACGCCACGACGCTGGTGTTTTTCAGCGGCTTCCCGGCATGGCAGCAACGGGGCGACGCGCTCTATTACGCCAGCTATTTTGCGGACAAAACCTTCAACCCATTCGTGCCCTATCCAATTCTTGCCGGTTATTTCATCTTGTTGACGCTTTGTATCATCAGCGTTTTCGGTTTGATCAATTCTCGCCTCAACCGACACTTGCCACAGGCCCAACGGCGTAAAATTCGCTTGCGTCCCAATTTGATCCGGTAGTACCATTATTTGATCAAATTACACGGCGCGTGGGCGTCGGCTGCTTTTGCCTTCGGGTAGACCGCTCTGTGACATGCCCACCGCCCTTGCAGGTGACGTATGAACGACTGGTCTTTCAAAGCTCTCCGAACCCGCGCTGCCGAGGAGCGGAAGTGTGCTGCGAGCCTGAAACAGATTTGCTCTGCAAACCAACGCAGCTCGACTGTACCCTTGCGCCGTACCGTTCGGGCCTTCTTCTTCGAAAAGTTCTGTGGACTTATGCTGGGGAAAAGTCAGAAATTGCGTGGCGCGCGAAAGCGGTCCGCCTCTTCAGAACAAATCCAATTCTATCCTAATACTGCGCAACAGGTGACCACATGAAAATCGGCATTCTGCAAACCGGCCACTCCCCCGATGACTTTCGGAAAGAGCTTGGCGATTACGGCGAGATGTTCACCAAGCTATTGGATGGTCACGGCCTTGAGTTTCAAATCTGGTCAGTCGTCGACGGTATCCTGCCCGAAGGGGTGAGCGAAGCCGACGGCTGGCTTATCACCGGCTCGAAACACGGCGCCTATGAGGACCACGACTGGATCCCGCCGCTTGAGGATTTCATCCGCGACACCTATGCCGATGGCCGCCCGATGATCGGCGTTTGCTTTGGCCATCAGATCATTGCCCAAGCGCTTGGCGGCAAGGTCGAGAAGTTCACCGGCGGCTGGTCGATTGGCCGCACGGAATACGACATGGACGGCGAAAAACTGGCGCTGAACGCATGGCATCAGGATCAGGTTGTGGAACTGCCCGAGGGGGCCAAGGTCGTCGCGTCGTCTGACTTCTGCCCCTACGCAGCGCTGGCCTATGACAACCGCATCTGGACGGTCCAGCCGCATCCTGAGTTCGGCCATGATTTCATCGACGGGCTGATTAAAACCCGTGGCAAGGGCGTGGTGCCGGATCATCAACTTGAACAGGCCACCGCCGCACTTGGCGGCCCCATTGATAACCAAAAAATCGCGGACCAAATGGCCGCATTCTTTAAAGACAACAGGAAAGAGAGGGCCTGATGGCCGACGATTGGACAGAGGCATTACCAGAAGCGGCGCGCGCCTATCTTGAGGGCCGCCGGTTGGACGAAGTGGAATGTGTTATCCCCGACCTGCCCGGCATCGCCCGCGGCAAGGCTGTCCCGGCGTCCAAATTCGCGCGTCAGGATTACTTTCACCTGCCCGACAGTATCTTTTACCAGACCATCACCGGTGAATGGGGCGACGCGGCGGGCGAAGATGGGTTCATCGAGAAAGACATGATCCTGCGCCCGGATATGAACACCGCCACCGCAGCACCTTGGACGGGGGACTGGACGCTTCAGGTGATCCACGACGCTTTTGATCGCAACAATGAGCCGGTGCCCTATTCGCCGCGAAACGTGCTTAAACGTGTGGTGCAACTCTACCGCGACAAGGGCTGGGAGCCGGTGGTGGCGCCCGAGATGGAATTTTTCCTTGTGGCGCGCAACATTGACCCGGCCAAGGAAATTCAGCCGATGATGGGCCGCTCAGGCCGCCCGGCAGCAGCGCGGCAGGCGTATTCGATGACCGCCGTGGATGAGTTTGGCCCGGTAATCGACGACATTTACGATTTCGCAGAGGCGCAGGGTTTTGAGATCGACGGCATCACCCAGGAGGGCGGCGCAGGCCAGCTTGAGATCAACCTGCAGCACGGCGATCCGGTGCGGCTGGCCGACGAGGTGTTCTATTTCAAACGCCTAATCCGCGAAGCGGCGATGCGGCATGAATGCTATGCGACCTTCATGGCCAAACCGATTGCGGACGAGCCGGGCAGCGCCATGCATATCCACCATTCGGTGCTGGACGTGAACACTGGCGACAACATCTTTGCCAATGCCGACGGGGAAGAGACTGAACACTTCAAGCACTTCATCGCCGGTCTGCAAAATCACATGCCGAAGGCGCTTGCAGTGATTGCGCCTTATGTGAACTCCTACCGCCGCTACGTGAAAGACCATGCAGCACCCATTAACCTCGAATGGGGCCGTGACAACCGGACCACCGGCATTCGCGTACCGCTCTCAGGGCCGAAATCGCGCCGGGTGGAAAACCGGCTCGCCGGGATGGACTGCAACCCCTACTTAGGCATCGCCGCCAGCCTCGCCTGCGGGTATCTGGGCCTGACCCAACAGAAAGACCCGCTGCCCGAGTTCAAGGGCGACGCCTATGTCGGCGAAGGGGACATTCCGCAGGTCTTGGGCGAAGCGCTTGATTTGTTTGAAGAAGCCAAGGAGTTGCACGAGGTCTTGGGCCCCGACTTCGCCCGCGTTTATTCCATCGTGAAACGGGCTGAATACGAAGAGTTCCTTCAGGTGATCTCGCCTTGGGAACGCGAACATCTGCTGATGAACGTTTAACGCCCGGAGGCCCGATGAACCTGCTTTACGCCAACGACACGCCCGGCCAGTACCCCACCAGCTGGTACGCCGCCACCGCCACGAAGCACACGGCCTACCCACCGCTTCAGGGTGATACCAAAGCCGATGTCTGTGTCGTTGGCGGGGGCTATACCGGCCTATCAGCTGCGCTGCATTTGGCCGAGGCGGGCTATGACGTGGTGCTGTTAGATGCGCAGCGCGTAGGCTTTGGTGCGTCGGGCCGCAACGGCGGGCAGTTGGGGTCCGGTCAGCGGGTTGAACAGGACGGTCTGGAAAAGATGCTGGGTCAAGAGCACGCCAGCAAGCTTTGGGAGATGGGGCAAGAGGCCAAGGCGCTGGTCAAATCGTTGATCGAAAAGCATGAGATTGACTGCCATCTGAAACCCGGCGTGGCATGGACAGGATCGACCACCTCGGACGTGCGGCACTTACACGATTATGCAGAGCATCTGCAAAAGCACTACGGCTATGATGAGATTGAAGTGTTGGATCACGCCGCGTTTCAATCGGTCTGTCCCTCGCCTGACTACAAAGGCGGCGTGCTCGACATGGGTGCCGCGCATCTGCATCCGCTGAACTATGCGCTTGGCCTTGCCCGCGCCGCTGCCGCCGCAGGGGTGCGCATCCATGAGACGAGCCCCGCCGAGAATATCGTCGAAGGCAGCAAGGCGATTGTGCAGACCGCCACCGGCAGCGTCACCGCCGACCATGTCGTGCTGGCCTGCAACGGCTATCTGGGCAAGCTGAACGGCGATGTGGCTGCACGGGTCATGCCAATCAACAACTTCATCGCCGCGACAGAACCCCTCGGAGACCGGGTGAAGGACGTGTTGCCGCGCGATGTGGCCGTGGCCGACAGCCGTTTCGTGGTGAACTACTTCCGCCTGTCGCACGACGGGCGGCTGCTTTTTGGGGGCGGCGAGAGCTACGGCTACCGCTTCCCGGAAGACATTTCCGCCAAGGTGCGCAGGCCGATGTCGCAAGTCTTCCCGCAGTTGAAGGACGTGAAGATCGACTATGCTTGGGGCGGCACCTTGGGCATCACGATGAAACGCCTGCCCTATGTTGCGCGGCTTGCTCCGAACATCCTCTCGGCCTCTGGCTACTCCGGCCACGGGGTCGGCACGGCGACCCATGCGGGCTATCTGATGGCCAAAGCGATCGAGGGTGATGCCGATGGGTTCGACACGATGGCCGCGATCCCGACGCAGGCTTTCCCCGGTGGTGCCTCGATGCGCAGCCCCCTTCTGGTGTTGGCCATGCTTTGGTACGCGACGCGGGACCGGCTGGGTCTTTGACGTCTGCAGGGACGATGGGGTCCGCTTTGGGAAAGAAGGGGCGCTGCCCCCGCAGCCTATGGCTGCTCCCCCGCGGGTATTTAAGAAAGGATGAAGGGGGAAGAGGCGGGGCGTGAAACTTGCCGGGGGGGCAGAGGTGCGCGGCCATTTTTCCGTTCTTAGTCGGGCTTCGTCATAACGGGGTGCGGGCCGGCCAGAAACTTGTTCGCCCCTTGGCGCGCGCGCTTCATTGTTTTACAATTTTGAAAATCACTATTTAGGATTTCGAAATATGGCATTGCCCGACCTGCACCGCGCCGAACCGATCCCCGTTGAGGCCGAAGCCGCTATCGCAGAGCTTCTGCAGAGCGGCGATCTCTTTCGCTATACCGCTGCAAAGGATGCGCCGGTTTCGCTGCTGGAAGTTGAATTTGCGCAGATGATGGGCTGCGAATATGCGTTGGCGGTGTCCTCATGCTCTGCCGCGCTGTTTTTGTCGCTGCTGGCTTTGGACCTACGCAGAGATGCGAAGGTTTTGATCCCCGGCTTCACCTTCGCCGCAGTTCCCTCTGCCGTAATCCACGCAGGCTGCAAACCGGTCCTTTGCGAAGTGGGTGACAATTACCGCATTGAGCTAGAGGATTTCGCCAGCAAGCTGTCGGGTGTCGAGGCCGTCATCATCAGCCACATGCGCGGTCATACGTCGGATATGGACGCGATCATGGCGCTCTGCGATGCGGCGGGTGTACCGGTGATTGAAGATGCCGCGCATTCGCTCGGCACGCTTTGGCAGGGGCGGAAGATCGGCACGATCGGCAAGATTGGCTGTTTCTCATTCCAGTCTTACAAGATGATTAACGCGGGCGAAGGAGGTATTCTTATCACCGATGACGCTGATCTGGTGGCGCGCGCCATCATCATGTCGGGCGCTTATGAGCATAACTGGAAGAAACACGCCGCTTTGCAAGACAGCTTTGCCAAGTGGCAGAACCGCCTGCCACTTTATAATCTGCGCATGTCGAACCTTTCGGCTGCGATCATCCGGCCGCAATTGCCGCACCTGCCGCGCCGGGTGGCGGATGGTTTGCGTAATCATGACCACATGGCCGCCCGCCTCGCGGCATCGCCCCTGATCGACGTGCCCAGCCCCCTGCCCGGAGAAACCCGTGCGCCGGATTCGATCCAATTCAATCTGGTCGGGTTGTCCGATGCCACAATCCGCGCCTTTTCTGCTGCGGCAGAAGATGCCGGGGTGAAAGTGCAAATCTTTGGACAAAGCACCGACAACGCGCGCGCTTTTTGGAATTGGCAGTTCATCGAAGACCTGCCTGAGCTGCCGCACACCCGTGCGATGTTGATGCGCGCCTGTGATGTGCGCCTGCCGGTGCAAATGTCGCTGTCAGAGATCGACGCGGTGGCAGACGTAATCTTGGGCGCCTTGGCCGAAGTCGTCGACGCGCGGGCGGCGTAAGCCAGAAACAAAAAGAGGGAGCGCACGGCTCCCTCCTATAATTAGTCGTGGCGGCAAGATCAGTTCATTTTGGAAAGCTTGTCCTGCAATTCCGCCAACTGTTTCTTGATCGCATCCAGATCGTCGCCCTGCTCGGATTGCTTGCCAGAAGGCTCGGGCCCCGTAGATTTTGCCCAGCCGCCAGTCATCGCCTTCATAAACGCCTCTTGCTGCGCCTGCATCGCTTCCAGCCCTGGCATCTTGGCCATCGGGTTCATCGCGCTCATGTTCTCGACCACTTTGCTCTGCCCATCGCGAAGCATGTCGAATGAGGTTTGCAGAAACTGCGGCACGACCGAAACATTGCCCGACATATAGCTGCGCACCAGATCGGTGAGCACATCGACCGGCAAAACGGCTTCACCGCGGCTTTCGTGTTCGGCGATGATTTGCAACAGATATTGGCGAGTCAGGTCGTCGCCAGATTTTAGATCGACAATTTGCACCTCGCGGCCATCGCGGATGAAACCTGCGATATCTTCCAGCGTAACGTAATCGCTGGTCTCGGTGTTGTACAATCTACGGCTGGCATAGCGTTTTATCAGCAAGGGCTTTGGTTTTTCCGCCATGATATTCCTCCCGGCCAGTGGTGCTGCATTGCAGCTTAGGACAGGGATCAGCAAATAGAAAGAGCGCATGACGAAAGGGCAGGCCCGAATGGACCTGCCCTTTTTCTAAGCATCATACCGTCAAAGCCAAACCGGCGTGCGGTTTACTTCGAAGTGGCTTTTTTCGCGGCAGCCTGTGCGTTTTCGGCTGTTTTAGTGGCCACGGCTGTTGCTTCGTTCTGCATGTCTTTGCCTGCAGCCATCATCAACTCAACTGTTTCCATCTGGACCTTCTTCGCGACTTCAGCGAAGGCGGCCATATGCTCGGCAGCGGCTTCGGCGGAAGCGGAAGCGAATTCGGTCATCGCTTTGGCATAATCTGCAGGCTCGGCTTTGACCTTCGTCATTTCGGTCATGCGGGCCAGAGTTTCTTTGGTCCAAGTCGAAGAGATGTCAGCGGATTTCTCAGCGGCATCGAAGGCCACGCCGGACAGCCTCTCGTTCAGGGATGCTGTGTTTTTAAAGGCGTCTTGCATGGCGGCGTTATCTACTGGGAAAGCGCCCATAACGTCTTTGAACATCGCGGTCATGTCAGGTGTCTTGGTCATGTCTCTATCCTTTTAATATTGCTGTTATCAGTGAGCCGAAAGGCCCCGTCCGTTTCGCGTCTGACTACAATATAGATGCCGCACCGCAGCATTTCAAGGTTTTTTTCTGCATTGCAGCATAAACTGAGAACCGCGATATTATGCAAACTAATCAGTTACTTGCTTTTCGAGCTACATAGGTGCCGGGCGCATCGGTCAAAGTCTCTCGGCCGTTATCGCCGGGAAAACGAGCCGGAATCATCTTGGCCGAACGCTTGCCCAGCCACTTGCCCCAACGTGGCCACCAAGAGCCTTCGTGAAACTTTGCCGCCTCTCGCCATGCCGCAAAATCCTTTTCAAGATCGCCGTTTACATAGTGACCGTATTTATTGCGGCTGGGCGGGTTCACAATACCCGCGATATGGCCCGATTGCGCCATGATGAATGTCTTGTCGCTTGACCCCATTTGCTGCACGCCACGGTAGCAGTCTTTCCACGGCGCGATATGGTCTGTCTCACAGGCAATGGCGCAAAGCGGCACATCGATGTCATCCAGTGTCAGCTGCTCGCCGAGCAGTTTATACCCCCCTTCGGCCAGTTCATTACGCTGACATAGCCCGCGCAGATATTGCATCGCCATATGCCCCGGCAGGTTGGCCCCGTCCCCGTTCCAGTACAGCAGGTCGAAGGCCGGAGGGGTCTCTCCCATCATATAGCTGCGCACGGCGGGGCCGTAGACCAGATCGTTTGAACGCAGGAAGGAAAAGGTGCGCGCCATGACGACCGACGGCAAAATGCCTTTATCCGCCGTCTCGGCTTCGATCCCATCAATGAAGTCGTTGGTGAGGAAGGGTTGGAATTCGCCCTGATCTGAAAAATCCGTGAGCGCGGTGAAGAAGGTGGCCGATTTGATCGAGGTATCGCCACGCTTCTTTAGCAGCGAAAGCGTCAGGGCCAGCGTGGTGCCGGCGATACAGTAGCCCACCACGTTGATGCGCTTTTCCTCCGTAATCGCCTTCACCTCTTCGATGGCGGCGAGGTAGCCCTCTTCGACGTAATCCTCCATGCCGATCTGTGCATAGCTGGCATCTGGGTTCACCCACGACACGACGAACAGCGTATGCCCCTGATCTACCAGCCATTTCACCAGGCTGTTCTGCGCTTTGAGATCAAGAATATAGAATTTGTTGATCCATGGCGGGAAGATCAACAGCGGCGTTTTATGCACCTCTTCGGTGCTGGGCGTGTATTGGATTAGCTCGAACATACGGTTCCGAAACACCACCTTGCCTGGCGTAGTGGCGATGTTACGGCCCAACTCGAAGGCGCTGTCATCGGCCAGTTTGACGACCAACTCGCCGTTGTTTGCCTCCAAATCAGCGATCAGGTTTTCCAAACCCCGTACAAGGCTCTCGCCTTCGGTCTCTACCGCGCGCTCCAAAACATCGGGGTTGGTGGCAAGGAAATTGGTCGGCGACATCATCGCGATGATCTGCTGGCTGAAGTAAACCAGCCGTTTCTTTTCCGCCGGGTCCATGTCCTGCGCGTCTTCCACGGCTTGATGCAGTGCTTCGGCGTTAATCAGATACTGCTGCTTGATGAAGTTGAAATAAGGGTGCGTCTGCCACAACGGATTGGCAAATCGTTTGTCGGTGGGACCGTCATCCTCTACCGGGGCTGCGCCACCTGCGGCGAGCGCTTGCTGTGCTTCGACGAAATGAGTGACGGATTTGGTCCAATACCCCATCTGATGCTCCATCAGACGTGCCGGATTGGTCATGGCTTCGGCCCAATAAGACTGCGCGGCCTTAGCAAATAACTGCTGGTTCGGCGCATCCAGCGCGGGCTGATGCCCTTCGCGGGTCGTCATGACACGGGTCAGACGTTCGGTTAACGCCTCAACTTTCTTAAGGTTTTGTGCCATTCGCGACAGCGCCGCGGGTGCCGTCGGGTCCGAATTTGTGGAATCTGATTGCATCTTAACCCTTACCTCCTATCTTCGCAGGTGCAGCATAAAGGAGCCCCCACATGCGCTACATGGCCACCTACGATATGATGGAGTCCATTCGGAACACCAATCAATGGCTCGGCGCCTCCGCCCTTGCCATGGCATCCTACCCCGCTTTCTCTCTGTTTCCAAACCCCGCGATGGAATGGTTGGCGGCTTGGGGCGAGGTGACGGAACGTAGTTTTGCCCGCATGGTGGTGAAACCCGATTGGGACATCCCCCCAGTGGTCGGCTCCAAGGGCCAAGACTGTCTGGTCAGCATCGAGCCGGTGATGGAACGCCCATTCGGTGATCTGTTGAAATTCACCGTGCAGGGCCGCGAAGACACGGGCCGCAAGGTTCTGCTGGTCGCGCCGATGTCCGGTCATTATGCCACGCTCCTGAGGTCCACCGTGATCTCCCTGCTGCCTGATTGCGACGTCTATGTGACAGACTGGCACAATGCGCGTGATATTCCAGTTAGTGCGGGCAAATTCGACATCGAGGATTATACGCTCTACCTCGTTGATTTCATGCACCACCTTGGCCCCGACACCCATGTGATCGCCGTGTGTCAGCCTGCGCCCCTGACGCTTGCCGCGACCGCCTATCTGGCCGAGGAAGCGCCCGAAGCGCAGCCGCGCTCGCTGACGTTGATTGGCGGCCCGATTGACCCGGATGCCGCGCCTACCGATGTGACCGACTTTGGTCATAGTGTCACCATGGGCCAGCTTGAGCAGTTGATGATCCAGCAAGTCGGCTTCAAATACGCGGGCGTGGGCCGTAAGGTGTACCCCGGTCTGCTGCAACTGGCGTCTTTCATCTCAATGAACAACGACACGCACCGGGACGCGTTCACCAACCAGATCACCCGCGTGGCCCAAAAAGCGGCGCATGAGCATGACAAGCACAACAAGTTCTACGACGAATACCTCGCCGTGATGGACATGCCGGCAGAGTTCTATCTGTCGACCGTGCAGCGCGTGTTCAAAGAGCGCGAGATCGCCCGCAATGTCTTTACCGTGGCGGGCCGTCAGGTCGATATTGGCAAAATCACCACGGTGGCGGTTAAGACGGTCGAAGGCAGCAAGGACGACATTTCGGCCCCCGGCCAATGTATCGCAGCCCTTGATCTGCTGACCGGTCTGCCGGATTCCAAAAAGGCGAGCCATCTTGAAGAGGGCGCAGGTCACTACGGGATCTTTGCAGGTAAAAGCTGGCGCAATAACATCCGGCCCTTGGTGCTGGACTTTATCGACGCCAACAACGGCAAGTCCGAGTCAGCGGCGAAAAAGGTGGCGTCAAACTCGCCTTCAAAGCCAGCGGCGGCGTAACCCGCGGCCCTATTGCAGCACCAGAGGTTGATGCATCCAGTCGCGCAGCGCGGCGGTTGTGGCCTCTGGTTGCTCAAGGCTTGGCAGATGGCCAGCCTCTTCCAGCACCGCTAGTTTTGCGTAGGGAATCATCTCTGCCATGAATGCGTGGCGTTTCACCGAACAGAGCGTGTCATGCTCCCCGCAAAGCACCAGCGCGGGCACCTTACATTTGCGCAGGATCGCCTGCTGATCCCGACGCCGTTGCAGCGCGCGCGATTGGCGCACAAACACATCGCCGCCCAGCGTATCGGCCATTTCCATCGCGCGGGTCAGCACTTCGGCACGCCCCACGCCCGGTGCCAAGAAACCAGTCGCCATTCGTGCCTGCATTGCCTCTCGCAGTTTGCCCGATTGCGCCATGATTATCTGCGGCTCACGGTCAGCTGCAATAGATGGAAGCTCGGCCAACACCTGGGTGGCAAGCAGGGCAATCCGGCTGATGCGGTCGGGGGCGCGGCGTAAAATCTCTAACGCCACCACGCCACCCATGCCCTGCCCTACCAGCGCAAAACGCGGCGGCAATTGATCCAAAAGACCCGAGGCGATTTCCTCAATCCGCTCGCCTTGGGCGATCGGCGCCAGCACGACCGTGGTCCGGGGTGAAATCGCCTCGATCTGCGGTGCAAAGACGCGGGCATCGCACATCATGCCGGGCAGGAGAACGAGCGGCTCAGCCATGCGCGATTTCCCGGCAAGGTATACAATTGAAATGACGTAGTTTCATGCCGTCCCCCTTGGGTTTGCCTGCCTCTTAGCATGGGTGTTTTGGGGTGGCATCGGGACGCGGTGCCTATCGGCGGTTCCATGCCCGCCAATGCGCCCCGCGTTCCGGCATTATTGGGCCGAGACTTCTTCAATCGCCCCGACAATCAGCGCCAAACAGCGCTCGTCCGAAAAGCGGTGGTCGGAGTCTTTGACCAACGTCAGTCGCATATCGGGGCATTGCGCGTGCTCCAACAGCCGAACCGCCGTGGCCGTGCTGACGGCGGTATCAGCGGTGCCTTGCAGCAGCCGCACGGGAAACGGCAACGTCAGCGGTGCGCGCAGAACCAGCCGCTTGCGCCCATCTTCGATCATGCGGCGGGTAATGACGTAGGGCTCCATATAGTCCGACGGCAATTCGACCTGCCCGACCTCTTCCAGCGCCTTTTTCTGCGCGTCGGTGAAGTTCGCCCAATATCCATCTTCGGTGAAGTCAGGGGCCGCAGCGATGCCAACCAGCCCCGCGATACGTTCCGGCAGATGCCGCGCCAAAAGCAGCGCTTGCCAACCGCCCATGGAGGAGCCCACGACGATCAGTGGCCCGTCGGTCAGCGCGCCTACTGCGGCCAACGTGTCTTCGTGCCAATCGCCGATGCAGCCCTCGGCAAAGCTGCCCGAGGATTCCCCATGACCCGAGTAGTCGAACCGCAGAAACGCCCGACCCTCTGCCCGCGCCCAATCTTCAAGATAGACCGCTTTGGTCCCCATCATATCGGACTTCAGCCCGCCCAAAAACACCACGCAGGGCCCCGCCCCGTCGGTCTTGTGATACGCAATGCGCCGCCCCTCTGGGGTATCGATAAAATTGCTGTCTGACATGCTGCCTCCGTCTTTGGCCCAATCATGGGCATCGGCGCGGTTGAGGGCAAGTCACCCGTCGGCCAGATGCTCGACCTCCGGCAGCCAATGGGCCAGAACGGCGGCGGCGACAGCCATCACGGCGAACAGCATCAGCGTCGCCTGCGGCCCGATCAGCGCGGCCCCTCCGCCCAGCACCCCGGCCAGCAGCAAGAGCACGCCAATCACCGTATTGCTAACCGCAGCATAGGCGGCGCGGTGATCCTTGGGGGCCATATCGACCAAATAAGTTGAGCGCCCCTGCCGCACACCGTGATAGGCGATCATCAGGATAAAGAGCACTGAGGGCATCGCCCAGACCGCCTCTGCCAGCCCCAGAAACCACAGCATCACCGCCAGTGCCATCGCCACCGCGCCGACAACACCCGTCAACATCAGCACCCGCCGGCTCGACGTATCCGACAGCCGCCCCCAGACGTAGGAGCTCAGCAACGAGGCCAGTGCAGAGGCCAGCACCAAGGCGCCCAATTGCCCCAGCTGGCCTGCTTCGGACGACCCGGCCAGCACCACCAAATAGGGCGGCGCAAGAGCGGTAGAGACCAAAAGCCCGCGCACCAGAATGAACAACCACAGATCGCGATTGCCGCGCAGCAGTTTGAAATCGACGCCGCTGCTTTTTTCGGTCTCGCTTGGCGTTTCTTCGATTGTTGAGAATAAAAGTGCCGCCGCGACCCAAAGCCCAGCCGCCAGCGCAATCGCGACCACAACAACACCCCGGCTCTGAAACAGCCCCGACATCAGCAATCCGGCAAAGATCACCACCCCGACCGACGATACCGACCCCGCCAAACCCGTCACCGACCCGCGCCGGGTTTTGCCCACTGTCTTGCCCAAGATTTCTTTGAATGACACCGAACAGGCGGCGCGGCAAACGGCGAGCAGCGCAAGTGCGGCACAGATGGCATAGCCCGCCGTCGCCCCCTCAAGGCTTAGCGCGGCCAAGGCAATCAGCGCCGCCGCCACGCCCTGCCCGACCGATCCCCAGACCCAAGCCCATTTGCGCCGTGCCGTACGTTGCACCACGCCCGCCAGCGCGATCTGCGGCAAAAGCGACCCGGCCTCCCGGATCGGCACCAAGGCCCCCGCAAAAACCGCAGGCGCGCCAAGCGCGCTCAAAAGCCACGCCAGCACCAGTTTGGGGTCAATCAAACCGTCGGCCACTTTCGTCATCGACAGCGACACGATATGGCGCAGCCCGTTGCGCGCCTCGGCTTGCTGCGCCTTGTCGTCCAACCCCGGCGCAGGGTCATCCGCCCCCGAAATCGTCTCGAAAGCGCGCTGCGCGGTGTCGTCTTGCATCTGGCCGTTCCTCGTTGTGTCCCGCCTGACATAGCGCACCGCCTGCATGGCGCAACTTCCCCGCACAAGCTCTGCTTGCATTGACAAGACGCCCCCGCCCCGCCAAATAGGCGCAACACATAACCCGCAACCGGGCGTCTCGTAGGCGCCAAACCGACGAGGAGCGCCCAAGATGGCCCAAATCTCCCTCACCCTTCCCGATGGCAACAGCCGCCAATATGACGCCGGTATCACCGCGGGCGAAGTGGCTGCCGACATCTCAAAATCGCTGGGCAAAAAGGCCATCAGCGCCACCGTCAATGGCGCGCATTTCGATCTGGCTTGGCCGATTGACGCAGATGCCGACATCGCGATCCACACCATGGCCGACGAAGCGCAGGCCAATGAACTGGTCCGCCACGATCTCGCCCACATCATGGCCCGTGCCGTGCAGGAAATCTGGCCAGACACCAAAGTGACCATCGGCCCGGTGATCAAAGATGGCTGGTATTACGACTTTGACCGCAAAGAGCCCTTCACCCCCGAAGACCTTGGCGCGATCGAAAAGAAGATGAAAGAGATCATCAACAAACGCGATGCCGTCCGCACCGAGGTCTGGGATCGCGACCGCGCGATCAAGCATTACGAGGACTTGGGCGAGCCCTATAAGGTCGAACTGATTAACAGCATTCCCGGCGATGAGCCGCTGCGCATGTATTGGCATGGCGACTGGCAAGACCTTTGCCGTGGCCCGCACCTCCAGCACACCGGCCAAGTGCCGGGCGATGCGTTCAAGCTGATGTCCATCGCCGGGGCCTATTGGCGCGGCGACAGTGACCGCGCGATGCTGCAACGGATCTACGGCGTGGCCTTCACCGGCAAGGAAAAGCTGCGCGCGCACCTCAACATGCTCGAAGAAGCCGCCAAACGCGACCACCGGAAACTGGGCCGCGAGATGGACCTGTTCCACATGCAGGAAGAAGCCCCCGGCCAGATCTTCTGGCACCCCAACGGCTGGTCGATCTACACCCAGTTGCAAGACTACATGCGCCGCCAACAGCGCAAGGGCGGCTATGTTGAGGTGAACACCCCGCAGGTCGTCGACCGCAAACTCTGGGAAGCTTCCGGTCACTGGGAAAAGTATCAAGACCACATGTTCATCGTCGAAGTGGACGAAGAGCACGCCCGTGAAAAAGCGGTAAACGCGCTCAAGCCGATGAACTGCCCCTGTCACGTGCAGATTTTCAATCAGGGTCTGAAATCCTACCGCGACCTGCCGCTGCGCATGGCCGAGTTTGGCTCCTGCAACCGTTATGAGCCTTCGGGTGCGCTGCATGGCATCATGCGGGTGCGCGGCTTTACCCAAGATGACGGCCATATCTTCTGCGCTGAAGACCAGATTGAAGCCGAAACCGCCAAGTTCATCGCCTTCCTAAGCGAGATCTACCGCGACCTCGGTTTTGAGAACTTCAAAGTGAAATTCTCCGACCGCCCTGAAAAGCGCTCCGGATCGGATGAGGTATGGGACAAGGCCGAGGCCGCCCTGCTGTCGGCCACCCGCGCCGCAGGGATCGAGCCTGAGTTGAACCCCGGCGAAGGCGCATTCTATGGCCCCAAACTCGAATTCGTCCTGACCGACGCCATTGGCCGCGACTGGCAGTGCGGCACCCATCAGGTGGACTTCGTGTTGCCCGAACGGCTGGACGCGACCTATATCGGCGCGGATGGCGGCAAGCACCGGCCCGTGATGCTGCACCGTGCCACACTCGGTTCTTTCGAGCGTTTCATCGGCATCCTGATTGAGGAACACGCGGGCAAGCTGCCCTTCTGGCTCGCCCCGCGTCAGGTTGTCGTGGCCTCCATCACCTCCGAGGCGGATGAGTACGTGGCCGAGGTAGTCGAGACCCTCAAAGCTGCCGGCGTGCGTGCCGAGGCCGACATGCGCAACGAAAAGATCAACTATAAGGTGCGCGAGCATTCGGTCGGCAAGGTGCCGGTGATCCTCGCCGTCGGTGCGCGTGAGGTCGAAGAGCGGACCGTCTCTGTCCGCCGTCTGGGTCAAAAGCAGACTTCGGTGCAGCCGCTCGACACGCTCACCGCTGAATTGGCGCAGGACGCGACCCCGCCCGACCTGCGCTAACGGGTTGTAACAAAACTACGCTTCGGCGGCGTTGGGCATCACTCGCCCTGCGTCCGCCGGAGCGATTTTGTAACAATTGGCCCCCTCCTGCGCAGGAAGGTTGCAATTTACGCTGTTTTTCCGCGTGATTTCTGACGGGACTGTGACACACTCGCTCGTGAGTAGCTTGTGATGTGATAGGCTGTTTTAGTAAGCCCATCTAAACCATCAGGAAGGGAAGAGATATAATGTCCAACACACTTAAAACCGCAGCCATCGCAGGGGCCGTCGCCGCCGCACTCAGCAGCCACGCCACCACCGTTCAAGCTGCTTCGCAAGAGAAATGCTTTGGCGTTTCGCTGGCCGGTGAGAACGATTGCGCCGCTGGCCCTGGTACAACCTGCGCTGGCACCTCTGTGACAGATTATCAGGGCAACGCCTGGTCCCTCGTTGACGAAGGCACCTGCGCTGAAATGGAGCTGCCCGCCATGGCAGACGGGACAGAGCGTAACGGCTCGCTGGAAGCGCTTGAACGCGACCTGCCCGCTTAATCTAAAGCGTTCCGGGCGGCACCCCTGCCCGGAACCCCGCCCCGCAACACGTCGGAGGCCGATATGCGTGATGATACCCCCCCACTCACAACACTGCCCGATGCCCCCGGCGTTGGATTTAAATCCAGTCATTTTGATGGCTTAATGACCGATCCCGGCCCTGTCCGCTGGATCGAAGTCCATGCCGAGAATTACATGGGTGACGGCGGCCGCCCTCACGCGCAGCTCCGCGCGTTGCAAGAGAAATTCGCGCTGTCGGTTCATGGTGTCGGGTTATCGATCGGCGGTGAGGGCCCCTTAGATGCGGATCATCTCGCGCGTGTCAAAACCCTCTGCGATCGTACGCAACCGGCCTCATTCTCCGAACATCTGGCTTGGTCGACGCACGGGATGGAGTATTTAAACGATCTCCTGCCACTGCCCTATACTGAGGGTACGCTTGCGCGCGTCACGGCCCACATTAACCAAGTCCAAGATGTTCTTGGGCGGCAAATGCTGCTGGAAAACCCCTCCAGCTATCTCGCCTTTGCGGAATCTGACTTGTCTGAAACTGACTTTTTGACGGAGCTTACCCGGCGAACCTCCTGTGGACTCTTGTTGGATGTCAACAATGTCTTCATTTCAGCGACCAATCTTGGCCTATCACCGCAGGACTATATAGATGCTTTCCCTACCGACCATATTGGTGAGATCCATGTCGGCGGGCACGACAAGGATACCGACGATCACGGCGCACCCCTGCTGATCGACAGCCACGGCAAAGCGGTTGTTGGTCCAGTCTGGGAATTGCTTGCTTACACACTGGCCCAGACCGGACCAAAGCCGGTACTGGTCGAGTGGGACAATGATGTGCCCCAATGGCCCGTTCTGCGGGCCGAGGCTGAGCATGCCGCTCAGGTATTGGCGTGACCGATCAATCAAGCTTTCGCGCGGCACTGCTTGATCCCTCACGCCCTGTGCCCCGAGATCTAAGCGATGGCGAAGGGCGGCCCGCAGGCGCGCGTTATGGCGTCTATCGCAACAACGTCACCCATTCCCTGATCGCAGCGCTGGAGGTGGCCTTTCCACTCGTCCGCAAGTTGATCGGCGCCCGCAACTTTGCCGAACTGGCCCCACTTTACGTTCGGGCCCACCCGCCCAAATCACCGATGATGATGCACTACGGTGCTGAATTTCCTGCATTTCTGGCAGGTTTCGCGCCCTTGGCTAAAATCGGCTACCTCGCCGATGCCGCAAGGCTCGATCTTTCACTGCGGTCTAGCTACCACGCTGCCGACGCGCCCCCGCTTGATCCGCAGGACCTGCAGCAACTCGCCCCAGAAGCGCTTATGGCAGCCCAGTTCACCATCGCGCCCGCGACCCGCATTCTGCGCTCGGACTGGCCCCTTTTCGACATTTGGCGTTATAATTTCACCGATGGCGCACCAAAGCCGCGTAGCGCTGCGCAGGACGTGGTCATCACCCGCCCCGCGTATGACCCCGCGCCCCATCTGCTCCCGCCTGGAGGGGCCATATGGCTGTCTCATCTCGCCGAAGGTATGTCGTTTGGCCCCGCACATGATGCCGCGCTTAGCGCACATCCTGATTTTGACTTGGGCGCCGCTCTGGCCCTCGCTCTGAGCCACGGCATATTCTCTGCAATCTCGCCGGAGGGCCGCAAATGACCCCGCACTTAGGCCTTTACCGCACTGCCACCGCCCGTCTGGAAGCTGCTGATTGGCTGCTCCCCACCCTTGCCCGCTTTTTATTTGCCGCGGTGCTGTTGGTCTATTTCCTGAATGCTGGTTTGACCAAACTTGGGGATGGCCCATTGGGCATTTTCAGCCCTTCCACCGGCGCCTATGCGCAGATTTTCCCGCGCGCTTTTGAGGCAGTAGGCTATAACAGCGATGCGTTTGGGCTGTTTCACTGGGTTGTCGTGGTGGCAGGCACGTTGGCGGAGTTCATCCTACCTCTGTTAATTGTTTTTGGTCTGCTCACCCGGTTGGCCGCGTTTGGGATGATTGGTTTTATCGCCGTTCAATCATTGACCGACCTCTACGGCCATGGCCAATGGGACGCGCTTGGCGCTTGGTTCGACAGGTTTCCCGACGCCCAAATTCTAGATCAACGGGCGCTTTGGGTATTCTTGTTCGCGGTTCTTATTCTAAAAGGCGCGGGCCCGCTTTCTCTGGATCGGCTTTCAACGCCACGCAGTTAAAGCATTGCTTTAACTTCATCCTCTATATCATTGTTCCAACCTAGAAAAAGCGCGTCGCCCTTTGCGATCAAGGGTCGCTTCATCAGCGCGGGATGGGCTTTGATCAATGTGAGGGGTTCCTCTTCACGGGCATCATCATCCAGACCGCGCCAAGTTGTCGAGCGCGTATTCAGCAGGGCCGCACCGAAGCGCTCGTAGGCCTGCGTCAAGACTGCCTCCGGTAAACCCTCTTCGCGCACGTCAATCAGCTGCGCTTGTGGCAGCGCTTTCTTGGCTTTGCGACAGGTGTCACAGGTTTTCAGCCCATAAATTAACACATCCAACTCCTTCAGCACCACAATTTCGGATCCATTCACAGGTTTCGCCCCGAATTTCTTGATTTTCCCCAAGGCTGCGCGATCTTTCTCTTATGGCGGGTCGCAATTCAATCGCTTTCGCCATTCTGCCTTGCGCAGATACGTCAAAGACAAAGGAGGCGCGGAGATTATGCCAACTGGCACCGTGAAATGGTTTAACACGACCAAAGGTTACGGGTTCATCGCCCCCGAAAGCGGCGGTAACGATGTATTCGTTCACATCTCAGCGGTCGAACGCTCAGGCTTGACCGGCTTGGCGGACGACCAAAAAGTCAGTTATGAGCTGACCGAAGGGCGCGACGGTCGACAAATGGCCACCGAGCTCGCCCTGCTCTAGCCAAGACACTGAAAAATAACACCCGGCGTCCCACGCCGGGCGTTGCTTGCCAAGTCAGTCGTACGAACACCCCTTCACCCCGACTGGGCATGGCACCCGAGCCGAGCGGCGCGGTGTCGAATGACGCGCCTTAACGACGTGCTGTGTGCGGACGGCGTGCTGTCGGCGGACGACGGGGTGGGCTTGGACCTCGGCGTAGGTCATGGTTTGGTTTGGGGTGCCGCAGCAGATGACGCCAGATATGGTAATGGGCTGCAACCCGGCGGGGCAGAAATTGGCGCTGCTGGGATAGGCGTAAATCTTGGGTTCGGCAGAAACCTCACCGGCTAAGGTCGCGGAAAAGAGCCCTACGGCTGCTGCAAGTGCTGTAGTTAGACGCATGATAATCCTCGCAAATTACTGTACTTATGTTCAATACAGCAATGATTGCCGAGGCAGTTTCATCAAGTCCAGTCTTTTATCGGGTACTTCGCTCAGCCCAAACGTGCGGGAAGTGCGGCATACCCATGGAAACGTATTCGCCCCCCGCCCTTGCGCGCGTCCCTGATTTCATAGGACGGGTATCGGTTCAGGAAGCGTTCTAAGGCAATCTTGCCTTCCATCCGCGCCAAGGTAAGACCCACGCAAACATGTGGACCACCGGCAAAAGCAAGATGCCTGTTGGGTTTGCGCGCGATGTCAAATTCAGTCGGATGATCAAAGACTTCCGGATCACGGTTCGCGGCACCGATGCAAAGATGCAGGTTGCTGCCTGCGGCTATCTCCACGCCACCCAAGGTTACCGGGGCCGTGGTTTCACGGTTGCCAAACTGGTTCGGTGAACGAAAGCGTAGCACTTCTTCGATGCAGGGACCGATCAGCGCAGGTTCAGCCAGCAGCCGTGCCTTTTGGTCCGGGTGGTCATGAAGCAGCGCCAACGCGCTGCCGATAAGGTTAGTCGTCGTCTCGTGGCCTGCGTTGAGGATAAATATGCAGTTTTGGATTAACTCGATCTCAGTCAGCTGGCCACCGTCATCGCCAGCAATCAGCCGGGTCAACACATCGGTCTCGGGGTCCCCCGGTGTGGCCCGGCGTCGCGCCACGAGGTCTTGAAGGTAGGCTTTGAACTCGCCGACCGCTGTGTGACCAGCATCGAGTTCCGCAGAACTTAGCGTTGGTTCTAACGCACCGAGGATTGCAAGCGACCAGTCGCGCAGGGGGCCGCGTTCCTCCATCGGCACGTCGAGCAGATTGCCGATGATCTGCACTGGGATGCAGCTGGCATAGTCGTCGATCAGGTCCGGCGTGGGGCCAAGCTCTTCCAGCAGGTGATCCACGGTAGCGATCAGTCCCGGCTCCATCCGCGCCAATGCTTTGGGCGTCAGGGCCGAGGTCATGATCCGCCGCACGCGGGTGTGCAGTGGCGGGTCGTTAAAGACAAGGCTGGTGGTGTGATGCTCAAACAGGGGGCTGCCGGGGCCAAACTTGGGGGCGAAGGCCAGCTTCTTGTCGGAGATATAGAGCGCTGTGTCGCGGTAGATCGCATTCAGATCCGCATGGCGGCAGATCAGCACAGACCCATCGGGCTGCGGCAGCACTGGGGCCTCACGCAGCAGACGGTCATAGTGCGGAAAGGGGTTTTCGACAAAACCCTCGGGGGGCGCAGAGAGATCAAACATGATCCGCAGTCATGCCCGCCGCAGGGCTTATGTCAATGGTGTGTCAGCTGCGGCGCAGCCATTCGCGCGCGACGGCGCGTGGGCCTTCAGGGCGTAGGCATAGGTTCCCCAGTTCAATCCATTCATTGGGATCGAAATCCGGAAAGAACGCATCAGCGCCGTCGATCTCCACATCAACTTCAGTGACCAAAAGCCGATCTGCCAAAGGCAAAAGCGCGCGATAGACCCCCTCCCCCCCGATGCCATAGACGCGACGATACCCCTCTGCCGCGCAATAACCCAAGGCCGCTTTCGGATCGCGCGCTACATGGACCCCGTCAATATCAGCGCTAGAAACCACGCAATTCAGCCTATTTTTCAGTGGCTTGAACGGCAGGCTTTCCCATGTGCGGCGGCCCATGATTATCGCCCCGCCGGTGGTTTCACGCTGAAAAAACTTTAGGTCTTCGGGCAAGGACCAAGGGATATCGCCATCCTTACCAATGGCGCCGTTGCGGGCGCGGGCGACAACCAGGCTGAGCATCAGACAGCCACCGGCGCTTTGATCGCGGGATCGGGATCATAGCCTTCGAAAGTGAAATCCTCATAGCGGAATTCAAAGATTGAGCTGACCTTGCGGTTGATCCGCAGTTTCGGCAGCGCTTTGGGTGTTCGCGCAAGCTGGGTCTGCACCTGCTCTACGTGGTTTGAATAGATATGCGCGTCGCCCATGGAATGCACGAAATCACCGGGCGCGTAGCCAGTAACGTGGGCCAGCATTTCCAACAACAGCGCGTAAGAGGCGATGTTGAACGGCACACCCAGAAACATATCAGCCGAGCGTTGGTAAAGCTGCAGATGCAGCTTGCCGCCTGCGATGCGTACTTGCCACAGGGTGTGGCAAGGCGGCAACGCCATCTGATCAACCTCCCCGGGGTTCCAAGCTGAAACGATCAGGCGGCGGCTGTCGGGGGTGGCACGGATCGCGTCTACCAATTTGGCGATTTGATCAACTTGGCCCGAGCGGTGCAGCACCGTGCCGTCAGGCTGGGGCATGGGTTCGCCCACCATGGGGAAGCGCCGCCATTGGTGACCATAGACCGGGCCAAGATCACCATCCTCATCCGCCCATTCGTTCCAGATGGAGACACCGTTTTCTTTGAGATAGGCGATATTGGTATCACCTGCGAGGAACCACAAAAGCTCATGCACGATGGATTTCAGATGCAGCTTTTTGGTCGTAACCAATGGGAAGCCATCAGCCATACGGTAGCGCTGCTGCATCCCGAAATGAGAGATCGTGCCCGTCCCGGTACGGTCGGTCGAGGTCACCCCCTGGTCCAGCACTTCGCGCAGCGCATCATGGTACTGTTTCACGCGGCAACCCTCGTCATTGTGGCATTTTCTTCTGCATAGCCGCACGTGGCGTTTTCCTCAAGCGGCGCGCTATTGCTTTTCAGCTTCACTCCGGCCCCAAGTTGCCCGACACGGCGCAAGCACGTTGACAGAATAGGCGCGGCTTTGTGACAGTTTGGCAAAACAAGCAGACGCAGAAATTGAGGCAGCGCAATATGACACGGATTTGGATGGGCCTTGCGCTCGGCTTTGGGCTTTCGGCTTGTGGTGGAACGCCCCCTTTCGGCGGCGAAGGCGATGGCGACACCGAAGCGGGCAGTGACAGTGTTTACTTTGCTGAGAGCAGCGACACCATGACGCTGAACAACATCACCTACGATCCCACGACGGATACATTAACACTCAACAACATCCCCTTTGATGACCCCGATAACGCTTATGAGCGGATTACTCAGGAAAATTTTTCGAATAACTTTGACGCCTACGAGAGCGCTCCAAAAGCGGGCACCAATGAAATCCAGTATTTTGCGGTCTTTCGCCGTTCTGACACTGGTGCATCGCAGGTCGCTGCTGCCGGGACCAATGGCTATATCGACTTTGGCTACGGCGGTGCGGGTGCACAACGCCTTGGCAATCGGCCAAACCTGCCTTCGTCGGGCATCTATTCCTACAATGGTGAATATGCCGCCGTCCGCACGACACGCGATGGGACGAACGATGGCGTGACCTTCGTTACGGGAGATGCGAACCTGCGGGTCGATTTTGATGATTTCGATGTCGTCGGCGCAGCGGGTGGCTCGATCGGCAACCGTGAGGTCTATAACGTTAACGGTCAACGCATCGGGGCGCTGGACGGGTTCATTTCGCTGACCGATACGACCATTGATTTTGACAACAGCAACATCGGATCGGCAACCGCTACCGAGATTGACGGCACCGGAACCGCGACAGGCGCAAGCGGCAATTGGCAGGGCGTCTTCGCCGGACCGAACGGGAGCGAGATCGCAGGTATCGTCTTTGTCGAAGGGTCGGAAACACGAGAAGTTGGCGGTTTCATCGCCACACAATGATGCAAAAGCTGGCCCTCGCCGCTGCGATGAGCCTGACAGTCGGGGACCATGGCGCAGCGCAATCCACGCTTGAACCAGAGGCCGCGCGGCTGACTGCCGCGCAGCTGCTGTCGCGTGGTCATGCGCAGGCTGCAGCACAGATCACCGATGTGCTGGTGCTGCGCGACCCCAAAGACAGCACCAGCCTAATCCTAAATGCCCACGCCCTGCGCACGATGGGCGACAACACCCGTGCCCGCCAAGCCGCACGTCAGGGCTGGCAGACCGCCGACCGACCGGTTGAGCGTTATGGCGCGGCGATGGCCATGGCGCAGGCACTGTCGTCAGATGGTGCGAAAACACGGGCGCAATTCTGGCTACGCCGCGCGGCGCATGTGGCCCCTGACGCGCGTACCCGCGCCCGCGCCATCCGCGACTATCGCTATGTCAGCACGACAAACCCATGGTCGGTGAACCTGTCCTTCAGCTTTGATCCCAGCGACAACGTCAATGGTGCGCCCAGCGACAACACTTTTGTCTTGGGTGGGCTGATCTTTACCAACCCCACCGCGGTGCCGATCTCGGGCGTTGTATTGCGCCAAAATACCGCGCTGCGCTACAATTTTGGCATCAGCTCAACCGAGCGTAATTTCGTGGCGCTAAATTGGACCGAAAGCCACACCGTTTTCACCGACAACGATGTGCCCTTAGGTGTTAGCGCCTCGGATTTTGCCTTTCGTCGGGTACAGGCGCAGTTTGGCCGCGACTTTACGACAGGGCCAGAGGCCCCGCGCCAGACCCTGTCGCTGAGCATTGGCCGCCTGTGGTCTGCAAATGCTCCCCTCGCGGATGAGGTTAAGGTCGATTGGCGGCAGACATACGCCCGGCCCGAGCAACGCCTATTTTCGTGGAACGCCGGGCTTGGCTATTCGCAGCGCAAAGACAGCGACCTACGCTCGGGTGTGACGGCGACGCTGGGCAGCTATTGGGCGCGTCCGACGGCCAGCGGCGGCCGGTTATCATGGAACGCCGAGGTCGGGCGAACCGATACCGACAGCCGCGCGTTGACGCACACGACCCTCTCGGCGGGGGTGCAGTACACTTTCGCCGAACCGGTGCTAGGGGCCACGGCGCAGATCGCGCTGAACGCGCAGGCCAAACAGTATGACGATCCGCTTTACGGCCCAGACCCGCGCGCCGATCTTGGGGCGGTGGTTTCGACCTCGCTGGTATTTACCGACTTTGACACCTACGGTTTCGCCCCTAAACTTACCTTTGAAGCGCGGAAGACAAATTCCAACATTACCCGCTTTAAGACAGAGAATTTCGGTCTGAATATGGGGTTTCAATCCCTGTTCTGACGGACCGCTACAGACCAAAGGAAAACCGATGCCCATCAAATACCTGCACACAATGGTGCGCGTGAAAGACCTCGACGCCTCTATCGCATTTTACAAACTTCTGGGCCTTGTTGAGCGGCGGCGCATCGACAATGAGGGTGGCCGCTTCACGCTGGTCTTTCTCTGCCCACCGGGCATGGACGATGGCCATGCGGATGTGGAGCTGACCTACAACTGGGACGGCGACGATGCGTTGCCAAGCGACAGCCGCCACTTCGGCCATCTCGCCTATACGGTCGAGAATATCTATGAGACCTGCCAAATGTTGCAGGATAATGGGGTGACCATCAACCGGCCGCCGCGTGACGGGCGTATGGCCTTTGTCCGCTCGCCCGACAATATCTCGGTCGAGTTGCTGCAAGAGGGCGACGCCCTTCCCGCACAGGAGCCTTGGGCCAGCATGGAGAACATCGGCCATTGGTAAGGATTTGCATCAGTGCCGCGCTGGCGCTGATGCTTGCGCCCATGGCTGCGCGGGCGGCGCCCTGCCGTCTTGCGCTACTGCTGGCGCTGGATGTGTCCTCATCGGTTGACCCCGAGGAGGACCGTTTGCAACGTGGTGGACTGGCCGCTGCGCTACGGGCGCCGTCGGTCGCGCGGGCTTTTTTTGCCAGTGACGCGCCGGTGACGATTGCCGCCTTTGAATGGTCGGGCGAGGCGCATCAGCAGATCGTGCTGGATTGGACGGTGATCGACCACCCCGGCGCCCTCGCCCGCGCCGCTGACGTTATTGGGTCGAGCCAACGCAGCGAAAGCAGCCAACCCACAGCGATGGGCCACGCCCTGCGCTTTGGGGCGACGTTTTTTGACGGCGCGCCGTCCTGTGATGCCCGGGTGATCGACATGGCCGGCGATGGGCAAAACAACGAAGGAATCGGTCCACAGACCGCGTATCGCGCTACAGCTTTTTCGCAAATCACCGTCAATGGTTTGGTCGTGAACGCCGCCGATTTCGAAGGCGAACTGGGCCTCATCGCCTTCTATAAATCTCAGGTGCTGCACGGACCGGGCGCTTTTATGGTCATCGCCTCTGGCTTTGCCGATTTTGAGCGCGCCATGCGCGTCAAGCTGATCCGGGAAGTCTCGCCGCCTGCGCTCGGCGCTATAACACAGCCTGAAAGACCGAAGGGATGATCCGCACGGCCCTTGCCTTCGTTCTGACCCTCAGTACCACCCAATGGGCCGAAGCCGCCTGTCGGCAGGCGCTCGCCTTGGGGCTGGATGTGTCCGGCTCTGTCGATGCGCGGGAGTATCGGTTACAAATCGGCGGCTTGGCCGATGCGCTGAACGATCCCCGGGTGCGGCAGGCACTGCTCATGCTGCCGGGGCATCACGTCGATCTGCTGGTTTTCGAATGGAGCGGGTCTGGCGATCAGTCTGTGATCCTGCCTTGGACGCCGCTGAGCGACACCGCAGCGCTCGACGCGGCCATCGCCCGCCTGCGCGCCACTCAGCGGCGAGACGCATCGCCCGGTACGGCCCTTGGCGCGGCGATGGAACTTGGCGCGCGACTGCTTGCAGAGCGGCCCGGGTGCCAGAAACACACACTCGACATCTCTGGCGACGGCATCTCGAACTTCGGCCCCCGCCCCCGGGATGTGCGTGACGGTTTAGCAGCGCTCTCCATTGGCCCACTCGGGCTGACCATCAACGGTCTGGTGATCGGCGCGGATGATCCCGCCTCTGGCGATAGCCGACAGGCCGAGATCGGCGCGCTTGCGTCTTACTACCGGGCCGAAGTGATGCTTGGCCCCGAGGCATTTGTTCAAACTTCGCTAGGGTTTGAGGACTACGCCCGCGCCATGGCTGAGAAACTACTGCGTGAGCTGGACGGGATGGTATTTTCCCAACTCACGCCCCCTGCCCGTGTGGATCAGTAGATATAGCGGATCTGGTCGGTCCAATAACGCTCCATCCTTTTGAGAGAGCGGGTAATATCCTCAATCCCCGCGTCCCCCAGCACACCTTTGCTTTCCATCCCATCGGCATGGCGGGAGAAAAGCTCAGCCACCACATCACGGATATAGCGCCCCCGTTCGGTAAGCCGCACGCGGACCGAACGGCGGTCAATCTCGCAGCGTTGGTGGTGCATATACCCCATCTCGACCAGTTTCTTGAGATTGTAGCTGACGTTGCTGCCTTGATAGTAGCCACGGCTTTTCAATTCGCCCGCCGTGACCTCATTATCACCGATGTTGAACAGCAAAAGCGCCTGTACGGCGTTGATCTCCAACACGCCGACGCGCTCAAACTCGTCTTTGATCACGTCCAGCAGCAAGCGGTGCAACCGCTCTACCAAAGACAGGGATTCAAGGTAGCTGACCATGAAACCTTTTAAAGCCATCGGCTGCGTGGCGGGGTCTTGAATGCTCATGCGAAATCTCCGGTTCAAGCTGTTTAAACCGGAAACTCGCTGAAAAATCGGAATATTTCGTTAAACCCGAAGCAATTCCTTGGGCTATCCGCGCGCCTCGGCCAATTGCCCGCGAATATCTGTGACCATTCCGCTGTATTTTTCTGGCGCTTCGGTCTGACCGCTGACCCAAAGATATAGATCGTGGTCATTCTCATTCAGCATCTGATCATAAAGCGTAAGACCCGCGTCATCCATCTGCGGCAGCCGCGCTTCGGCATAGGCTGATAGGATCAGATCCATTTCCTTGATGCCCCGGCGCATGGAGCGCATTTGCAGGCGTTTCAACCGGTGTTCATGAACTTCAGGCATCTGCGGGCTCCGTCATAAGGCGCCGAATGCGCTTTTCCAATTTGCCGACAGTCTCGGCTTTTTTCAGCAGGTCGGTGCGCAGGGCACGCATATCGGCCAGCACCTCTTCGAGATCAACGCGGCGCGCGGTTTCACCTGCGTCGGGGGCATCGACGCCCTCGCCTTCGCCGTTGATCAACCACATCATTGAGACATTCAAAAGCCCCGCCAGCATCGAAAGCCGGTTCGCGCGTGGCTCAGACAGGTCTTCTTCCCAGCCCCGCAAAGTGGCCAGACGCACGCCCAGCCGTTTGGCCAGCATCGCCTGCGTCATGCCAGTCTGTTCGCGGGCCGCCGCGACCCTGTCGCCAAAGGTGGCGGCCTCAGGGCCGTACCAGTCAATCTCGTCGGTCATGCTACATCTCCTGCCAGATACCCTTGCCGGGTGCGGGGACGCCCCCTATGAACGTGGGGATATTCATAAGCAACCCGAGGCAAAAATGGAACTGCTGTCCGCGACCCTTGATCGGGTCAAACCGTCGCCCACTGTCGCCGTCACCACCCAGGCGGCTGAACTCAAGGCCGCGGGGCGCGACATCATCGCTCTCGGCGCAGGTGAACCGGATTTTGACACGCCGCAGAATATTAAGGACGCAGCCGTGGCCGCAATCAATGCGGGCAAGACGAAATACACAGCCGTCGACGGTATTCCCGAGCTAAAACAGGCGATCTGCGCCAAGTTCAAGCGCGACAATGGGCTGGACTATACGCCTTCGCAGGTCAGCGTCGGCACTGGCGGCAAACAGATCCTCTACAACGCGCTGATGGCGACGATGAACCCCGGCGAAGAAGTCGTGATCCCCGCGCCCTATTGGGTCAGCTACCCCGATATGGTGCTGCTCGCAGGCGGCACCCCAGTGATTGCCCCCGCCACGCTTGAGAATAATTTCAAACTGACCCCCGAGGCGCTGGAAGAGGCGATCACGCCGAAAACCAAATGGTTCATCTTCAACTCGCCCTCGAATCCCACCGGCGCAGGCTATAGCCGTGACGAGTTGAAGGCGCTGACCGATGTGCTGATGCGCCACCCGCATGTCTGGGTGATGACCGACGATATGTATGAGCACCTCGCCTATGACGGCTTCGCGTTCTGCACCCCGGCTGAGGTGGAACCCGCGCTTTACGACCGCACACTGACGGTCAATGGCGTGTCCAAGGCCTATGCCATGACCGGCTGGCGCATCGGCTATGCCGCAGGCCCGGAAAAGCTGATCGGGGCGATGCGCAAAATCCAGTCGCAAAGCACGTCGAACCCCTGCTCGGTCAGCCAGTGGGCCGCGGTTGAGGCGCTGAATGGCACGCAGGATTACATCGCTGAGAACAACGAGATGTTCGTGCGCCGCCGCAATTTGGTGGTGGAGATGCTTTCGGCTATCGACGGCATCACCTGCCCCACGCCCGAGGGGGCCTTCTACGTCTATCCCTCCATTTCAGGGCTGATCGGCAAGACCACAGCGGCAGGCACCAAGATCACAGATGATGAAACCTTCGCCACCGCCCTGCTTGAGGAAACCGGCGTTGCGGTCGTCTTCGGCGCGGCCTTCGGTCTTTCGCCGAATTTCCGGGTCAGCTACGCTACGTCTGACGAGGCGTTGAAAGAGGCATGCACCCGCATCCAAACCTTCTGTGCCGGGCTGACGTAAGGGCGAACCATGGCAGGCGATCTTCCCGACTATTACTTCAGGGTCCGCGAGAATGGCGCGGCGGTGTTTCGGCTCGATACCGAGAACCGCCAGCGCCGGATCGAGATGGAGCAGATCGCCGTGGTCAACCTGCGCAGTGGCGAGGTAAAGCCGCACGGGCTGCACCGTCTGACCGAAGCTGATGAGGCCGAGATCGCCCGCTGGGCAGAGGCGCGCCGCGACACCCTTGCCGCGCGGGAGATTGACGACATCCGCCGCGCGGTGGATCACCTGAACCTCACCACCCAATGGGTGCAATCGCGCGCCACCGACGCAGAGCTCGACGCCGTGACCGATGACCTGTTGCTGGCGATGCATGATTTGCGCAGCACGCTTGTGCGTAAAAAGGCAGACCGTATCGGGCGCAGCGACGAAAGCGCTTGAAGGGCGCAGGTCTGTCTCTCCGCACTTAGGCGGGGTCAGAACGGTAGTATCTTGATCGTATGCTTCCAGAACCGCAGGTTCAGCAGTACGCCCGCGACACCGAGCCCTGCCACCAAACCGGCCCAAATACCCATCGCGCCATACCCCAGTGTGAAACCCAGCAGATAGGAACAAGGCATGCCGACCAGCCAATAGCTGATCGCGGCCATGATCATCGGCACTTGTGTATCCTGTACGCCGCGCAGCAGGCCCAAAGCCACCACCTGCGCCCCGTCGACCAACTGGAACAACGCCGCCATCACCAAAAGCCCGGTGCCGATGGCGAGGATCTCCAGCCGGGCGGGCTCATCCTCTTGCATAAAGACCGAAATTAGCGGCTCTGGCCAACCAACAAAGCCGACCATAGTCACCAGCGCAAAGACCAGCGACAGCCCCGTTACGATCACCGCACCGCGTGCCATATGCTGCACATCCCGACGGCCATAGGCGTTACCGGCGCGAATGGTAGCGACATTGCTCAGCCCCAGATGCACCATGAAGGTCAGTGAGGCGAGCTGGATCGCAATCCCATGCGCTGCCAGCGTGATCGTTCCGAGCCAACCCATCATCAACGACGAGGCCGCAAACAGACCGACTTCGCTCAGCGTCGTCAAACCAATCGGCAGGCCCAGCGTAAAGACCCGCACCAGCATCTGCGTATCGACCCGCCACAGCCGCACGAATAGGCTGTGCTGCGGCAGCGCGATCAGCACGTAGATCACCACCCCGATGAGAGAGACGAACTGCGTCGTGACCGAAGCCACGGCCGCACCCATCACGCCAAGCTCGGGCGCGCCCCAGTTGCCAAAGATCAGCGCGTAGTTCGCCAGCGCGTTGATCGTGGCAGCCAAGAGTGTGATCCACAGCACCACCTGCGTGCGTTCCAAAGCGGCGAGGTAGGATTTCAGCACCATCACCAGCAGCGCAGGCACGATGCCCCAGCCTGCGACTTTGAGGTAATCGCCCGCCGTATCGGCAAGGTTGGGCCCCTGCCCCAGCAGGTCCAGCACCGCAGGCGACCAGATCATCGCGGGCAGCGCGATCATCGCAAAACCCACCGACAGCCACAGCCCCATGCGCGTGGCGCGGCGCAGGCCAATCTCATCATCCTCAGCGTCATAGGCGGCCACCAGCGGCATCACCGCCATGGCAAAGCCCGAGCCAAAGATGAACAGCACGAAGAAATAGGTACTGCCCAGAACAACCGCTGCCAGCGCCTCGACCGAATACCAGCCCAGCATGACCGTATCGGTCACCCCGATGGCCATCTGTGCCAGATGTCCGCCGATCAGCGGCAGGCCAAGCGTTAGGATCGCCCGGACGTGATTGCGGTTGGTCATTACTTTGGTCATGGGGAAAGCCTTACGCCGGGGTTGGGCAAAGGGGAAGTCCGGTTTTAACGCTCTATCATAGGGTTGCGGGACTTTGTTGCCCTGATTTTGACATGAATTCCTTGCGTCCGAAGCCCTTAACGGCAAAGCTAGATGCAGGAGGGATCGCGATGGAACCGACACGGACCGAAACCCGCCAAGTGAACGGCCAAGAGATTTTCATTCGCCATTGGGGCGATGAGAGCCTGCCGCCGCTTCTGATGTTACATGGCTTTCCTGAATATGGCGGCGCATGGGCTGATCTCGCCCCGCTGCTTTGCCAGCACTTCCACTGCATCGCCCCCGACCAGCGCGGCTATGGCCAAAGCAGCACGCCCGAAGGGATTGAACCCTATGCCATGGCGCATCTCATGGCCGATATGGCCGCGTTGATCGAAGATAAGCCGGTCACCGTTCTGGCCCATGATTGGGGCGCCTCTGTCGGCTATGCTTTGGCGATGTTTCGGCCCGAGGTGGTGGCGCGGTTGATCATCCTCAACGGCGTGCATCCCGTGCCCTTTCAGCGCGCCATGGCGGCAGGCGGCGCGCAATCCAAGGCCTCACAATATATCAACACACTGCGCAGCGAAGGCAGCGCGATCAGATTGGCCAAAGACGATTTCGCAGGACTGCTTAAGTTGTTTTCGGCCCATATGGACCTCAGTTGGCTGACAGCCGATCGGCTTGAGGCTTACCGCGCGGAATGGGGGCGGCCAGGGCGGCTGAGAGCGATGATCAACTGGTATCGCGCCTCCCCCCTGCAAGTCGCAGCGCCCGGCAAGCCGATCCGAGATCTACCTGATTTCCCGGTAGAACGCCTACGTGTGAGATGCCCGCATTTGTTGATCTGGGGCCGTGAGGATACCGCATTGCTGCCCGAAGCAACCGAAGGGCTAGAGGTCTTCGCGCAAGACCTCACCCGCGTCGAGATCGAAGGCGCGGACCATTGGCTACACCACCAGAAACCACAGGCGGTGGCCGAGGCCGTGTTGGACTGGTGCGCGCAGCGGCCCTTGTAAAATGGGCTGTGTAGTGTATATTTAAATATACATTGAGGAAACAAAACATGTCTCGTATTCACACCAATCACATCGCGACCATGACCGAAATGCGCGAACCGCATAAGGTGCTCGAACGCTCGGGCGGCAAGCCCGTGGCGGTGATGAAGAACTCGCGCTGCGTAGGCTATTTCGTACCGGCAGAGGCGACACTTCAAGAAGAGCCGCGGGTCGCGACCATGGACGAGGTGATGGAGAGTATTGCGGCCACCCGTGCGCAAACCCAGCCTGTGCTCGACTATCTTAAAGATAAATGAGCTACGTCCTTTTGAACGCCGACATTGTTGAGGCGATTCACGATGCCGTGCTGAACCCCGGCGAACTTACAGGTCGTGCGCTCGACAAGTCACTGGATGGCGCTTTAGCACGGGTCGACAACCGGCTGGTCTACGGCCTGATCGAGGATATCTTTGACCTTGCAGCCGCCTATTGTGTGGCGGTGGCGACGGGCCATGTCTTCAATGATGCCAACAAACGCACATCTTATAAAACCATGATCGTTTGCCTGCATCTTAACGGCGTCCGTATTGCCCATGAAACAGTCGAAGCCGGTGATCTGATCCGCGAAGTGGCCCAACGGCGCATCGACGAAGAGACCCTCGCCGATTGGCTGCGCGCCAAAGCCACCTGACCACCCCAAATCCAGCCCATCTGACAAACCCGCGATTGCCCCCGGCGCGCGGGACTGTCAAAATGGCCCCCACCCATAACAAAGAGCAGGCCCGCATGACCGACCTTCTTTCCGGCCAAGAACCCACAGATTACGACGCCTCCTCCATCGAAGTGCTGGAGGGGCTGGAGCCCGTCCGCAAGCGCCCCGGCATGTATATCGGCGGCACCGATGAACGCGCGCTGCACCACCTTGTGGCCGAGGTGCTCGACAACTCGATGGATGAAGCGGTGGCAGGCCATGCAAACCGGATCGAGGTGGAGTTGAACGCGGATTACTCCGTCACCATCCGCGACAATGGCCGCGGCATCCCGATCGACCCGCACCCGAAGTTTCCTGATAAATCCGCGCTTGAAGTGATCCTCTGCACACTGCACGCGGGCGGGAAATTCTCGGGTAAAGCCTACCAAACCTCGGGCGGTCTGCACGGGGTTGGTGCCTCGGTCGTCAACGCGCTGAGCGATTCCATGGTGGTGCAGGTCGCGCGCAACCGCGAATTGTTCGAACAAAGCTTTTCGCGCGGCATCCCCCAAGGCCCGGTCGAAAAAATCGGCGCAGCGCCTAACCGGCGCGGCACAACCGTCACCTTCCACGCCGACGAGCAAATCTTTGGCGCGCATCGCTTCAAACCGTCCCGACTGCTCAAGATGGTCCGCTCCAAAGCCTATCTCTTCTCCGGCGTCGAAATCCGCTGGAAGTCCGAGATCGAAGACGGCGACACGCCGATAGAGGCGACCTTCCACTTTCCCGGCGGCCTTTCTGATTACCTGCGCGAAACACTCGGTAAATCAACCACCTACGCCGAAAATCCCTTCGCAGGCACCGTCGAATTCCAAGAACGCTTTGGCGTGCCGGGCAAGGTCGAATGGGCGATCAACTGGACCCCTGCCCGCGACGGCTTCATCCAGTCCTACTGTAACACCGTCCCCACGCCCGAGGGCGGCACCCATGAAGGCGGCTTTTGGGCCGCGATCCTCAAAGGTATCCGCGCCTACGGCGAGCTTGCGAACAATCGCAAAGCCAAGGACATCACCCGCGACGACCTGATCACCGGGGGCTGCGCGCTGGTGTCTTGCTTCATCCGCGAGCCGGAATTCGTGGGCCAGACCAAAGACCGTCTCGCCACAACTGAGGCCGCGCGTCTGGTGGAAAACGCCGTGCGCGACCACTTTGACAACTGGCTGGCGGCGGATACCAAATCCGCTGGCGCGATCCTCGATTTCCTTGTCCTGCGCGCCGAAGAACGGATGCGCCGCCGTCAGGAAAAAGAAACCGCCCGTAAATCCGCCACCAAGAAACTGCGCCTGCCCGGCAAACTGACCGATTGTACCAGCAAGACCCGCGAAGGCACCGAGCTGTTCATCGTCGAGGGCGACTCGGCGGGTGGCTCTGGCAAGGGCGCGCGCAACCGGAACACGCAGGCGCTGTTGCCGCTGAAGGGTAAAATCCTGAACGTGCTCGGCGCGGCCTCCAGCAAGATCACCACCAACGCCGAGATCAGCGACCTCTGCGAGGCGCTTGGCGTTGGCATGGGCACGAAATTCAACCTCGACGATCTGCGCTATGACAAGATCATCATCATGACCGACGCGGACGTGGATGGCGCCCATATCGCGGCGCTGCTGATGACGTTCTTCTTCACCCAGATGCGCCCGTTGATTGATTCAGGGCATCTGTACCTGGCCTGCCCGCCGCTGTTCCGTCTGACCCAAGGGGCCAAGCGGGTCTATTGCTTGGATGAGGCAGAGAAAAACATGTGGCTGGAGAAGGGCTTGGGCGGCAAAGGCAAGATCGATGTCAGCCGGTTTAAAGGTCTGGGCGAGATGGACGCGAAGGACCTTAAAGAGACCACCATGGACCCCGCCACCCGCAAGCTGATCCGCGTGACCGTGGATGAGGACGTGCCGGGCGAGACGGGGGATTTGGTGGAGCGGCTGATGGGGAAGAAGCCGGAGATGCGGTTTGAGTATATTCAGCAGAACGCGCAGTTTGTGGAGGAGTTAGATGTTTGAATGGTAGATTTTTTGCTATTTGCAGACGAGGGGAACCCGGAGCAAACAGATGTAAACAAGTTCTTCTGCTACGGCGGAACATTCATTCCTACGCGGCACTATTCTGCGCTGTCTAAGGCTATAGAACAGCTACGCAATAAGTACGACTTGGATAGAACCGACCCGCTAAAGTTTGCGTCTCGGGATCGCCCTAAAGGAATGGATGTCCAAACGCACACCAAGCTAAAGAACGAAGTTTACTCGCTCGCTTTCAAGCACGAAGTAAAATTTTGTGGCTATGGCATTCTCCACGCAATTTCACGGCATCACGATCATAATACCTTAGTGGGTTTCGGTGCGAACAATCTGCTTTCAAAATTCAACCAGTTCCTAGGAGAGAACCGAGCGAAAGGCTGGGCTAACTTTGACCGAATGAACACAAGTAACCCATTCGGCTATTTGCGCGAGAAGTTCTCTCACAGAATTAAGAGTGAAAACGAGCGCGTACAATTGGAGAATATATTAGGATATTCATTCACTTGCGATGGAGCTTCGCACGCCTCCTCTGTTGCGGACATTTTGCTTGGTGGCTTTCGATACATACTCAACGAGCCACAACGCGATATTGCAGGTCGAGCAATCGCAAAAGAGCTATCTAGCGTGATGTGGCATTCACCTGAGCCCTACGAACAAAGAAACTTCTTCGATCGTGGCTTAGTCCTACGCCCCAAAGAGATTAGTTTGACTAGGTACCAAGCAGATTATCAGGAAATTCGAGATAGATTCACTAGATGGGTCGAGGTTCCAGATTGATAACCCCCAGCCACATCTGTTCCGTATCAAATGCGCCTTTGGCGCATAGCCCCTTCCCTTCCCCCCGTGGGGAAGGGGCTTCGACACAACAATAGGTCGGGACCGCACCAGCAGTTACCCGCAACATCAGCGCCCACCCCCAATCTTTCCCCTTGATCCGCCGCCCACACCGGTCCTAACTCCCCCCATGATCCGCGCACTCCTCCTTCTCCTTCTCCTCACCGCCTGCGGTCGCCCGCTGACGGAGAACGAGCGCGCCTATCTCTCCACCATCCACGGCACATCTGTCGACTACGACCGCGTGCGCCTGCACGACGGTGCGCCGACCCGCGCCGTGACCTTCACCCGCAAACCGCGTCCGCGCACCACCTGTCGTGAGTTAATCCTACCGCCGCAGGAGGGCGACACCGTCACCTCCAAACCCGCCGCCGTGGCGCTGTGGAACGACCTGCTTTTCGACAAGGATTGGTATCTCGACGACTACCTGCCCGATCACCCTGACCGCATCGGCCTGATCGCCGCGATGCTGCTCGCGCATGAGGTCACCCATGTCTGGCAATGGCAGAACCGCCGCGTGACGGGCTATACTCCGCTGCGTGCGGCGTCGGAACACAGCAACAACCCCGACCCCTATCTCTTTGATATCGATACGAAACCGCGCTTCCTCGATTTCGGCTACGAGCAGCAGGGCTCAATCGTTGAGGAATTTGTCTGCTGTCGCGCGCTCGACCCGCAGGCGCCGCGCACCAAGCGGTTGCACGACATGCTGTCCGAGGTCATGCCCGTCGCCCCCCTGCCCCAAAGCCGCGCCCATGATGTGCGCCTGCCGTGGGACGGGGTCGAGCTGGACAATATCTGCGGCTAGATCAGACCGGCACCAATTGCCCAGCCTCAAGGCGGATCTGTCGGTCCATCCGCGCGGCCAGTTCGAGGTTATGTGTAGCAATCACCGCCGAAAGCCCGGTGCCGCGCACCAGCGCCATCAGCGCGGCAAACACCTGATCTGAGGTCGAGGGGTCGAGGTTGCCCGTAGGCTCATCTGCCAGCAACAGACGCGGCGCGTTGGCCAGCGCCCGGCAAAACGCCACCCGCTGCTGCTCACCGCCCGACATGGCAGCGGGGCGGTGGTCGGCGCGTTCCGAAATGCCCACTTCGGCCAGCAATTTGCGCCCGCGCGCTTCGGCCGCAGAACGCGCCACGCCGTTGGCAAGCTGCGGCAGGACAATGTTCTCCAGCGCCGTGAACTCGGGCAGCAGATGGTGGAACTGATAGATGAAGCCGACGTCCGCCCGGCGCACCCCGGTGCGCTTGCGGTCGCTCTGGCCGGTCAGGTCATCCCCCGCGATTTCGACCGTGCCGCTGTCCGCCGTATCCAGCAGCCCTGCGATATGCAGCAGCGTCGACTTGCCAGCCCCGGAGGGCGCGACCAGTGCCACGACTTCACCGGGAGCGACCTCCAGATTGATGTCGCGCAGGACATGCACCTCGTTGGGCTTGCCGGGGTTGTAGGCCTTAGAAATGCCGCTCAGGCGCAAGACGGGATCATTCATAGCGCAAGGCCTCCACAGGGTTCATCCGCGCCGCGCGGCGGGCGGGAAAGATCGTGACGATGAAGCTAAGGCCAAGCGACAGGGCCACGGCGGAGAGCACATCGGCCAGCTGCAATTTGGCAGGCAGGAAGTAGATGCCCCGGATCGAGGCATCCCAAGCATTGCCGCCGCTGAGATAGTTAACGAAGGCAAAAATCTGGTCGACGTAGATCGCAAAGAGCACGCCCAGCACCACGCCCGCGGCGGTGCCGATGATGCCCGTGAACGCGCCGCAGATAAAGAACACCCGCAGCACCGAGCCCTCAGACAGCCCCATGGTGCGCAGAATGCCGATGTCGCGGCCCTTGTTCTTGACCAGCATAATTAGCCCCGACACGATGTTCATCGCGGCAATCAGGACCAGCACCGAGAGGATCACGAACATCACCCGGTCCTCAATATCCAGCGCCGACAGGAACGACCCGGACGCATCGCGCCACGTCCAGACCTGCGCCCGGTCGCCCGCCGCCTGCATCAACGCGCGCGCCATGGCGTCAACGCTCTCGGGGTCTTCGACCATGACTTCCAACTCGTCCGCGACACCTTCGCGGTTGAAAAAGCTCTGTGCCTCAGCGATCGGCAGGTAGACACGTGTCTTATCAATGTCATAGCGCCCGGCAGAGAAGACATAGACGACCTCATAGCCGTTCACCCGCGGGCTGGTGCCAAAGGCGGTTTTCACCCCATTGGGCGAGATTAGCTTGATCGTATCGCCCACCTGCACGCCCAAGCTCTGCGCCACGCCGCTGCCGATGGCGATGCCTTCTTCGAACCGACCAATGTCTCCGAATGACCTTTCCGAGGGCTGGATGCCGGGGATGGTCATCAGATCATCAGACGCGATGCCAAAGACCTCAACGCCTGCGTTGGACTGCCGCCGGTTCGCCATGACCTGCTGGCGCACCAAGGGGGCCACGCGGGTCACGCCGGGCACTTTCGCAACCTCGGCGGCCATTTCGGTATAGTTGGCGATGGTGCGGTCAATCTGGCCGGTCTCTTGAACCTCGCCCATCGTGTAGACCGTCACATGGGCGTTGGCGCCAAGGATCGTGTCGACGAATTCGGCCCGGAAGCCCGAACGAACCGACAGCGTGGCAATCAGCGCGAAGACCGCGAGCGTGATGCCGATCAGGCTGATCCACGTCATCACGCTCACCCCGCCCTCGGCGCGGCGGGCGCGGAGGTAGCGCCAAGCGATCATCCATTCAAAGGCCGCGAATGGGGCGGTTCGGGTGGGCTTACTGGCCATCGGGGAGGGCTCCGGTCTGAGGTGCGCGCAACGTGAGGCTTTGCCTCAGAAGGGTCAAGAATGCAATGCCCGGCGGCGGCGGTAGCGTCCGGGCCATGTGGGCAGCCAGAGAAGCAGTCGCGCGATGGCTGTCCCGACGATGAAGCCTATGGCGGCAAAGATCAATTCGGCACGGCTGCGCGGCGCGGTGGGCGAAAACATCTGCGCGGTCGCGCGCAACGCTCCTGTATCAGGCGCGCGCAGCAGGTAATAGCTGCGCAGGAACGGACCCGCCGTTTGCAGTCGCGGCAATTGCGCCTCAAGCGCCGCGTGACGTTCGATGTTTTCGATCAGTTCAATACGGCGACGTTCCAGCAGAGCCGACCCACGCAGCCGCGTCAGTGCGGCCTCTCGGTCAATCCCGGCGGCGCGGGCGGCAGCGTCGAAATGCGCCACAACGCCGGAGAGCGTCCGCTCTGCGGCCACTAGCTCAAACACATAGGCCCGGGAAAACCCCGGGCCTTGCGCCGCAATCCCTGCCCCTATGATCCCACCGGCCAATGTCAGCGCCCGCAGGATCATCGGCGACCTCAGGCAATACCGGCGTAGATTTTCGCCAGCTTTTCGACCGCCTGCTCTGGCGGTAGCTCTTCGCTTTCACCTGTGCGGCGGCTGGTCAGCTCAACCACACCATTCTTCAGCCCGCGTGGCCCGACCGTGATGCGCCACGGCAGACCGATCAGATCCATTGTCGCAAATTTCATACCCGCCCCGCCCTTGCGGTCGTCATAAAGTGGATCAAGGCCCAGCGCCTTCAAGCTCTTATAAAGCGCGTCACAGGCCGCATCGGCTTCAGCGTCGCCTTGTTTGAGGTTCACGATACCCGCGTGGAACGGAGTCACGCCCTCAGGCCAGATGATACCCTTATCGTCATGGCTGGCCTCAATGATCGCGCCCAGCAGGCGGCTGACGCCGATGCCGTGGCTGCCCATATGCACCGGCACCTGTTTGCCGTCGGGGCCTTGGACCTTGGCGTTCATCGCGTCGGAGTATTTTGTGCCGAAGTAGAAAATCTGTCCCACTTCAATGCCGCGCGCGGTGCGCTGGCGGTCTTCGGGCACCTTGGCGAAAAGCTCGGGGTCGTGGGTCTCATCGGTGCGGGCGTAGCGCGAGGTGAACTCCTCCAGCACAGCGCGGCAGGCGTCGTGATCGCTGGGGTCAATCTCGCGGTCGCCAAAGGTCAGATCGGTGATCTCGCTGTCATAAAAGACCTCCGACTCGCCCGTTTCGGCCAGCACGAGGAATTCATGCGTGTCATCGCCGCCAATCGGGCCAGAGTCCGCCCGCATCGGGATCGCCTGCAGGCCCATACGCTCATAGGTGCGCAGATAGCTGACCAAATGGCGGTTGTAAGCGTGCAGCGCATCCTCTTTCGTGAGGTCGAAGTTGTAGCCATCCTTCATCAAGAACTCGCGGCCTCGCATCACGCCAAAACGCGGACGGATCTCGTCGCGGAATTTCCACTGGATGTGGTAGAGCGTCAGCGGCAGGTCTTTGTACGACCCAACATGGCTGCGGAAGATGTCGGTGATCATCTCTTCGTTGGTGGGACCGTAGAGCATGTCGCGGTCCTGGCGGTCGCGGATGCGCAGCATTTCGGGGCCGTAGGCGTCATAGCGGCCCGATTCCTTCCACAGATCCGCCGATTGCAGCGTCGGCATCAGCATCGGGATATGGCCCACGCGCTGCTGCTCTTGATGCACGATCTCTTCGACCTTGCGCAGCACTTTGTAACCCAGCGGCAGCCATGAGTAGATCCCCGCGCTGGATTGCTTGATCATCCCCGCCCGCAGCATCAGCCGGTGGCTGACGATCTGCGCCTCGGCAGGGTTTTCCTTCAGCACGGGCAGAAAATATTGGGACAGACGCATGGTGTTTCCTCATTGACGAATTGTCCCCTGACTAGTGCATGTCAAAGGGCGAGACAATCACATCGCGGCAGGGCCTCAGGCTTTTGCGGCCCGCTGCGCCAGTTCCACTGCCACCTTGGTGGCCAACGCCATGTCCTGCACCGAAATCCATTCCAGTGGCCCGTGAATTTCCTGCATTCCGGTAAAGACATTCGGACAGGGCACGCCCATCTCGGTCAGACGAGAGCCATCTGTGCCGCCGCGAATGGGGACCGAGCGCGGCTCCAGTCCCACCGCTTCGACTGCTCCGCGCACCAGATCGACGGGGGTCATGTCCTTCTCCAGCCAATAGCGCATGTTGCGGTACTGCGGCTGGATATCCACCTCAATCTTCGCGCGCGGCTCGCAGGCGGCGACGGCAGCACAGACCTGACGCAGCAGATCGCCTTTGGCCTGCAAGCCTTCACGCTCAAAGTCGCGTAAGATCAGTTTAATCTCGGCCTCAGACGATCCGCCGTTCACTTCCGATATATGGATGAAACCTTCTAGCCCCTCGGTCGTTTCAGGCGTCATCGTGGCCTGCGGCAGGGTCATCACGATCTTCGCCGCCAGATGCAGCGCGTTGACCATCTTGTCCTTGGCGAAACCGGGATGGGCCGAGACTCCGGTGATCGTCACCATGGCCCCATCCGCGCTGAAGGTCTCATATTCGATCTCACCTGCCTTGCCGCCATCAAAGGTATAGGCAAAGTCACAACCCAAATCCTCAGGCAGCCGCGCGTCTACCCCGCGCCCGATCTCTTCGTCTGGCGTAAAGGCGAGGCGGATCTTGCCGTGCGGAATCTCTGGGTTCTCAATCAGATGCCGCGCTGCCGTCATGGCAATCGCCACCCCCGCCTTGTCATCCCCGCCCAGCAAGGTCGTGCCGCTAGCGGTAATGATATCCTCGCCTTGTTTCTCAGCCAGATAGGGCGAGTTTTCAGGCGACAGCCGCAACTCCGGCGCATCGGCAAAGGTAATATCACCGCCGTTGTAACCGCGATGCACCACTGGCTTTACTCCCGTGGCGTTGTACTGCGGGGCCGTATCCACATGCGCGACCCAGCCCATCACCGGGCCACCCTCAACCGTGGCAGGCACCGTCGCCAGCACCACGCCATAGTCGGTGAGCGTGACATCCTGCGCGCCCATCTCGTGCAGTTCCTCAACCAGCAGCCGCGACATATCAAGCTGGATTTCTGTGCTGGGCGCGGTCGGGCTGTCCGCATCGCTCTGGCTGTCGATCTTCGCATAACGGACCAACCGCTCTTCCAGCTCGTCGTCAAATTCACTGCGCATCATTTGCTCCCTCAATTCACCGCCATCGTCGCCTGATCTACCGCACTGTCAAGCCGCCCTGCCCGCAGGCGAGACTTGAAACGAAACGCCACATGGGCGATGTGATGATATTCCTTGCCGGAGAGCATCATGGCCCTGCCAATCCGAGACCAACTGAAATACTGGGGCATCGCTGCGGCGGTGTTCATGGTGGCGCTGTGGTTTATGGGCGATGTGCTGCTGCCCTTCCTGCTGGGCGGGGCGATTGCCTATTTTCTCGATCCCGTGGCCGACCGGCTTGAACGTTTGGGGCTCAGCCGGGTTATGGCCACCGCGCTCATCACCGTGGCGGCAATTTTGATCTTTGTGCTCATGGCACTGCTGGTCGTGCCGACGCTGGTCAATCAAACGGTCAACCTGATCGAGACTGCCCCGCAGGTCACCCGCAACTTCACCGATTTCATAACTAGCCGCTTCCCTTCGCTGCTCGACGACGATTCGACCCTGCGCACCTCGCTGACCACCTTAGGCACCACGATCCAGGAACGCGGCGGGGAGTTGTTCCAGACAGCGCTTGCGTCCTTTGCGTCGCTGATCAACATCCTGCTGCTCTTTGTCATCGTACCGGTGGTGGCCGTCTATCTCCTGCTTGACTGGGACCGCATGGTTGCTGGCATTGACCGCCTTTTGCCGCGCGACCATGCCCCCACGATCCGCCAACTGGCACGCGAGATTGACGCGACACTTGCCTCTTTCGTGCGTGGCATGGGCACGGTCTGTCTGATCCTTGGCACCTATTACGCCGTGGCGCTGATGCTCGTGGGGCTGCAATTTGGCCTCGTTGTCGGTTTTATCGCCGGGCTGGTTACCTTCATCCCCTACCTTGGTGCACTGATTGGTGGGGCGCTGGCCATCGGGTTGGCGCTGTTCCAGTTCTGGGGGGACTGGCTCTCGATTGGCCTCGTGGCGGGCATCTTTGTGTTGGGCCAGATTATTGAGGGCAACCTGCTGACGCCGAAACTGGTCGGCAATTCGGTCGGGCTGCACCCGGTCTGGCTACTGCTGGCGCTGTCGGTTTTTGGCACGCTCTTTGGATTTGTCGGCCTGCTGGTTGCCGTACCCGTGGCCGCCGCCATTGGCGTGATTGCCCGGTTCGCCACGGCCCGCTACCGCGAAAGCGTGCTCTACAAAGGCCGTGAACCGGAACCGACACTTGACGAGGACATCCGCTAACATGGCCCATCAACTCGGGTTGAACCTGCCCAGCCGGACGGCTCTGGGCCGCGACGCTTTCTTTGTTGCCCCTTCCAATGCGATGGCGATGGCGATGATCGACGGCTGGCGGGGTTGGGCCGGGGGCAAGCTGGCGCTGACCGGGCCACAGGGGTCGGGCAAGACGCATCTGACGCATGTTTGGGCGGACCTTTCGGGCGCGCAGATCATCAGCGCGACGAACCTGCAAAAGGCCGACATCCCTGTCCTTGCCCGTGGCCCTGTTGCGGTGGAGGACGTACACCTTATCGCGAATGACGACGCTGCGCAGACTGAGCTGTTTCACTTGCACAACCTCGTACTGGCAGAGGGCCAAGCGCTGCTCCTGACCGGCACCGGCTCTGTCGCCCATTGGGGGCTGACGCTACCCGATCTCGTCAGCCGGATGCGTGGCGCCACGGCCGTAGAGATGGACGCGCCAGATGACGCGCTGCTCTCGGCGCTGCTGGTCAAACTGCTGGCTGACCGGCAACTCACGCCCAAACCGGAGTTGATCAATTACTTGATGACCCGGATGGACCGTTCCTTTGCCGCCGCCATCGCGCTTGTTGACCGGCTGGATGCCGCCAGCCTTGCGCAGAAGCGCCCCCTAACCCGCGCACTGGCCGCGCAGGTGCTGGACATCGCCCCGCCCCGCGCGTGATACTGGAATAATTAACGCAAGCCTTCGCAAACCCGTTACATTCCAATGTCATGAGGCCCGCATGACCCAAGCTGATTTTCTGCAAGCGCCCTTCCCGCCCGCCACCGATCTGCCCGAGCTTGATACCGCCGGGCCGGGCCGTTTCTTTAACCGCGAGCTGAGTTGGCTCGACTTCAACTGGCGGGTGCTGGAAGAGGCCGAGAACCCCCGCGTGCCGCTGCTGGAGCGGCTGCGCTTCTTGTCGATCTCGGCCACCAATTTGGACGAATTCTACACCGTGCGTGTCGCGGGCCTGCGTGAATTGGCGCAGGCGGGCAATACCACCGCCGCCGCCGATGGGCTGACCCCAGCCGAGCAACTGGTGCTGATCAACGAAGACGCACGCAACCTGATGATGTCTCAGCAGCGCGTGCTGGTCGATCTCATGGCCGAAATGGACGCCCAGAACATCATGCTGGAGCGCACGGCCGATCTGACCGAGGCCGACCTAAAACATCTCGAAGGTGTTTTCCTCAATCAAGTCTTCGCGGTGCTCTCTCCGCTGGCTATCGACCCCGCGCATCCCTTCCCCTTCATTCCCAACACCGGTTACGCGCTGGCCTTGCAACTGGAACGCACCCGGGACAAGCGCCCGCTTCAAGCCCTGCTGCCAATCCCCGGCCAAATCGACCGCTTCGTATCCCTGCCTGCGCCTGAGGGCTGTCTGCGGTATCTACCGCTCGAAGACTTACTAATCATTAATATTCCCAACCTTTTTCCCGGCTACAAGTTAAAGGCCCATTTCGAATTCCGCGTCCTGCGTGACAGCGACCTCGAAGTTGAAGACGAAGCCGAAGACCTCGTGCGCGAGTTCGAAGTCGCTTTAAAGCGCCGCCGCCGCGGCGAGGTCGTGCGCCTAACCCATTCCGCAGGTGCCCCGGACAAACTAAAATCCGTCGTCATGCGCGAGCTTTGCGTGCGGCCTCAGGATGTCATTGAGCTTGAAGGGATGCTAGGCATTGCAGACTTGTCCAAACTGGTGACAGACGCCCGCGCCGATCTGCTTTGGCCGTCTTTCACCCCGCGTGTGCCCGAGCGCGTGAGCGACCACGACGGCGATATGTTCGCGGCAATCCGTCAAAAAGACATGCTGCTGCACCACCCATACGAGACCTTCGATATGGTGGTGCGTTTCCTCGCCCAAGCGGCGCGTGACCCTGATGTCGTGGCGATCAAGCAAACCCTCTACCGCACCTCGCGCGACAGCCCGATTGTCGAGGCACTTTGCGAAGCTGCCGAGGATGGCAAGTCGGTCACCGCGCTGGTTGAGCTCAAGGCCCGTTTTGACGAGGCCGCCAATATCCGCCAATCTCGCCGACTGGAGCGCGCCGGCGCACATGTGGTCTACGGGTTTCTTGATCTCAAAACGCACGCCAAAATCTCGACCGTGGTGCGGCGCGAGGGCGATCAGTTGGTGACCTACACCCACTATGGCACCGGCAATTACCACCCGATCACGGCGCGCATCTATACCGATCTGTCGCTCTTTACCTGCGACCAGAACCTTGGCCGCGATGCCACCAAGGTCTTCAATTTCCTCTCGGGCTACGCCCCGCCGGAGCGGCTTGAAAACCTTGCGATCTCTCCCACCACGCTCAAGCCGCGCCTGCTAGAGATGATCGCCGCCGAGGCCGAGCATGCCCGCAGCGGCAAGCCTGCAGCGATCTGGGCCAAGATGAACGCGTTGATCGACGCCGAGGTGATTGACGCGCTTTACGCCGCGAGCCAAGCCGGGGTCGAAATCAGCCTTGTTATACGCGGCATCTGCGGGCTGCGGCCTGGCGTAAAGGGGCTGTCGGACAACATCCGCGTCAAATCAATCATCGGGCGTTTCCTAGAGCACAGCCGCATCGTTTGTTTCGGCAACGGCCACGGGCTGCCGCACAAAAAGGCGCGCGTGTTTATGTCCTCCGCCGATTGGATGGGGCGTAACCTGAACCGCCGGGTCGAGACGCTGGTCGAGATCGACAACCCGACCGTAAAGGCGCAGATCACCAGTCAGATCATGGCGGCCAATCTCGCTGATGTGGCGCAAAGCTGGGTCATGGGACCGGAGGGGAAATTCACCCGCCCCGCCATCCCCGAAGGCACTTTTGCGTTCAACTGCCACCGCTTTTTCATGGAAAACCCGTCGCTTTCCGGGCGCGGCAGTGCGGGGGCGTCGGATGTGCCCAAGCTGACCCATACCGAGGATTGACCTATGGAGAGGTCCGTTAGCAATTGACCTTACCGCCCCCCTGCGCCAATTATCCCCCCCAAACGGATGGCCCGCAGGAGCATTGATGGCAGACCAGACCGACCCCTCCCGAGCTGCCCCAGTCCCTGAGACTGGCGTGGCGGAACTGGGCCTTTTCGCCAAACCCTTGTTTCAGGATCCGGGCGCGCGCGCCTTGGCGCGGGTCGGCGTGGTCGATGTGGGCTCGAACTCCGTCCGGCTTGTGGTGTTTGACGGTGCGGCGCGCTCTCCGGCCTACTTCTACAATGAAAAGATCATGTGTGCCCTTGGCGCTGGCATGTCTGAGACGGGCCACTTGTCCCCCGAAGGCCGCGCCCGCGCGCTCTCGGCGCTGCGGCGGTTCAGCAAGCTTGCCGATGGCATGGGCCTGTCGGAACTCACCGTCGTCGCCACGGCCGCGGTGCGCGATGCCAGCGATGGGCGCGAATTCTGCGCCGATGTGCTGCGTGAAACCGGCCTGCGCATCTGGGTGATCGACGGCGAGGAAGAGGCGCGGCTCTCGGCCCAAGGCGTGCTGTTGGGCTGGCCCGGCGCTTACGGCCTTGTCTGCGACATTGGCGGCTCTTCGATGGAGCTTGCGGAAATCTCTGGCGGGCGCGTTGGGCGGCGGGTGACCTCGCAACTCGGGCCCCTGAAACTGCGCGACCTTAAGGGCGGGGCCAAGGGGCGTCACGCACATATCAAAGAGGTCATCACCGGGCTTCAGGAGAAGATGGGCAGCCAACGCGATCGGTTGTTCCTTGTGGGCGGCTCTTGGCGCGCCATTGCGCGGATCGATATGTACCGCCGCGGCTATCCGCTGCATGTGCTGCATGAATACCGCATGACCGTCACCTCGGTCCGCGAGACGGTGAAGTTTATCCAAGGCTCTGATCTAGATGAGCTTCGCAACGCCTGCGGTGTATCTTCCAGCCGCATGTCGCTGGTGCCCTATGCCGCCGAGGTGCTCAGCCGTCTGGTCAAAACCTTCCGCCCCAAAGACATCGCAATCTCAAGCTACGGCATCCGCGAGGGCATGCTCTATGAGCAGATGCCGCAACGCCTGCGCGACCGTGATCCGCTGATCGAAGCCTGCTATTTCGCCGAAGCCAAAGATGCGCGGATGCCCGGCTTTGGCAAGGTGCTCTATAACTTCATCCTGCCGCTTTACCGCTCTGCACCACATGCGCGCAAACGCCTCGTCAAAGCGGCTTGCTTGCTGCATGACGTCAGCTGGCGCGCGCATCCCGACTACCGGGCAGAGACCTGCTTTGACAATGCCACCCGCGCCAATCTGGGCGGGCTGAAGCATTTGGAACGCATCTATCTGGGGTTGGCGCTGCTGCACCGCTACTCCAACAAGCGCGAGAATACGCGGTTCGAAGACCTTTATGAAATGGTCGACGAACAAACCCGGCTTAAGGCTGAGATACTGGGCAAAGCCATGCGCTTTGGCGCGATGCTGTGGATGGACAAAAACGAACAACGCGGCGAATTGCGCTGGTTCCCCAAGAAAAAGCAGCTGGAACTGTGGCTTACCCCTGACATGGTGCCCCTCTTCGGAGAGGTCGCAGAGGCGCGGCTCAATTCGCTGGCGAAATCGCTTGATGCTGAGGTGCATGTGCGCACCGGCAAACGGCCTCCGAAATAGTCCGCGCTACAGATCGATCTGAGGTGTAGGCTCTGTCGGAGTTTCTGGCGGGACCATCGGGTGGTCCGGCTTGCGGCGGATGATAATATCGCCGTTGGGCTGCATCTCGGGCGCTTGATAGGCGCTCCAATCCTCAACCTGATCCAGCAGTTCCGTCAGCTTCGGCCCCATCTCCCGCGCGAAATCGCGCAGCGCGGGGCGCATGGTTTCGGTGAAGCCTTCGAAACCCTCCATGACCGGGCCCATCTCATCCATGATGCCGTCCATGAACATCTGCGCGCCGCGCTCCATCAGACCGAGGCCGCGTTCTTCGGTGTCTTCCTGCGCGTGGGCCGAAAGCGGCAGCATCGTGCAAAGGGCGATAAGGGGCATAAAGCGTGTCATGCAATTGATGTAGGCGGCGCATTTGGGATTTCTAGTCCTGTGGCGATGCGCTGGCACAAGCCCGCCTAGAGGTCGACATCCAGCGTAACGGGGAAGTGATCGGACGCCGCCAGCAGCGCATCGCGCAGCGCCTCATTTCGCCAGCAGGCAGGATCATCCATTGGATGCCAGATGCGCCAACGGGCATCGCGGGCACGGATTTGCGGGCTGACCATGATGTAGTCCAACAGCGCCTGAAGGAAGCGTTCTTCTGGCGCGATCCAGAAGCGCGCGCTGGTGGGCGCGGCCCCCAATAGTCGACTGAGCGCCTGTTTGGCATGTGGGTCAAAAAGGGCGGCCTCCCCCTCCCCCAGAATGATCTCAACCGAGGACCGTCCGAACAGGCTTTCGAATTCATCCAGCCCCGGCCCGTCATTCAAATCACCCATCACCATCATCGGCCGATCCTCCGCCAGATGCATGTCGATCCGCCGCCTGAGCCAGATCGCCTGCGCCAATTGCTTGCGCCGGTTGGCAATGGCGATGCGCAGCACATCGGCCTCGGACTTGGCCCCATGGGGCGCCTTGGATTTCAGATGCGCGCCGATCATCTGAAAGGCAAACCCGGCCTTTGTGGTCACTTCCAACTCTAGCGGCGGTTTGGAGAAGACCACGGCGTCTTCCGTCGCATCGACATCCAAATCAATCCGCAACGTCTGATCAAAGCGCGGGGCATCAGCAGCAGCCTGCGGCGCATGGCGGGCCGTGAGCTTGTCCGGATCATAAAGCAGCGCAATCTCCTGCTCTGTATCGTTGGAAAACCCCATGACGGCCGCCCGCGCCCTAAGGGAAAACCGCGCGGCGAAATGCTCAAGTGCTGCCACGGTGGACTGCCGCCGCCCGTGGTTTGGCGCCTCAATCACCATGATCGCATCCGCATCCAGCGCGGTGGAAACCAATCCTAAAGCCGTCGTTTGCTGCGCACGCGTTACATTGTAGCGCGAAGACCAGCCGCCATCGTCATAGAGCCGGTTGTCGTTATCAAAAAGGCTCGCGAAATACTCAACATTGTAGGTCGCGATGCGCATCAAGCGTGTTTGCCCGAGATCGTTTCCCACGCGCGGTTGATGTCAATCATGCGCTTTTCGGCCATCTTGACCGCCTCGTGCGGCAGGCCACGTGCCACCAGCGCGTCGGGGTGGTTCTCCCGCACCAATCGCCGCCACGCCTTGCGTGCTTCTTCGCGCGTGGCATGGGGGCCGATGCCCAGAACGGTGCGCGGCAGGGGTGAGCTGTCGGGCACAAAGCGTGCTTTGAGCGAGGCAAAGGCCTCCTCTCCCATGCCAAAGATCGCGGCGACATCCTCTAGGAAGGCGTTCTCATTCGGGTGATAGATCCCGTCGGCCATAGCGATGTGAAACAACCCCTCCAAGAGGTCGTGCAGCATCTCCGGCTGGCCACTGAACATATTGGCGATGCGTTTAGCGTATTCCTCAAATCCCGTCACATCCTGACGGGCAAGGTTGAAAACACGCGCAGCGCCGTCTTGATCCCCTTCGGCAATCTGGAAGACCTCGCGGAAAGCCGTCACCTCGTCGCGGGTCACCAGCCCATCAGCCTTGGCCATCTTCGCACCCAAGGCGATCACCGCGATGGTAAAGGCGACCGACCGCTCAGGCGGGCTGCGCAGACGGTCAAAGACGGCCGACAGCCCCTCGCCCGCGGTGAGGGCTGACAAAGCTTCGGTAATGCGTGTCCAGATCGACATGGGCTAACCCCTTGGTATTCGGACCCCAGCTTAACCGCTGGCACCGGGGAAGTCAGGATGCTGACAAGGTTTTTTGCATCAAGATCAGGTCAAGCCATTGGCCGTGTTTGCGCCCCACCTCGGGCATCTGGCCCACCTGTGCAAAGCCCAATTTTTCATGGAAAATCACGGCACCAGGGTTGGCGCTGCTGATCGCGGCGACCATCACATGATGGCCCTGCGCCGCAGCCGCCTCCTCTGCCCGCGTCATCAAGCCGCGGCCCAGCCCCTGCCCCTGCGCGGCGGCTGACAGAACGATGCTATGCTCCACCGTCGCGGCATAGCCCGGCCCGCTGCGAAAGCTGCCGTAGGTGACAAAGCCCAGCACTGTGACTCCATTTTCGGCCACCCAGAAAGCATCTACGCGGGTGGCGATTAGCGCGGCAATCTCAGCAGGCGTCTTTTCATCTGTGGTGAATGTCGACAGGCTATCGCGGATCATGCCGTTCCACAGGTCGGCCACGGCAGCGGCATCGCGCGGCTCTGCCAGACGGATCACCCCGCCCCTTGGGGCGGAGCGATCAGCAGACTGCGTCACTTCCGCGTCTCACGGATCAGCTTGAGGATATCCTTCGCTGCCGTCGGGATATTCGTCCCCGGCCCAAAGATCGCCTTGACCCCAGCGTCTTGCAAGAACTTGTAATCCTGCTGCGGAATGACCCCGCCACAGATCACCAGAATGTCCTCCGCACCCGCATCCTTCAGAGCCTGAATAAGCTGCGGGGCCAATGTCTTATGCCCCGCCGCTTGACTGGAGATGCCGATCACATGCACGTCGTTGTCCACCGCATCCTGCGCGGCTTCGGCAGGCGTCTGGAACAGCGGGCCGACATCCACGTCAAAGCCGATGTCGGCGAATGCCGTGGCGATCACCTTGGCCCCGCGGTCGTGCCCGTCTTGGCCCATTTTGACCACCAGCATACGCGGACGACGGCCTTCGGCCTCGGCGAACTCGTCGACCGATTTCTGAATATCGGCAAAGCCCGCGTCGCCCTCATAAGCTGCGCCATAGACGCCCGACAGCGTCTTGACCTCGGCCCGGTGCCGCCCGAATTCTTTTTCCATCGCCATGCTGATCTCTCCCACTGTGGCGCGCGCGCGCGCGGCTTCGACCGCCGCGTCGAGCAGATTGCCGCCCTCGGCGGACCGCCGTGTCAGTTCTGCCAATGCGGCGGTGCAAGCTGCGTCATCGCGCTCGGCCCGGATGCGTTCCAGCGCCTTGATCTGTCCGGCGCGCACCTTGACGTTGTCGACATCCAGAATGTCGATCGGCTCTTCCTTGTCACGACGGTATTTGTTGACCCCGACTATCACATCGGTTCCCCGGTCAATGCCCGCCTGCCGCTGCGCCGCTGCCTCTTCGATGCGCAGTTTCGGCATGCCTGAGGCCACGGCTTTGGTCATGCCGCCCATCTCTTCGACTTCTTCGATCAGCTTCCACGCGGCCTCGGCCAGATCGGCGGTCAGCTTTTCGACGTAGTAGCTGCCCGCGAGCGGATCGACGACGTTAGTGACGCCGGTTTCTTCTTGCAGGATCAGCTGGGTGTTGCGGGCGATGCGGGCGGAATGCTCGGTCGGCAGGCCAATCGCTTCGTCCAGCGAGTTCGTGTGCAGCGACTGCGTGCCGCCCAGCACGGCAGAAAGCGCCTCATAGGCCGTGCGCACGACGTTGTTAGAGGGGTCCTGTTCAGCGAGGCTGACGCCAGAGGTCTGGCAGTGGGTCCGCAGCATCGATGACTTGGGGTTCTTTGGCTCAAATTCCGCCATGACCCGCGACCAAAGCAGGCGCGCGGCGCGCAGCTTGGCGGCTTCCATGAAGAAGTTCATGCCGATGGCAAAAAAGAAGCTCAGGCGCGGCGCAAAACGGTCCACATCCATGCCCGCCGCAATCGCCGTACGCACATATTCGCGCCCATCGGCGATGGTAAAGGCCAGCTCCTGCACGAGGTTCGCGCCCGCCTCTTGCATGTGGTAGCCCGAGATCGAGATCGAGTTGAACTTCGGCATGTGGTCCGAGGTATATTCAATGATATCCCCGATGATCCGCATCGACGGTTCCGGCGGATAGACATAGGTGTTGCGCACCATGAATTCCTTGAGGATGTCATTCTGGATCGTGCCCGACAGCTTGGCGCGGTCGTGCCCCTGCTCTTCACCCGCGACGATGAAACTCGCCAAAATCGGGATCACCGCGCCGTTCATCGTCATGGAGACGGAGACCTGATCGAGCGGAATGCCATCGAACAGGATCTTCATATCCTCAACACTGTCAATGGCCACACCGGCCTTACCGACATCACCCTCGACGCGCGGATGGTCACTGTCATAGCCCCGGTGCGTCGCCAAATCGAAAGCGACCGACACACCCTGCTGCCCGGCGGCCAGCGCGCGGCGGTAAAAGGCGTTGGATTCCTCTGCCGTGGAAAAGCCCGCATATTGCCGGATCGTCCAAGGGCGGCCCGCGTACATCGTCGCTTTCACCCCGCGCGTAAACGGCGCTTCGCCGGGGATGCTGCCGAGATGCTCCAGACCACTGACATCGTCGGCGGTATAGAGCGGTTGTACATCGATCCCTTCCAACGTCTTCCACGTCAAATCATCCAGATTGCGCCCGCGCAATTCGCCTGTTGCCAGTTCCTGCCAGCGTGCCTTGGCGTTTTTTGGGTCGGATGTCATATATCTGTCCTTCTCTCATGGCACCGGGCGGCAGGCATGAGCCTGCGCATCGCCGGCGGCTGATTTGTCACGGGGCACAGCCCGGCAGGTATAAATCCCCCCTGCGGCGCTTTGCCCTTCGCAAACTGGCGCAAGACCCCTATATCTGAGGGGACAGGAGCCTTGATGAAACGTTTGATCTCACTTGTTTTTGCAGGATTACTCGCCACCGCGGCGATCGCCCAAGGGGCCGACGCCCCGCTGGAGGATCCGCTGTTCTTGGTTGCCGACATGGCTGACCTCAGCGAGTTCCAGTGGAAAAAGCGGCCTGTTCTGGTCTTTGCCAATTCCGAAAACGATCCCGCATACGTCGCCCAGATGGAATACCTGCAAGATCGCGAAGAAGAGCTGCGTCTACGAGATGTTGTGGTGTTGACGGATACCGATCCCGCTGCACGCAACCCGCTGCGGCTTAAAATGCGGCCGCGCAATTTTATGTTGGTGTTGGTCGACAAAGAAGGCGGCATCGAGCTGCGCAAACCCTTCCCTTGGGACGTGCGCGAGATCACCCGCAGCATCGATAAGATGCCCCTGCGCCAGCGCGAAATTAGAGAGGCAAAGGAGCCGCGAGTCATCCGATGATGACCTGCCCCCTGCCCGCCCTGATCGCCAGCGCGTTGCACCCTATTCGAACTCCATGATCACATCGTCCACCGCAAGACTGTCGCCAGCGCCCGCGTTGACCTTGCTGACAACGCCCTTCTTCTCGGCGCGTAGGATGTTCTCCATCTTCATCGCCTCAATGGTGCAGAGCGCTTGACCCTCTTGGACCTCATCGCCCACCTCCACGTCGAGTTTCACCACCAGACCCGGCATCGGACAAAGCAACATCTTGGAGGTGTCTGGCGGAAGTTTTTCAGGCATCAGCGCAGCCAGTTCGGCCTGACGCGGGGTGCGAACATGCACCTTCATATCCGCGCCGCGTGTGCGGATGCGGAACCCGCCTGAGATTTTGCCGACCTTCAGCACCAGCGCTGCACCATCGACGGTCATTTCTGCAAGTTGGTCACCCGGTGTCCAAGCGCCGCTGACGCGCATTTCCGTGCCGTCAGAGAATTGCACTGTGGCACCTTCGGGATCGGCCTTGGTAACAACGTCAAAGTTTTCGCCTTGAAGCTTCACGTTCCAATCGCTGCCGACTTTGCGCTCGTGATTGTCCATCCGGCCCGAGACGCGGGCGCGGCGAATTTCGCCCACGCGGTGCATAGCAGCACAAGCAGCAGCGATGCGGCGCAGCTCGCCTTCCGGCAAGGTCACGCCTTCAAAGCCGTCAGGATATTCTTCTGCGATAAAGGCTGTGGTCATCTCGCCCGAGACGAACTTGGGGTGGTCCATCACGGCGCTCAGGAACGGCAAGTTATGCCCGATCCCCTCAACCTCAAAACTATCCAGCGCCACACGCATCTTTTCGATTGCCTCGGCCCGGGTCGGTGCCCATGTGCAAAGCTTAGCGATCATCGGGTCGTAGTACATCGAGATCTCGCCGCCCTCAAAGACGCCGGTATCGTTCCGCACAGCCATCTCGCCGCTTGGCGCGTCGCCCTGCCATGTGCCCTGCTCCAGAAGCGGTCCAGCGGCCACCTCCTGCGGCGGGCGGTAGCGGGTTAGACGGCCAATGGAAGGCAGGAAGCCGCGGTAGGGGTCTTCGGCATAAAGCCGGTTCTCGATGGCCCAGCCGGTGAGCGTCACATCATCTTGGGTGATCGACAGTTTTTCGCCATTGGCCACGCGGATCATCTGCTCGACCAGATCAACACCGGTGATCAGCTCGGTCACCGGGTGTTCCACCTGAAGGCGGGTGTTCATCTCTAGGAAAAAGAAGTCTTTGTTGCCATCGACGATGAACTCCACCGTCCCCGCGCTGGTGTAGCCCACAGCCTGCGCCAGAGCGACGGCTTGCTCGCCCATCGCCTTTCGGGTGGCCTCATCAAGGAAGGGGCTCGGCGCTTCTTCGACAACCTTCTGGTTGCGGCGCTGGATCGAACATTCACGCTCGCCCAGATAGATGCCGTTGCCATGCGCGTCGCAAAGCACCTGAATTTCAATGTGGCGCGGCTGGGTGACGAATTTCTCAATAAAGATACGGTCATCGCCAAAAGAGTTGGCCGCTTCGTTCTTGGACGATTGGAAACCTTCGCGCGCTTCTTCGTCGTTCCACGCGATCCGCATGCCCTTGCCGCCGCCGCCTGCCGAGGCTTTGAGCATCACCGGATAGCCAATCTCATTAGAGATTTTCACCGCTTCATCCGCGTCTTCGATCAGCCCCATATAGCCGGGTACGGTCGATACACCTGCTTCCTGGGCGATCTTTTTGGACGTGATCTTGTCGCCCATCTTCTCAATGGCGCCGACAGGGGGGCCGACAAAGGCCACACCAATAGCATCAAGCGCTTCGGCGAACTTGCTGTTTTCGCTTAGAAAGCCGTAGCCGGGATGCACGGCTTGCGCGCCGGATTTCTTGACAGCCTCCATCACCTTGTCGATGACGATGTAGGATTGGTTTGCAGGGGGCGGGCCGATATGAATTGCCTCATCCGCCATTTCTACATGCAAAGCTTGGGCGTCAGCGTCTGAATAGATGGCGACAGTGGTCAGCCCCATTTTCTTGGCCGTTTTGATGACGCGGCAGGCGATTTCGCCCCGGTTGGCAATGAGGATCTTGTCAAACATCAGCAGTTCCTTTGACGGTGACAGGCAACGCAAAAAGCCGCGTCAGCCGGGGCTGCGCGGTGCCTGAAAAGATAGAGAGGGAAGCCGTTCCACCAACGCGAATGCGTGGCGGAACGGCCAAAATTAGTCGTTTAGCACTTGCCGGGGTTAAGCTGGCAGTACCCGACGTTGGCTGCGGCGCCGATCGCTGCACCCTGTGCCAGCGAACCGCCAGTAATTGCAGCAGTGCCCGCGCCGACGGCAGCGCCGCCAATACCCTGCTCGGCAATGGTGTCGCCGCAAGCGGCCAGCCCAACTGTTGCGCCAAGCGCGAGAATAATATTGCGAATCGACATGTGCCTGTTCCTTTACTGCTAATTTCCAACTGACCAACGCTTTGATAAGCATAGGGTTCCCGGTTGGATTTTCTGTTGAATGCCTTGCGCCTAAAAGGCCGCATACCCAAAATGCCGAGCACCAACGCAGATAGATTGGATCGCTGCCCGGCAGGTCTAAGGATATCGCCTTCATACGCGGCGAAACCTGAAACGGTCACAGCTCCACCAGCAGGCTGCAACATGCCCCAAAACCCGCCCGGCGCCACGCAAATGTTAAGTGCCGACCAAAAACCGGCAGCCCGATGCTGATTTAGGGAAAAGGCCGGCGACAACATGCTGATTAGCCCTCAAACGCTTCGGGGAAGGACGCGCGGGCGGCAGAGACATCAAGCACCAAAAGCGCTTCGTAATCAGCGGGATCAAAAGGATCGGTCGCGGGCAGCACCTCGCGACCAAAAAGCCAAGACAGACGGCCTGCATCGAGATTGCCGCGCTCGAAAGGATGCTCACCAAATGCTTCCCAGAGGGCTTTGACAAAAGCGGTGTCGGCACGACGATCCGGCGCGCGGCGGTCAGGGCGGCGCTCGCGCCGCGTGATCGGCGTGACCCCTTTGGGGTTTGGACGGCGAACTGTAAATTGGAAATCGGTGCCGGGCAGTCGCCCGGGGAACCCGCGGTGTTTCAGCATATAGGCGGGCATTACACACCCCTCCCGATTGCAGGGGTGGCAGAGATCAGGGCAGGCGCGGACGCCTGCCCTGCAACGACATTACTTGTACTTGCCGGTGTATACTGGCTCGACCGAGATGGGCGCGGGCTCAACAACGACGAATTCTTCTTCTTGCTGTGCGCAAGCCGAAACAGCTGCGACGAAACCGAAAGCTGCCAGCAATTTGATGCTCTTGGACATGTAAATCTCCTATTAATGTTAGTGGAACCTGATGCGACATCATGCCGACCAAGCCCGGGTTCTGAGGCAAGGGATACGTGGGTATTCCTTGACCGCATCATATGCGATTCACATGGCAATGGATATGCTTGCAAGCGCAATCGGTCGTGCTGTGACTCCAATGCATCATTCCAAATGGGCGATCGGCGGATTCTTGCAAGATATTGCGTCCGCATCACAAACCCTCCCAAATACAGGTGTCGTTCTGAGCGCGAAAAGCTTCGAAATATTGGGTCGCATCGGGATCTGCGGCGCCAAACTCCACCGGGCGGTCGGCCAGCGAGACAACAATCACCTGACCAGCCAGTGCATGTTCGGTCATATAGGGCAGCGCAACTGCAGCGCAGAGGTGCTCCATATCCGGCGCGGCCAGATCATATGCGATGGTATCCGGCCCCGTCGCGATCTGTGGCGCGATAAAGCGAAAGCGTAGCCAAGTTTCCCCGCCCAATTCCTCGACAAGGACTTCTTGTAAATCAATCGCTTGGCCCGATGGCACGTCAATCGCAAGCGCGGGTTTTACGACCCCAAGAAACAGCGCACTCAAAGCAAATGCGCGAGCAAAACGCGCCGCTAATGGTTGCGGAGCGCGTCGATGAGCGCGCCCTTGTCCATATCCGAGCGCCCCTCTATCCCAAGCTCCTGCGCGCGATCGTAAAGGTGGTCCTTGGTCCAGTCCTCGTAGGGCCGCTGTTTGCCCCCCTTCTCGCTGGGATGCTGGCTGTCGCTTGCCTGTGCATTGGCAATCCGGGCAGCTTTCTCCCTGCTCGCCCCGTCCTCGCGCAGGGATTTGTAGGTCTTTTCGTCTTTGATGGATGCGTTCGGCATGGGTTGGCCCTCCTTTACGAAGGAAACCACCCAGCCTGCGGAGGGTTCCGCGCGCGGCCCCTGTGGGATCGGTATTTAAGAAAGGATGAAACTGCATGGGTGAGCTCAGAGCGGGATGTTGTCGTGTTTCTTCCACGGGGTCTGCACTTTTTTATTGCGCAGTGAGGCGAATGCGCGGGCGACCCGTTTGCGGGTAGAGCGCGGCTGGATCACCTCATCAATAAAGCCCCGCTCGGCGGCGACGAAAGGATTGGCGAATCGGTCTTCGTAGTCTTTCGCATACTGCGCGATTTTCTCGGGGTCATTGAGGTCTTTGCGGTGGATGATCTCCGTCGCACCCTTGGCCCCCATCACGGCGACTTCGGCGGTGGGCCATGCGTAGTTGAAATCCGAGCGCAAGTGCTTAGAGGCCATCACGTCATAGGCCCCCCCATACGCTTTGCGGGTGATGACTGTAACCATCGGCACTGTCGCCTCGCCGTAAGCAAAGAGTAATTTAGCGCCGTGTTTGATGACGCCGCCGAATTCCTGCCCGGTACCAGGCAAGAAGCCGGGCACATCGACCAATGTCAGGATTGGAATTTCAAAAGCGTCGCAGAAGCGCACAAAACGTGCCGCCTTGCGAGAGCTGTCGATGTCCAGGCAGCCTGCTAAAACCATCGGTTGGTTGGCGACGACGCCGACGGTACGACCCTCGATGCGGATAAAGCCAGTAATAATGTTCTTAGCGAATTCTTCTTGGATTTCGTAAAAATCGCCTTCATCAGCAAGCTTTAGAATCAGTTCCTTCATATCGTAGGGGGTGTTGGCATTGGCCGGCACCAACGTGTCGAGCGAAGGTTCGATCCGGTTGGGATCATCGAAGAAGGGGCGGACTGGGGGTTTCTCGCGGTTGTTGGCGGGCAGCAGATCAACGAGGCGGCGCACCTCGGCCAGCGCCTCGACATCATTCTCAAAAGCACCATCAGCGACCGACGATTTTCGCGTGTGGGTGGTGGCGCCGCCCAACTCCTCGGCGGTGACGACTTCGTTTGTGACCGTCTTCACCACGTCAGGGCCGGTCACGAACATGTAGGAGCTGTCTTTGACCATGAAAATAAAATCGGTCATCGCGGGCGAATAGACCGCCCCGCCTGCGCAGGGGCCCATGATGACACTGATTTGCGGGATCACGCCAGAAGCTTCGATGTTGCGCTGGAAGACTTCGGCATAGCCGGCAAGGCTTGCCACGCCTTCTTGGATTCGCGCGCCGCCGGAATCGTTAATGCCGATCACAGGCGCGCCGTTTTGCACGGCCATGTCCATGATCTTGCAAATCTTTTGCGCGTGGGTTTCCGACAAGGAACCGCCAAAGACAGTGAAATCCTGACTGAAGACATAGACAAGGCGGCCGTTGATTGTGCCCCAACCTGTGACCACCCCATCACCTGCAGGTTTTTGATCCTGCATGCCGAAATCGGTGCAGCGGTGGGTGACGAACATGTCAAATTCTTCGAACGAACCTTCGTCGAGCAACAGATCGACCCGTTCCCGCGCGGTCAGCTTGCCGCGGCCATGCTGCGCATCTATCCGCGCCTGACCGCCGCCCAAGCGCGCATCTTCGCGGCGCCGCTCCAGTTGTTCGAGAATGTCTTTCATGACGCACCCCTGTTGTGATTTTCACCATTCTATCGGAGGAGCGCAGACGACCAAAGCGCATTTTTGCAAATTTGCAAAACTAATACAGACGCAAAACTGCAAAATGAAAAGTTGCAAATCAATCTAGTTAACATGGACATTTCTCATACCCCAGACTACTTGCATTTGCATGAGCGATATCCCCCGTGTCCGGTATTTAGATCGGAAGACCCCACCCCACATTTCCACGCTGATCCTGCTGGCCGGGCTTTCGGCGATGGTGATGAACATCTTTTTGCCCAGCCTGCCGAAGATGGCAGAGCATTTTGGCACGGACTATGCGGTCATCCAACTCTCGGTTCCGCTGTATCTTTTCTTTAGCGGCATATTACAGATTTTTATCGGACCGATTTCAGACAACCTTGGACGGCGGCGCGTGATGCTTTGGGGTTTGGGCATGTTTCTTGTGGCTACCGTGGGCTGCCTTCTCGCGCCAAACATCGCTGTCTTTCTCGTCTTTCGCATGGCGCAGGCTGTGATCGCTACGGGCATGGTATTGAGCCGCGCTGTGATCCGCGACCTCTATACCCAAGAAGAATCAGCCTCCATGATCGGCTATGTCACCATGGGGATGGCGCTTGTTCCGATGATCAGCCCTGCCGTAGGCGGCCTGTTGGAACAGGGGTTCGGCTGGCAGGCGTCCTTCTGGGCGATGCTTATCCTTGGCGGTGTCGTGTTCTGGGTGGCATGGGCCGACTTGGGCGAAACAGCGCGCGCCAGCGGTAAAACCCTTGCGCAACAGTTTGGCGAATATCCTGAGCTGCTTCGGTCTCCGCGATTTTGGGGCTATGCGATGGCGACCGGGTTCTGCTCGGGCGCATTCTTTGCCTATCTTGGCGGTGCACCCTTCGTCGGTACGGTTGTTTTCGGAATGGAGCCTGCGGTGCTGGGCCTCTATTTCGGCGCGCCCGCGATTGGTTATTTCGTCGGCAATTTCATCACTGCGCGCACGGCGACGCGCTTTGGCGTGAACACGCTCGTGCTGTGGGGCTGCGTTTCTAACGCGGTGGGCGGCACGGTCTCACTCTTAATTTTCCTCGCGGGCTACGGCTCCCCTCTTAGCTTTTTCGGATTGATGACACTGGTGGGGCTGGGCAATGGCCTATGCATCCCCAATGCCACTGCCGGCATGCTTTCTGTGCGGCCACATTTGGCAGGGACGGCCTCTGGCCTTGGCGGGGCGATCATGATCGTCGGTGGCGCGGCGTTGAGCGCGCTGGCGGGTGCGCTGCTCACACCTGAGACGGGTGCCTACCCGCTCCTGTGGCTGATGTTGCTCACGGCCATCGCCTCGGTTGGTTCCATCTGGTTGGTGATCCACCGCGAGAAAGTCTTGGGTCTGTAACCTGCGCCAATCCCGCCACCGTACTTGCGGCGGAAAGTTTGCAAAGCTACGCTTCGGCCAATTGCAAAGTTGCAAAGGCGCGGGAATGGCGATTCAAAAACTTTATGCTGGCGTGAAGTTGCGAGAGACCCGCACCCGTGCGGGGCTGACGCAAAAAGACTTTGCCGCCCGGCTTGGCGTATCCTTGCCATATCTCAACCAGATGGAAAACAATAACCGGCCCGTCAGCACCAATGTCGTGCTCGCGCTGGCGTCGGAATTCAGGCTGGATGTCACCGAGCTTTCCAGCGGCGACGGGGAGCGATTGGTAAGTGATCTGCGCGAGGCGTTGGCCGATCCAATTTTCGCGGGCAAGGCGCCCCCCATGGCCGATCTGCGTCTCACCGCTTCGAATGCACCGGGATTGGCACATGCGTTTCTTGCCCTGCATCAAAGCTACCGACAGGTGCAAGAACGGCTTGCGTCACTAGACGAAGCACTTGGCCGTGAAGACGCCCGCGCCACCCCGTCCCCTTGGGAGGAAGTGCGCGATTTTTTTCACTATTGCGACAATTACATTGATGCCGTCGACCGCGCTGCAGAGCATTTTGCAACCCGCGAGGGCACGACAGGCGATGCCCGCGCCACAGCTATGGCGACCCTTGATGCCGCCGGGGTAGCGGTGGTCTTTGCTGATGACGATCGCCTGCGTGCCTATGACCCGGCAAGTAAAACACTGCACCTCTCCTCCCGCGCGGCACCTGAGACTCAGACCTTTCAGCTTTTGTTGCAAGTGGCACTGACGCGGCAGAACGCGCTGCTAGAAGCGACACTCGATTTGGCGCGGTTTCACAGCCGGGCAGCGCGGGACATTGCTAAAATCGGACTTGCAAACTATTTCGCCGGTGCGGCGTTGTTGCCCTATGGGCGGTTTTTGGAAAAAGCGCAGGCCTGCCGCCATGATCTTGAGGTCTTGGCCGGGCATTTTGGGGCATCGATTGAGCAAGTGGCGCATCGGCTGTCGACCTTGCAAAGGCCCGGTGCGAAGGGCGTGCCATTTTTCTTTGTGCGCGTGGATCAGGCGGGGACGATCACCAAACGTCACTCGGCGACGCGCTTGCAATTTGCCCGCTTCGGCGGCGCATGTCCGCTGTGGAACGTACACCGTGCTTTCGAAACGCCGGGTCGATTCCTGCGGCAATTGGCCGAAACCCCAGACGGGGTGCGCTACATTAGTCTGGCGCGCGACATCTCAAAACCGGCAGGGCGCTTTGGGGCGCCGGTGCGGCGCTACGCGATCTCTCTCGGGTGCGAAGTGCGCCATGCACCAGCGCTGGTCTATGCCGATGGGATGGACATCAATCGCGCCGAAGCCTTTGAGCCGATTGGTATTTCCTGCCGTATCTGTGAACGCCGTGATTGCCATCAACGCTCCGTTCCACCGCTAGAGCGGCAGCTGGTCGTCGATCCTCATCTGCGCGACGTGTTGCCCTACCAGGTAGAGTGATCAGCGCTGCGCGCGCCGCCAGCCGGCGCCGCGGGCTTCGGCTTCTGAACAGAACCAACGTTCGCCTTTTTGGGTGCTGATCCGGGTACGGCTGTAAAAATCTTGCCCGGGCATATGATAAATCTTGGTCCCCTTAGCACTGATATTGCCTTTGATCTGACAACTCCCCTCAGCCCGGACAGGCTCGGCCCCGCTGCGACGGGTCACGCGGTAGCGTGCAGGGGACACCGTTTTGAACCCATGGATCCCACGCGCTGCGACAAAGGCGGCCTTTTCATCCAGATCATAATCCATCGAATACTTTCGATAAGCAAAGGCCAACCCGTCTTGCACCAGCGCCTGCCCCACATCGACACCATCGATACGGCAGCGCGCAACGATGCGCTCATAGCGGTCCCGATCCAGTTCTTCGCACTGGGCCTCTGCCCCTTGATAGCGGTCGCGCACCTCCCTCGTTGTCCAATCGCCGCAGGCCCACGGCTGACCACCTTCTGTTTCACAGGTCTGGCGCGCCTCAAGCGCGTCGATCCCATGCAAACGAATGCGCGTGCCGCCAAGATCAAAGGTATCCCCATCAATCACACGCACCACGCCAGAGACGGTTTGCGCATCAGCCGAGACAGCCCAGAGACTCAGCGTTAGACTGAGGGCGAAAAGTGAACAGATTCTTAACATGAGGCAGGTATGACGCCCTGCCCCGCTAGCTTCAAGGGACGAGATTAAGACAGGTTAACGATCAGCGCTGTGCCACTTGCCAATTGGGGTGCAGCCAAGGCTCTTCATTGGCGCGCGGCAGCGGATCACGACCCAAAAGCAGGTCCGAGACTTTCTCGCCCACCATGATCGACGGCGCGTTCAGATTGCCATTGGTTATGCGCGGGAAGATCGAACTGTCGGCCACCCGCAGCCCCTCAACTCCGATAACCCGTGCCTGTGGGTCAACCACGGCGTTCCGGTCATCGGCCGCGCCCATCCGGCAGGTGCCGCAGGGGTGATAGGCGCTTTCGGCATGTTCAGCGATGAAACTGTCAAGTTCCGCGTCCGATTGCAGCGCCGCACCGGGCTGGATTTCGTGCTTTACGAAAGGTTTGAAAGCCTCTTGCCCGAAAATTTCCCGGGTGAGACGGATACATGTGCGAAACTCTTCCCAATCGTCGGGATGCGACATGTAGTTAAAGCGGATTTTCGGCGCATCTGCCGGGTCCGCCGAGCGCAGGGTAATGTTGCCCCGCGACTTCGAACGCATCGGCCCGGTATGGGCCTGAAACCCGTGCCCCTCTGCTGCCGCCTGCCCGTCATAGCGCACGGCAATGGGCAGGAAATGGTATTGGATATCAGGGTATTCCACGCCGGGCTTCGAGCGGATGAAGGCCGCGGATTCGAACTGATTCGACGCCCCCATGCCGGTCTTGGTAAAGAGCCACTGCGCGCCGATGACGGCCTTCGACAGCAGGTTCCAGTGCTTATAAAGCGTGATCGGTTGGCTTGAGGCCATCTGGATATAGAGCTCCAGATGGTCCTGAAGGTTCTGCCCCACGCCGGGACGGTCGGCGACCACGTTGATGCCATGTTCTGCCAGATGCGCTGCTGGGCCGATGCCGGACAGCATCAGTAGCTTTGGAGAGTTGATCGACGACGCGGCCAGTACCACTTCACGCTGCGCGCGGATGATCTCGATCGCGCTGCCGCGCTTAACCTCAACGCCTACGGCACGCCCCTCTTCGATCACCACACGCTGCGCGAGCGCGCGGATTAACGTCACATTCCCAGTCTTCTGCGCCGGGCGCAGATAGGCGTTCGCCGCAGACCAGCGCCGCCCGTTCCAGACGGTCTGCTCCATTGGGCCAAAGCCCTCTTGCTTCTCGCCGTTGTAATCCTCGGTCATCTGGTACCCGGCCTGCGACCCCGCCTGCACAAAAGCATCGAACAGCGGATTGGCGCGCGGCCCCCGGCTGACGTGCAAAGGCCCGTCCGTGCCGCGCCAATCCGCATCGCCGCCGTGACCGTTCTCGTGCCAAGTTTCCATGCGCTTGTAATAGGGCAGCACGTCAGAATAACCCCATCCTCGCGCGCCGCTTTCTTCCCAATGGTCGAAATCCTTGGCGTGACCACGCACATAAACCATGCCGTTGATCGACGACGAACCGCCGATCACCTTTCCGCGCGGGCAGACCAGTTGCCGCCCATTCAGATGCGGCTCTGGCTCGGATTTATAGCCCCAGTCATAGCGTGGCATGTTCATCGGATAGCTGAGTGCTGCGGGCATCTGAATGAAGGGCCCCGCATCGCTGCCGCCATGTTCGATGACGATCACCTTGCGGCCCGCCTCGGCCAGACGGTAGGCCATGGCGCAGCCCGCAGACCCCGCGCCGACGATGACAAATTCAGCTTCCATTCCACTCACTTTCCGCAAATCCGCACGGGTGCGGGGCAGCGCCCGACGTTGTCGGCTCTATGCGCTGAGGCCTAATTTTCCGTTGCTCAGAACGGCGCTTCGACATTGCCCATGCGGACATAGACCGACTTCAACTGGCTATAATGGTTGATCGCGGCCTTAGAGTTTTCGCGGCCCACGCCGGAGTTCTTCATGCCCCCAAAGGGCGCTTCGACCGGCGCGTCGTTATAAGTGTTGATGTAGCAAGTACCCGCCTCAAACCCGGCTGCGACGCGATGTGCGCGGGTCAGGTTTTGGGTAAAGACACCAGCGGCGAGGCCGAATTCCGTGGCATTGGCGCGGGCCATGACCTCGGCCTCATCCTCAAAATCGAGCACGGCCATGACGGGGCCGAAAATCTCTTCGCGGGCGATCACCATGTCGTCTTTGACATCCGCGAAAACGGTAGGCTGCATGTAGAAACCTTGGCGCTCGATCCGCGCGCCGCCATAGGCCAACCGCGCGCCCTCGGACTTGCCTTTGGCAATATAGTCCAACGCAATCTGCATTTGCCGTTCGCTGACCATCGGGCCAAAGGAGGTGTCAGGGTCCATCGGGTCGCCAATCACGGCGTTTTCTAGGCGTTCCGCAAGCCGCGCGAGGAAGGCTTCCTTAATGTCGCGGTGCACGAAGACCCGCGTGCCGTTGGAGCAAATCTGCCCGGAGCTGTAGAAGTTGCCCAAGATCGCACCGCTGACCGCGTTGTCGATGTCCGCATCTTCAAAGACGATTATGGGCGATTTGCCACCCAGTTCCATCGTCACGTACTTGATGCCCTCGGCAGCCGCGGCATAGACCTTGCGGCCCGTTGGCACCGACCCGGTCAGCGATACTTTGTCGACCCGCGGGTCGGTGACCAGCGACTGCCCTACTTCGCCCATGCCCTGCACGACGTTAAAAAGCCCCGCGGGCAGACCAGCCTCGATTAGGATTTCCGCTACTTTCAGTGCGCAGAGCGGTGTGGTCTCAGAGGGTTTGAAGATCATCGCATTGCCGCAAGCCAGCGCGGGCGCGGCTTTCCAGCAGGCGATCTGCGTGGGGTAGTTCCACGCGCCGATCCCGACACAGAGGCCAAGCGCCTCGCGGCGGGTATAGACCCAGTCTTCACCTAGTTGAATATGCTCGCCCGTCAGACTGCCCGCCAGCCCGCCGAAATACTCCAGCGCATCGGCCCCGCTGGTGGCATCGGCGACGGAGGTTTCCTGGTAAGGTTTGCCAGTGTCATAGGTCTCCAGCACCGACAGATCGTGGTTGCGCTCGCGGATCATATCCGAGGCACGGCGCAGCACTCGGCCGCGTTCGGTGCCCGTCATCGCGGCCCAGGCGGCCTGTGCGCGGCGGGCCGAGGTGATGGCTTGTTCCACGATCGCGGGTGTGGCGGCATAGACCGTCGCGATCGTCTCGCCCGTGGCGGGATAGATCACCGGGATCGGCGTGCCGTTCGTGTCTTCGACATAAGCGCCGTCGATGAAATGGCTGGCTGTGGGTTGGGGATCATAAGACATCAAAGATACTTTCTTGCCTGAGGCGCGGAGTGTTCGAGGAGGCGGAGCGCGGCAATGCCGCCCTTCTCCGCGGTGTTCAGCGGGCCGCTTTCAGCAGCAGGTCAAGGGTATAGAGCGCGCGAGTCATGGCTTCGGCGGCGCTGACATTGTCCGACAGTGCCGCCCTCAAATAGAGCCCATCAATCAGCGCCGCCAATGTGTCAGCGTCGCCCTCGGGTTGGGGGCTGATCGGCCGCAGCGCATGGGTGAGGTTGGAGCGCAGGCGGCTTTGGTAAGCCGTCAGCAGCCGCCGCGTTTCGGGATTGGTGCGGGCATGGGCATAAAGCGTCATCCACGCGCTAATCGTGCCGGGGTGAAAGCCGGTGTCGTCGAAACTGGCCACGATGATCGCCGCCGCCCGGTCATGTGGTGTGCGGGCCGTGGCCAGCCGTTCACGCACGCCTGCCGCATATTCCGACAGGATATGGCGCATCGCGGCGAGGAAAATCTGGTTCTTGCCGCCGAAATAGTGATGCGCCAGGGCGCTGGACATGCCCGCCCGCTTGGCGATCTGGCTCACCGTCACATCCAGCGACTGAGCTTCACCGATCTCGGCGATGGTGGCCTTGACCAGCGCAGAGCGGCGAATGGGTTCCATTCCGACTTTGGGCATTGGATTCGGGTCCTTGGGGCAGTGACGACTGCCTCAGGATAGGGGATTTTTTATTGACGCGTCAATCAAGTTCCCGAAGGCCGCGGCCTCCGTTAGAATTTCGTGGCGTGAGAGGGCGGCGTGACCTGCCGTTTCAACATCGCTTCGCGCCAAGTAATAAAGGTGACCGAGCCCAAGATCACCGCGCCGCCCAGCACCACCCAGATGTCGACCGGCTCGGCAAAGACCACGACGCCAAGGATCGTGGCCCAAATCAATTGCAGGAAAGTCACCGGCTGCGTCACCGTCACGGGGGCCGCGGCAAAGGCCAGCGTCATGGTGAAATGCCCCGCCGTGGCGAAAAAGGCGACGCCGGCGAGGATCAGCAATTCCTGCGCGGTGGGCGTGATCCAAACGGTGAAGGCAAAGGGTGCAAGCCCGATGGTCACAAAGATCGACAGCATGGTGACGATCATCACCGGGCGCGCTTCATCGGCGAGCACTTTGGCCAAGAGGTAGGAGCCCGCAAACACCACCGCTGCCAGCAACATCGCCAAATGCCCGGTTGAAACTTCGCGGAAACCGGGCCGCAGGATGATCGCCGCCCCCGCCAGCCCCAGACAAACGGCCACAATGCGCCGCGCCGCGAGCTTTTCGCCCAGAAAAATCGCAGCGCCGACGGTGACATAGATCGGCGCGAGGTAGTTCATCGCCGTCACTTCGGCAATCGGCAGGCGCGTCATGGCGTAGAACCACAAAATCACCCCGCCCGCGTGGAAAAAACCACGCAACCCGAACAGCCCCCACTGCCGTTTGCTGACCGGTGTCGCCAACAATGACCGCAGCATCGGCAGGATGAAAACCAATCCCATAGCGTAGCGCAAAAAGGCTGCTTCTGCCGAAGGCAGGCGCGGCCCCATATATTTCACCAGCGCGGTCACGCCGATGAAACATGCCCCCGTCACCAGCATCCAAAAGACCCCGACTAGCGGGCGGTTGGCGGGAACGGGGATGTCGGGGGTGGTGGCCGGGTTTTGTGTCATGCCGCGACCCTTTCCCAAAGTGCTGCCAAGGGCAAGATGGCCGCGGCACTTTTATTCACATCGCAAGCAATTTGAGCGCAATTGCCCACATGGTCAAGGCGATCAGTGCATCTAAAACCTGCCAACTGCGCGGCTTGGCAAAGAGCGGCGCAAGCAGCCGCGCGCCATAACCAAGGGCAAAGAAAAACACGAAGCTGGCTAAAGCCGCGCCGATGCCAAAGCTCAAGCGATCAGGATATTGCGCCGAGATCGACCCGAGCAGCACCAACGTATCGAGATAGACATGTGGGTTCAGCCAGGTCAGTGCCAGCAGCGTCAGTACCGCCTTGCCCAAGCTGCGGGTGGGTTGACCTTCGGCCTCCAGCCCCTCACCGCCGCGCCATGCCGACACGGCATTGCGCCAACCGTACCACAGCAGGAAGGCCGCGCCGCCGTAGCGCATCAATGGGCCGAACCACGGTGCCGCTTCGGCCAGCGCGCCAAAGCCAGCCACACCGGCAGTGATCAAGATCGCGTCCGAGGTGGCGCAGACCAACACCACCACCAGCACATACTCGCGCCGCAGCCCTTGGCGCAGGACAAAGGCGTTCTGCGCGCCGATGGCCATGATGAGAGTGAGGCTGAGAGCGAAGCCGGGGAGGAATGAGGTCAGCATTGGGACGTCCTATCTTGGGTTGCTTTTGCCTACCGCGGCGGTACAGATTACTCAAATTCAATAGTTTTCGCCGGGATTAGCAAAACTTATGCAGCTCGACAGTGCCCAACTGACCGCCCTTGCCTATATCCTGCGCCTCGGCAGTTTCGATGCCGCATCGGCGGCGCTTGGGGTGACGCCTTCGGCGATCTCACAACGGTTAAAGTCTCTGGAGGACCGGGTGGGTGCGACCCTGGTGCTGCGTGGCCAGCCCTGCACGCCAACCCCTTTGGGCCAGCGGCTCGCCAAACATGCCGAGGATGTCGCCTTGCTGGAAGCGCAGGCTTTAGGGGCCAGCGACAGTGTCACCGCCCCTCGGCTTCGGCTCGCCGTGCCTGCGGATGTGCTGGCGACATGGCTCATCCCGGCCTTGGCGCAGATACCGGATATGCTCTTTGATTTGGTGATCGACGATCAGGACACATCTGCCGACTGGCTACGCCGTGGAGAGGTCAGCGCGGCAGTCACCGGACAGGCCCGCGCGGCGCCGGGATGCAATGTGCTGGCCTTAGGCGCGCTTCGCTATCACGCAACTGCCAGCCCCGCTTATGTGAGAGACTGGTTCGCCGATGGCGTCACACCCGCCGCGCTTGCCCGCGCACCGATGCTCACCTTTGACCGCAAGGATCAGTTGCAAGGGCGCTGGCTGTTGCAGAAAACCGGCCAGCGGCTCACCCCGCCCAGCCACCATCTGCCCTCAAGTCACGGATTTGTGGCGGCGGCGCGCGAAGGCTTGGGCTGGGGCATGAACCCTGCCCCGCTGGTGGCTGACGATATGAAGAAGGGCCGTCTTGTCTCGCTCGACGAGGCTCTGCCGTTGGATGTGCCGCTCTATTGGCAAGTGGCGCGGATCATGGCGCCCGCGCTGGCCCCGCTCACCGCTGCCATAAGGGCTGCGGCGCGCGAGGCGCTGGTGCAAGAGACGCGTTAAAGCTGCGCCATAACCTCGTCGGAGGCCTCAAAGTTCGTGGTGACGCGCTGCACGTCGTCGTCTTCCTCAAGCGCATCGACCAGCTTCATCAGCTTTTCCATGGCCTCAAGGTCCATCTCGGTGGTGGTGGTCGGACGCCAGATCAGTTTGGTCGATTCAGACTCGCCTAGTTCCGCCTCAAGCGCTGTCGAGACATCGTTAAGATCGGTATCCGTGCAATAGATCACATGGCCGTCTTCAGAGCTTTCCACATCCTCGGCCCCGGCCTCAATCGCCGCCATCATTACAGTGTCCGCGTCGCCGACGGCGGCGGGGTAGATCACCTCGCCCTTGCGCTCAAACATAAAGCCGACCGAACCGGTTTCGCCCAGATTGCCGCCGTTCTTGGTAAAGGTCGAGCGCACGGTCGAGGCGGTGCGGTTGCGGTTGTCGGTCATCGCTTCAACGATCACTGCCACGCCGTTCGGGCCATAGCCCTCATACCGGATTTCCTCGTAATCCTCGCCCTCGCCGCCGATTGCCTTCTTGATCGCGCGTTCGATGTTGTCCTTGGGCATGGACTGGCCCTTGGCCTCTTTCACAGCCATGCGCAGACGCGGGTTCTTTTCCGGGTCAGGGTCGCCCATCTTGGCCGCGATGGTGATTTCCTTGGAAAGTTTGGAAAACACCTTGGCGCGCAGCTTGTCCTGACGGCCCTTGCGATGCTGAATGTTTGCCCATTTGGAGTGACCGGCCATGAATACCTCGTTTTGGCAATGCGTTTGCGCCACTCTATAGGCCAGCCGCTGCGATGGAACAAGCCGTGCCGCCGTTGTGGCGGCTTATCGGTCCGTTGTTTCTCCATTTCTATATTAGATTCCGGGCGTGCTTTGGGCAAAGACAGTGGCGGCAAATCTTTTGGAAAGATGACGCCCAATGCAAAAAGGCGCGCCACATGGGCG